>NZ_JBCNAC010000001.1:0-40463 GCF_050477885.1 Neobacillus rhizosphaerae
TGAATGAAGGAACACTGTCAGAAGTTGGCTCATGTTCTGACAAAGAAGCCCATGAATGAAGGAACACTGTCAGAAGTTACCTTTGGTTTGATTGCCATGATTTTGCCAAACGAGCAGAAGCTGGCTCAGGTGAGAAAGTTGCTATCACTTATATAAAACATAAATATTAGACTGTAAAAATAAAAAGCCCATATCCATAATGGATATAGGCAATAAGCTAACAGCACCTCGATACTTTTCCACCCTTACCATTGTACCGGGCTTCCTGTGCTTCACAAAAGAATTCCTTCCTTGATTTAATCGGATCCTTTGGATGGTGTGTTCTCATATGTTCCACGTACTTTTCATAACTTGGGACACCAACCAGCAGGGATAAAAATTGCTTTCGGTATGAAAAAACCTCTCTTATTATATTAAGCATAATGCTTTATGTCTCCATCATCCCTAGGAACATAAGGGGATTCATGTAAATCCATTTTGTGATTTTTTAATACCTTAATCCAAATTCGGAAGGAAGCAATAAGCACGGCTATAACCACTACCATAAAAAATCCACACAGGGCAGCATCAATATAGTCATTGAGCAAAACCTGCTTCATTTGCTCTTTATTTGCCGCTGGGGCCAGGACTTTACCAGCATCTAATGATTCCTTGAAAACCTTCGAGTGTGCCAAAAAGCCAATTTTGGGATTTTCGTGGAAGAGCTTTTGCCATCCGGCAGCCATTGTAACAATCAAAATCCAGGTGGTTGGAACGAGCGTTACCCATACATATGCTTTTTTTCCCATTTTTAAAAGGACCGTCGTTCCAAGGAGCAGGGCGATTGCTGCGAGCATTTGGTTTGCAATCCCAAAGAGAGGCCATAACGTATTGATTCCTCCAAGTGGATCAATAACACCTTGGTAGAGAAAATATCCCCAACCAAAAACACAGAGAGTTGTTGCGATAATATTTGGTATAAGTGCCTCTGTTTTTGCGAATGGTTTATAGGCAGTGCCAAGAATATCCTGAATCATAAAGCGTCCTACTCTTGTTCCAGCATCAATTGTTGTTAAAATAAACAAGGCTTCAAATAGAATGGCAAAATGGTACCAGAAGGCCATCAAAGTCTTGCCACCGATTACATTTGAAAAAATAACGGCCATTCCAATCGCAAGGGTAGGTGCACCACCAGTCCGTGAAAGAACGGTTTGTTCCCCAACATCATTGGCCAGCTTGGTCAAATCATCAGGTATAATAGTGAATCCCCAACTAGAAACAGTCTGGGCAGCCTGGACTGCATCCGTTCCAATAACAGCAGGGGGGCTGTTGATCGCAAAGTAAATACCCGGGGTCAGTACACAGGCAGCAATCATGGCCATTACAGCAACGAAGGATTCTGTTAACATGGCACCGTATCCGATTGGTTGGGCGTGAGACTCTCGCTCGATCATTTTTGGCGTTGTTCCTGAAGAAACAAGTGCATGGAATCCTGATACGGATCCACAAGCAATAGTGATAAATAGGAAAGGAAACAGATTTCCTGCAAATACAGGGCCAGTACCATCAATAAACTTTGTCATGCTTGGCATTTGTAAATCAGGAGCAACAATGATAATCCCTAAAGCAAGTCCAACAATGGTACCGATTTTTAAGAAGGTACTTAAATAGTCACGAGGTGCAAGAAGCATCCAGACGGGAAGAACTGAAGCAATGAATCCATAAATAATCATCATGATGGCAATGGTTTCACCTGAAAAGGTAAACATCTTTGCTAACTCGACGTGCTGAGAAACATATTGTCCGCCATAAATAGAGAGCAGGAGAAGGACTACCCCGATTAGAGAGGCCTCACCGATACGACCAGGACGAATATAACGCATATAAAATCCCATCAGGATGGCAATAGGAATCGTTGCCGCAATCGTAAACATTCCCCACGGGCTACCGGTAAGCGCTTTCACGACAACGAGTGCTAAAACGGCCAATAAAATAATCATAATACCTAATATGCCAATCATTGAAATCAAGCCAGTGATTGGTCCAATTTCTTCCTTAATCATTTCACCAAGTGATTTACCATTCCGACGCATGGAGCCAAATAAAATGATAAAGTCCTGAACTGCACCGGCAAGAACTACACCGACCACAATCCAGATTGTTCCAGGCAAATAACCCATTTGCGCTGCAAGAATAGGTCCGACTAACGGTCCTGCCCCCGCAATAGCTGCAAAGTGATGTCCGAAAAGAACCCATTTGTTTGTAGGAACATAGTCTTTACCATCATTGTTGATTTCTGCTGGTGTTTTTCGGTGGTCATCCAGTTCAAATACTTTCCTAGCCATAAACTTGCTGTAAAACCGATAGGCTACGGCATAAACACAGATAGCGGCAGTAACGAGCCAGATGGCATTAATGCTTTCACCGTTGTTCAAGGCCATGACTGCAAAGCCTGAAGCACCGAGTGCAGAAACAATCCCCCAGATAATAATAGATTTTAATGCTTTCATAATAACTACCCACCTTTTAAAATTTTTGTATTTCTCTTGAATTATATTTTAATAGTCCCATTATTTGTATAAATAGTTATTCGATTTTTCTGAAAAAGAACAAAATGATTCTTTTTACTTATGCTAAGATATGGAAAATAGAGACTTTTAGAGTGGTTGGGAAATTTATGTAGATTATATTGGCATTTCCAGTCGGAATAAAGTATCCTATTTTGGTGTCAACTTTTTCCAAGGGGGAATTGGAATGATTGTGAATCCAAAAGAATTTGATGTTAATAATTTACGTTATATTGTGAGGTCTGCAGAAGAGAAGGATGCCAAAAACTTATCAGAAGTAAGATTACAGATTGATGGTGAAACGGAAAACCTTGAGAGAGAAAGAGGCGAGGCATACATAGATGAGGCGGGGTTTAAACAAATCATTAAAAATGATACAGAGAGTAAGAATAACCTGTTCTTAGTTGCTGAGGCCGATGGTAAAATTGTTGGTTTTTCAAGATGTGTAGGAAGCATTTTAAAAAGGAATGCTCATAAAGCTGAATTTGGTGTTTGTGTGTTAAAAGAGTATTGGGGTTATGGGATTGGAAAGAGATTTTTAATTGAATCGATAAATTGGGCAGATTCAATAGGAATCAAGAAAATCACCTTGAATGTTCTTGAAACGAATGATAAAGCGATCCAGTTATATGAAAAGTATGGTTTTGAAGTAGAAGGGGTCCTTAAGAAAGACAAACTTCTGTCAGATGGAAATTACTATAATATGATATTGATGGGACGGTTTAATGAATTAAATTAAGATATATTAACAGTTTAATAATTGGCTACCAAAACAAGAAAACCGGGTAGCCAATCATCTTCAATTAAAAAGGAAGAGGAAATTTAGCCAAACAAGAAGGCCAATCAATACCAATACGAAAATGAATGGTAACAACTTACTTATAGTTTTACTTGAATTGGTTTCCTCAGCTATTACACGAAACAGGACTATGTACACCAATAAATACACAACATCAATAAAGCATACAATAACCTCAGTATTATTGGGCGGTACCATAACCCCTAACATGGCTCCCATCATCCCACCCATGACCCCAGCAGTCATTCCCTCTAACGAAACAATCAGAGAAATGGGTCTTCCTGTGATATACCCTATAAACATCCCAATGGATACAGCTATTATGGTGGGAAGCGTTAAATCCTTTTCAAGTATATAAATCCCTAAGAATGTTCCTAACGCCACACTCGTCAACATTGAACTGGTCATGCTGATGACCATCGCAGCCATAGGACTTAGGCGTTTTCTTAATAAATATGTATTGTAGACAATTAAACTAGTAAGTAGAAAAATGAACATAATACTAACACAAAGTAACATAATAGCTCCGCCTCCTTCTTCATTTCTTTATGAAAAAAGAATCTAATTTAATGTAATACTTTTAGCAATATATGAAAAGAGGAGCCTGTCTCATACTATTACGTGTTATTTTTTGTGAAAAACTGTGAAAACGATAAAAAATTTCACAAGAAATTCACATTTGTATCTTGTTAATGTAGTTTAAATATCTTAATGTATTCTTGTGAAGGAATTATTAAGGAAGAAGAGGAGGGCCTAATTTGCTTCCAATTGAAAGACAGAATCAAATATTAACTTGGCTGAATGAAGAAGGAACACTTTCAATTGCCGACATTAGTAAGCGTTTAAATGTATCTGAAATGACTGTGTACCGGGATATTAAGCCCTTACTAGAGGAAAATAAGATTAACAAGACATCTGGCGGGGTATCGTTAGTTAGCATGGCGAATGTTTCACCAAATGCTTGTACCTACTGTTTAAAAGAAATGAACAACCGACACCCAATGCAAATCATCACGAATTATCAAGTGGTCGAGCAATTTTGTTGCCCACACTGTGGGTTGTTACGATACAAAGATATTGAAAAAAATGTATCTCAAATCATTTGTCGTGACTTCCTTCAAAATACAACGATTAGTGCAAAATTGGCTTATTTTCTACTTGATGCAGATTTTAATTTGAACTGCTGTCAACCACAAGTTCTCACCTTTGATTCAATAAAATATGCTCAGCAATTTCAAAAAGGTTTTGGGGGAACAATATTTCGCTTTGAGCAAGCAGTAGAAGAGATTTCGAAAAGAATGAGTGGAGAGTTTGGCTGTGGATGCAACAAATAGAGAGGACGTGCTAAATTGAGTTTTAAAAAAAGCTGCATTGTTTTTGCTCTCATATTTTATCTTTTTCTATTTTTGCATCCTTCATTTCCTTCCGCTCATGCATACATAAAAAAATCAACACCTTCCGAGAATGAAACACTCTCAAAGCAACCTGAGAAAGTAATGATTGAGTTTGATGAACCAATTCAGCCGGCCTATCATTCGATAGAAGTGTTTGATTCAGAAGGGAATCGTGTAGATCAAAAAAACGGGCATGTTGATACGGAAAATTCATCGGTTATCGAATGTGGCCTTAACGATCATCTTCCAAACGGTACGTACCGGATACAATGGAGAGTTGTTTCTAGTGATGGTCATCCTGTTCAAGGGGTGATTCCCTTTCAGATAGGGGACTTAGAGAGCAATCAAAAGAGATCCAATATCAATCAAGAGTCAAAGGGTTATACGCCTAAATGGGACCTTCTTAGCATTCGCTGGCTTCAATATGTAAGTAATGCATGTTTGGTTGGAGCACTCTTTTTTTACATGTTTATTTTACATAAGGAATTAGTAACAGATTTATGGGTAAAAGCTGCAGTTAGAAAAATAGTCAAGTTTTCGTTCCTGATTTTAAGTTTAAGTATTCTTTTGAGTTTACCGTTACAAGCCACTATAGAATCAGGTTTACCTTGGAATGAGGTTCTAAGTATCCAAGTATTAAGGGAAATGATAGAGAACACTCTCTTTGGAAAAACATGGATCATCCAAATCGATGGGGTGTTTTTGCTTTCTATTTCCACCTATCTGGTTATAAAGAAACGATTGGATAAGCCAATATTACTTTGGATGACGCTTATACTTGGAATAGGACTTTTATTATCAAAGTCCTTTACCAGTCATGCGGCATCATCCACAAATACGTTTTACAGTATTTCCTTGGATTTCGTTCATTTATTATCCGCCTCCATTTGGATTGGAAGTTTACTGCCTTTAGCAACTTTGATCCCTTTAAGCCAAAAGAAGGAATCAAAGACTTTGTTTATAGCAACCATAAAAAGGTTTTCAAAATGGGGAATAGTGCTTGTAATTGTTCTAGCAATAACAGGCTTTATGAGTAGTCTTTCATACGTTCCTAATCTTAGAACGCTTGTTTCCACTGATTACGGAAGAGTATTGTCAGGTAAAATCCTACTATTTGTTTTGATGATCATTTTTGCAATGGCAAACTTTTTTAAAGGAAAGAGTAGTAGGGAAACAGGATGGAGTTCAACCTTATGGGGTGAGTTAACACCAGGACTACTTGTTTTGGGACTTTCTGTTTTATTAACAAATCTACCAACTGCTATGGCATCTCCTGGACCTTTTATAGAAACAAAAACTATTCAACAAGGAACTAGAATGACATTTGAAGCGACTCCGAACGTTATTGGAGAAAACTCTTTCGTAGTAGGTTTGAAGGACGAAAAGGGTAGGCCCATAACGAATATTGAACAAGTAACACTTACTTTTACTTCATTAGAAATGGATATGGGAAAAGATTCTAAGATATTAGAGAAGGTCAAGGATGGAAAATATGGAACAAGAGGGTTGAATTTTAACATGTCCGGTCAATGGGACGTCCAAGTTCATGTCCTTACCAAAGACTTAGAAACCCTCGATACTCATTTCAATGTCCTAGTAGGAAGTAATTAAACAACAACATAGAGGAGAAAGTATAATGAAAAAAATCTCAAAAGTATTTCTACCAACTATTTTAGGGTTATTTTTGTTCACGAGCGTGGCCAGTGCACATGTCACGGTGACACCAAAGACATCAACAACAGGGGCATGGGAAACTTATACGGTTAAGGTCCCAGTTGAAAAAGATATTCCAACAACTAAATTCACTTTAAAAGCACCTGAAGGGGTTGAAATTATGTCCTATCAGCCCGTACCAGAATGGACTTATACTGCTGACAAGGATGCGAATGGAAAAGTTAAATCAATCACATTTGAGTCTACTGGTGAAGGAATACTACCAGGACAATTTCAACAGTTTACTTTTGTTGCTAAAAACCCAGAAAAGGCAACAAAGGCTGCATGGGATGCGTTTCAATACTACAAAGATGGTAGTATCGTTGAATGGACAGGGGATGAAGGGGCAGATTCCCCACATTCTATTACAAATATTGTTGTAGGGACATCAACAGCGGATCATCATCAAGCTACAACTGAAGACACTCACAAAGACGACACAAAAACAACAGATGTTGAGACTACGTCCACTAATCTACCTTTAGTTTTATCGATTGTATCAGTTATTCTATCACTAGCTGCATTTGTATTGGCATTACGTAAAAGGAAATAAATATTAAAAAGAAGCGCTGCAATGAATGCCAAACTATTGTCAATTTTATTTGCAACAATAACAATATTACATCGTCTATTTCTATAAGGGGGGATGTAATTGAGGAAGATAATAAGTTTATTTTTCATTTTTCTAATCGGTTCTACTTTTCTTATAAGTACAACTTATGCAAGTTGGGCATATGCCTTTGTTGTCTACGATGGTAACATTTATATTATTTCAGAAGCTCATATTGAACCCAAGCAAATTGGTAAGAAAATAGGTAAGGTAACTAAGTATTCTGACATAGAAGGTACTTATAGTGGTAATTTTTCAAATCAGTTTCCAAAAGGAACTGAATACTACGAAATCAAAGGTATAACAACAAAAGAAGCAATCGCCATTAAAGAAAGCAAAGGATCATTTATTAAAGCAAAATATGATGGCAAATATGCTGGTTTCGACGAAAGTGACCATAAGAAATATATTGCAAAAAAATTATCATTATACTTTTTTGTAATCATTTTGTTTTTTGGTAGTATTTATTTATTTAATAAGAGAAGAAGAAAAAAATGAACCAAAAAGGATGTCAAAAGACATCCTTTTTGGTTCATTTATTTTTAGCAATCGCAAAAGTACTGTCAAATTAATTTTTCCACCTTCTAACTGAACCCGTTAGAATATGAGGCAGTGCTTTTTTTATGTCTACTGCGTTCGGTCATAATCAGAAGGAACGTTTAATCGAATTCGTTATGTCGTTCCAAAGTCCATCCCTGTTTCGAGCATTGCCAGTGTCGGTTGTGTAGTCTGTTAGTCGATTAAAGAAGTCTACATCGTATGTTACATATACATTGTTAACATTTTTTTCAGCTGTACGAACTTGTTTCGCAATTTCTCTTTCTAGGTGGTTAGATGCCTTCCTGAAGTTTGCCCCACCGTTAACACCAGTATCCCGAACGCCGGTCGTACCGCCAATGTTGGTCCCATTAGTAGTGCCGGGATTTAGAGCGTTGCCTGTATTGTCAGTACTAGTCACGCCTGTTGTACTTGGGTAATTACCATTTCTGCCTGTACCTGCCCCACGGGCGCTGATATCATTTGCGCGAGTCGTATCAACAGTGCTCATGCTGGTGCCGCGTGTAGTGCCCATACCCATATTTGTTTGGTTCGTTCGATTGTGTAGTTTCACCGCCACATATGCATCATGATTGCGGATGATAACATGTGCCAAATCAACGGCCTGTAATTTCTCTACACTTTTTCCTGCGCGATTAGAAACACGGAAGCTTTTATTGGAAACATTCGTTAAATCAAGACCATCATTGTTATTGTACCTAACATTGTTAGTATTTAAATTGTTTCTAGTTACATTATCTGTTCGATCGTTCATTCCACAGCCTGTTAAACCTAATAAGGTAGTTGCTAAAACGAAAGTTGCTAAACCTTTTTTCGTCAAAATTTCCACTCCCTTAAAAACATTGTCTTACATACATATAGTTGCCTTTTTAAGTTGAACTATTCGAGATTTTGGACAGGTAAAATATGTTCAATTCGGTATGAAGGAGTATAAGCACCTGAAGTGGTGTTAAGCTAAAAATAAAATACAGGGATTGTGAGGTGGCTGAACTATGGCAATTTTAACAACAGTTGGGAACGGCCTTTATTACAGTGAAAAGGGTGAAGGAACATCGATTATATTTGTTCATCCACCTCTTCTCACAAGTGCTAATTTTACGTATCAAGTAGAAGAGTTATCACGTGATTTTAAGGTGATAACATTTGATATTAGAGGTCACGGTCGGAGTCCTTATTCCGAGCAGACCTTAACCTATCAGCTCATTTCAGATGATATGATGCATCTTTTGGATCATCTAGGCATTGAAAAAACGTATCTTTGTGGCTATTCCACGGGTGGGGCGATTATATTGGAGTTTTTGCTGCGACATCCTAATCGTGCTTTAGGAGGCATTATTGTAAGTGGAATGTCAGAAGTGGGGGACAGTTATAACAAAAGAAGAATATCAATAGCAAGGTTTTTGACAAAAACAGGGGGACTTCCTATTTTAGGTCTTTCTGTTTCATGGAGTAACTCAGATACAATTCGTAATTTCAAGAATATCTATCGCGAAGCACTAAAGGGGAACAGAAAAAACATTGAGCAGTATTATCATGCTTGTTTAGAGTATAACTGTACAAATCAACTACAAACCATTGATAAACCGGTTTTGTTGGTATATGGAGAGGAGGATAGACACTTTCAACCTTATGCGAAGCTTTTACATAAAAAGCTACCGAATAATGAATTAAAGTTTATCAATGAAAAGCATCGCATTCCGACGAAATCGGCAGAGGAGTTAAATCAATTTATTCGGGAGTTTATCGAGGCTAGGCAGCAGAATTCGCTCATTAAAGGGTAACATTCGCTCATAAAAATCGAAATTCGCTCATATTACATTATGATTCGCTCATAAAACTAAAAAATTCGCTCATAAGCAGTTGGTCCGATAAAAAAAACTGGGGATCATCCAATTAAAATGGATGTCCCCAGTTAATTACATTACCGTTTCACCAAGCAATAACACCTTTAATTGTTCTTCAGGAAGATGTTGCTTTTTCCATTCCTTCAAGAGTCGTTCTAATGCTTCCGGCCCCGTGTCATCCGCTAAACGATACGCTCCATAATGCATCGGGACAAAGGTTTTTGCCTTTAATTCAACAAAAGCTTTCACACTATCCTCTGGTGAGATATGTGAATCCGCCATAAACCATTCTGGCTCATATGCGCCGATTGGCATAAATACCGTGTCAATGTCAAATCGTTCCGCAATTTGTTTAAAACCATCAAAATAGCCGGTATCCCCAACAAAATATAATGTATCTTGCTCTGTTTGGAAGATCCAGCCCCCCCAATGGGAGGTGTTCATATCCCTCAGGGACCTTCTTGTCCAATGCTGCGCGGGAACGAAATGGACAGTTAATCCATCATGTGTGGTACTTTCCCACCAATTCATTTCCGTTACTTTTTGATAGCCCTTTCTGTTAAAAAGGGACTTTAAGCCGGCAGGGACATAATATTGAGGGCTTCCTTTTAGTTTTTTTAACGTAGGGAAGTCCAAATGATCATAATGACCATGAGAAATCACAACGATATCAATCTCTGGAAGTTCTGAAAAAGAAAGCCCCGGTTCCGTTAATCGTTTTTGAAATCCCATCCGCTTCGCCCAAACAGGGTCAGTTAAAATATTGATTCCATTTAGCTGAATCAAAAAAGTAGAATGGCCAATCCAAGTATAAGAAGTATGGCTTCTGTTGGCGTTAATTTCTTTTATTTTTTTTGCAGGAAATTGTTCAATATTAACAGATAAATCCTTTACTTTACTTCGTCTTTCTTTCTGCCATTTCCTCATATCATTGAACGATTTGTTGTTTGTGACATTATTCAAGTTTACGTATCTTTTCATATTCACCTTGTTCTCCTCAAATACACTCTATTCTAATGCTGAGTATAGCATTTAAACCGATTATCCAGCAAAAATGTGGAAATGATTCCCGGTTTAATCTTTAATTTGTCGGGAAGAAAGACGGAAATGAGTATAGGAGCGAAGGGTCCTTTCAAGAAATGGCCTCCAATACTTTTCAGTAATCTTGACCACAAATGCGGTAAGATTTCCAAGGATGGCGCTCCCTACAATATCAGAAGGATAATGCTGACCCATCCAAATACGAGAAATGCCAACTAAAAGGGATAACAACCACAGACCCAAGCCCCAAGTCCGATGATAAACAAAAACAAAAGCGGAAACTGCAAATGCAAGAGCAGTATGTTTACTTGGAAACGAAGAATCCTTTCCAGAAGGTACTGGTGGTAATAAATGAACTGCTTGCTTCAAGAAAGGCCTAGGTCTATAAAAAAATCTCTTCATTAACATGCTAAGTAGATAGGTTACACTTATGGTTACCCCAGCAATTAGAGTTTTTCTTTTATTAAATTTAGCTTGAAATAATAGTAAGATTAATACATAAAGATAGACATAGCGCGTTCTCGTGGAAAGGGTAACCATGATGAAATCTACCAGTCGAGAATACCCGGACCATCTGTTAATGGACTTGAAAATCCGATCATTCATAAAAATACTCCTTTATTTGACCTATATAGTAATACTATTTTTCTCCTCTAGAAACCTAAATATGTACTTGATAAAGCCGCTTTATTCCCTGCCATTCAATACAGAATCATTTTGTAAAGCATAGTAAATAATAATCTCACCAAATACATGTTATAGGAGATAACATTTAATGGAGAAATCAAGCAAAGGGCTGTCAGCGTGGCAGCTTACTATGATGGCATTGGGAAGTGTGATCGGGGGTTCCTTTTTTCTAGGGTCGTCCATCGCGATTCATGCTGCAGGCCCATCAATTTTACTTTCATATATTATTGCGGGTGTACTGGTTTTTTTCATTCTTTATGCACTGTCAGAAATGACCGTGGGAAATCCTACTGTCGGTTCCTTTAGTACATACGCAGCACAAGAACTAGGTGAAGGAACGGGATTTGTTGTTGGATGGCTTTATTGGACAGGCATCGTACTTTCCATGTCGAGTGAAGCAACCGCTATTTCCATCCTATTTCAAGAATGGTATCCGAATGTATCAATAGCCATACTAGGAAGCGCCATTCTAATTGGAGTAACGTTGCTTAATCTTTTGGGAGCAGATAAGTTGGGCAAGTTGGAAAGCGGCCTTTCAGCAGTCAAAATATTTGCCATAATCTTCTTTATCCTAACGGCTATAGTGCTTATTTTCGGAATTATGCCAGGGAAGCCTGCTATCGGGTTAGGTGAATTAGCAAGAGAGCCCTTAATGCCTGGAGGGATAAAAGGGATTGCTGGAAGTATGTTAATTGTCATTTTTGCCTATGCAGGCTTTGAGATTATTGGATTAGCGGCTTCAGAAGCCAGTAATCCAACAGAAACCATACCTAAAGCGATTCGCTACACGGTGTTTTCACTCGTAGGTTTGTATATCCTTTATGCGTTAGTATTACTTCCGTTAATTCCAACTTCAACACTGAATGAAACCATAAGTCCGATGGTGGCATCCCTTGATCGCTGGGGGATAGGTTGGGCTGGTACGGCTCTAAACATCGTGTTAATTTCGGCCATTCTTTCTGCCATGCTGGCTGCTATCTTTGGGCTGGGAAGGATGATTCGATCTCTTGCAGATGAAGGGCATGCGCCAGGATGGTTGAAGGATTCAAAGGATGTTCCGTATCGCGGAATCTTATTTTCGGGGTTTGCCATGCTCGTGGGGCTTGGTTTTGGTCTATTGTTCCCGAGGGTGTACCTGGTTTTGATCACGTCGGGTGGTTTTGCCTTGATCTTTACCTATGCCGTGATAATGGCTAGTCACATCCGGTTTCGAAAAAGAAATGGGTGTCCGCCAGGGGGAATCTGTCAAATGCCCGGCTTTCCGTATACTTCTTGGATTACCTTAATCAGCATGATTATTGTTTTGGTAAGTATGCCATTCATTCCAGGCCAAGGAACAGGGCTTGTTGCAGGGATAGGGATGGTTGTCATTTATTCACTTATTTATTTTGCGATGAGATACCGGACTCGTTCGCGTTCGCAAGCGAGTGATAGCGGCGTACCAACAATTGATTATCGATCGGGAATGTTAACCGAATTCGCAGAAGAGCTGACAGATAAAGTGAATGATGAGGAAAAATAAGATACATTTAATGGGGTTGCTTGAAAGCTTTACCGGTTATGAAGGACAAGTATCGGTTGGATTGCAAGTAAAATGTCCTTCATTGGGGTAATGAAGGACAAAAACCGGTTGGCAAACAAGAAAAATGTCCTTCATTCGGGTTATGAAGGACAAAAACCGGTTGGCAAACAAGAAAAATGTCCTTCATCCGGGTAATGAAGGACAAAAACCGGTTGGTAAACATGAAAAATGTCCTTCATCTGGGTTATGAAGGACAAAAACCGGTTGGCAAACAAGAAAAATGTCTTTCATTCAGGTAATGAAGGACAAAAACCGGTTGGCAAACAAGAAAAATGTCCTTCATTCAGGTAATGAAAGAAAAATCCTACTGTGATTTTTCCTGCGAATGACCCGCACCATTAAATTTTTCACAAGAAAAGAAGGGATTCTATAATGATGAAACGAAAAGATAGTTACCTAACACTCTTATTAACGGATTAGTGCCGTGGGGTCTTTATCTCATTTGTGTTCGCACTAACTACAGCCAGCTATCTAGCGGTTTCGAGCATCGTGTTATATGGATTTATTGGTAGACTGCTGTTTTTCTGCACAGAAATTAAAAGTTATCATAAATAATAAAGTTTGCTAGTCTTACGAATTGTTAAACATGAATATAAGTAGATTAAGTTTTTTATTTTTGAAAAACAGGAAAGCAGGAAAAAGCAATGGTAGTTATCTATATTGTATCAGCAATTGGTCTCTGTTTGATTCTTGGGAGCCTCTATCAATGGCTGGCCACTAAGTCTGATGAAAAACAGTACCCAGCACCTGGCCAGTTTGTGGAGATTAACGGACGGAGGCTTCATTATCAAAGTTTCGGTGTGGAAAAGGGACCAATAGTTATCTTTGACCATGGATGTGGAATCGGCTCATCTTCACTCATTTGGAAACTGGTTACGGATAAAGTCTCACAGTTTGCGAGAGTCATTACGTATGATCGAGCAGGCTATGGCTGGAGTGACCCGGGGTTCTACCCGAGGACAAACGAAGCAGCGGTTGAAGATCTTCGTATTCTTATAGAAAAGGTCAATATGAAAGGACCGATTGTATTAGTCGGTCACTCTTATGGAGGGCTAAACGTTCGTTTATTTGCAAAAAAATACCCAACCTGGCAGCGGGAATCGTCTTAGTTGATGCCACCCACGAAGCCGAATTAACAAGTCGATTTCCGGCTAAATATGTTAAGGGGCAAATGATGGGAAGGAAAGCATTTAAGCTTCTTAAGTATATGTGTTATTTTGGTGTTTTAAGAATCATGGGTAAACTGCATGCCTTTTCCCAGATTGAAGAAATACTTAAGAGGTTTCCAAAGCAACTACAATCAATCTATCACTCTACACTCTTTTTAAATAAAACCGCAAAGGCTGTTGCAAGCGAGTTTTCAAATCTAGATGCTGGATATAACGCCGTAAGAGGTTCATCTCTTAGCCATGTCCCTTTAGTGGTGATTAAAAGTGGAAATGTTGAAAACCTAAATGGATTTTCAGAGATAGAAGTGGTTGAAACGAAAAAAGCCTTGCAAGAAGTAGCAGAAGAAATGTCTAAGTTATCAACAAATGGAGAACTATGGATTGCCGAAAATAGCGGTCACAATATTCATGTCGAGGATCCAGATCTTGTTGTAAAAGCAATAAATAAAGTTTGTCAAAATCAAGTTGGTGCCTTCCCCTTTGTTCGATAAACTGGGGTAGGTGTTTTTTTTTGTAAAAAAAAGGTTTTAACTTTTTAGAATAGAAATACTTAATATGGAAATGAAGGACAGGAAAGGATGATGGTAATGAATAGTTCGAAGGTAACCCCTATCAAAAATGAGATGGGAGCTGTATTTGTACACGTAAGTGATTTGAAAAAATCAGTGGAATGGTACAGTAGATTATTAGGAATTGATGTTGAGTATAGTGAAATAACATCACCGGTTTATAATATACCCATTCGTGGGACAACTGGATTAACCTTGGATGATCACACATTTGATCCTAACTTTAAGCATCAACCAGGATCAGGTCCAATCTTTAATTTCAGGGTCGAAGATATTGATATGGCTTATAGTTTTATACAAGCAAGTGGCATAGAAATTGTAAGAGAAATTGAGAGAATTGGGGAGCAATTTGCTTGGTTTAACTTCGCTGACCCTGATGGAAATGTACTTATGGCTTGTACTTGTTAAATAAAGAAAAAAGTTTTTTAAAAATATATGTTTATTTGTCAAAATAGTGGGTATTAACAAAGTGGGGTAATAACTTAATGGAGCTTTAAATAATTTACATAGGGGAGGAACTATCTTTGAGTACCTTTTATGACACAAGAAATATTTCGGAATATCTTATCAATAACAATGGGGATTTTCAAAAGAAACTTTTATCTGAGGCAGTTAATGTTGCATCAAATATCGAAAGTATTTTAAAAGCTGGAAATATTGATCTATTAAAAAATGCTCAAAGGCTAGCACTTTATGTTGTGGAAAATACTAAAGATGAACTCATTATTTTTGCTAAAGAAGAGGGTGTCGCTTGGGCGAAACATTCTTTAACCCTTTCTTTTAAACTAGAATGGGTACATGCCATAAGACGTGCTTTATGGCATTTCATAAAATTATATGATGCGTTAGATGAAAATGATAGTTATATTGATGATTTTTACGAAATGGAAAAGAACGTTAATGACGGGATAGATGAATTTTTAAATACCTTTTTTATTAGCTATTCAGAGTATAAAGATGAATTAATACGTTCTCAAAGGAAATTAGTTGAACATCTTTCGGTACCCATCATACCGGTTAGTGAAACGGTAGCTGTCTTACCATTAATTGGTTCGTTTGATCCGTATCGAATGGAAATTATTGAAGAGAAAGTATTAACAGATATTTCAAAGCTAAGAATACTAACATTGATTATTGACCTCTCTGGAATTTCGGACATGGATGAATTAACCATTTCTCATTTTCAAAAGGTTTTGATTGGTATTACGTTGATGGGGGCAAAATCAATCATAACTGGATTACGTCCAGAACTTGTTAGAAAAATGGTTCATTTAGGAATTGATCTTCACACTTACACAGAAACAAAAGCAACGTTACAGCAAACATTAAATACTCACCTTGTTTAGCAAGCACAATAAAGGAATTCTATCAATTTAGTACTGATAAATAGTATTAATCTTTATTTCTGCATCAAATACATATGGCTGCTGAGGAATATCAATTTTGGAAATCTGATTTATTTTTAACCCAGAAGCATCCACTGCACAGCAAGTAATTCCAAATAATTTTATAGTAATAGGAGCACGTAAAAATGACATCCATGGAAGGAATGTCTTTTTCACGTGCTTTATTTTTTGTAGTTTATATTTGTTCCGTCTCAATAATGAGCTGTATTTTTGTAAAGGTTTTAGTCTACATTCCCCGAATTTGCATGTGACGAAGCCTTAAGATATTCTTGATTACTTTCAGTATTCTTTAGTAATTTTAGAAGGTAAATATTGGTGTAATAAACTAACAAATATACTGGAATGGAATAATATACTTTCCAACCATTATATTCATAGACATTTAACAAGACTGCTACATATTCAAAAACTGTATTTAGGAGTGATATGAATAAAAGATATAAAACCTTTTTTATATATGATTTTTGGTAAACCCATTTGTCGTAAATGTAAATAAAGGAATAGGTGGCAGGTCCATAGATAAATATATATATAATTAAATCGAACAACTCGAATTCCTTTAAATCCATAACATCATATAAATCAAGTGGAGGGCCTGCAAGAAAATGATCAACGGTTATTCCAATTGAAATATTAAACAAAAATAATATTATGCTGGTTGAATAAGTAAATCGTTTAGGAAGTAATTTTACAAAAATAAAGGAGTAAAGAACACAGAGAATGAGTATAAAAATCTCATTTTCATCAAATTTATTTGGTAGGGGCATTGTTTATACTACTCCTTGTTAGCTTATCAAATGTATATGACATGATAAGGGACAAAATAATAATGGAGCTTCCCATATATGCTGATTTATAAAGAGTCCATTTATTTAGCTTTACTATATTAAACTGTTCATTTAAGGTTTCAAGATAATAACAGAGAAATATCCATCCAATTGATAACAACATTTTCAAGAATAATGCCCGATAAATCTTCTGTGAAAAAAATAAAGATAAGGGTAAAAGAAAACTTCGATCAATAATTTTATGTATAAGATTTCCCGACGAATCCGTAAATGTAATTATTTTTTGATTAAGTGCGAAAATATCATAAAATAAAGTAACAATAAAAAGGATGAAAAAAAAGTTACCTAGAGTTTGAATTAAGTCCTTTTTACAAGCTCTAAGCCAAAATAACATTAGGACAGTACATATTAGAATTTTAATAAATAAAAACATACGTCCCTCCTTAACCAAGGAATATAACATGATTATTCCCTAATTTTTTAAGAATTATCCTTTTCGATCATAATGATGAATCCATCAATTGGATGGTTAATTATCAATAAATTTAGGTTTATGATTAAATTAATTAATAGACAAAAAGACTGATGTTCATTCAAAGCTGAATGATTAGGAGGTTACGCATCTTGATAAGAAAATGATGAATGATTTGTGAAAGGAGAAATCATGGAAGAAATCAAAAAGAAGTTTAATTCAATTGACGAATACATACTACAATTTCCTCTTGAGGTTCAGGAAAAACTGCAAGCCTTAAGAAAGGTTATAGTGGAGACTGCACCAGATGCAAAAGAAAAGATAAGCTATAAAATGCCAACTTTTGTTTTACATAGAAATCTAGTGCATTTCGCTGCCTATAAAAATCATATCGGTTTTTATCCAACTTCAAGTGGAATCGAGGCTTTTAAACATAAAATTTCTGATTATAAAAGTTCAAAAGGAGCGGTACAATTTCCTTTAGATCAGATACTACCATATGAATTAATAAGTGAGATCGTTAAATTTAGAGTTGCTGAAGAAATAAAGAAAGAAGCAGAAAGGAAATTGAAAAAGAAAAAAATATATTAAAATAAGGTCTTTAAATTATTAGTTCAAAGAAATAGTTTTAGCACATAAAAAAACATCCCGAAAAGGAATGTTTTTTTATGTGCTTATTTTAAGTAATGTTTAATTGGTCTTTCTCTTTAATGCCGTTTACAACATCTTCAATTGTTACATTTGCAAGTGTTTTCTCCAAAGCTAGTTGAGCAGCTGAAAACAGTGGAACAATAGTGTTTTGGATGTTCCTGCCAACTGGACACGATGGATTTGGATTATCGTGCACACTAAACAATTCTTTATCTTGTACAACATTTACAGCTTTATAAACGTCAAGTAATGTAATTTCAGATAAATCCTTAGCAAGTTCAGCACCTGCAACCCCAGGGCGAACGGTAATTAACCCCGCATTTTTTAGCATTCCCATTAGTTTTCTAATAACAGCTGGATTTGTATTTACGCTTCCAGCTAAAAATTCAGAAGAGCTTACTCCATCTTTATTATACTCAATAAGAGATAATATATGAATTCCCACAGCAAAGCGACTGCTGATGGACATCGGTGATCACCTTCCTTCTGTCATTCTCAAGCTTTATGATGTAATTAAAATGATTACAACCTTATTATACCTAAAAATTTGATAAAAATATCAAAATAAATTTCGTTTTAATTGATTGACAAAAACACAAGAAGTAACTATTATAGTTACAGGTAATCAAAATAGTTACAAGATAATTGAATCACATAAATAACTTGGAGGAACAGAATATGAAAATGTTAGTAACAGGCGCCACAGGGAAATTAGGAACGAAAGTTGTTGAAGCATTATTAAAAACTGTACCCGCAAGTAATCTTGCAGTCAGTGTCCGCAATCCAGAGAAAGCGGAAAGGTTTAAATCTCGTGGTGTAGAAGTTCGACGAGGAGATTTTGATCAGCCGGAAACCTTAGATTCTGCTTTTGCAGGTATTGACCGTTTATTAATTATTTCTGCAGATGGGGACAATGAAACAAGAATTCGTCAGCATACAGCTGCAGTAAAAGCGGCAGAGCGTGCTCAAGTGAAATTCATTGCCTATACAAGTCTAGCAAATGCAAGAGAAACTTCGATGTTCCTTGCACCACCACACCGTGCTACTGAAGAAGCCATTTTAAAAAGTGGCATTCCATACTCCTTTTTACGAAACAACTGGTACTTGGAAAATGAAGTTAGCAGCATTCAAGGTGTATTGGCTGGAGCTCCTTGGGTTACATCAGCTGGAGTAGGCAAGGTGGGATGGGCACTTCAACAAGATTATGCTGAGGCAGCGGCAGCTGTTTTGGCTGGTAATGGACATGAAAATACAATCTTTGAGCTTTCAGGTAAACTACTATCTCAAGATGAACTAGTTTCTGCACTTGCAACTGTATTAGGTAAAGAAATAGCGGTACAGCATGTCGATGACGCAACATATGCGGACATCATGAAAGGTGCTGGCGTACCAGAATTTATCATTCCGTTTCTTGTAGATATCCAGAAAGGGATTCGTGATGGTGCATTAGAGATTGAAAGCAAGGATTTCGAAAAACTGCTTGGTCGTCCTGCAACGCCAATTAGCAAGGCATTGATTCAAATTGTTAATGGAATCTCAGAAGCATAAGATTTGGTTAAAATAAAAATATAAAACTATTTAATTAAAGAACAGCTCAATGGAATTCCCATGGGCTGTTCTTTATTAAAGGCTCTTTTCGTAAACTTTGTTGCTCTTTGTACTTTATTGTTCCTGATTCAAAAGCAACTTAGGACAGATTGAGTGTTTGGACTTTAGATCTATCTGAACTTGACGCAACTTCGGACAATTTAGGCGGAAAAGACAGAAACATTGTCAGAAGGCAGGGCGACTTCGGACCGTTTAGGTGGAAAAAACAGAAACATTGTCAGAAGGCAAGGCTACTTCGGACTTGTTTAGGTGGAAAAAACAGAAACATTGTCAGAAGGCAAGGCGACTTCGGACCGTTTAGGTGGAAAAAACAGAAACATTGTCAGAAGGCAAAGGAACTCCGGACAGAGTAAGCGGAAAAAACAGAAACATTGTCAGAAGGCAGGGCAACTTCGGGCAACTTGAATGAAATTAATAGTAATCAAGTCAAAAGATGTGAGACTTTAATAGAAAACATAAGTATGAATAACAACAATCTTTGCAAAAACAGCATTATTAATAAAAGGAGGAAAATGATGGAACAAGAAATCAAAATATGAGATAATATTGTTAATTGAGTAAATAATTCTGTTGGTTTGACTTTATATTTTTGGCCTGTAGTTACTTCCAAGATCAATCGTAAAACTTAATTCTAAATTTTCGTCAAGGACTAATCTTTTAGGTTAGTCCTTTGTTGTTCTTGCCCTAATTTTTTTAGGAAGAGATTAGAGGGTGAACACACTTAGATTGGCTTCACAAAAAGAAGGAGGATATGAAAATGAAAAAAAGAACAATTGGTGTCAATGGTCCATTAGTTTCTGAGATTGGCCTTGGTTGTATGGGGATGTCGTGGCTATATGGTACGACGGATCGGAGCGAAAGTATAGCTACAATTCACGAGACACTTGAGGAAGGTATTACACTTTTTGATACCGGCGACCTTTATGGTGATGGTCATAACGAATTACTTTTACGTGAAGCTTTACAAGGATCACAACGAGACAATGTTTTCATTGCAGTAAAATTTGATGGGAAGTTTCACTCGCCTGATAAAAATAATGTGGAAGTTGATAACCGTCCAAGTACAGTAAAGAATTTTCTTAAGGATACGTTACAGCGCCTAGGTGTCGAGTATATAGATCTTTATCAGCCTGCTCGTGTAGATCCTAATATACCTATAGAGGAAACTGTTGGTGCCATTTCTGATTTGGTAAAGGAGGGATATGTTCGACACATTGGGCTTTCCGAAGTTGGGGTCGATACCATCCGCCGCGCTCATGCTGTCCATCCAATAAGTTGGCTGCAAATAGAATATTCTCTTTTTAATAGAGGGATTGAATTAAATATCCTTCCTACTTTGCGGGAATTAGGTATTTCCCTATCGGCTTATGGTGTTCTATCAAGGGGGCTGCTAAGTGGTAATTGGTCAAAAGAGCGTGTAGTAGGTTCCGAAGATGTCCGTGGTAAAGCACCGCGGTTTACCAGCGAAAATATTGAAAAGAACTTAGCCCTTGTAGAGGCATTGCGTGAAATTGCAAAAGAAAAGCAGGCAACAGTTGCCCAGATGGCTATTGCATGGGTTTTATCTCAGGGGGAGGATGTGATCCCGTTAATTGGTGCGAGAAAGAGGTCACAACTTTACGAATCACTCGGTGCAGTGGATCTAAAATTAAATTTAAACGACCTTTCACGAATAGAGGAAGCAGTTCCTTCAGAATTAGTCTCAGGTGAATACTACGCTAAACCACGGAAGAAATGGTTTCATTAATGTATTACAAAGTGGATGGTCTATTTTTAAATGAATTGGATGGTTCATAATCTATAAAGGTAGGTTATTATAAAATTTATTAATAGACAATAAGAATGCAAGAGGTGTACTATGAATATTATGTTTGGGTTGGTTATTTTGATATTAATTATTTCGGTGGTTTCCACCTTGTTGTTAACGAAAAAACCAGATGAAAACTATAGTAGTTCTACAAAAAGAAATACAACTAATTTAACACTAATATATGTATTTATTATTTTTATTGCGTTAACTTCACTTGGAATATATATATGGCTAAATTAGTCGGGACTCGTCGTTATTGATTAGTGCTGACTCTTTTACGGCTATTATGATAACGGAGATGATGAATGATGATGTGGACAATAATTTCGATCATTGTAATAAGCTTGCTGAAGATCTTAATGACCTGTTTGCCAACTGGTACGGTGGAATGGATTATCAAAAAATTTGATGTCCATTCTAAACTGATTGATCAAGAGGTAACGGTAACCCTTGACGGAAAACTCATAGAAGGGGAAGAAAAGAAACAGATTATTCATGATTTTAATAAAGCTGTTTTCTTAGATAAGCAGTATATTTTCCCAGGAACAGAGGAGTTATATTTACATCCAGAAAACAGTGGACCTCCAATAGTCATTGATTCGCAAAAAGGTAAACATGCCACTAGGTTGTTTGTATTCCGTTACGAAGATCATGTGGATGTAGTGAAACAGTATAAGAAGAAAGTAGCGGCGTATAGTATTTTATCAGACAGCCTCCAAAAATGTTCTTTTTCAGTAACGAGAGATGCAGTTTAAAGATAGTTAAAAAGTCAGTAATTAACACTATCGGGTTTCTTTTTCATCGCAAACAATTAAAAATGTAAAGGAAAATGCCTATTAAATGTTAATTTGATAGGCATTTTTAATTGATATATAGCGATTTCTATGTGAAAGAAGGAGGAGCCCCATTTGCAGAAAAAGAACTTTAATAATGCACCTCATCTTAATATCATCGCTATATATTTCGTGCTGTTCATTATTAAGCGATTCTTCAATAACGAAGAATAGCATTTTCCTTATTGAAGTAAAGAAGCGGGTTAGTAGAATAAGAAATATGAAGAGACTAGCTCTTGATTTTAAGCATTTTTTAGGATCTGTTAAACTTACCTGTTGATTTCCGCTCCAAACGCGAGCGGTTCGTGGGTATTTCGGTAAGCCTCCTCGGCGCTTGCGCCTGCAGTGTCTCCCCTGAACCATACTCTCCCATAAGAGTCTTAAAATCAACATTGTTGTTTAACATAGCTTAATTTTAAGAATGGTGATAATAAGGACCTGATTCATCATGGGAACTTGACTCATCATGGTGATGAGAACTGGATTCATCATGAGAACTTGACTCATCATGGTGATGAGAACTGGATTCATCGTGAGAACTTGACTTATCATGGTCATGGTCATCCTTACATCCACAATGTTCGTTGTCCTCATGACAGCATTGAGTAAATGAATCATCTGGACAGACACCTGGAATCGGGATGCATGGGTTAAAGTTTGGATTTTGAAGGACTTCGAATGGTCTCATCATATCATGGTCTTCATGTTCAAGGATATGGCAGTGCCAAGGATAAATGCCAGTGAATGGTCCGAAGCGGGCAATAATCCGGGTAACTTGATGTGGATTTGCACGGACGGTATCCTTCCAGCCTCTCTCATTTGCGGCAGGCGGGATCTCAGGACCGACAAGCATAAAGTGGCCTGACGAGTCTACTGTGAACTCTTGACGGTTAAGAACTTGGAATTGAACTAAGTGCAAATGAATGGGATGCGTATCTACGGTTTGGTTATAGAGATCCCAGACTTCAATTGTGCCGTTTACTGGAGTTTCGGTAATGGGTGATTCTCTCCATTCCATATGATTTAATAATAGCAGTAGTCGTCCAAAATTATCGGTTTCTTCATTTAATGTATTTTGACGAATCGGTGTATTTTGAGTAGGGGTTAAACGCTCGAAACAACTTAGGATGTCCGGAACATCACTAGTATCTTGTTGAGATAGATGTTTTTTTACACGAAACTGCATTACTTGTGATGTATCCGCAGTTGGTGACTCGCCACTTGGAAATGGTGCGTTTGCACTATTTGTAAGAATAATTTGCTGACCCTTATACATTGAAAAATCAATAATCACATCTGCACGTTCTGCAGGTGCAAGGATAATTTCGTTGACATATACAGGCTCTTCAAATAAGCCACCTTCTGATCCAATCTGTACAAATGTTTGACCTGAGCTTAATTGTAATTGATAGAATCTAGCATTCGACCCATTATAGATTCGGAAGCGATATTTACGGGGCTCCACTTCAAGATATGGCCAGACCTTGCCATTCACCAAAATCGTATCTCCGAAAAACTCAGGTACAATTGATGGGTTTGGGAATGGTGATACAGGTGGGAGGGGATCTGGCTGTGAAGGATAAAATAATTCCCCGTCCGGGTAAAAGGAGCGGTCTTGAATCAGTAACGGTATTTCAAATTTGCCACTAGGAAGATTTAAGCTCTCTTCATGTTTATCACGGATAAAATAAAGACCTGCCAGTCCAGCATATACATTTAAACGTGTAATCCCAAGAGCATGGTCATGATACCAAAGAGGGGCAGGGGTTTGGCAGTTTGGATAGTAATATACTTCATGTAGAAATTTTGGCCCCCTTTTTTTAAAATCTTTAGTAAACCAAGCTTCCGGAAACCCATCATTTTCAGGACGAACTCGTCCTCCATGTAGATGAACAACTGTTCGGACGGAAGGCTGTTTCGGTTCTGCACCTTCAATCGAGCGATCAACAGGTAATAGATGTTCAAATGGCAGATTGTTGATCCATTTAACCAAGATAGGATGGTCCCGTCTTGTTTCAAAGGTTGGACCCGGATAGGTTCCATTGTACCCCCAAACAGTTGTTGGCGGTAAGTCTCTGTGTAGCTGTTGTTTCACCTGTTTCATCGTTACCTCAAAGTATGGTATTCCATTTCGATGTCCAACAGGTTGAATTACTGAAGGGAGAGGTAAAGCATCAACAAACTTGGCTAATGCCATATTATTTAATTCCTCCTTTTCCTATGGAACAATTTTTATTAAGTTGTACTAGCAGTATATGGGGAAGAAAAGGGATATGTTAGGGGCAGGGGTACAAAAGGAAAATTAATCGAGGCATTAGCAGGCCGCTGATCTGAATGCAAGATTGTGAAGAGATGTATATAAAGAAAAAGGGGCTTGAGCTCAAGATTGTTCGCTACGGCGATCTTTTTCTTTATTGAAGTAACGGGTCAGGTTAGAACAAGAAGGATAATTTTTTACTAATCTTGAATACAGATTAAAAGTGCTGATTATTTTGGGGGAATAGATAAAGGAAATGGCTCAGTATAGAGAACTGAGCCATTTTATTGTTATTAACAAATCCCTATAAAAAAGACGGTACAAATTCGGTTACATTTTCGGGTATTACCGATAGGTAACGGAACCCGTTACAAAAAAACAAGCTATTTTTAAGTATTTTTTGAAAATTAACTGGTAACAGCATTCAGAGCATCAGCAAACCGTTTGATTCCTCCATGAATATTATCTTCATTTTCTCTTGAAAAGGTAAAGCGGACAAATCCTTTCTCAGAGCCCATGGTTGAGCCAGGTACAAATATTATTCCTCTTTTGATAGATTCTTCAAGTAATTGATTTTCATTGAATTCTTTTTTTATCCGGCACCATATATGGATTCCACCTTCAGGAACATGAAAATCTACCTGTTCATTTAAATATGACTGAAGGCTGAGAACTATTTGATTTCTTCGACTTTCTAATTGCCTACCTAAATAATTTAAATGGTTTTCAAAATCTCTAGATTCTAAAAAATCATTTGCTATCCATTGGTTATAACTTGCATGCCCAAAATCAACTTGCTGCTTGGCATCTGATAATCTCTCAATCACTGCTTTTGGACCAATAATCCAACCTATTCTTAAACCTGAAGCAATAATTTTGGTAAGTGAGCTTATATACAAAACATTTCCATAACGATCTAATGATTTAAGAGTCGGTATCTTTTCCCCTGAAAAAGAGGTTAAACTGTACGGGTCATCCTCCACAACTGGAATTCCAAATTCAGAAGATAACTCTAACACCTTTTTTCGATTGTTTTCAGACATTAATGTGCCAGTAGGGTTTTGAAAGATTGGATTTAAAAAAATCATCCGTATTCTATGTTTTTTGTATAAATCGGTTATGTCATTGGGGTTAATTCCGTCCTTACCCACTTTTAAAAAATAAGTTTTAATACCTGCAGATTTAAATACGGGCAAATTGTAATGATACGAAGGATCTTCGATTGCTACTGCATCACCAGGTTTTAACAAACATTGAACAACTAGATGTAATGCTTGCTGTGCCCCTGATGTAATTAAAATGGATGATGGATCCGTTTCTATGCTGCGAAACTGTTCAACATGTTTAGTAAGGGTTTCTCTTAGAATCGGATTTCCTTGAGGATGGTCATATCCCAAGGTTCCAATAAAAGATCGATTAGATGTAATCTCTCTGAGAGAGGACATGGGAAAAAGATCTTGTGATAATTCTCCACTGGCCAAATTTATTAGTTTTTGCTCTGCCGTCTCTTTATGTAATCTTTGGGTTACCGGCAAATTGGGTAAAAACGGACCTGCCTCAATATACCTGTTCCAACTAGGAATTCGTTTCTTAGTGATTCCCCAAATATCTTTACTAACTGTTGTTCCACTGCCTCTATTTCTATTAATCAGACCATTTGATTCTAATAGGTCATAGGCAGAAACCACTGTGCTTCGATTGATACCAAGCTCTTTGGCCAACCCTCTTTCAGAAGGTAAGGGTTTATCAGGCGGAAAAGAGCCATCTGCAATACCTTTTTCTATATAATCCGCTAGTTGTTTATAAATGGGTTTTTTAGATTCTCTATCTGGTTTCCAATCCATTTGTTACATCCTTTGAATCGATTTAAGTTTCTTTAAAGTATTGTATCCTTTTTCTAATTAAAATTCATTCGACACGTCTTATTAGGAAGAAGGGAATCAAAGGCAATCTAGGGATTTCCCAAACGCTCCTCGAAGCCGAAAGCAAAAATGATAAGGAGTATTCTATGGAAAGAAAAGCAACCTATGTGTTTAAGAAAAATGTTCAAGGTAAATGGCTTTGTGCCATCGATAATTCATATGGTACGGATTTATTAAGGCTCTATTAAACAACAATGTTGATAATCGGTCAATATTAAGGGAAACCCTAAATAATTGGTTCCCCCTTAGTTCAATAGGTGAAACCACTGTCGAGTATTACCTTAAAATATTTATTACAATATATCATTGGAATAAAAGATATTTTAGTTACCATTCCAATGATAGATTATTTGCACAACACCAGAGGAGAATGTTCTTGTATTAACCGTTTTTAAATTTATCCTCTGTTTTAAATCAATAAATAATGGTTTTCCTTCTCCCAAAACAACAGGGTGAATAGATAATCTAAATTCATCAACAAGCCCCAAATTTATAAAAGTTGTAATGAGACTTGCTCCACCATATAGCCAAATGTCTTTACCAGACTTTTTCTTCAATTGATTTACTTCTTCAAGAATATTATCATTTATAAATTTTGCTTGATTATCAGTCTCTTTTTGTGTTTTAGAAAAAACATATTTCTTTTTACTATGAATCAATTTCCAAATTTCCTTTTCGGTATCAGAGTCTTCAAATTTTGGAATATATTGTCCCCATAAATCGTAGCTTTTTCTACCATATAAAATAGTATCAATTTGATTTAAGAAATCAGTGAACCCCATATCAGAGTCCATAATGCACCAATCAACTTCTCCATTTGTTCCTTCAATAAAACCATCTAAAGTAACTGCTAAATCTAAAATTATTTTTCTCTGTTTTACGTTATTTGTCATAACTCTTCATCCTTTTATCATTAATATGGTGGCGGTTGGTTAGATTAAAATATAAATCATTGATTCAGTTTATGAATTTCTCGGGCCATAGACTCCAAAATATAAACAACAGGTACTTGTGTCGTAATATTCGCTTCTTCTACAAATTCTTCAGTTACAAAATAAGGAATATTGATATCCGAGATTTTTGCAATGGTTGAGAGTCTATTATTTGTGATACTAATAATTTTACTACCTTCTTGTTTTAATTGATTTAAATGTGTGACGGTGAAATTATTCTCTCCTGAAACTGACAATGCAATGGTCACACTGTCATTGCGGAGCTTGGTGTGAATCGGAAAATGCGGGTCTTTAATATACAACGAAAACTTCCCTAAGCTCGAGAAGTACCTCGCCCCATATTCCGCAAGAATGCCTGAGCTGCCTATTCCGATAAAAATCACATTTTCTGCTGTGTTAACTAGACTGGCAGCCTGTTTAATTTTTCCCTCTAGATCACCTTTTAGCGTCCGCTCAAAAAACTCTACGACTGAATGATGAGCACTTTTTATAACAGTCTTTTTATTTCCTTCTAAATGTATTTTTAACTTCACTTTAAATTCGGAAAAACCCTCACAATTTACTTTTCTACAAAAACGTAAAATGGTTGCAGTTGATACATGTGTTTCATCGGCCAGCTCACGTATACGCATATAAGCAACCTTATCACCGTTTTGGCAAATATAATTGTATAAAGAAGCTTCTAATTCATTGAAAGAAGCGATTACCTCATTTGAAAACATGTTTTATAATTCTCCTTAATCTTCATTAATCTATACTCCATTTTAGCACAAGAAAACACAGTGTTACATCTATGAAACAAATGACTAATTTCGTTATTAAAAACAAGATACTCCTCCTTTATTTACTATCTAGATAAAGGTAGTTATTATACTTTTATACTTATTTATAGAATGTAACCATCTAACAAATAGTAATGATTATGGAAAAAATATCAGGAGGTAACTCTTATGAATAAATATCAATTCCCTAAAGGTTTTTTATGGGGAGGAGCAACGGCTGCCAATCAGATGGAAGGCGGATTTGATGAAGGAAATAAGGGATTAAATATTGCCGATGTTCTTCCTGGTGGAAAAGAACGACTAAACATTCTACAATCCCCAGGCTTTAATTTTGAAATCGACCGCGAGAAATACAGCTATCCGAACCATGAAGGAATTGACTTCTACCATCGTTACAAGGAAGATATAGCTTTATTTGCAGAAATGGGTTTCAAAGTGTTCCGTATGTCAATTGCGTGGACAAGAATTTTTCCAAATGGTAATGAACTAGAAGCGAATGAAGAAGGTCTGGCATTCTATGACCGTGTCTTTGACGAATTGCATAAACATGGAATTGAGCCTGTAGTGACGATTTCTCATTATGAAATGCCTGTAAATCTTGTAAAAGAATACGGCGGCTGGAGAAATCGTGAAGTTGTTACATTCTTTGAAAGATATGTAAATGCGATCTTAAATCGCTATAAGAACAAAGTGAAATACTGGATGACATTTAATGAAATTAATAGTGGATTAATTATGCCAATCATGGGTCTTGGTTTCGCTATTCATAAAGAAGAAGACAAGTACACGCCAACCTTCCAGGCATATCATCATCAATTTGTTGCCAGTGCTATTGCTGTTAAGGCTTGTCACAAAATTATTCCAGATGCTCAAATTGGTTGTATGATTCTATATGCACCTGTTTATTCGTACGATTCCAATCCGGAAAATGTCATGTATGCCCTTCAAGAAGAACGCTTTTTCAACTATTTTTGTGCGGACGTTCAGGTACGTGGGGAATATCCTACATTCATTAAGCGCTATTTCAAAGAGCATAATATTGAATTAGATATTCAGGAGGGTGACCTGGAATTAATTAAGGAAGGTACTGTCGATTATATTGGACTTAGTTATTATATGTCCCGAACCGAGAAAAAAGAGAAGTCAGATCTTGAGAATGCACAAGGAAATCTTATCGGCGGAGTGAAGAATCCTTTCCTAAAGGCAAGTGATTGGGGCTGGGAAATCGACCCTGTTGGTTTGCGGATAGGCTTAAACCAATTGTACGATCGCTACCAAGTACCATTATTCGTTGTCGAAAACGGATTAGGAGCCTATGACAAGGTAGAAGAGGATGGCTCGATTAATGATGACTATCGAATTGATTATCTTCGAGATCACATTATAGCTATGGGTGAATCCATTGAAGATGGAGTTGAACTGATGGGATATACAACCTGGGGATGTATTGACATGGTGAGCATGTCTTCAGGTGAGTACTCTAAACGGTATGGATTCATCTATGTAGACAAACATGATGATGGAAGCGGCACATTGGCCCGGAAAAAGAAAAAGTCCTTCTTTTGGTATAAAGACGTTATTGAAACAAATGGGGAAAAACTATAAAAAGTAACGTGTGCGTCTCTGTTTTATACAGGGGCGCATTTTTAATGTGAAAAAATGGTGGGGACTAGTTGCCCGTGAAAGAGGGAAAGTGAGGAGAACGGTAACTAGTGGGTGTGACTAGTGCCCGTGAAGGAGGAAAAAGAGAACTAGCGGTAACTAGTCATAGAAAGAGGAGAATTTTAGGTACACCTAGAAATCTAAGTTAATAATAGAAACAAGGAGTGCTTTTAAAGTGTTAAACATAGAAATAAGAAGGCCCAGAATAGAGGACACAAATGAGTTAAATCAACTCTTTGAAAAAGTCATAATTGATACGTTTACTAAAGAAGGTATTGGAGAGAAATGTGAGGACATCGAAGCAGAAATTAATACGAAGAAAAAATACTTACTAAGTGATTTTGCTAGCAATGGTGTAAATCGATATTTTTTGATTGCATGGCATTCCGACAAAATTGTGGGCTCTATCGAATACGGTCCGGCTAGCAACCTCATATGTAAATGTACAAAGAATGCTTTTAACGGGCTCCACGAAGTAGGGACTGTATTTGTTCATCCGGAGTATCAAGGAATGGGAATAGGAAGAGCGTTATTGAATTCCATATATTCCGAATTACAACTTAAAGGCATAGAAGAATTTTGCTTAGATAGTGGGTATGCTCGTGCGCAACAAATCTGGAAGAAGAAATTTGGTGAACCTGATTACTTGTTAAATGATTATTGGGGCGAAGGCTTTGACCACATGATTTGGAAAATTAATATCAGCGATTTGACCCAAGAAATCAGCTAGTTTTCAATAACTAAAAAAACAACTCCAATTTGAAGTTGTTTTTAGTTTCTGTACATTTATATTGCTAGTTTCATATCTTTTTTATCATTATTCTTCGCTGTCTTTTTAAGTTGAGATTGCAATTCAGCTATGTCAAGTTGATCCTTTTCTTTGAGTCCATTAATAATAACCGTTGTTGCATAGATACACATCAAAAATAAACCAATAGTAATTAACCAAGCTACTAACATTTTAAATCCCCCTTAGTATTAACTTAAATTTAGTTTAATTGATTTTAAATCAATGAAATGTGACATAAATCACGATTGATTTTGTAGATTGTGAACATTTTTTGTATTTTAAAAGTGAATATAGTGAAAACGAATTTTTTAGGAGGAGAACCCTTGGAAGAAAAACAAAAAGAGATCAAACTGGTGATTGGGGCAGGGGAATATAATAATAATCCAGGTTGGCTTCATACCCAGGAAGAGGAACTAAACTTGCTAGATGAAACAACATGGACTACTCGGTTTAGTCCAGCTTCTTTAACCGCTATTTTAGCGGAACACGTATGGGAACATCTTACATTTGAAGAGGGAGTAGAAGCGGCAAAGCTTTGTTATAGGTTTTTAAAGCCATCTGGATACATTCGTTGTGCGGTCCCAGATGCATTCTTTCCAGACGAAAACTATCAAAACATCGTTAAGGTTGGGGGACCTGGTCCATTAGACCATCCCGCTGCGAGTCATAAAATTGTCCACAATTATAAAACCTTAACGAAAATGTTCCAAACAGCTGGATTTGAAGTTCATTTACTTGAATATAGTGATGAAAATGGTGAATTTCATTTCAATAAGTGGGAAGGAACAAAAGGAGTAATCTTTCGGTCAAAAAGATATGATCCAAGAAATCAAAGGGATAAACTAGTCTTCCCATCCCTAATTATTGACGCAATAAAACGCTAAAACGGGGACAGTCCCTCACCGCTTTAAAGCAGTGAGGGACTGTCCCCATTTTTTATGTAGTAATTCTGTTAAAACTGGAACAAAATAAAACGGATAATAATTGAGGTTCGTTCAACTGGAGGTACATCATGACAAACATCGGGAAAATTGTTGCAACATCACTATTAGTTCTTATGATATTGAATGGAATGCTCATAATGAAGGGCAGTTCGGCGGAGGTTGAGATACATTCACCACCAACTCCACAAATTGAAGGTGAGTATGGAGTCACCATAGATGCCAAGACTGGAGAGATTCTTTACGACAAAAATGCTCATTCTAAATCGTATCCAGCAAGTATGACAAAAGTTTTAACGGCCACAATTTTAGATGAAAGAATGGAGGATGGAGAATGGTTAACGGTTAGTCCGCATGCAGCAAATCAAGAATGTCTCTGTTTGGGTCTTCGAGCAGGTGAAAGGATGACGAAACAGGATGCAATGAAAGCTTTGTTATTGCTGAGTGCGAATGACGTCGCGGTTGTTATTGCTGAAAACGTCGCAGGAAGTGAGAAAGGTTTCGCAAATCTCATGAACCAAAAAGTGCAACAATGGAATCTCAAAGACACCCATTTTGTTACGGCTAACGGTCTGCATCATCCTAACCATTATACAACGCCCTATGATATGGCGATCATTACAAAAGAAGCGATTAAACACCCGATGGTACTCAAAGTCATGTCGACACAAACCACGGACATTAAAACGAGCAGACAAGAAAAAATCATCCGGAATTTAGTCAATATTGGTGCTATGCCTAACGTAGTCGCGGGTAAACCTGGATTTACAAGTGCCGCTCAGCATACACTAGTGGAATATCTAAAAAAGGGAGACAAGGAAATTATCTCGGTGGTCATGAAATCAAAAAACAAAAGATCAAAATACAAAGATATACAAACGATGGCAAACTATTCTTTTAGTTATATGAAAAATGCGAATCCAGTCATCCAAAGGTAATCCTACCTTTGATTAGTCAATAGAAAGAGCGTCTTTGCTCGTTGAGCAGAGACGCTTTTATTACGGTTTAGGTAAATGAATCCTTTTAGGAAGAAGAACCGGGTCTTACACCTGTTGCTTGGTATTCCTTGGTGGGTTTTTGCATTTGTTTTAATACATTATACCAATGCTCATTGTCTCTAAACCTCTCGACGTACTCACTTAACTTATCATTTTGGATTAAATCTACTGCTGTAGGGAATTCCTTTTGGATAGATTCTTGCCATTGTCTAAGGTAAGTTTGAGCGTCGTGTAATTCTCGTAAATCATTTTCTGTCAATTCTTTATTAATAGAGATGCCAGCCGTATCGGAACATAATGTTAGTGAAGCTTCAGTCAAATCATAAATTAAAGCAGAAGATTCCCTCTTTGAAAACCACGGGTCACTATATATTAAGGAACTGTGCCCTTCTTTAAAATGGTAGTGTATTGCTAATAATCCGTCTCTTAATGCGTCATATTCATCCTGATTGATTTTCTTTTGTTCAAGTGTACGCGAGATAATTGCTTCGCTTCTGTCAATATTCTGGACAATTTCTGCCATTTGAAGGTGAAGATTTTCTGATATAGCATAATCGTAATTATTAACTTTATCCTCAAGACCTAAAATTTGTTTTTCTTGATTAACTCCCCATACTAAGCTTGCTATTGTTGTAAATAGAAATACGGTACCCCATTTTATTTTCATGCAGTTACCTCACTTTTAATTAATCTTCCAAATTCTATTCTACTAAACTATACAAAATATTCCAATTAAATATTGGACTAGGTGAACTATATTTATTAATAAACAATTATTTATAACAAGGTTTTTAATAACAATAGTAGAATACTTTAACAATGTATAGGGGGATGAGCATTGAATAAAAAATTTCTTTAATTGATATTATTGGTTTTTATCGGTAGTTTTGCATTTTATTCTTAGTATTGGGTAGAAATCCTGAATTGACTTTTGATCATATTGAAGAAATAGTCGACTACACTAATACATTTAGTTATCCTATTAATGTATCAAAAAATGAGATTTATTTTCATTACAAGAAGATTCCTAAGGATTTAGATATACGTCCTAAAATTTTTTAATATGATAAAACAAATAAGGAATTTACAGATGATGAACTACGAGGAATGTTTTAATTTGTTTAGCTAGTAAAAAGGAAGTGAAGGTTTTGTCCGAACAACAAAGGGGAAATCAAAATCATTTACGTGCTGACTGTGAAAGCTGTTTTGGATTATGTTGCGTAGCTTTACCTTATGCAAAATCTGCAGACTTTGCCTTTGATAAAGAGGGGGGAACTCCTTGTAAAAACTTGCAGTCAGATTATCGTTGCAGAATTCATAGTCATTTAAGAGATAAAGGTTTTAAAGGGTGTACAGTATATGAGTGCTTTGGTGCAGGTCAAAAGGTATCCCAATTCACGTATATAGGAAAGGATTGGCGTGAAAATCCAGAGTTAGCCGAGGAAATGTTTGACGTATTTCCCGTCATGCAGCAACTCCATGAAATGCTCCTTTATCTAAACGAGGCAATAGGTAATGAAAAAGCTCGTCCAATTTATGACGAATTACTACAAGCTATAGAAGATACTGAACAATTAACCCATCTAAGTCCAAACGAACTATTAAATCTTGATATACCAAACCATAGAGCGGTGGTAAATAATCTATTGCTCCAAACAAGTGAGTTTGTACGTGCAAAAGTGAAGAAAGACAAGAATCGATCTAGTAAGGTCAAAAAGGGAATCGGTCTGATTGGTGCCAATTTAAGCGGAAATGATCTTAGAGGAAGCAATTTTAGAGGAGCATTGCTTATTGCAGCTAACCTTCGAAATTCTGATTTGAGAATGTCTGATTTTATTGGAGCTGACCTAAGGGATGCAGACTTAAGTGGTGCGAATTTACATGGCAGTATTTTCCTGACCCAAGCACAAGTCAATGCGGCAAAAGGTGATCGAGATACTAATTTACCAGCTTCATTACACGTTCCTTCACATTGGCTGGTATAGAAATATATGAACATGGCCTTCCTTGAATGGAGGGTTTTTCTTTTGTAAGATAATGTTAAATTATTCCATAAAATGAAACTTATATATTTTTTAGACGTATAATGTATTAAGGAAAATTTTCTTATAGAGAGGGGAGAATTTCATATGGGTCTATATACTACTTTAGGGATTATTGGAGCATACCTCTTGTTATCGCTCATTCTCTTACCCGTTCAATATAAGTACGTTAAACATCTAAAAGAAGAGGATAAGAAACGTAAGGAAATTGGTCTCAGCCAAGCAGAATATTATGATAAAATGAGTTTCGAAAATCAGGAGCTGCATTATAATGCACAAGGAAATATTCTGTTTATAGGCGCAAACCTGCTAGCTACTCTCTTGTATAAATGGAAACATAAAAAGCTGGAATACTAAGAAAGGTGCCTCATTCGAATTGAAATGAGGCATCTTTTTCATTTTATACAGAAATGACCACTTTCCCTTGCGCATGGCCTTCTGCAAAATAGCTGAAGGCTTCTTTCACTTCACTTAATTTGTACCTTCGATCAATCACAGGCTTTACTTTGCCGTCTTCAATTAGTTCTTTCATAAGAATCAGGTCCTTTTGGTTCGCTCTTTGTAAAAAGGTACCCATTTTCTTTTTTTCAGTCAGAGAAATCCAAGGTCCTAAAGCCATCGCTTGGAACATTTGAGAGCCGGAACCACCAACGTGAACAAAAGTTCCATTAGGATTTAACAGCCGTTTGTAATCTGAAATGGAGTGATGTCCGTTAACACCAACAATCAGGTCATACGTCTTCGTTTTTTTCGTAACATCTTCTTTAGTATAGTCAATGACATCGTCTGCCCCAATGGATTGCAAGATCTCTATGTTCCTAGTACTACACACACCCGTTACTTCAGCCCCGAAAGACTTGGCGATTTGAACAGCAAAAGTCCCTACACCACCAGATGCGCCATTGATTAACACCTTTTGGCCAGATTGAATCTTCCCTTTATCCCGTAGCCCCTGTAGAGCAGTAACCCCCGCCATTGGTACAGCGGCAGCTTCCTCATATGATAGATTAGCAGGTTTTAATGCTAATGCATGTTCAGGAACCGCTACATATTCTGCGAAACCACCCCAACCACACCCGGATAAGTCACCTAACACTTCATCGCCTGGTTTAAATTGTGTAACATCCTTGCCGACTGCTTCCACACAACCTGCAATGTCACCACCGGGTATACGGTATTTCGGTTTTGTCAGTCCGAATGCAAAGCGAGCTAAGAACGGTTCTCCTTTTAAAAGAACAAGATTACCAAAATTCAGTGACGTTGCATGAACTTTTACAAGAACTTGATTGTCTTTGGGAACAGGTTTATCCACTTCTTGCAATTGAAGTACATCGGGTGGACCGTATTGGTCAGAAACGACAGCTTTCATATAATTCCTCCTACATTTCCAAAATTCTCCAAAGATACAAGGATGTATGCATGAAGTAGTACAAATGACTCAAAAAACTCTAAGTAATACATATTCCAATTAAAAGGCATTCAAAACCAAAATCCATTAACATTGCCCTAAATAAACTTTGGAAATTGAAGGTTTAAAAATAATGTAGGTCACATCTTTAAAAAGGAATAATGATTTAGATGTAGAAATAGTAAGAGAAATTAATCAAACCGGAGGGACCTGTGCATTATAAAATAGATGATTTAGTTATTCGTCCAATTGTAGAAAAAGATTTGCCGGAACTATGGGAGTTGATTTATAACGAGAAATTACCTGAATGGAAAAAATGGGATGCTCCTTACTTTGAACATAAGCATGTTCCATATGATGAGTTTGTAAATGAAAAAGAATCTTATATCGAACAGGAAAATCGATGGGCTATTGAAGTAGCGGGGGAGCTAATCGGCACACTAGGGTACTATTGGGAGCATAGACCTTCTAATTGGCTAGAGATGGGGATCGTCATTTATAAACCGGAATTTTGGAGTGGAGGATATGGAACACAAGCACTTCGTCTTTTGATCAATCATCTATTTAATACCTTACCATTGGTACGGGTAGGGTACACCACCTGGTCAGGAAATAAACGAATGATTAAGGTGGGGGAAAAGCTTGGGATGACCTTGGAAGCGAGGATTAGGAAGGTCCGATACTATAATGGAACATACTATGATTCTATTAGGATGGGACTTTTACGAGAAGAGTGGGAAGCGAATAAAATAATATGATTTCGAGATATTCGGTAAGAAAATGGCGTCTCATTGATCTAGTCCTTATTATTGATTCGCTGATAAAATCATAAATTCGCTGATAAAAACTGAGATTCGCTGATATATTTTAATATTCGCTGATAAAAGACTAAAATCCGCTGATAAATCGTGAATCTCTAGAGAAATGTGTAATTTTACACCGAAAAAGAGCGTGGCAATATTGTAGGGAATAGTAGATAGTTATGGTACGATAGAAATATAGTAACAATTCATGAAATTAGACGGAGGCAACGATATGTACAGCTTTAAGAACGACTACAGCGAAGGCGCACATCCTAGAATCCTGAACGCATTACTTGAATCCAACCTTGTCCAAGCAGATGGCTATGGGGAAGATCAATTCACCCAACAAGCGATAGAGTTATTAAAGGAAAAATTGGGACGGACGGATGTGGATATCCACCTACTTTCAGGCGGGACACAAACAAATCTAACCGCTATTTCTGCATTCTTAAGACCACACGAGGCGGCAATGGCCGTTAGTTCCGGACATATTTTAGGGCATGAAACGGGTGCTATTGAAGCAACTGGACATAAAATCATTTCCATTGATGGTGTAGATGGAAAACTGAATCCCACCCATGTGAAGGCTGTACTTGAAGGTCATCCAGATGAGCACATGGTAAAGCCGAAGCTGGTTTACATATCGAATTCCACTGAAATAGGATCTATTTATACAAAAACGGAACTCGAGCAGCTACGAGATTTCTGTCATGAGAACAATCTCATTTTATATATGGATGGTGCGAGACTTGGTTCTGCGCTATGCTCTGATGAAAATGACTTGAAATTGAGTGATCTCCCTGAACTTGTTGATGCTTTTTATATTGGCGGAACTAAGAACGGTGCTCTTATAGGAGAGGCGCTAGTCATTTGCCGCGATTCTCTCAAAGCGGATTTCCGCTATCATATTAAGCAAAAAGGGGCGCTTCTTGCTAAAGGAAGAGTAATGGGTATTCAGTTCCTTGAGCTATTCCGGGATAATCTGTTTTTTGACTTGGCTATGCATGCAAATAAGCTGGCAGGTAGACTTAGAGACGAAATAAGCAAGGCGGATATTCCGTTTTTAATCCATTCTCCATCGAATCAAATTTTCCCGATTCTCCCGAATTCAGTCATTGCCGAATTAGAAAAGAAGTATGCTTTTCATGTGTGGGAGAAGGTCGATGAGAAGCATTCAGCCATTCGCCTTGTTACTTCTTGGGCAACACAAGAGGACCAGGTAGAAGAGTTTATTGAGGATTTTAAGATGTTAGTAAACTTGAACTTTTAAAAATTTTATTGGCTCTTGAGAACTGTTGGAAAAGAAGAAAGTTCTCAAGTAACAGGTTCCGTTTCCTATCACAAACATTAAAAATGTAAGATAATGAGTGTCAATTTGCATATGAAATTGACACTCATTTTTTATTGGTGTAAAGCTATTTGTGCGGAAATTTCATAAAAATTTGTATGGGAAAATGCACCTCAAATTGTAGGGGTACAATGGCTGTTGTACCCCTACAATCACAACCATAATTTGATATACAAATTGACTAAAAAAATGCATAGACTAGACGTTATTGCTAGATATATATGTTAAGTAAATAAAGTTTGTGAAAAGATGTACTTACGCTAACGGGGCTGGTTTGTTGAAGAAGGATAATTTCTGTTTTAAGCGAATTAGAAATTCAAACAAACCTTACACTAAATACAGGTATTGAAAATAACAGGATATAGGAGGTATGAGATATGAAGATCAATAGAATAGATCATGTGAGTATTAACGTAAATGATCTTTCAGAGGCTAAAGCGTTTTTTGTTGATTTAGGACTTGAAGTGCAAGCGGAATGGGAATTGGATGGAGAACAGTTGGACAGAATAGTTGGGCTTAATGGTGTTAAAACGGCATGTGTAGGAATGGGGATGCCAGATGGTCAGGCATGGATAGAGCTAGTTAAATTTTATACGCCGTCAGATGAAGAAGGTATTCAGCAACCTTTTGCAAATACGCTGGGTATTCGACATATTTGCTTTGCTGTTGAAGATCTTGAAGCGATTGTTGCAAAATTGAAAAAGAAGGGCACGGAAATCTTTAGTGAGATAGAGCAATATGAAGAAAGTTATAAGTTATGCTACGTTCGTGGTCCAGAGGGAATTATTTTAGAGTTGGCGGAGAAAATCAGATAAATATTGAATGGGGATGGAATATAATTGGAAGAAGATTAATATTTCGTTTGGGAAAATTGGAGGAACTATATGCAACTATTATTTTGGCCTTTTATGCTTGCTTCTCTTTTGGTCTCAATTTTTGCTATTAGCTTAAAAAAACCTAATTTTCTTGTAATATCATCAATACTTATATTACCTTTATCACTTTATCTTGCCGCTACACCCCGTTTTTTAGTATGGGGTTTAGTATTTCCACTTTTTTTTGTTGGGTCAGCGGTTGCCCTGTCTAAGAAGTTTATATGGTTAACCGTCTTGTTGGTATCTCCCAATTTTTTACTGGTTGGATGGCTTGGAGTTTCTGTTATAAATCAGTAAATAATAAAGGTACAATCGTCCTAAATGTCGTCTTGTACTAAAGTGGCTCGATAGAAAAAGTCCATAGCTGATTGAACTAATGGGTGCAAGATAAAAGACTTGGATGGCTGCTGCCACGATCCATATTTTATTGCACGAACGGGGGCGTTGATCCAAGAAGGATTAAAGCTTATTTTTGTTGAAATAAATACGCAACATCGAACTGCAGGATTATTAGTAATGGAGCTTGGGGTACTGGCTTATGGGAAGATGATTTATCTTTACACACTAATTATCCTAATTAAAAGAGAAGTGATTTTGATTTGAAATATCAACAAAAGGATATTACAGAAGACCTAAAGATAAAGATTAAGAATACTGAAGCGGAATTAAAAGAAAATACAGAAAAATTTTTAACAGTAAATAAATCTGTTTTTGCAAAGAACAACTTAGAATTAGATGCTGATTTCGATAAAGAAGGCGACGACTCTTTTAAGCCAAGGTATAGTTCCTCAGTTGCAATTGGAGTATCAGATCAAACTGACAAAAATGGTGAACTTATTGACTTACATATAATAAAAATTTGGGAATGTGAACGCACTCTCTTAGGAGTGCCGATTTCAAAAAACATACCAGGAAGCAAGATTATCGGTGAACTACTTGATGAATCAGTGGAAGAAGTAAAAGAGGAATTGAAGGAATATATGAAAGGATTTTTAAATGAAAAGTTATCCTTGTGTTAAAAGTTAAAGCTAGGAACATACCGACAAAATGGTGCACATAATGTCGGTTGGTCACATTCAAATCCTGTTATTCTATTGATGAAAGGAGGTCATTTAATGGATTCGCTAAAGAACATGAATGATGCAATGAGGTATATCGAGGATAACCTCACTAACGAAATAGACTTCAAAGTGGTGGCAAGAATCGCTCATTGTTCGGAATATCATTTTAAAAGAATGTTTTCTTTTCTTGCAGGTATTACATTATCAGAATACATCCGTCGTAGACGACTTAGCTTGGCCGCATTGGAGCTTATAAATAGTCATATAAAAATAATTGATGTGGCGATGAAATATGGATACAGCTCGCCGGACTCGTTTACTAGAGCTTTTCAAATTTTACATGGGGTAACGCCGTCAGAGGCAAGAAACAATGGCCAGCAATTAAAAGCCTATCCACTAATGACCTTTCAATTATCCATTAGAGGAGGATATGAAATGAATTACCGAATGGAACAAAAAGAGGCATTTAACATAGTTGGTATCATGAAAAGAGTTCCCATTATTTTTGAAGGAGAAAATCCGGAAATTACAGCCATGTGGA
>NZ_JBCNAC010000002.1:0-15595 GCF_050477885.1 Neobacillus rhizosphaerae
AGAAACATTGTCAGAAGACAAAGCAACTTCTGACAGTGTAAGGGGAAAAAACAGAAACACTGTCAAAAGTCAAGGCAACTTCTGACAGAGTAAGAGGAAAAAACAGAAACATTGTCAGAAGGCAAAGCAACTTCTGACAGAGTAAGAGGAAAAAACAGAAACATTGTCAGAAGGCAAAGCAACTTCTGACAGAGTAAGAGGAAAAACAGAAACATTGTCAGAAGGCAAAGCAACTTCTGGCAGAGTAAGAGGAAAAAACAGAAACACTGTCAAAAGGCAAGGTAACTTCTGACAGAATAGGAAGAAGTATTTATTTTAAAAGAACTTTACATTAAAGTTCTTGAATTCATTTGTGAGTTGTTTTAATATATAAGCAAATAGTTATATGTCGATTTCTTAATGAAATGTATAGGTCTCTAGAGTTTAACAGAAAATTTAAACACTATACCTAACAATAATATAAGTAAATTATTATTTAATTATATCTAGGAGGTGTTATTAATGCTGAAATCAAAGGTTGATTTGGATCGTGCGGCGAACGTCTTGAAATTATTAGGTGATAAAACACGTTTATCTATCATTGCTATCTTAAAACAACGTGAGTGCTGCGTCTGTGAATTCCTAGAAGTATTTGATATGAGCCAGCCATCCATCAGTCAGCATCTTCGTAAATTAAAGGATGCTAGCATGGTAAAGGAAGAACGAAGAGGGCAGTGGATTTATTATTCCTTGAACCAGCAAAGTGAGCTATATGGACTAATTGAAAACATTTTAGAACATATACCAGACCAGACAGAGAAAATTAAACAAATCGAAAAAAGCAATCCTACGCTTCGATGTGGGTGTTAATTGTAATTAATAGGGAGTGAAAAAAATGAATAATTTGGAGAAAAAACGTCTATCTTTTCTAGACCGTTACCTCACACTATGGATTTTTCTAGCCATGGCCATAGGGATTGGATTAGGATTTGTCTTTCCAGGCTTTGTAGATAGTATGAACAGTTTACAGGTAGGAACTACATCCATTCCACTTGCCATTGGTTTAATTTTAATGATGTACCCTCCGTTAGCAAAAGTTCGGTATGAGGAAATTGGGCGAGTTTTTAAAGATGTCAAAGTCCTCGCATTGTCCCTGGTACAAAACTGGATCATTGGGCCAATCCTTATGTTTTTATTAGCTATTATCTTTCTTCCTGATAAACCAGAGTACATGGTTGGCCTTATTATGATTGGTTTAGCCCGTTGTATTGCTATGGTTATTGTTTGGAATGACCTAGCAAAAGGAGATACCGAATATGCTGCTGGATTAGTCGCATTCAATTCGATCTTCCAAATGCTATTCTTTTCCGTGTATGCCTATGTGTTTGTGACCATTATCCCAGAATGGATCGGAATCCAAGGAGCAGTTGTCAATATTACAATGCTTGAGGTAGCGAAATCAGTATTCATTTATTTAGGAATTCCATTTATCGCTGGAATGATTACACGCTTTACAATGGTAAGAGTAAAAGGCAGACAATGGTATGAAAAGGTATTTATTCCAAAAATTAGTCCTATTACTTTGATTGCATTGCTATTTACGATCATCCTTATGTTCTCATTAAAAGGGGACGCGATTGTTAGCTTGCCATTAGATGTGGTCCGTATCGCTATTCCGTTATTAATATACTTTGTAATCATGTTCTTTGTTTCCTTTTTTATGGGGAAGAAAATTGGAGCAAACTATCCCGTAACGACAACCCTTGCATTTACAGCTGGAAGTAATAACTTTGAGTTAGCAATTGCAGTTGCTGTTGGTGTATTTGGGATTCATTCAGGTGCTGCCTTTGCAGCTGTAATTGGACCACTAGTAGAAGTACCTGTCATGATTGCGTTAGTCAACGTGGCTTTATGGTTTAAGCGAAAATATTTCAAAGAAAATGCAGCCTAAAACTAATAATAAAGGTGGAAAACAACATGGAAAACAAAAAAACAATTTATTTCTTATGTACAGGAAATTCTTGCCGCAGCCAAATGGCAGAGGGTTGGGCTAAGAAACATTTGAGCAGTGAGTGGGAGGTTAAAAGTGCTGGTCTTGAGGCACATGGCTTAAACCCTAACGCAGTAAAAGCAATGAAGGAAGCTGACATTGACATCTCTAAACAAACATCTGATGTAATTGATCCTACTATATTGAATAACGCTGACTTAGTTGTTACATTGTGCGGTCATGCTGCAGACCACTGTCCTGTTACTCCTCCACATGTAAAACGTGTTCACTGGGGCTTTGATGACCCAGCTAAAGCAGAAGGAACCGAGGAAGAAAAATGGGCATTCTTCCAACGTGTCCGTGATGAAATCGGGGACCGTATTAAACGTTTTGCTGAAACCGGAGAGTAAGAAAAAATTTCATAGCCAAGAGTATAAATACTCTTGGCTATATTTTTATGGAGGTTTTTTTATGAGTAAAGTAGAAATCTTTGACCCAGCATTATGCTGCCCCACAGGTGTGTGTGGGCCTAGCGTAGATCCTGAGTTAACAAGAGTAGCAACATCTATCTTTGTATTGGAGAAAAAAGGATTTGATATTAAACGCTATAATCTTGGAACGGAACCTGCCAAATTTGTTGAAAATAAAGAAGTAAATAAAGTCCTGCATGAAAAGGGACCTGACTCACTTCCTGTCACTATCTTTGATGGAAGCATTGCTAAGATAGGAGTCTATCCGTCCAACGAGGAATTAGCAGAATGGTTTGGCCTAAAAGCAGAGGAGCTTACCGAAAAGCCAAAAGTCCGTCTTAAAATAGATTTAAAATCAACCAAATAAGAAAGCAGTGAAAACTATGTTTCAATCTTTCAATCCGAAAATGATCGTAAACACCAAGTTTTTATTTTTCACAGGTAAAGGTGGTGTAGGTAAAACATCAACTGCTTGTGCAACCGCGGTTACATTAGCGGACGAAGGGAAAAAGGTTTTGCTTGTAAGTACTGACCCAGCTTCAAATTTACAAGATGTATTGGAAGTCGCTCTAACAAATACTCCGAAATCAATCCCAAACGTTCCTAATTTATTTGCTTGTAACCTAGACCCAGAAGAGGCGGCAAGAGCTTACCGTGAAAAAACCATCGGACCCTATCGAGGCAAACTTCCTGATTCAGTAGTGGCAACGATGGAGGAACAATTATCTGGAGCGTGTACAGTAGAAATTGCGGCATTTGATGAATTTACTAACTTGCTTGCTGACCCTACAATTGTTGATGCCTATGAGAATATCATCTTTGATACAGCACCAACGGGTCATACACTTCGTCTTCTCCAGCTCCCAACTGCATGGAGTGGCTTTTTAGAAGAAAACACACATGGTGCTTCCTGTTTAGGACCGTTAGCTGGGCTGGCAGATAAGAAGCAAATGTATTCACTAACAATGGGCGCCATTGCTGACGCGACTAAGACAACCCTTATTCTGGTAGCGAGACCGGATGAATCATCATTACTTGAAGCCAAACGTGCTTCAAATGAATTAAAGGAAATTGGGATTACAAACCAAGCTCTTATAATAAATGGATTACTCAACTCTTATCTACCCGATGATAAAATTTCTGCTTCTTTTTATGAACGTCAACGAAAGGCGATTAAACAAATGCCAAAGAATCTAAAGCAAGTTGTCACCTATTCGTTGCCATTTGTTTCTTATTCATTAACGGGTGTTAAAAACCTTCGTTATTTATTTAAGCAATATACTCTGCCCGCTACACAATCAGAAGGTATGAGCCAGCCAATAGTATTACCTTGCTTAAATAACCTGATTGAAGATTTTTCGGAGAATAATACTAGAGTGATTTTTACAATGGGTAAAGGTGGTGTTGGTAAGACCACCTTGGCATCTGCCATTGCAGTTGGATTAGTAGAAAAAGGACACAACGTGCATCTAACCACAACTGACCCAGCAGCCCATTTAGAGTTTGTTTTTCAGAATAGCCAATTGAATGATCAATTAACGATTAGCCGAATCAATCCAACTGCAGAAGTTGAGGCTTACAAAAAGGAAGTTTTATCGAAAGTAAGCAATGAACTTGATGAAGAAGCAATTGCCTACATTAAGGAGGATTTAAACTCACCTTGTACGGAAGAAATAGCAGTGTTTCGTGCGTTTGCAGAGGTTGTGGCAAGAGCACAAGAAGAAATCGTGGTCATTGATACCGCACCGACAGGTCACACCTTACTCCTTTTAGATGCAGCCCAGTCGTATCATAAAGAATTGGCTCGTTCTACAGGGGAAATTCCTGAAAGTGTGAAAACGCTATTGCCACGTTTAAGAAACCCTGAAGAAACAAGCGTAGTTATTGTCACACTGGCTGAAGCAACGCCTGTTCTAGAGGCTAGTCGATTACAGGATGATTTAAAGCGTGCGGACATCGTACCAAAATGGTGGGTCATTAACCAAAGTCTATACGCTACTGAAACCAAGGACCCTGTTTTAAAGGGCAGAGCACAAGCTGAAGAGGGATGGATACAAAAGGTGACCACGGAATTGGCTGAAAAATGTGCGATTGTTTCTTTAATGAGTGAAGAGAATAAAGGATATGAACAGCTAAAAAAGCTTTTTTTGTTTTCTAAATAAGAAAAAGCTAGTAAGATTAGTATGAGAATTTTTTGAAAGGTGATGGACAAGTGAAGATAACAGATCAAGCGCGTGATATTTTAAAGCAGTTGTTCCAAGAACACGCGGCTAAAAACATTCGTGTCTATTTTGCAGGCTTTGGCTGAGGAGGCCCACAAGTGGGACTGGCTCTGGATGAGCCGGAGAAAAATGATATGGTAGTAACCATAAACGAAATCGCGGTGGCAATAGAAACCGAGATTGAGCCTTATACAAACGACCTGACACTTGATTTCAATCAAGAAGTCAATGGACTTGTCCTTTTAGGAAATGAAAGTGATTGCTGTTAGGGAAAAATAAAGAGGGAGCTAGATATTAAAAACTAGTTCCCTCTTTCTATTTAGATTAGGTAGAAAATAAAACCCGAAATGGTGGACATGACCACAACAGATAAAACAAATGTAACGACTAATTGCTTTTTAAAGATTGATTTTAAAAGAATCACTTCTGGCAGACTAGCACCTGCTGAACTGATGATCATGGCCATCACTGGTCCTAATGCCATTCCTTTAGCAATAAGCATTTGTGAAATCGGAATCATACTGGAAAGACGAATATATAAAGGAATCCCTATAATGGCTGCGATAGGTATTAGCCACCAATGGTCTCGGCCAAACACACTTGAAATCCATTCTGTTGGAACTAACCCGTGAATTACTGCTCCAATTGCGGCACCGATTAATAAATAGGGGTAAACACTTTTCATTAAATTAAGGGTTTCCATTAAAGCTAATTTAATATTAAATTTTTGATGCTGTTCTTGATAACCGGTCATTACAACATTTTTTACTGACTTTTCGAATCCTAATTTCTCAAGAGTAAAGCCAATGATGATTGAAAAGACTGTGGTTAAAAGTGTGTAGATAGCAGTCACTTTCCACCCAAGAGCCACACCCATTATAGTTAAAATCGTAGGGTCAAGGACAGGGGAGGCAAATAGAAAAATCATTACAATCCCAAATGGCATTTTCTTTTTTAACATATTTACCACGACTGGAATTGTGGAACAGGAACAAAAGGGTGTGATAAACGCAAAGACAATGGCAGCAAAGGAGGCGATTAGTTTGTTTTTTCCAGCTAACTTCTTTTCAATCTTCTCGTAAGGGATATATCCCTGAAGAAGACTAATGAAAAATGATATAACAATAAACAGGACCGTTAACTCAAGTGCAATAGATAGAAAACTTTTAAGCGTGTCTAACCACATGATCAATTCCCCCTAACACTCGCTGCAAACACAATAATTTGCAGGAGTTTGTTCTGTTTTGATATTTTTGGTAAAAAATTTACTAGCTATCTTTTGAAAAAGGGATACATGTTTAATGCCAACAAACTTCCAGGCATCCATTGATTTCTTCTCCATTTCTATTTGTTTTGCCTTAACTAATACTCCATAGTTGTAAAGATACATAATTAATTCCTCCTAATATAAATTATTAATCAAATAAAGTTGATGTTTCGTTCAAACAAAATCTTTTTTTAAGCGCACGTACACGGGCAGCATTGGTTAACCGATGGTTTTACTTGAAAGGTTCTTTCTTTAGCATGGTTTTCGTCGGCCATTTCAACATAATTCTTCCATGCATCTCTTGCATTTTTTTCTGTTTCTTCCTGGCGTAATTTCATCATTTGAAATACTGAATACTCATTAAACATGTGAGTTCCTCCTGTTAATCAAATTATATTGATATATTAATCAAAAAAAATTGATGAATAATTTAAAAAATTTTAACAGCAGGTCGGTTTAAATAGGCAACAAAGCTCGGAAGACAACAAATGATTAAGTTCCTCTTGATTTAATTCGTAATAACTCCAGGTTCCCCGTGTCTCTTTTGTTATAATATTTGCCTCTAATAAGATTTTTAAATGATAAGACAATTTTGATTGAGCCATATCAATCAATGGAGCAAGATCGCACACGCACATAGCGCCTTTTTGAGTTAAAATATTCATGATCTGTAGTCTCTTTTTATCAGCAATTGCTTTAAATTTTAACTCATATTCTTCAAATACTCTTTCCAATGATATGTCTTGTAATTGAAATTCTTCTGCCATTTTTTTTCACCTACTCCTTAAATCAAATATTCTTGATGTCATTATATTATATCCAATATTTTCTTGTGTCAACAAATTTATCAAAAAAAATTGATTAAGGGGTTGTAATTGGAAATAATAGCTAATATACTAAGAGTATAAATCAAATAAAGTTGATTTATTGGTATCATTAAATATAAAGGAGCTGGATAAAATGAATTTTATTAAAAAGTTAACTGGTAATGCTTCTAAGTCTTCAGACTGTTGTGGTGTAGAAATTAAAGAGGTGGAGGACACTCAGGAGGAATCTTGTTGCGGAACTTCTGAGGATAGCACATCTTGTTGTGGAACAACCAACCAAGGAGAAATAAAAAACTCATTACCATGTTGTTAACACCCTACCTAATTGATATCTAAAATCCTAACATTTTGTGTTAGGATTTTTTTGTTTTTAATAGTTGTCCTACAGGAATATAATTACATTATATGTCTGTTCATTTTATGTAGGGGAGATGAAGTAGGAATGAAGGTGAACTTATTTGCAACATGTCTTGTAGATATGTTCCAAAGCAATGTAGGAAAGGCGACCGTTGAGTTGCTTGAAAGACTTGGTTGTGAAATCGACTTTCCAGAATCACAAGTTTGCTGTGGTCAACCTGCATATAACAGTGGCTATACAAAAGAATCAAAAGAAGCAATGAAACGAATGATTGATACATTTCAGGATGCTGAATACGTGGTGTCCCCATCTGGTTCGTGTGCCTTAATGTTTCACGAATACCCACATGTTTTTAAAGGTGATCCTGTTTGGGAGCCTAAAGCAATCAACCTAGCGGAAAAAACGTATGAACTTACACAATTTATTGTCGAGGTTTTAAAAGTGGAAGATGTCGGGGCAACGTTTAATGGGAATGTTACCTACCATACATCCTGTCATATGACTAGATTGCTAGGAGTAAAGGAAGCTCCTATGATCCTCTTGAAAAATGTAAAAGGGTTAACATTTACGGAATTACCAGGTAAGGAACAATGCTGCGGATTTGGCGGTACTTTTTCTGTAAAAATGTCGCAAATATCAGAGCAAATGGTCGATGAAAAGGTTTGCCATGTGGAGGAAACAGGAGCCGATTACTTAATTGGTGCGGATGCAGGCTGTCTCATGAATATCGGTGGACGGATTGAGAGAAAAGGAAAACCAATTAAAGTTCTTCATATTGCTGAGGTATTAAATAGCGTTCAATAGGGATTCATTTTAGGAGAATGGAGGTACTGGCATGGCAATGAAAATTGGCAGCGAACAATTTAAGGAACGTGTCGATAAAGGAATTCATGACAACTTTATGCGTGGTGCAGTTTCAGGTGCCCAGGATGGAATGGGAGTAAAAAGACGCATTGTCACCGAGGAGTTGGGCAACTGGGAAGATTGGCGCTCCCATGGGGAAGAAATCCGCCAGCATGTTCTTGACCACCTAGATTATTATCTAGAACAATTAAGTGAGAACGTAGCAAAACGAGGCGGTCATGTCTATTTTGCACAGACAAAAGAAGAAGCGAATGAGTATATTCGGGGAATTGTCAGGCAGAAGAACGCGAAAAAAATAGTAAAATCTAAGTCAATGGTTACGGAAGAAATTAGCTTAAATGCTGCGTTGGAACAAGAAGGCTGTGAAGTAATTGAAACAGACCTAGGTGAATACATCCTTCAACTGGATGGCCATGATCCCCCATCCCATATCGTTGTACCAGCGTTACATAAAAACAAAGAGCAAATCAAAGACGTATTTACTGAAAAAATTGGTTATACGAAGACATCAAAGCCAGAGGAATTAGCTTGGCATGCCCGAGAAACGCTGCGCCAGGAGTACCTGTCCGCAGATATTGGCATTACTGGCTGTAATTTTGCCGTAGCGGAAACCGGCTCATTTAGTTTAGTGACCAACGAAGGCAATGCCGACTTGGTAACAGCCTTACCGAAAACGCAAATTACTGTAATGGGGATGGAAAGAATTGTCCCAACCTTTGAAGAGATGGAAGTTCTTGTTTCACTTTTAACAAGAAGTGCAGTTGGACAAAAATTAACAAGCTATATTACTGTCTTAACAGGCCCGAAAGAAGAATTGGATGTCGACGGTCCAGATGAATTTCACCTTGTGATAATTGATAATGGCCGCTCTAATATTCTTGGGGGAGAATTTCAGTCTGTATTGCAATGTATTCGCTGTGCGGCATGTGTCAATGTTTGCCCTGTTTATCGCCATGTAGGTGGTCATTCCTACGGATCCATCTATTCTGGACCGATAGGGGCTGTCCTTTCACCACTATTCGGTGGATATGAAGAATATAAGGAACTCCCCTATGCTTCTACACTTTGCGGAGCCTGTACAGAGGTATGCCCTGTGAAAATTCCATTGCATAACCTGCTCCATAAGCACCGGGAAGTCATTGTTGAAAAAGAAGGAAAAGCACCTATTTCCGAAAAATTGGCGATGAAGGCGTTTGGATTAGGAGCAGCATCCCCAACAATATATAAATTAGGATCGAAGATTGCCCCTGCCGCGATGAATCCATTCACAGTAGGGGATAAAATTTCCAAAGGCCCTGGTCCATTAAAGGCTTGGACAGATATTCGAGAATTTCCAGCACCGAATAAAGAGAGATTTAGAGATTGGTTTAAGAACCGCGCGAAAGGAGACAAAAAATGATGTCTGGAACGATACAAAATCGCGAAAAGTTTCTTAATCAGCTGGCAAGTCGTCTTAATCGGCCACGCATTTCCTCACCTTTAGAAAGGCCAACTTGGAAATTCCGTCCTCAAGATGAGGTGTTGAGAGATGCAACACCGGATGAGTTACTAGAGGTATTAAGAGAACAATGCAAAAGAATTCATACTAGTTTTTACACTACCAATCGTATGGGTTTACCAAAGAAACTTAATCAAGTAGTCACAACTTTTGGTGGAGGCACAATTGTTACTTGGAAGGATGAGCGCTTTTCGAACTGGGGACTTGACTCTTTATTTAAGCATGATTGGCCCAATCAAGGTATTCAAGTTTCTGAATGGGATTATTCAATAGGAGAAGAAAATATCGCAATCGCTGAAAAGGCGAATGTGGGAATTACGATCAGTGAAATAACCCTGGCTGAATCAGGTACAGTTGTCCTTTTTAGTGATGAGAATAAAGGAAGAACGGTAAGCTTTCTACCAGCCACCTATATTGCTCTTATTCCAAAAAGTACATTAGTGCCAAGAATGACACAAGCGGCACAGAAAATGCGGGAGATTTATCAAAATACGGGACATGTGGCTAGCTGTATTAATTTCATCACCGGACCAAGTAATTCAGCCGACATTGAATTAAATCTTGTCGTTGGTGTACATGGTCCTGTGAAAGCTGCGTATATTGTAATAGATGATTTATAAAATGAAGGTCTGCCTTTTTTGGCAGGCCTTTATTTTTACAGATATAACAAAAATAATTCTAATTAGTTCTATTTAATTATCTTTCCAATCAAAATTCTTAATAAAATGAACGAACGCCTTCACCACATTCCATTCCAGCGATTCTTCATGGTAATACATCCACGTTCTTCGCAAAATTGGATTTCCTTCTTGATCTGCTAAGTTGATTTTAAATAAGTCTTCTTTTCCAGTAAGGACTCTACTTGACAAAATGCCGTAGCCTAAACCATTGCTAACCATTTCCTTACATGGATCTACTTGGTCCACTTCTATACTGATAAAGGGGGCTTGCGCAAAATTTTCGGCCCACCAATGGTCAATGACTGATCTTAATAAGTAATCCCCTTTATATTGGATTCTAGGAAGTCGAGGGAGCTCTTCCATTTCAAACTCTTTTTTTGAAGCAATGCAGATGGTCTCCTCAAATAACTGATATTTCGATAAACCCCGCCAACCATAATCTCCACGGACAAAGCTGATATGTACATCCTTATTATGTATAAGTTGTGTTACGTCTCTGCTCCATCCCGTTGTTACTTTGAATTCCACATGAGGATATTGCTCTTTAAATAGTTTCAAGACATATGGAAGTTCATAATTCGCGAAAAAATTAGATACCCCTAATTTCAGCGTACCTACCACTTCATCACTTTCGTTGTTACTCATATTTTGGACATTTTCTTTTATCTTTTCATAATGAGCAAGAGCCTCTTCTGCACAATGGACAAGATATTCTCCTTGTGGGGTAAAATGCACTCCCCTGCTTTCACGCGTTACGATTTTAACGCCTAATTCTTCCTGCATATGCTTTAAGCGAGTTGTTAATGCTGGCTGAGTAAGAAATAAGAGGCGGGCTGTTTTTGTAAGATTTTTTTGTTGATATAGTACCTTTAGTATTTCCCAGTCACGGTAATCCATTGTTCCACCTAACTATCTGATATAAAAATTTTTTATAGATTAATATAATAATTTAGCATTTTATTTATTTCAATTATTACATTATCCTTAACCATAAGCAATTAATTATAAGTTCACTAAATAATCCGAAACGAGACATATAAAGTAACACAACAATGGGGGAATTGTGAATGGAAGTAAACCAACAAAATCCGTGGAGAAAATTCAATGGCCCAAACCTTGGCTATGTAATCGAACAATATGAACGATATACGAACGGGGAAGACTCCATTGATCCAAAATTAAAAGAATTATTTATTAAATGGGGCTCACCTCTGTCTTTTGAGTTAAGAGACAACGAAGAGACGATTAATAAAGAATCTATCGAATCTAATCAATTCGTAAATATACAAAAAGTACTAAAAGTGGTAAAACTCCTTGATGAAATACGTTTAAATGGTCATTTAGCGGCAAACCTGAACCCATTAGAAGTAAATCTACAGAATCAAGAGTTGTTTAAACCAGAAAAACATGGGGTAAGTGAAAAAAAATTGAAAGCGATACCAGCTAATCTTGTTTGGGAAGAGGCACCGGAAGGCATTCAAACCGCATGGGATGCTATGAACCGTTTAAAGAGTGTTTATACCTCCACACTAGCTTATGAATTTAATCATGTTCAACAGATGGATGAACGAGTATGGCTCACTCAAATGGTAGAGACTGGTTCATTGCATCGCTCCTTATCTAAAGAAGAACAAGCGAATTTGTTGCAGTCTTTAACAGAGGTTGAAGGATTCGAACAATTTTTGCATAAAACCTTCGTGGGTCAAAAGCGATTTTCCATTGAAGGTGTTGACATGCTTGTTCCTATGCTGAATGAAGCGGTACACGAAGGTGTCGGGAATGGGGCACGTAATGTCGTAATTGGAATGGCGCATCGCGGCCGTTTAAGTGTCCTTGCACATGTATTGAACAAACCATACAGCAAGATGTTCTCTGAATTTCAACATTCATCAGCCAAACAACAGGGACCGTCAGAAGATTTAGTTGACATTAGTGAGGGCTGGACTGGAGATGTGAAATACCATTTAGGACGCAATCGATTCATGGATGGCTCCGGTAAGTTGCGCACACGAATTACCTTAGCCAATAATCCGAGTCATCTGGAGTTTGTCGATCCAGTCGTCGAAGGGTTTGCAAGAGCCGCCCAAGAAGAACGAAAGAATGCTGGTTACCCTAAGCAGGATGTAAATAGGGCGTTTGCGATTTTAGTTCATGGCGATGCAGCCTTTCCAGGTCAGGGAATTGTAGCGGAGACCTTAAATTTAAGTGGGTTAAAAGGATATCGAACAGGCGGAACCATTCATATCATTGCCAACAACATGGTCGGCTTTACGACAGATAGCCACGATTCTCGTTCGACGAGATATTCAAGTGACTTGGCGAAAGGATTTGAGATTCCGATTATTCATGTTAATGCGGACGATCCTGAAGCCTGTCTTGCAGCAGTTCGACTTGCCTATCAATATCGGAATCGGTTCCAAAAAGACTTCTTGATTGATTTAGTTGGATACCGTCGATTTGGCCACAATGAAATGGACGATCCAGCGGTCACCCAGCCACAGGTATACAGAAAAATTGTGAAGCATCCAACTGTAAGAGCGTTGTATTCTAATCAATTACAAAATAAAGGCATTATCAATCAAGAAGAAGTGGAGGAAATCAATCGCAGCGTGCAAGAAAAGTTGCAGGCTGAGTATGAAAAAGTGGAAGAGAAGAAGCAGAGTGAACCCTTTGCAGAAATAGAGGTTCCGAGGGTGATTTCCAAAGGAATTCCACCGCTTGGAACAAGCGTGCCACTTGATACGCTTCGTAAATTAAACCAGGATTTACTCAAATGGCCGGATGGTTTTCATGTTTATCCAAAATTAAAGCGAATCCTTGAGCGCCGTGATAACGCACTAGAAGAGAACGGAAAGGTAGAATGGGCAGTAGCGGAAGTGCTGGCATTTGCTTCGATGTTAAAAGACGGTACGCCAATTCGTCTCACTGGTCAAGATTCTGAGCGCGGAACCTTTGCCCAACGTCACATTGTGCTCCACGATTCAGAAACAAACGAAACCTATTCACCACTGCATCATCTTCCTGAAGCTCGAGCATCGTTTGCGGTTCATAATAGCCCGCTTTCGGAAGCGGCTGTTGTAGGTTTTGAATATGGATACAATGTATTTGCTCCTGAAACCCTTGTCATGTGGGAAGCACAATATGGCGACTTCGCCAACACAGCACAGCCGTTATATGATCAATTTGTTTCATCTGCAAGAGCAAAATGGGGGCAAAAATCAGGGATGATACTCCTGTTGCCTCACGGCTATGAAGGGCAAGGTCCGGAGCATTCCAGTGCCCGACCTGAACGTTTTTTACAGTTAGCAGCTGAAAATAACTGGACGGTTGCCAATCTGACAAGTGCGGCGCAATATTTTCATATTTTACGTCGTCAAGCATCCATCTTAGGAACAGAGTTTGTTCGTCCATTGGTGATTATGACGCCAAAGAGTCTTCTGCGTCATCCGTTAGTCGCTTCTTCTGGGACTGATCTAAGCGAAGGCCATTTCCAAACAGTAGTGGAACAGTCGAAGCTTGGAAAAGAGATTAATAAGGTAAAGCGTTTAGTGTTAACAACCGGTAAGATGGCGATTGATTTAGCTGTGGAAATCGACTCAAGGAAAGAAAATCAAAGCTTAGAAGAGATACACATCGTTCGAATCGAACAATTGTATCCATTTCCAATAGAAAAAGTAGAAGCGATCATTAAGCGTTACCCGAACCTGAAGGAAATCGTGTGGGTACAGGAAGAACCGAAAAATATGGGCGTGTGGCATTATATCGCCCCAACTCTTTTTGAACTTGCATCTTCTGACAGCCTGACAGTTGGTTACATCGGTCGTCAAGAACGTTCAAGTACAGCAGGCGGCGATTCAACCGTTCACAAGCAGGAACAAGAACGTATTATTAAACAGGCTTTGAATTACAGAAGTCTAGTAGATAGTAAAGAAACAAGTATACGATTTAATTTTTAATGATCCATCATCAACCCGCAAAATACTAGAGTTGAATAGACTAACATAATCGAAGATTTAACATCATTTCTAGGAGGATACGACACATGATTGAAATCAAAGTACCAGAACTGGCAGAATCCATTACAGAAGGAACAATTTCACAATGGCTTATTAATATTGGTGATAAAGTAACTAAAGGTGATAGTGTTGTTGAGTTAGAAACTGACAAAGTTAATATTGAATTAAATGCCGAATACTCAGGTGTAGTCACAAAGGTTTTAAAAGAACCTGGCGATATTGTTGAGGTAGGGGATGTAATTGCTATTATCGAAGAGAATACTAGTGCAGGAGCAACTCCATCAGCTCCAACCTCTACACCGGAAAAAACGGCAGAAGTAGAAACCTTTAATCAAAAGAGTGTACAACCTGAGCCTGAACTTCCGAAAGCCGCAAGTCCAATTGCTTCACCAGCGGCAAGAAAATTGGCAAGAGAAATGGGGATCGATTTATCCCAAGTAAGTAGCCGTGATCCACTTGGCAGAATTAGACCTGAAGATGTAAAAGCACATACAGCGGCACCTCCTGTTGTAAGAGAAGAAACAAAAGTGGAAAAATCAAGCCCAAAACAGGCAGTACAACAAATAGATGAAGAGTTTGACAAACCAGTGGAACGAGTGAAAATGTCCCGCCGTCGCCAAACTATCGCTAAACGCTTAGTAGAAGTTCAACACACAGCGGCCATGTTGACCACATTTAACGAAGTAGATATGTCGGCTATTATGGACCTACGCAATCAACGAAAAGATGCTTTTTATGAAAAACATGGTGTTCGTCTTGGGTTCATGTCGTTCTTTACTAAAGCCGTAGTTTCAGCTTTAAAGCAATTTCCTCTATTAAATGCCGAAATTCAAGGCGATGAATTGATTATTAAGAAATTTTATGACATCGGAATTGCTGTTGCAGCACCTGAAGGGTTGGTCGTACCAGTTGTACGAGGTGCAAATCAGAAGAATTTTGCTGAAATCGAACAAGATATCAGTAATCTTGGTAAAAAAGCTCGTGATAATGCCCTTACTCTCAATGATTTGCAAGGCGGAACATTTACAATTACTAACGGCGGAGTTTTTGGTTCGTTGATGTCAACACCGATCTTGAATAGTCCTCAAGTAGGGATTCTTGGTATGCATAAAATCCAAATAAGACCAATAGCGATTGATCGTGAACGAATGGAAAACCGCCCAATGATGTATATTGCACTTTCATATGATCATCGAATTGTGGACGGAAAAGAGGCAGTTAGCTTCCTGGCGACTGTAAAAGAATTGTTAGAAGATCCACACTCATTATTATTAGAAGGATAAGAGGTTCATAGAATTTCAATAAACTTCATCTGCAAACAGACCCTTTAGGTCTGTTTGTTTTTTCGAAAGGTAAGTAAGTATAAAATTGTCATAGCCACGGTCTTTAATGCCCGAGCAAAGAGAAAAAGTGCTCGACCGGTA
>NZ_JBCNAC010000003.1:0-18672 GCF_050477885.1 Neobacillus rhizosphaerae
GCCCGAGCTAAGAGAAAAAGCTCCCGCCCGGTAAATAGAAGAAGTTTCTAATACCCGAGCTAATGGAAAAAGCCCGCACCCGGTAAATAGAGAAGTTCTAATGCCATGGCAAGATTGCCTGCTACTAATGGATAAGACATATGTAGCTTAAGTGCGACTAAGTTTCTACGCTCAGTTAAATCGACCCGTCTTCTTCATCGGGCTGATCAAGGCACTTTCGCTTTTCTTATTAAATTTTCCCTTTTTCGTTAATTGTTGTTGCCGTTGTCAAATGTTTTCCGGGGTCATTTCTTGGTTGACGGAAATAATAAAACAAATGATTCACGGAGGTAACAACTATGAATGCCACGCAGGAAAAGCTGTTTTTAGAACTCCGTCAAACAAGAAAAGAAATCGAACATTCACTAAGGAATAAGAAGAGGCAGGAGTGGCTTACATCCATTCTAGAAGAAGAACTAGCAGACATTAACACCGCTATTCACAAGTTTGAAGCTGGGAATTTTGGTCATTGTGAAATTTCTGGTGAACTCATCCCTGATGATTTATTATCGATGATACCTACACTTAAGTCGCTGGAGGATTCACAATATTTGCAAACGTATTATAAAAAAACGATTTCAACCTCTTTTTTATAACGTTACATTGTCGTTTCGCGAAAAAGTATGCTAAAATGCTTAAGAAGTAAGTCAGTCTAGGCTTGGGGGTATTTCTTAGTGTTTTATTACTTAATCGCACTTTTTGTTATTTTATTAGATCAAATTACAAAATGGTTAATAGTAAGCAAAATGAACTTAGGTGACAGTATTCCTATTATTGATAATATTTTGTATATTACTTCTCACCGTAATCGTGGTGCTGCTTGGGGAATATTACAGGGGCAAATGTGGTTGTTTTATGTTATTACAATTATTGTCATTGTCGCGATCATGTACTATATGCATAAAGCAGCAAAAGGAAAATGGTTATTAGGAGTATCCTTAGCCTTAATGTTAGGCGGAGCTATCGGAAATTTCATTGACCGAGTTGTTCGCAAAGAAGTGGTGGACTTTATTCACACCTATATCTTTACCTACAATTTTCCAGTGTTTAATATTGCTGATTCCGCTTTAGTCGTTGGTGTCGTTGTATTAATGATTCAAATGCTGCGTGAAGAGAGAGAATCAAAGGAGAAATTACATGGAGAAAATGGAACACACCATTCTTGAGGAGCAAAAAGGTGACCGTATAGATAAGGTTATTTCAGGCCTCAACGAAGAATGGTCAAGATCGCAAGTTCAGATATGGATTAAAGATGGGAATGTCCTTGTGAATGGGCAAACCATAAAAACAAATTATAAATGTAGTTTTAACGATAAGATTGAAATTACTATTCCTGACCCAGAAGAGTTGGATGTACTGCCTGAAGATCTGGGGTTAGATATTTATTTCGAAGATAGTGATGTATTAGTTGTTAATAAGCCAAGAGGTATGGTGGTTCACCCCGCGCCAGGACACATGACAGGAACATTAGTTAATGGCTTAATGTTTCACTGTAAGGACTTGTCAGGGATTAACGGTGTCCTGAGACCTGGAATTGTTCATCGAATCGATAAAGATACTTCAGGTCTTTTAATGGTTGCTAAAAATGATATGGCACATGAAAGACTTGTAAATCAGCTGGTTGAAAAGACGGTTACTCGTAAATATAAAGCGATTGTACATGGTGTGATTCCGCACGACTTTGGTACTATTGATGCCCCGCTAGGCAGAGATCCAAAAGAGCGCCAAAGTATGACGGTTGTTGATAAAGGAAAACATGCAGTTACACATTTTCATGTTATTGAACGGTTTAAGGACTTTACCTTTGTGGAATGTCAATTAGAGACAGGAAGAACTCATCAAATACGTGTCCATATGAAATATATTGGGTATCCACTAGCAGGTGATCCAAAATATGGACCAAAAAGAACGCTTGATATTGACGGACAAGCTCTACATGCTGGTGTTCTTGGATTTATACATCCTAGAACGAACGAGTATTTAGAATTTGAAGCCCCGCTTCCAGAAGATTTTGAGCAACTTCTTGTAAATTTACGAAATAAACATTGACGCAAGAATGAAAATCAAGTAAGATGACTATAGTTAAATAAGCCCTTTAATTCGGTCCCGTGAGGCTGAGAAGGAACGGTTATGATGTAGGCTTACTATGCCTATATCTAAAAAAGTAACTCGTCAACCTCTCGCCAAAACCGGTGAGAGGTTTTTTATTTTGATAAAAGAAGGTGTCACATGAATCAAAAAGCAATCGTTCTTGATGAACAAGCAATAGGGAGAGCACTAACAAGGATTGCACACCAAATTATTGAAAAAAATAAAGGTATCGAAGAATGTATCCTTGTAGGGATCCGTACAAGAGGCATTTACTTAGCAAAAAGACTTGCTTCAAGAATTGAAGAAATCGAAGGCAATCCGATTCCAGTTGGTGAGATCGATATCACCCTTTATCGAGATGATTTATCGAAGAAAACAGAAAATCAAGAACCACTTGTTAAAGGCTCTGATATACCGGTTAGTATAAGTGATAAGAAAGTCATACTTGTTGATGATGTATTATATACAGGCAGAACCGTGAGAGCGGGTCTGGATGCTTTGATGGACATTGGACGTCCTGGAGCCATCCAGCTGGCGGTGTTAGTAGATAGGGGACATCGTGAACTTCCCATTCGAGCAGATTATGTTGGGAAGAATGTTCCAACATCAAGCGAGGAAAAGATTGTAGTTGAATTAGCAGAAGTAGATAAAATAGATCAAGTAAGTATTTTTGACAAATAAATAGCACCCTTTTTAAAGGCAGTCCTGTGAGGCTGACAAAGGGGAAAATGCCGGTAACCATTTATTTCGGCATATCCATACCCTCTTTGTACCCGCAGTGGCAAAGAGGGTTTTTTTTATGGAACAGAGGCAAAATAAAAAGAAAGAACAAAAAGGGGAATTTAAATTGAATAATAAACCACATTTAGACGTAGAAGAGATTCCAAAACCAACCCAATGGTTAACCTTAAGTTTACAGCATTTATTCTCCATGTTTGGAGCTACCATTCTTGTACCATATCTCGTTGGACTTAGCCCAGCGATTGCATTAATTTCAAGTGGACTTGGAACACTAGCGTTTTTGTTAATAACTAAAGGAAAAGTTCCAGCTTATCTGGGTTCATCATTTGCTTACATCATACCAATCAAAGCACTTAATGAAGCTGGCGGGCCAGGAGCTGCAATGATTGGTACTTTTATAGCTGGACTTGTATATGGAATTGTTGCCCTAATTATTAGTAAGGCAGGACACCGCTGGATCATGAAGTTACTTCCACCCATCGTTGTTGGCCCAGTCATTATTGTAATCGGATTATCACTTTCTGGTACAGCAGTGGGTATGGCAATGAACAACCCTGCAGGTAAATACAGTATGCTACACTTTTCAGTCGCACTAGTAACACTCGCTGCAACGATTATCTTCTCGATTTTTGCGAAAAAAATGCTAAGCATAATTCCAATTTTGGCAGGTATAATAGTGGGTTATGTGTATGCCTTAGCAGTGGGTATTGTGAATTTTCAACCAGTAGTCGATGCAAAATGGTTTGAAATGCCCGAATTTGTTATTCCGTTTGTAAGCTATAAAGTTAAACTTACATGGGATATAGTTGCATTAATGGCTCCGATTGCGGTGGTTACGCTATCTGAGCATATCGGACATCAGCTTGTGCTTAGTAAGGTTGTGGGTCGAGATTATATTAAAGAACCAGGCTTACATCGCTCCATCCTTGGAGATGGAACTGCAACTATCATTTCAGCGTTGGTTGGAGGACCACCTAAAACAACATACGGTGAGAATATCGGAGTGCTAGCGATTACTCGCGTATATAGTGTCTATGTCATTGCTGGTGCCGCTGTATTAGCTATCCTGTTTGGGTTTATTGGAAAGGTAACTGCGTTGATCCAAACGATTCCAACCCCAGTAATGGGTGGTGTTTCCATACTGCTATTCGGAATCATTGCTTCTTCTGGACTCCGAATGTTAGTAGATAGCAAAATCGATTTTGAAAATAAACGAAACCTTGTAATATCTTCTGTCATTCTTGTGGTTGGCCTTGGCGGAGCGATTGTTAAACTGCCATTCCATATTGACATTCAAGGAATGGCATTAGCTGCAATCCTTGGAGTAGTATTAAACCTTGTTTTACCGGGAAGACAGCCATTAGAAGAAAATATGTTTGAAGAAACAGAACCTGTGAAAAACAAGAAAACTGCATAAATAAACAACCTTTTAAAGGAAGTCCCGAGAGGCTTATAAGGGTGTAATAACTTAAAAACTAAGATGTTTTTGTCTTGGTTACTAAGTATGGACGTTACTACACCCTAATCATGAGATTAGGGTGTTTTTTATTAAATGAGAGGCGGGATCTTGAATGTTAAATCACTTGTTAACCACTAATGAATTAAAGGTGGAGGAGATTAATCAAATCTTAACAGATGCTCATAATTTTAAAGCCGGTATGAAGTGGCAACCAAAAGAGCAAATGTTTACTGCCAACTTATTTTTTGAAGCAAGCACTCGTACAAAAAGTAGTTTTGAGGTGGCTGAAAGAAGATTGGGATTAGAAGTAATCCCCTTTGAAGTACTAACCTCCAGTGTTCAAAAAGGGGAGACACTTTACGATACAGTGAAGACATTAGAGGCTATTGGCGTAAATACGATCGTTATCCGTCATGATCAAGATCGTTACTTTGATGAACTAGTAGGAAAAATTAATATTCCCATCATCAATGGTGGTGACGGGTGCGGGCATCATCCTACACAATCACTTCTCGATTTGATGACTATTCAGCAAGAATTTGGAAGGTTTAAGGGATTAAAAATTGCCATTATAGGAGACATCCGTCATAGCAGAGTTGCCAGGTCCAATGCTGAAGTGCTGACAAGGCTTGGAGCAGAGGTGATTTTTTCTGGACCAGAGGAATGGTTTGATCACCGTAGTGTGGATATATCCAGATATAGACCAGTTGATGAAGCAATAAAAGAAGCAGATGTTGTTATGCTACTGCGCGTTCAACATGAGCGGCATCAACAAAAAAGCAGCTATTCTGCAAACGAGTACCATAAGCAATATGGCCTAACTTTAGAACGGGAAAAAATGATGAACGCCCACAGTATCATCATGCATCCTGCACCTGTTAATAGGAATGTAGAAATAGCTGATAGTCTTGTAGAATGCAAGCGTTCAAGAATTTTTAAACAAATGGAAAATGGAGTATATATCCGAATGGCGGTTATCAAAAGGGCAATTGAGAGTCTTGAAGGAGGAAACAGATATGAAACTACTTATTCAAAACGCATGCTACATAGCATTTAATGGAGAGAAAAAACAAGCCGATATATTACTAGAAAACGGAACAATTACAAAAATTGATTCAAATATTGATGCTGTGGTGGATAGAAAAGTAGATGCAGCAGGGAAGCTAGTGTCACCAGGGTTTGTAGACTTACATGTTCACCTTCGTGAGCCTGGAGGCGAAAAAAAGGAAACAATTGCAACCGGTACGCTTGCTGCAGCAAGAGGCGGTTTTACAACCATTGCTGCCATGCCAAATACGAGGCCGGTTCCTGACACCAAGGAACAGCTGGAATGGCTTCAAGGCCGAATTCAAGAGACTGCTAAAGTAAGAGTGTTGCCATACGCATCAATTACAACTAGACAACTTGGCCAGGAACTTACGGATTTTGATGCACTAAAAAAAGTAGGTGCTTTCGCCTTTACGGATGATGGAGTAGGTGTTCAGTCAGCAGAAATGATGCTTGCCGCCATGAAAAAAGCTCATATGGTAAATATGGCAATTGTCGCCCATTGTGAAGAGAATACGCTGATTAACAAAGGTTCTGTCCATGAAGGTTCATTTTCAGAAAAACACGGTTTAAACGGTATTCCTTCTGTGTGCGAGTCTGTACAGATTGCCCGGGATGTCTTATTAGCCGAAGCAAGTGGCTGCCATTACCATGTCTGTCATATCAGTACAAAAGAATCCGTTCGCGTGGTTAGAGATGCAAAGCGAGCTGGTATTAAAGTCACTGCGGAAGTAACACCGCATCACCTATTATTATCACAAGATGATATTCCAGGGCTTGATGCTAATTATAAAATGAACCCGCCCCTAAGGGACAACGCAGACAGGAAGGCTTTAATTGAAGGATTGCTAGATGGAACAATTGATTTTATAGCAACCGATCATGCCCCACATACAGCGGAGGAGAAAAGTGAGGGAATGAGGTTAGCACCATTCGGTATTGTTGGATTAGAAACGGCATTCCCGCTTCTTTATACAAACCTCGTGTTAAAAAAGATCATTTCACTTGAGCAACTAATTGAATTCTTAACAATAAAACCGGCGGAAGCATTTGGTCTTCCTTATGGAAAAATAGAAGTTGGATCACCTGCGGATCTAGTCCTTCTCAACTTAGAGGAGGAACAAGTGATTAACCCTAAAGATTTTTTATCAAAGGGTAAAAACACGCCATTTGGTGGCTGGAAATGTAAGGGATGGCCGGAGATGACAATCGCTGGGGGCCAAATAGCTTGGGAAAAAGGATGTGTACTAGCATGAAAAAACAGCTGATATTAGAAGACGGTACGATATTTATTGGAAAAGGGTTTGGCAGTGATACGGAAACCATGGGGGAAGTGGTATTTAATACAGGTATGACAGGCTATCAAGAAATTCTTTCGGACCCATCCTACTGTGGACAAATTGTTACCCTTACTTATCCGCTTATAGGCAATTATGGGATTAATCGGGACGACTTTGAATCAATCAATCCAGCTGTGAAGGGTTTCATTGTTAAAGAATCAGCTGATTTTCCCTCCAATTGGAGAAGTGAATTTACCTTAGCTGAGTATTTTGAAATGAAAAAAATCCCGGGAATTGCAGGGATTGATACAAGGAAGTTAACAAGAATAATCCGCCAATATGGAACCTTGAAAGGTGTCATCTGTAGTATTGAAAAAAATCCAGAGGAAGTATTAAAGCAATTACGAAACACTGTACTTCCAATCAACCAAGTTAAGCAGGTATCAACTAAAAATGCTTATCCGAGTCCAGCACGTGGGAAAAGAGTAGTCCTTGTTGACTTTGGAATGAAACATGGAATATTACGAGAGCTAAACCAGCGTGACTGTGATGTGGTTGTAGTTCCTTATCATACAACGGCTGATGAAATTCTTCAATTACGCCCAGATGGAATTATGTTATCCAATGGACCTGGGGATCCGAAGGATGTTCCCGAAGCTATTGATATGTTAAAAGGGGTATTAGGTAAGGTTCCTGTTTTTGGAATTTGTCTAGGTCATCAGCTATTTGCCCTAGCTTGCGGAGCCAATACAGAAAAAATGAAGTTTGGTCATCGTGGTTCAAACCACCCTGTTAAAGATTTATCTACTGGAAAAATTGCGATTACGTCACAAAATCATGGATATACGGTGGAAGAAGCTTCGATTAAAGACACAAGACTAGAAATCACTCACATTGCCGTAAATGATGGAACAGTTGAGGGACTTAAACATTTAGATTATCCCGCTTTTACTGTCCAGTATCATCCCGAAGCCTCCCCAGGACCGGAAGATGCCAACGGCCTATTTAATCAGTTTCTTGCAATGATGGAAGAGAGCAAACAGGAGGTTACAGCAAATGCCTAAACGTAAAGATATTCACTCCATATTAGTAATTGGTTCAGGACCAATCGTCATTGGTCAGGCTGCCGAATTTGACTATGCCGGTACACAGGCGTGTATTGCGTTAAAAGAAGAAGGATATCGAGTAATCTTAATAAACTCTAATCCTGCCACAATCATGACAGATACAGAAATTGCAGACGCGGTTTATATTGAACCACTGACAGTAGAATTTGTCAGTCGAATTATACGTAAAGAACGTCCGGATGCCCTTTTAGCGACACTTGGAGGACAAACAGGTCTTAACCTTGCAGTCGAATTAGCAACATCAGGTGTTTTAGCCGAATGCGAGGTTGAGATTCTTGGAACAAAACTTTCAGCCATTAAACAAGCGGAAGACCGAGATCTCTTCCGAAGCTTAATGAATGAGTTAAATGAACCGGTACCAGATAGTGAAATTATCCATGAATTAGCCGAAGCAAAGGCTTTTGTGGAAAAGATTGGCTTCCCTGTTATTGTGCGCCCAGCGTATACCCTTGGAGGAACAGGAGGCGGAATCTGTCATAACCCTGAAGAATTAGAAGAAATTATCTCAAGCGGATTAAAGCACAGTCCAGTTAATCAATGCCTGTTAGAAAAAAGTATAGCTGGCTATAAGGAAATTGAATATGAAGTCATGCGCGATGGAAACGACAATGCCATTGTCGTTTGTAACATGGAAAATATTGACCCAGTGGGTGTGCATACAGGTGATTCCATTGTTGTAGCCCCAAGTCAGACGCTAAGTGATCGGGAATATCAGCTTTTACGAAATGTTTCTTTAAAGATCATCCGAAAGTTAGGGATTGAAGGGGGCTGTAACGTTCAGCTTGCGTTAGACCCAGACAGCTTTAACTATTATATTATCGAAGTAAATCCACGTGTTAGCCGTTCTTCGGCACTAGCTTCAAAAGCTACGGGCTATCCAATTGCAAAGCTTGCTGCAAAAATTGCTGTTGGCTTAACACTCGATGAAATGTTAAACCCAGTTACGGGGAAAACCTATGCCAGCTTTGAACCGGCTCTTGATTATATCGTGACGAAAATACCAAGATGGCCGTTTGATAAATTTGAATCAGGTAATCGCTCATTAGGAACCCAAATGAAAGCAACAGGAGAGATTATGGCAATAGGACGTACGTTTGAAGAATCTCTGTTGAAAGCCATTCGATCCCTTGAGACAGGCGTTTACCATTTCGAGTTAAACGGTGCAGAGGAAATTGAAAATGAATTACTCGAGAAACGGATCCGTAAAGCAGGCGATGAACGGCTCTTTTACATCGCAGAAGGGCTAAAACGTGGAATTACCATTGAAACTATTCATCAATGGAGCAAGATAGATTTATTCTTCTTGAAGAAAATGGAAGGAATCATTGAACTGGAATCAAAGCTTGCAGCCAATCCACTTGAAAAAGAAATCCTAATCGAAGCTAAGCAAAAAGGCTTTACGGATAAAAAAATAGCTGAGCTTTGGAATGTAGCTGAAAATGACATCAATACACTCAGGAAGAACTTCGGTATTGTCCCTGTGTACAAAATGGTCGATACCTGTGCAGCAGAATTTGAATCGGAAACTCCTTATTACTATGGAACATACGAAGAGGAAAACGAGTCGGTAGTTACAGAAAGAAAAAGTGTGATTGTTCTCGGTTCTGGACCAATCCGTATTGGTCAAGGGATAGAGTTTGACTATGCAACGGTTCATTCTGTTAAGGCCATCAAAGAAGCAGGATACGAAGCGATCATCATTAATAATAACCCTGAAACGGTATCAACAGATTTTAGTATATCGGATAAGCTTTACTTCGAACCGCTTACAATCGAAGATGTCATGAGCATTATTGAGCTAGAAAAGCCTATTGGAGTTGTCGTTCAATTTGGTGGGCAAACAGCAATCAATCTTGCTGCTAAGCTTACTGAAAACGGTGTGAAAATTCTCGGAACAAGCCTTGAGGATTTAGACCGTGCAGAGAATAGAGATAAATTTGAACAAGCACTTGAACAGCTAAATATTCCACAGCCATTAGGAAAAACAGCATTATCAGTGGAAGAAGCATTGGTCATTGCGGACCAAATTGGTTACCCTGTTCTTGTCCGTCCATCGTATGTTCTTGGCGGAAGAGCAATGGAAATAGTCTATCATGAAAAAGAATTGCTCCATTACATGAAAAACGCAGTAAAGGTAAACCCAGAACATCCAGTCTTGATTGACCGATATCTTACAGGAAAAGAAATTGAAGTGGATGCCATCTGTGATGGGGAAAATGTATTGATACCTGGAATCATGGAGCATATTGAGCGAGCCGGGGTCCATTCAGGTGATTCGATTGCCGTATACCCACCTCAAACACTATCTGAAGATGTGAAGAAAAAACTTGTTGAATACACAGTAAAAATGGCAAAAGGCTTAAACATTGTAGGATTGTTAAATATTCAATATGTATTATCACAAGGTCAAGTCTATGTACTCGAAGTCAACCCGCGATCAAGTCGTACCGTACCATTTTTAAGCAAAATAACCCAGGTACCAATGGCAAGGATTGCAACAAAAGCTATTTTAGGAGTTTCATTGACAGATCAGGGCTATACTCCAGGACTTGTTCCAGAAAAAACAGGTGTGTATGTAAAGGTTCCGGTTTTCTCATTCGCCAAGCTGAAAAGTGTGGATATTACCTTAGGACCGGAAATGAAGTCAACCGGTGAGGTAATGGGTAAGGACATAACGCTTGAAAAAGCTCTATACAAGGGATTGATTGCTTCAGGCATGAACATTCAAAAATTCGGTACTGTATTGTTTACTGTTGCTGATAAAGATAAACAGGAAGCACTCAAGCTTGCCAAGCGATTTGCTTCAAACGGTTATCGCTTAATGGCAACAAGCGGTACTGCTACCGTTTTAGAGTCAGCAGGTCTACAGGTGAAAGTGGTTGGAAAAATTGGTTCAGAAGGAAAAACACTATTAGATGTCATTCATCATGGGGAAGCCCAATTCATCATCAACACACTAACCAAAGGGAAACAGCCGGAACGAGATGGATTCAGAATTCGCCGTGAAGCAGTTGAAAACGGGGTTCCTTGCTTAACATCTTTAGATACGGCAGATGCAATCTTAAAGGTGATTGAATCAATGAATTTTTCAGCAGAAGCAATGGCTGTAGAGGAGAAAAAGGAGGCCGTTTTTGCATGATTAATAAAGAATTATGTAAAATCGTCAGCCAAGAAGAAATTGCTAAAGACATTTATGAGCTAGTTGTCGAAGCTGAATTGGTCAATGAAATAACCGCTCCAGGTCAATTTGTACACATTCGAGTTTCAAACAGCTGGGATCCATCTCTACGAAGACCAATTAGTATTTCTTCTTTTGATAAAGGAAGCTCTCAATTTACGATGATTTACCGGAAGGAAGGGAGAGGAACCTCCCTGCTTGCGGAAATGAAACCTGGGATGGATCTTGATATTCTAGGACCGTTAGGAAATGGTTTTCCAATTGATGAAGTGGATGCGGGAGAAACAGCACTATTAGTGGGCGGCGGGATTGGTGTCCCGCCTTTATATGAACTTTCCAACCAATTGAAGGCTAAAGGAGTAAACGTTGTTCATATCCTAGGCTTCCAGACAGAGTCTGCTGTTTTTTATGAAAGTGAATTTATGAAAAATGGAGAAACATTTGTGGTAACAGTTGACGGCTCGTATGGAAGGAAAGGTTTTGTCACTGATGTGATGAAAGAACTAACCTTTGACTCTATCTATACCTGCGGACCGACACCTATGCTGAGGGCAATTCAACAAAATTATCAAGATAAGAAACTATTTCTATCATTAGAAGAGAGAATGGGTTGTGGAGTAGGAGCTTGCTTTGCCTGTGTTTGCAAAAAGGCGGATGATCCACATGGAGTTTCATATAAAAAGGTTTGCAGCGATGGTCCAGTATTTCGTGCTGGGGAGGTTGTCATATGAGTCGATTAAGCATAGAATTACCAGGCTTAACATTGAAAAATCCTATTATGCCTGCATCTGGCTGCTTTGGATTTGGCAGGGAGTACAGTCAATTCTACGATTTAAGTGAACTAGGGGCTATCATGATTAAAGCGACTACAACTGAACCTAGATTTGGAAATCCTACTCCTAGAGTTGCTGAAACCTCTGCAGGAATGCTAAATGCAATCGGGCTTCAAAATCCGGGTTTAGAAAAAGTCATGTCCGAGGAACTGCCATGGCTTTCTCAGTATGATGTGCCGATTATTGCGAATGTGGCAGGCTCGCTAGAAGAAGATTATGTAAAAGTAGCGAAAGAAATTTCGAAAGCTCCAAATGTTTATGCATTAGAACTAAATATTTCGTGTCCAAATGTGAAAACAGGAGGCATTGCATTTGGGACGATTCCTGAAGTGGCTAAACAGTTAACAAAAAAGGTAAAGGAAGTTTCAGAGGTTCCTGTATATGTAAAGCTGTCGCCCAATGTGACCAATATCGTGGAGATGGCTCGAGCTGTTGAGAATGGTGGAGCCGATGGCCTAACCATGATTAATACCTTAATTGGGATGAGATTGGATTTAAAAACAGGCAAACCGATTTTAGCTAATCAAACGGGGGGATTATCAGGTCCAGCCATAAAACCTGTTGCCATTCGAATGATTCACGAGGTCAGTCAAGCAGTATCCATACCAATTATCGGAATGGGCGGGATCCAATCTGCCGAGGATGTGGTTGAATTCTTTTATGCTGGAGCAAGTGCGGTTGCAATTGGAACAGCGAATTTTGTGGATCCATTTATTTGTCCGACGATCATTAAGGAACTGCCAGACCTTTTAGATAAATTAGGTTTCGAACACATTAGTGAATGTAGGGGAAGGAGCTGGATGAGGCATGAACAACTCGCTTATCATCGCGCTTGATTTTTCAAACAAGCAAGAGGTAGAACAATTTTTACGGCCTTTTAGTGGGAAAGAGTTATTTGTAAAAATTGGAATGGAATTGTTTTACCAGGAAGGTCCTTCAATGATTGCATTTTTGAAAGAAAAAGGACATCGTATTTTTCTAGATTTAAAGCTTCATGATATCCCAAATACGGTGCAAAGTGCAATGAAGGGCCTTGCCCGACTGGAATGCGATTTAGTCAATGTTCATGCGGCGGGAGGAAAGGAAATGATGGAGGCTGCATTAGAAGGGTTGGAGGCAGGAACAGCTGCAGGACGCACTCGACCTGCTTGTATTGCTGTGACGCAGTTGACAAGTACCTCTCAGGAACAAATGAATAGAGAACAGCTGATTCCTGTCACGTTAAAGGAATCAGTGCTTCATTACGCAGCAGTAACGAAAGAAGCAGGACTTGATGGAGTAGTTTGTTCAGCATGGGAAGCTGCTGCTATTCGTGAAAAGCTAGGCTCAGATTTTTACACCGTGACACCAGGAATTCGTATGGTATCAGATGAGGTAGGCGACCAAAAACGTGTTGCCACCCCAACATTTGCTAAGATTGCAGGGGTAAGTTCCATTGTTGTGGGGCGTTCCATTACAAGGGCCGTTGACCCTCTAGCAAGTTATGAACTTTGGATGCAAGAATGGAAGGGAGAAGGAGTAACAAGATGAAACATTACATCGCTGAAAAACTATTAGAAATAAACGCAGTTGCACTAAAACCACAAACACCATTCACGTGGACCTCTGGACTCCGGTCCCCCATTTATTGTGATAATCGGTTAACACTCTCCTTTCCATCCGTAAGGAAAGACATTGCCTTAGGGCTGAAAAAGCTCATTCTTGAAAACTTTCCTGCTGCAGAAGTAATTGCAGGAACAGCTACTGCAGGGATTCCTCATGCTGCATGGGTCAGTGACCTTTTGGATTTACCAATGTGCTACGTTCGTTCCAAGCCAAAGGGACATGGGAAAGGAAATCAAATTGAAGGAAAAGTAGAAGAAGGACAAAAAGTAGTCGTAGTTGAGGACTTGATTTCGACTGGAGGCAGCGTTATTACGGCTGTTCAAGCATTAAGAGAAGCAGGCTGTGAGGTCCTTGGCGTAGTATCAATCTTTACCTATGGTCTTGAAAAAGGGAAAGAAGCATTTGCTCAAGCCGGCATAATAAGTGAATCATTAACTGATTTTCCTACTTTAATAGAGGTTGCCATTGAAAAGGGCTACGTTAACGAAACCGACCAAGCCAGCCTCCTTGATTGGAGAAAAGACCCTCCATCATGGAGCAAGAGGTTTGATTAATATGGAGAAAAAAATCCCCGGAACCCCGGGGATTTTCTAATTTTTCTTTAGTTTTAACACCATTTCTTCATCAGGAGTGACATAAACCGTCTGTTGGTTGTCATAGATGACAAAACCTGGTTTTGCGCCACTTGGTTTTTTTACATAGCGAACCTTTGTAAAATCAACCGGTACGGAGCTTGAATTTCTTGCTTTGCTGTAATAAGCGGCCAAAATGGCTGCCTCCCGAATGGTTTCATCAGAGGGTTCTTTGCTGCGAATTACCACATGGGAACCAGGAATGTCCTTTGTATGAAGCCAAATTTCGTCTCTAGCAGCTAGCTTATTGGTTAAATAATCATTTTGCTTATTATTTTTTCCAACGATGATATCTGTTCCATCGGAAGAGACAAAGTGATCCAAAATCGGCTTAGCATTCTGAATTTTTTTGCCGCTCCTTTTCTTCCTGTCGCGGATATAGCCACCCTCTACGAGCTCCTCGCGAATTTCTTGCAAGTCCTTTGGGGAGGCGGCAATTACTTGCTGCAATAAATTATCAAAGTATGCTACTTCTTCCTGCGCTTTTTCAATTTGCTCTGTTACGATGGCTACCGCATTTTTTGCCTTTTGATACTTAGAAAAATATTTCTGTGCATTTTCAGAAGGTGATTTCCTAGGGTCTAAAGCGATAGCAATCGTTCCACCGTGTTCGTCATAATAATTGACCACTTCTATTTCCTTCATGCCCTTTTTCGCCGCATAGAGGTTTGCGGTTAATAGTTCACCATAGCGCTGAAATTGGTCGGCACGCTCAGCATCCTTTAACGTATTCTTTAGTTTTTCAATTTTCTTTTCATTCTTTTCTTTCTCATTAATAATAAACCGTTCAATATCATTCCCTTGCTGCTTCACCCGGTCCCGTTCCGCCTTACCGAAATAAAAGCGGTCAAGCATTTCGCTAAGGGTAGGATAGCTCTTCGTTTCCCCATTCAAATGCTGAAGTGGAAATAAATAAAATGTTTCTTTTCCACCGCTGGAAATAATGGAAGGAGAAATATTATCAGATGCTATTCTTTTTATTAACCGAGTAAAGGTTGAAGGAACGGTCGTGCGATTTGCCAGACCACTTTGGAAAAGTACCTCTTTAGCAAAAAGGGGTGAGGTACCGGCAATATGTTCGACAAGCTGGCGGTCAATCCTGCCACTATTAAAATCGACCATCCGTAAAACATCTTCTTCACTCGTTGTAAAGGGGTTCACCTTATTTTGTTCTGGAGGGTATACGTATGGTTGGCCTGGTAAAATCGCTCGATGGCTATTAACTGCAAAGGAAACATGCTTAATACTATCAAGGATGACATTCCGTGTTTTGTCTACTAAAACTATATTGCTATGCCTTCCCATAATTTCAATAATTAATTGTTTATAGCTAATATCACCGATTTCATTTCGACCTTTTATTTCAAAAATAATCATTCGATCGGTTTCAACTTGATATAAGTCTTCTAATATATAACCTTCGATATGTTTTCTAAGCAACATACAAAACATTGGCGGTTCGCTTGGATTTTCATAGGCCTCGTTCGTCAGCTGTACTCTTGCGTAGCTTGGATGTGCTGAAAGGAGAAGCTTTTGATTGACTCCATTTGCCCGGATTGTAAGAATTACTTCATTTTTATATGGCTGATGAACTTTGTTGATTCGACCACCTTTTAAGGAGCGAACAAGCTCAGCAACCATTGCTTTTGTAAATAAACCATCAAATGACATGGAAAAACATCCTTTACACTTTCATATAAATTAATTATATCCTACTTTTTTCAAATCTGTCGCTTTTATCGTTTGTTAATAGGATGGGGTTTAACTAATTCTTTCATCATATCATAGCATTTTTTTGGACGACCCTGAATAAGCTTTCCTTAGAGTATGTCAATAAAGGGGGAAGTGAGATGGTCGGATGAAATTCCATGAAATGAAGATAGAACAAGTAGAAAAGGCCTTAGAAACCGACTTTTCTTCTGGATTATCACAGGAAGAAGTAAAAAAACGGATAGACCAGTACGGGCTAAATGAATTAGAAGAAGGAGAAAAGCAATCGGCTTTACTCTTATTTTTTAGTCAATTTAAAGATTTTATGGTCTTAGTACTTCTTGCAGCTACCTTGATATCTGGATTACTTGGCGAATATATTGATGCAATTGCGATTATCGCCATCGTCATTATAAATGGGTTTCTTGGTTTTTTCCAAGAACGGCGGGCAGAAAAATCACTCCAGGCGCTAAAGGAATTATCTGCTCCACAGGTGTCTGCTCTTAGAGATGGTCAGTGGATTAAGATTCCTTCAAAAGAAATTGTCGTCGGTGATATTTTAAAGTTTAGCAGTGGAGATCGGATTGGCGCTGATGTCCGTGTAATCGAGTCAAAAAGTTTAGAAATTGAGGAATCTGCTCTAACGGGTGAATCTGTTCCGGTTGCTAAACATATAGACAGCTTAACCAGTCCAAACCCTGGAATTGGAGACATGGAAAATATCGCTTTTATGGGTACGATGGTAACTAGGGGAAGCGGTATAGGAGTTGTCATTGCGACTGGTATGAAAACAGCTATGGGGCAAATTGCTGATTTACTCCAAAGTGCAGAATCGCAGGATACTCCATTACAACGTCGCTTGGAGCAACTAGGAAAGATTTTAATTACAGTTGCCTTATTGCTGACGGTCCTTGTGGTGGTAGTCGGGGTATTACGTGGACATGATTTATATGAAATGTTCTTGGCAGGGGTTTCTTTAGCTGTTGCAGCCATTCCCGAGGGTCTGCCTGCAATCGTGACTGTGGCATTATCACTCGGTGTACAGAAGATGATTAGGCAAAATGCAATTGTTAGGAAGCTGCCTGCAGTCGAAACACTTGGTTGCGCATCTGTCATTTGCTCTGACAAAACCGGAACAATGACCCAAAATAAAATGACGGTAACGCATTTGTGGAGCGGTGGACAAACTTGGACTGTAGACGGCGTTGGCTACGAGCCGCAGGGCCAGTTTTACCGAGACGAACGAACAGTACTGCCTAAAGATGAGAAAGCCTTACAGCAAATGCTGATTTTTGGTATGTTATGCAACCATTCAGACCTAGTGGTAAGGGATGATGAATTTACGCTGGACGGTGACCCAACTGAAGGGGCCTTATTAGTAAGTGCAATGAAAGCAGGCTTTGAAAGAACAAAGCTTTTAGACGAATTTACGATTGTGAATGAATTTCCGTTTGATTCTGCAAGAAAAATGATGAGTGTTCATGTAAAAGATAAACAAGGAAGGCATTTTATTATTACAAAAGGTGCCCCAGATGTCATTTTAGGGATTAGTGAATCGATTCTATGGGATGAACGGACTCAATACTTAAATAGGGAATCGCAAAATAAGGTTCAGGATGCAATCAATGGTCTTGCTTCACAGGCACTTCGCACTATAGCAATTGCTTTTAAACCAATATCTACTAACACTGTCATTTTAAGTGAACAGGAAGCAGAAAAACAATTAACATTCATTGGGGTTCAAGGAATGATTGACCCACCAAGACCTGAAGTTAAAGATGCCGTGAAAGAGTGTAAGGAAGCTGGTATAAAAACGGTGATGATCACGGGAGACCACGTGATTACAGCAAAAGCAATTGCTTCCCAGCTAGGTATTTTAACTAAGAAAAGCAAGGTGTTGGATGGAAAAGCCTTATCTGATATGTCTGTGGCAGAACTTGAGAAAATAGTCGATGATGTTTCAGTTTTTGCAAGGGTTTCCCCAGAACATAAATTGAAAATTGTTAAAGCGTTACAAAATAGGGGACATATTGTTGCCATGACAGGGGATGGAGTAAATGATGCTCCTGCAATAAAGGCAGCGGATATCGGCGTATCCATGGGAATTACAGGAACCGATGTTGCAAAAGAAGCTTCGGCTCTCGTTCTGCTTGATGATAATTTTGCTACGATTAAAGCTGCGATCAAAGAAGGCCGAAACATTTATGAAAACATTCGTAAATTTGTCCGTTATTTACTGGCATCCAATGTTGGTGAAATACTAGTCATGTTATTTGCAATGATTTTGGCATTGCCGCTTCCTCTCGTGCCAATTCAAATTCTTTGGGTTAATTTGGTTACGGATGGACTTCCGGCTATGGCACTTGGACTCGATCGACCAGAAGAAAATGTAATGAAACGACGTCCAAGAAGCCCTAATGAAGGTGTTTTCTCACGGGGGTTAGGTTGGAAGGTTGTTTCAAGGGGATTCCTCATCGGTATTGTAACGTTATTATCATTTATGTTTGTTTATGATAATAATCCAAGTCAGCTGCAGTATGCACAAACAGTAGCCTTTGCGACACTCGTAATGGCTCAGTTAATCCATGTATTTGATTGCCGCAGTGAAAAATCGGTCCTGTCAAGAAATCCATTTGGGAATCCTTATCTTGTGTGGGCGGTAATTTCTTCCCTATTGTTAATGTTTGTCGTTATTTACTATCCACCATTGCAACCTATTTTCCATACACTGCCGATTCTTGCGAAAGATTGGTTGTTAATTGTAGGACTATCCTCTATTCCAACTTTTTTACTAGCAGGAACATTTTTATTAAGAAAAACAAAATAAAGTATGTTATAATCCAAAAGGTAATAGATGCCACTCTATTACCTTTTGTCTTTTACAATATAAGGAAGTATAAAATTCGACTATGAGAATTGTCCAGCTCCAG
>NZ_JBCNAC010000004.1:0-14489 GCF_050477885.1 Neobacillus rhizosphaerae
GGCGCTTCCGCTTTTCTTATAGAAAGCCGATCATTACTCAAGGATTGGATGTGCAAGTGATGGTTATTAGTATGACAGGCTTTGGCAGAGCTAAGACCGAATCTCAGTTCTTTTCTGTAAATGTAGAAGTTAAAACGGTAAATCACCGATTCTGCGAAATGAATATTAGAATGCCAAGGCAGTTATTAAAAATAGAAGATAAATTAAAAAAGAAATTAAGCCAGCAGATTCGACGTGGACGAGTAGAGGTTTATGTCAGTTTAGAGGGTGAGGGAGTCGTTACCCGTAAGGTTCACGTGGATTGGAATTTGATTGATGAATATTATCAAATTATAAATGAAGCACGAAGCAAATATGGGGTGGAGGGAAACGTCACCATACATGATTTGCTTGGTCGAAGTGACCTATTACATATTGAAGAAAGTGAAGTTGGCAACGAAGAACTCGAAAATTTAGTTCTAACCGCTACGGAAGAAGCTGTTCAATTATTATTACAAATGAGAATGGCGGAAGGGGAAGAAATAAAAAAAGATCTGATTGCCATCTTAGCACAACTAGAAAACGATGTTTTTGAGCTTCAGAAATATGCTCCTCTCGTTGTACAATCCTTTAAGGAACGTCTGACGAAAAGAATGCAGGAGTTTTTAAATGGACAATTAGACGAAACTAGAATATTAACTGAAGTAGCCGTTTTTGCTGATAAAGCGGATATTAATGAGGAAATAACTCGTTTAAAAAGTCATATTCAACAGTTTTTGCAAACGTTAAAAAGTCAGGAACCGATTGGAAGAAAGCTTGATTTTCTTGTTCAGGAAATGAATAGAGAGGCAAATACCATTGGTTCAAAAGCGAATGACTCAAACATAGCGAAACAAGTGGTAGAGATCAAGAGCTTACTTGAAAAATTGAAGGAACAGGTTCAAAATATCGAATGATTTGTTTAGAAACTGTTTACCACGGTCAAAATATATTATTGATGATTGGATGATGACCATGTCGATTAAATTAATTAATATTGGATTTGGAAATATCGTTTCGGCCAATCGGATTATTTCAATTGTTAGCCCCGAATCTGCACCAATAAAAAGAATTATTCAAGACTCTCGTGACCGGGGGTCCTTGATTGATGCTACATACGGTAGACGTACTCGTGCTGTCATTGTCATGGATAGTGACCATGTCATTCTGTCAGCTGTACAGCCAGAAACGGTTGCTCATCGGTTATCTGACCGTGATGAAACTATTGATGAAGGGTAGGATTCTTAATAATGCAGGAAAAAGGATTACTGATTGTACTTTCAGGGCCATCTGGTGTTGGAAAAGGAACGGTACGAAAAGAAATATTCTCTCATCCAGATACAGCTTTTGAATATTCTATATCGATGACAACTCGCTTACCACGTGAGGGTGAAGTGGATGGCATAGATTATTTTTTTAAATCAAGAGAAGAGTTTGAAGCGTTAATTGAGCAAGGGAAACTTCTAGAATATGCAGAGTTTGTTGGGAACTATTATGGCACTCCAGTTGATTATGTTCGTCAAACCTTGGATGCTGGCAAAGATGTATTTTTAGAAATTGAAGTAAAAGGTGCTAGACAGGTACGAGAAAAGTTCCCTGAAGGGCTTTTTATTTTCCTCATGCCTCCAAGCCTGTCTGAATTGAAAAATCGAATTGTTACTAGAGGAACTGAAACAGAAGACATCATTCATAATCGTATGCTCTCTGCTCGAGAGGAAATTGAAATGATGGAATTGTATGATTATGTGGTTGAAAACGACCAAGTAGAACGCGCATGTGAACGTGTCAAAGCGATCGTTACTGCAGAGCATTGTCGAAGAGAACGTGTTGAGCATCGCTATAAAAAATTATTGGAGGTTGAATAGAATGTTATATCCTTCTATCGATTCATTATTAGAAAAAATTGATTCCAAGTACTCACTAGTTTCCGTTGCTGCAAAGCGTGCACGCGTTATGTCGCAAGTAAGGGACGAAAGATTAGCGAAATACGTCTCTTATAAATATGTAGGTAAGGCGCTAGAAGAAATTTATAGCGGAGAGCTAACATACCGTATTGCAAAAAAAGATACAACTGCTGAATAATCAGATAAGCGAACAGACATAAACATAAATGAAGGCCTGACGACAAAGGAAATTCCCTACGTGTCAGCCTTTTTTATTTGGCTTTAACTATGACCGCGAACCGCACGCGCCTGGAGCGTAAATCAACAGACTTATGTAACTACAGAACTTTTATTATAAAAGTTGAATTTTGTCGACATACAGTAGGAAAAAGATGAAAAAATGTTACTATTACAGCATAATAGAAGGTAAAGATTATTGGACGGACAAGAAATGGGGGATTCGGATCATGGTAAAGGATAAGAAAATTTTATTATGTGTGACAGGAGGAATTGCTGTTTATAAGGCAGCAGCCTTAACAAGTAAACTTGTTCAAGCTGGAGCACAGGTGAAAGTCATTTTAAGTGAATCTGCTGAAAAGTTTGTTACTACATTAACTTTTCAAGCACTGTCCCGCAATGAGGTATATACCAACACCTTCGATGAAAAAAATCCGCAGGTTATTGCCCATATTGATCTAGCTGACTGGGCTGATTTAATTTTAGTTGCACCGGCAACGGCTAATACTATCGCAAAATTAGCTCATGGTGTTGCTGACAATATGATCACGACGACATTGTTAGCTGCAACAGCACCTGTTTGGATCGCTCCAGCAATGAATGTACATATGTACGACCATCCTGCAGTGAAAAAAAATATTGCCACTTTAGCTGATTACGGATATCAATTTATTGAACCGAGTGAGGGCTATCTGGCTTGTGGATATGTTGGAAAGGGACGGCTTGAAGAGCCAGAAAAAATAGTTGAATTAGTTCAGGCTTTTTTTAGTATGGAAGGATTAAAGCTAAAAGGCAAAACAGTCTTAATTACTGCGGGACCAACCCGAGAAAAAATTGACCCTGTACGTTTTATTTCCAACCATTCAACTGGAAAAATGGGCTATGCACTTGCAGAAGCGGCAAAAAGACAAGGTGCACGTGTCATCTTAGTTTCAGGGCCAGTCCAGTTACCTGCGCCTGCTGGAATGGAAGTGATTAACATCGAAAGTGCAGAGGAAATGTTCCATGCCGTTATGAATCACTACGATAGTGTTGATGTTGTAATAAAGACGGCAGCTGTAGCAGATTATAGGCCTAAAACAACCTATGACCACAAAGTGAAGAAGCAGGAAGGCGACTCCAGCATTGAGTTAGAAAGAACAAAAGATATTCTGTTTGAGTTAGGTAAAAGGAAAAAGCATCAAATATTAGTTGGATTTGCCGCAGAGACCGATCATATTGAAGAATACGCAACCAAAAAATTAAACAGGAAAAATGCAGATATGATTGTCGCCAACAATGTGAAGGCAGAGGGTGCAGGATTCGGAACAGATACGAATATTGTGACGCTCTTTAGACGTTCTGGAACGGTTACTGAATTACCCCTCATGTCAAAACTGGCTGTTGCTGAAAAAATTATTGACGAAATTACTTCTCTTATAGAAGGATCTGGAAAATAATGAATATTGCTAGTGTTATTGTTGATGTCCCAACAAAACAAACCGATAAGACCTTTGATTATTTAATTCCGGAAGAATGGATAGGGACCATTCAACCAGGGATGAGGGTTATAGTCCCTTTCGGACCGAGAAATATCCAAGGGTTTGTTATGGGCATCAAAGCTGAATCAGGATTTAAAAAGTTAAGAGAAATCATTGAACCAATGGACCTCGAACCGGTGTTAAATCATGAATTATTAGAGCTCGGTGAATGGCTGACGGAGAATACACTTTGCTTTAAAATTTCTGCCTTTCAGGTCATGCTGCCTGCTGCATTAAAAGCAAAGTATGAAAAAAAAGTGAAGCTTGCGTCAAGTGCAAGGGTTTCTGACCTTCCGTTAAATCTTCAGGATTTGTTTAAAAACGATGGATTGGTAAAGTGGGAAGAGGCTATATCTACTGGAATTCTGCCTATCTTGCAGCGTGAAGCAGCCAAACACAATCTTGAAGTAATTTACGAAGTCAAAGAACGAGTGCGAAAAAAACAAATGAAGTTTATTCGCCCGCTCGTGTCTCTCGATGAATTGAAGGAAGAAGCCAATCGTTTATCCGCTAGAGCTGAAAAGCAAAAGCAAGTATTACACTATTTTGTTGAGAATTTTGATGCTGTTGAGTTACGGAAGTTAACGGCAAAAATAAATACCACTACCACTACAATTAAAGCACTGGTTGATAAGCAGCTACTTACAGAGTTTGAAATGGAGGTTTATCGGGATCCGTATGAAAATCGATCCTTCGAACGAACTAAACCATTACCCCTAACTCCTTCGCAGCAAAAAGCCATTGAACCAATTTTAGATTCTATTGAGAATAAGGAGCATGAAGTTTTTCTACTCTATGGTGTTACAGGAAGTGGGAAAACGGAAATATACTTACAATCCATACAGGAAGTAATTGAAAAAGGACAAGAAGCCATTGTTCTTGTTCCAGAAATAGCTCTCACTCCTCAGATGGTTAATCGGTTTAAGGGGAGGTTCGGGGATTTAGTTGCAGTATTGCACAGTGGGTTATCAGCGGGTGAAAAATACGATGAATGGCGAAAGATTCAACGGAAGGAAGTAAAAGTGGTGGTCGGGGCTCGTTCCGCTATCTTTGCTCCCTTTGAAAACCTTGGAATTATTATTATTGATGAGGAACATGAAACGAGCTATAAGCAGGAGGAAATGCCGAGATATCATGCAAGAGACGTGGCTGTTCAAAGAGCTAAGACGTACAACTGTCCTGTTGTCCTTGGCAGTGCCACGCCATCCCTTGAATCATTTGCAAGGGCACAAAAAAAGGTGTACCAGCTATTGTCACTACCAAGTCGGATGAACAACCAATCGCTTCCATCTGTCGATATAATTGATATGCGCGAGGAACTTCGTGAAGGAAATCGGTCGATGTTTTCCAGAAAGCTTTTTGAAAAGCTACAAGACCGAATTGAGAAGAAGCAGCAATCTGTATTATTTTTAAATAAACGGGGTCATTCATCCTTTGTTATGTGTCGGGATTGTGGGTATGTCATGAATTGTCCATACTGCGATATTTCCCTTACCTACCATCGGGTAAATGAGCAAATGAAATGTCATTATTGTGGTTATGAAACGTATGTTCCAAGGAATTGCCCTGAATGTTCAAGTGAGTATATCCGCTATTTTGGAACGGGTACCCAAAAAGTCGAGGAAGAGCTTGGAAAAATCCTCCCAGAAGCAAGAGTCATCAGGATGGATGTGGACACAACTGGAAGAAAGGGTGCGCACGAAAGGTTACTAAAGGATTTTCAGGATGGAAAAGCTGATATTTTGTTAGGCACGCAAATGATTGCCAAAGGGCTTGATTTTCCAAATATCACACTAGTTGGTGTGCTTTCAGCAGATACCATGCTCCATTTACCAGATTTTCGAGCCTCTGAAAAAACCTTTCAACTTTTAACCCAAGTAAGTGGGAGGGCTGGGCGCCACCAACTGCCAGGGGAGGTTATTATTCAAACCTATACCCCAGAACACTACAGTGTGGAGTTAGCTGGCACGCAGAATTATGATCTATTTTATCAGCGGGAGATGATGATTCGTAAAACACACCATTATCCGCCGTTTTATTACCTCTCACTCATCACAATCAGTCATGAGCAGTTGATCACAGTAGTATCAGCTACAGAGAAAATTGTAAACTATGTCCGCACACAGCTTTCAAATAAAGCAGTAGTTTTGGGACCTGCGGCTTCACCGATCCCTAGGATTAATAATAGATATCGATATCAATGTCTGATAAAATACAAGCGGGAACCGAACATGACAAAAACGTTAAAAACCATTCTAGATCAATATCAAATGGATACAAAGAGTGGTTTACTGGTTTCTATTGATGTTAATCCGTTTATCTTAATGTAAACTGGGTGAAAATAATAATAAAAAAAATGCCCTCTAATGGGCATAACGGAGGAACTAATTTGGCAGTAAGAAATGTTGTTATTCATCCTGCAGAGATTCTAGAGCAGAATTGTGAGGCAGTGTTGAATTTTGATAAGAAGCTAGCGAAAATACTAGATGATATGTATGATACGATGATTGAATATGACGGAGTGGGTCTAGCCGCACCACAAATAGGATTGAATGCACGAATCGCTGTTGTTGATATTGATGATGAATTAGGAACCATTGAGATGATTAATCCTCGTGTTTTAGAAACATCGGGCGAACAGACAGGTCCTGAAGGCTGTTTAAGTTTCCCGGGATTATTTGGAGAGGTGACAAGGCCTAATTTTGTTAAGATAGAAGCATTTGATCGAAAAGGCAGGAAATATATTTTAGAAGCAGAAGAGTTCCTGGCTAGAGCGATTCAACATGAAATTGACCATCTTAACGGAATCTTATTTACATCTAAGGTAACAAGATACCTTGAGGAAGATGAGTTAAAAGGAGTAGAAATTGAATGACAAAAATTGTTTTTATGGGTACCCCGGATTTTTCCGTCCCTGTTCTTCAAAAAATTATTGAGGACGGCTATGAGGTAATAGGCGTTGTCACTCAGCCTGACCGGCCGGTAGGAAGAAAAAAGGTGTTAACCCCACCTCCTGTTAAAGTGGAAGCCTTGAAACATGGCATCCCCGTTTTCCAACCAGAAAAAATCCGTCAAGAAGAAGAACTTAGTAAAATCCTTTCCTTAGAGCCGGATCTTATTGTGACAGCTGCTTTTGGTCAAATATTACCTAAAAAGCTGTTGGACGCTCCTAAATACGGCTGCATAAATGTACATGCATCTCTGCTGCCAGAGCTTCGTGGCGGCGCCCCAATTCACTACGCTATCATTCAAGGGAAAAAGAAAACTGGTGTGACAATCATGTATATGGTAGAGAAATTAGATGCCGGGGATATTTTAACAACTGTGGAGGTTCCGATTACAGAAGAGGATAACGTAGGAACACTTCATGATAAGTTAAGTGCTGCTGGATCAAAATTGTTATCTGAAACTTTGCCACTTCTATTAGAAGGAAAGCTGACCCCACAACCTCAAAATGAGGAACAGGCTACATTTGCATCAAACATTAAACGTGAGCAGGAAAAGATTGACTGGAGCCAGACAGGGGAACAGATTTATAACCATATTCGAGGATTAAACCCTTGGCCTGTTGCTTTTACCACTATGGAGGGGCAAGTAGTAAAGATTTGGCGAACAGAAAAAGTGGCTGACTCAAAGAGAAATGAGCCAGGAACGATTATAAAAATAGAACCAGATGGATTAATAGTAAGTACAGGAAGCGAAACGGCTATAAAAATCCTAGAACTTCAGCCTTCAGGAAAAACCAAAATGTTGAGTGAGCAATTTTTACGAGGTGCCGGTTCAAAAATTTCATTAGGTAGTAAGCTGGGAGATTAAAATGACATCAAAGAAGAATAATGTACGTGAAATAGCCTTGGACCTATTAACAACAATTGAGAAAAACCAATCATATAGCAATTTACTTCTTAACACGACGATTGAGAAAAATGAGTTGTCACAAAAAGATGTTGGTTTGTTAACGGAATTAACCTATGGAACCCTGCAAAGAAAAATGGCCTTGGACTTCTACCTGAATCCGTTTATCAAAGATAATAAAAAATTAGCTGATTGGATTCATCATTTACTCAGGCTTACGCTATATCAGATGGTGTATCTTGATCGGATTCCTGATCGAGCAGCTATTTACGAAGCAGTAGATATTGCGAAGAAGCGAGGACATAAAGGAATTGCGAGTTTGGTAAATGGGGTTTTACGAAGTATACAAAGAGAAGGACTACCTTCATTAAATGAAATTTCTGATCCAAACAAAAGATTAGCATTGGAAACAAGCCATCCGGAATGGCTCGTAACTAGATGGGTGAATCAATTCGGGTTTGATAAAACAAAAGAAATGTGTGAAATTAACTTAACAGCACCAATGCAAACAGCAAGAGTGAATCTGACAAAAATTTCGCGAGATGAATGTGTTGCTCTTTTAGAAGAAGATGGCTTCCAAATTGAAAAAAGTCCTATTATACCTGAAGCAATCAGATGTTTAAAGGGAAACTTAGCTTCCACGATTTCTTTTAAATATGGAATGTTTACCATTCAGGATGAAAGCTCCATGCTTGCTACCTACGCATTAGGGGCGGAGAAAAATGAGTTTGTCCTCGATGCTTGCGCAGCACCAGGTGGAAAAAGTACACATATTGCTGAAAAGATGAATAATACGGGTGAAGTGATTTCGGTTGACCTTCATCAGCATAAGGTACGATTAATTAACGATAATGCACGCCGTTTAGGATTAGAAAATATTAAAACAAGTGTATCTGATTCTAGACATTTACAAGATAAGTTTCAGAATGTATTATTTGACCGTATTCTTCTCGATGCTCCCTGCTCTGGCCTTGGAGTGATGAGACGAAAGCCCGATATGAAATATACCAAAACAGAAAAAGATTTAGAGCGGTTAAGTACCATTCAGCAAGATTTATTAAAGTCAGTATCGCCTTTACTAAAAAAGGGTGGCATTCTTGTCTACAGTACATGTACAGTGGATAAAGAGGAGAATGAAAATACTGTAATGAAGTTCTTGGAGAATAATCCAGACTTTGAACCTGATTTAACGTTTAAAAATAGGATGCCTGAAGCTGTTCAGCCATTCATAACAGGATATGATTTGCAAGTCTTTCCACAGGATTTTGGCTCAGACGGTTTTTATATTGCAGTACTAAAAAAAGTATAAGCGCTATAGGTGCGGATGTTAGACAATTGAAAGAAGGTGTAAACAGTTGGAACAAATAAATACAACTGAGAAGAAAACAACATTAGATAATAACCTGCCCTCGATCTATTCCTTGGAGCTTCATAAATTAAAGGAATGGTTATCAGAGAATGGAGAAAAGCCATTTCGTGCAGAGCAAATCTTCGATTGGCTTTACAAAAAAAGAGTTACTTCTTTTGAAGATATGAGCAACTTAGGAAAAGGGTTAAGAGATAAGCTATCAAATCATTTTCAAATCACTACATTAAATACGGTCATCCAACAGACTTCAGCTGATGGAACGATTAAATTCTTATTTGAACTTCACGATGGATATTCGATTGAAACCGTCCTAATGCGTCATGATTACGGAAACTCCGTTTGTGTTACAACTCAGGTTGGTTGTCGAATTGGCTGTACCTTTTGTGCATCGACATTAGGTGGATTGAAAAGACATCTAGAAGCAGGCGAGATTGTTGCCCAAGTAGTTAAGGTACAACAGGCACTTGATGAAACAGATGAACGCGTAAGCTCTGTGGTCATTATGGGAATTGGTGAACCATTTGATAACTATGATAATATGATGTCATTTCTAAAAATAATCAATCATGACAAAGCACTAAATATCGGAGCACGGCATATTACCGTTTCGACTAGTGGTATTGTACCTAAAATTTATCAGTTTGCTGATGAAGATTTGCAGATTAATTTTGCTATTTCACTTCATGCTCCGAATACGGAATTACGTTCAAGGTTAATGCCAATCAATAAAGCCTATAAACTTGATGACTTAATGAAAGCAGTACGATATTATATCGATAAGACAGGTCGTCGAATTAGCTTTGAATACGGTCTTTTTGGCGGAGTGAATGATTCCACAGAGCATGCAGAGGAATTAGCAACTCTTTTAAATGGGGTTAAATGCCATGTGAATCTAATTCCAGTCAATTATGTCCCTGAAAGGGATTATGTTCGTACTCCAAGGGACAAAATTTTTGCTTTTGAAAAAACACTTAAAAAACGTGGTATTAATGTGACAATTCGCCGAGAGCAGGGGTCAGATATTGCTGCAGCATGTGGACAACTTCGTGCAAAGGAGCGAAAAGAGGAGACGAGGTAAATATATGAAAGCAGTTTTCATGACAAATCGAGGGAAAGTACGACTTCATAATGAGGATGCTGGAGGAGTATTTGTAAACCAGGATGGTGACCGACTAGCCATTGTTGCTGATGGGATGGGAGGTCACCGTGCAGGTGATGTAGCCAGTGAAATGACAATCACACAATTAAAAAGTGAATGGGAAACCTCTAAAGGGATTTCTACTGCTGAGGAAGCTGAGCAATGGTTGAAGGAAAAAATAACAATAGTGAACCATTTGCTATTTGACCATGCGACGAATCACCCTGAATGTGATGGGATGGGTACAACGATCGTTGCGGCTATTGCCACTGATCGCTTTGCAACTTTAGCAAACATTGGAGACAGCCGTGGCTATATTTATAATGAATCTGGATTTAAACAGGTTACAGAAGACCATTCACTTGTAAATGAACTTGTAAGGTCTGGACAAATTTCGAAAGAAGATGCCGAACACCATCCAAGAAAAAATGTGTTACTCCGCGCTTTAGGAACAGAAAAAATGGTCGAGATGGATATTAAAACCATTATGTTCGAAGAGGGGGATGTTATCCTTTTATGTTCAGATGGTCTTTCAAATAAAGTAAGTGAAAAAGAAATGGAGACCATTCTTTTAAATGAAGATCATTTAGAACAAAAAGCAGATTCACTTATCTCACTAGCCAACAACTACGGTGGAGAAGATAACATTACACTGGCTATTGTAGAGTTTAGTGATGTCAGCGAGGGTGATGCATAAATGATTATTGGAAAAAGATTAAGCGGCCGCTATAAAATCTTGGATATGGTTGGCGGAGGCGGAATGGCTAATGTTTATTTAGCGCACGATATGATCCTTGATCGTGATGTAGCTGTTAAAATGCTTCGCCTTGATTTTGCCAATGACGAGGAATTTATCCGGAGATTCCGTAGGGAAGCTCAATCAGCAACAAGCCTTGCACACCCTAATATTGTTAGTATTTACGATGTGGGCGAGGAAAATGATCTATATTATATTGTGATGGAATATGTGGATGGACAGACATTAAAACAATACATACAGCAGAATTCTCCATTAAAAGTCGAGGATGCCATCGGGATCATGAGACAGTTAACTTCAGCCATTTCTCATGCTCATCAAAATCATATTATCCACCGTGATATTAAGCCTCATAATATCTTGATTGACCATGACGGAAATGTTAAGGTCACTGATTTTGGAATTGCTATGGCACTAAGTGCAACAAGCATCACACAGACTAATTCAGTTCTGGGCTCTGTTCATTATTTATCACCTGAGCAAGCACGAGGTGGAATGGCAAATAGAAAGTCGGATATTTATTCCTTAGGAATTGTTATGTTTGAATTATTGACTGGCCGGCTCCCCTTCTCAGGTGAATCAGCCGTATCAATCGCTTTAAAGCATCTCCAATCGGAAACACCTTCCCTAAGAAGATGGAACTCAAGCATTCCGCAAAGTGTGGAAAACATTGTTCTTAAAGCAACTGCCAAAGATTCCTTTCATCGGTATAACAGTGTAGAAGAAATGGAAGAAGACTTACGCACGGCGCTTGACTCGGAAAGGGTAAATGAAGCAAAGTTTGTTATTCCGATAGATAATGATGCTACGAAAGCAATTCCGGTTATAACAAATGATAAACCGTTTAAAAATCTGGATGAAACATTAGTTCATAGTAATGAAAAACCATTGACTGGTCCAAAGGATGCCATAAAGGATGGTTCCGGCAAAAAGAAACGTAAAAAGTGGCCGGTAGTATTAATATCTACCTTTCTTGTATTAGCTATTCTTGGATTATTAGCAATTACCTTTTTACCTGGATTATTAACTGCGAAGGATGTAAAAATCCCAGATGTTAGTGGCATGGAGTTGAATGAAGCTATTTCCAAGCTTAAGTTAAGTGGATTAGAAGTGGACAAAAAGATTGAGATCGAAGATGAAAACGTAGAAAAAGGAAAAGTGGTAAAGACTAATCCTGATAGCGGTACGACAGTAAAAGAAAACTCAAAAATAAACCTATATATCAGTACGGGCAAAGAGAAATTTGAACTATCCGATTATGTGGGGCGGCAATATGAAGATGTCATTCGTTTGCTGGATAATTATAACTTCAAAGATATTAAGAAAATTGAGAAACACGATGATAGTGAGCCAGGAACCATCATAAGCCAGAATCCTTCAGGTGGCGAAAAAGTTGTTCCTGAGGATACCGAATTAGAGTTTGAAGTGAGTAAAGGGCCTGAAAAAATTGTATTAAAGGATTTAACACAATACAATTTAAAAGGCGCGCAAGATTACGCCTCTCTAGTAGGATTGACCCTTGATGCTTCACAAGAAAAATATGATGATAATATCCCAGCAGGTATGGTCATATCCCAATCACCTGAACCAGGAACCGAGTTGAAAAAGGGAGACAAGGTGACGGTCGTAATATCAAAAGGGAAAGAAGATAAACCACCAAAAGAGGTCATCATTGAACTAGATATTCCTTTTGAGCCAGCAGTTCCAGGTGAGCCCGGACAGAAGCAGCTTGTTACTATCTTAATTGAGGATATGAATCATAGTATGACGGAACCTGCAGAGACCTTCTATATTACGGAAAATACAAAAAAACAAATTAAATTGATGATTCCGTATGGGAAGAAGGCTGGTTACAAAGTCATTCGTGATTCAAAGGTTATTATTGATGAAAATAAAAACTATTCAGATGTGGAATAAAAGAAGCTAAATATAGCGTGTATAATAATGATTACGCTCGTACAGATTTTTAAAGGGAAGCCAAACGATTTGTTAAGAATAGGGGCAAGGAGTGTAGCTATGCCTGAAGGGAAAATTGTTAAAGCATTAAGTGGTTTTTATTATGTTCTTCATAATGACAAGCTGATCCAATGTAGGGGAAGAGGCATCTTTCGAAAAAACAAGATTACCCCGCTTGTGGGAGATGAGGTCGTTTTTCAAGCAGAGAATGATTTAGAAGGATACATTTTAGAAGTTAAAGAACGCAAAAATGAATTGGTGCGGCCACCAATTGCCAATGTTGATCAGGCTATACTTGTGTTTTCTGCTGTTGAACCTGACTTTAGTACAGTACTATTGGACAGATTTCTTGTCTTAGTTGAGTTTAATCACATCGAACCACTAATCTGTATTACGAAAATGGATTTAACAAATGAAGCGCAAAAACAGGTGATATCTGAATTCGCCGAACAATATCGGAAAGCTGGTTATGAGGTCATTCTTACATCATCAGAAACAGAAATGGGGATTGAATTGTTAAATCCACATGTGGAGAATAAAATATCTGTTTTTGCAGGCCAATCCGGGGTTGGGAAGTCTTCCTTATTAAATGTTTTGAGACCTGATCTAGAGTTAAAAACAAATGATATTTCCACTCATCTTGGGCGTGGAAAACATACAACAAGACATGTTGAACTCATTCAAATAGGTCAAGGCCTCATTGCAGATACGCCAGGGTTTAGCTCATTGGAATTTACAAACATCGAAGCTGAAGAGTTAACTTTTTGTTTCCCTGAGATACAAAGAGCTAGTGAAAATTGTAAATTTAGAGGATGTTTGCATGTGACTGAGCCTAAATGTGCAGTAAAGTCGGGAGTTGAATCAGGTGAAATACCGGAATATCGGTATCAACATTATCTGGACTTCCTCCAAGAAATAAAAGATAGAAAGCCGAGGTACTAACATGGTGAAAATAGCACCCTCAATTCTTTCAGCTGATTTTTCTAAATTAGGAGAAGAGGTTTTAGCTGTTGAGAAAGGAGGAGCTGACTACATTCATATTGATGTCATGGATGGTCATTTTGTACCCAATATTACAATTGGTCCACTTATAGTGGAAGCTATTCGCCCGATCACCAAACTGCCGCTTGATGTCCATCTAATGATTGAAAATCCTGATCAGTATATAGAAGCGTTTGCTAAAGCTGGCGCTGATTATATTACTGTTCATGTGGAAGCGTGTCGTCATCTCCACCGTACCATTCAGAGTATTAGATCATTTGGAATCAAAGCAGGGGTGGTCTTAAATCCAGCGACCCCAGTTGAGTCCATCCAACATATCATAGGTGACATCGATATGGTGTTATTAATGTCAGTCAATCCAGGGTTTGGAGGACAAAAATTTATCCCAGAGGTCCTTCCCAAAATCAAAAAAGTAAAAGAGTTAGCCGAACAAAAAGGTGTAGATATTGAAATCGAAATTGATGGCGGTGTAAACCCTGAAACAGCAAAGGATTGTATTGAAGCAGGTGCCACAGTACTCGTCGCAGGATCAGCAGTATATAATCAACCTGACTATGCAAAAGCAATTTCATTAATAAGAGGCTAGAAACAAGAGGTTGACACAGTCAGCCTCTTTCCTTATTAAAAGGCTGTACTAAAGAACATTGTTGATTTTTATACTCTGTTGATTGGAGCGGAAGGCACGAAGACTCCTGTGGGAGTACGGTTCAGGAGAGACCCCGCAGGCGCAAGCGCCGAGGAGGCTCGCCGAAAC
>NZ_JBCNAC010000005.1:0-24299 GCF_050477885.1 Neobacillus rhizosphaerae
AGACAAGTTTAACAGAGCCATTAAAAAAGGGGACTTTGTTTATGATTATTAACATTCTTGCAGGAGGTCCAGAAGACCTGCTCCCGGACTTAACAGAATATATAGAAGAAAACAGCATGTGGATTGGAGTAGACCGCGGAGTATATCATTTATTAAGAAAAGACATCAAACCAACCATTGCATTCGGTGACTTCGATTCTGTTTCACAGGAAGAATGGAACTTCATTGAAGGGCAGGTGTCTGAACTCAAGAAGTTTAAACCAGAGAAAGACGAAACCGACATGGAACTTGCTCTTAACTGGGCATTAGAGCAGAAACCGGCTATTGTCCGATTATTTGGGGCAACCGGGGGCAGATTAGACCATTTATTAGCCAATGTACATTTATTGTTAAACCCTTTAAAAGCAAAAAACTCTGCTCATGTAACATTAATTGACCGCTTTAACACTGTTTTTTTAAAAGATCCAGGAAGATATACCATTGAAAAAAAGATAGGACAAAAATATATTTCATTTGTACCGCTTACCCTAGATGTTAGTAATCTCACACTCGAAGGCTTTAAATTTCCATTGAAAAACCGGCATATTTCACTTGGGTCGACACTATGTATTAGTAATGAACTTATTAATGATTATGGTACTTTTTCATTTTCCGAAGGCATATTAATAGTGATAAGAAGTCACGATTAATAGGCAAAACTATTAGGTACTGATTTCGTTCGTTAGAATAAACTGTTAGGGCGTACGAAAAAAGTTAGATTAAATAAGCTGGGAGATTTGTGAGGAGGGACAGTATGAAATTTTATACAATTAAACTGCCAAAATTTTTAGGCGGACTAGTCCGAGCGATGATTGGGGCATTTAAAAAGAATGAATAGAAATATATAAAAGTAAAGGAATGGTATCTTTTTATTTAATACCCTTTTTTTGGCACCCGCCTCGTTTGGGTGCTTTTTATTTTCTTAATTGGGAATAATAAAGGAATGGAGTACATTTGTACTTTTTTGTTCAAATTCTTAGTAAAATGCTATTTAGGCAAAAAGAAAGAGCATCCAAACATAGGATGCTCAGGTCCTTTATTATACGCGTTCTACTTTACCTGCTCTTAACGCTCTTGCAGAAACCCAAACACGCTTAGGCTTTCCATCAACAAGAATACGTACTTTTTGTAGGTTAGCACCCCATGTACGCTTGTTTGCGTTCATAGCGTGTGAACGTGCGTTACCAGTTGTTGTTTTCTTTCCAGTTACTACACATTTACGTGGCATAATGATTTCCCTCCTTAACTACCAAAAGGCTTTATACAGCTATCTTTTAGATTTTCATCTGGATATAGAAAATTGACTAACCAAATTTTCTAGTCTTGAGATACCTTAATAATTTATCACACAACCCAATTGAATGCAATAGTTGTGTACAAACCTTTCAAGAAAAAAACCTTGACATAGGTATTAAATAAATGCTCTTATATTAAACAGGCAAGTATGACTTTCAATATTGGGTTGACTATAGTAAAATGACTGTAGTCAAGGAGCAATTTTCCAAAGGGGGAACGATTCATGTCCATCGAATTAAAAACTAAGTACGGACAAATTGATATTTCAAACGAAGTAATCGCTACCATTGCCGGAGGAGCAGCTATCGAATGCTATGGTATCGTCGGTATGGCCTCTAAAAATCAAATTAAAGATGGGATTACGGAAATACTACGAAAAGAAAACTTTACTCGAGGCGTAATTGTGCGCCAGGAAAATGAGGCATTACATATTGATATGTACATTATTGTTAGCTATGGAACGAAGATTTCCGAAATTGCCCACAACGTGCAATCAAAGGTTAAATATACCCTCGATAAGACAGTTGGACTTGCCGTTGACTCGGTAAATATTTACGTTCAGGGAGTTCGAGTAACGAACCCGTAAGTTCGTACTGCGAACCGCAAGTAGAGGAGGAAAATTTTGTGTCAATAACAGCATTAGATGGAAAACGTTTTGCCGAAATGGTAATTCAAGGTGCGAATCATTTGGCAGCAAATGCTAAAATGGTTGATGCTTTGAACGTTTTTCCTGTGCCCGACGGTGATACTGGAACAAATATGAACTTATCAATGACCTCCGGGGCGAAGGAAGTAAGAAATAATGTTCAGGAACATATTGGTAAAGTTGGAGTGTCCCTTTCAAAAGGGTTGCTAATGGGAGCACGTGGGAATTCCGGAGTTATTCTTTCCCAATTATTCCGTGGCTTTTCTAAGGCAGTTGAATCGAAAGCTGAGATTTCCGCAAAAGATTTTGCGCAAGCATTAGATGCAGGCGTTGAAACAGCTTATAAAGCGGTAATGAAGCCTGTAGAAGGAACGATCCTAACAGTTGCGAAGGATTCAGCTAAGAAAGGTGTGCAAGTTGCCCAAAAATCCAATGATATTATTGTCATCATGGAAGAAGTGGTGAAGGAAGCAAAGGCTTCATTAAAGCGTACACCTGATTTACTACCCGTATTAAAAGAAGTAGGTGTCGTAGATAGTGGCGGACAAGGACTTGTTTTCGTTTACGAAGGCTTCCTTGCAGTTTTAAAAGGTGAAGAGCTTCCTGAATCTCCTATTACTCCTTCAATGGACGAAATGGTTAATGCGGAGCATCATAAAAGTGTCCAGAGCCATATGAATACAGCGGATATTGAATTTGGATATTGCACAGAATTCATGGTAAGGTTTGAAGCTGATAAGGTGACAAAGCATCCATTTGATGAAGGCGATTTCCGAAATGACCTAAGTAAGTTAGGTGATTCTTTGTTGGTGATTGCTGATGAAGACGTAGTAAAAGTGCATATCCATTCTGAACAGCCTGGTGAAGTGTTAACCTACGGACAAAAGTATGGAAATTTAATTAACATGAAAATAGAAAACATGCGTCAGCAGCATTCAAATATTGTTGGTGAATCCCATACAGAAAAGGTTTCCGAGCTTCCTAAAGCTCCAAAAGAACTTCAAGAATACGGAATTGTTACTGTTTCGATGGGTTCAGGAATTGCGGAGTTATTTAAGAGTATTGGTGCACATGCTGTCATTGAAGGCGGACAGACGATGAATCCGAGCACGGAAGATATCGTGAAGGCAGTTAAAGAAGTCAATGCAAAAAAGGTATTTATCTTACCGAATAACAAAAATATTATCATGGCTGCTCAGCAGGCAGCTGATGTTTCAGACGAAGAAATTTATGTTATCCCATCTAAAACGGTTCCTCAAGGACTTTCAGCATTGTTAGCATTCAATCCTACAACAGATGTGACGGCTAATGAGTCAGCAATGATGGATGCCCTACAGCATGTTAAAACGGGACAAATTACGTTCGCCGTTCGTGACACGCAAATTGATGGCTTAGAAATTGAAAAAGATGATTTCATGGGCATCTCTGAGGGGAAAATTGTTATAAAAAACAAAGACAAAGAAAACGCAGCAAAAGACTTGCTTTCTCAGATGCTAGACGAAGAGTCAGAAATCCTAACCATTATTTATGGTGAGGATGTTACAGAGGAAGAAGTAACCAGTCTTACACAATTTGTGGAAGAAAACTTTGCTGATGTGGAAATAGAAGTACATAATGGTGGTCAGCCATTATATTCTTTTATCTTTTCAATTGAATAAGGAACGGCTAAAATAGAAGGGGTTACCCTTCTATTTTTTTTGGATATAAGTGTCTTTAATAAACATTAGAATAATGTATAGAGATAGATTAATGCAAAGGGAGAGAATGCATGTGAAGTATAGAAGTGTGTTCGACATTATTGGTCCGGTTATGATAGGTCCCTCCAGTTCACATACGGCTGGGGCCGCGAGAATAGGTCGTGTGGCAAGAAGTTTATTTGGCAGAGAACCAAAATGGGCAAATATCTCATTGTATGGGTCCTTTGCAAAAACGTATAAGGGTCATGGGACAGATGTAGCCATTGTTGGTGGATTATTAGATTTTGATACAGATGATAAAAGAATTATAAATGCGATTGATATCGCAGAAGATAGAGGCATGAAATTACGTTTTATAGAAGAAGATGCTGTGACAGATCATCCAAATACAGCTAGAATTTTCATTGGCGATCATGATGGGGAACTAGAGTTAGTGGGAATCTCAATAGGCGGTGGGAAAATTGAGATTACTGAGCTTAATGGCTTTGAACTAAAGTTATCAGGAAACCATCCTGCTATTCTTGTTGTTCATAATGACCGTTTTGGAGCCATTGCTGCTGTTTCCAACACTTTAGCTAAATATGAAATAAATATTGGTCACATGGAGGTATCCCGAAAAGAAAAAGGGAAACTTGCACTTATGACTATTGAAGTGGATCAAAATATGGATGATAGCATTTTACTAGAGCTTGAAGAGCTTCCAAATATATTAAAAGTTACCAAAATTGTAGATTAACAACTAGAGGGAGGAAGATATGTGTTTCGTAATGTTGCTGAATTAGTTGAACTTGCCAAAAACCAAAATAAAAAAATCTCAGAAATTATGATTGAACAGGAAGTTTCCGTTACAGGCCGTACAAGAGAAGAAGTCCTTGCATTTATGGACCGAAATCTAAAAGTGATGGAAGAAGCAGTAGAAAGAGGGATAAAAGGAGTTTCCTCTCACTCTGGATTAACCGGAGGCGATGCAGTTCTTTTACAAAAGTATATTGAAAAAGGAAATTTCTTATCAGGAGAAACGATTCTTGATGCAGTAAGTAAAGCAGTCGCGACGAATGAAGTGAATGCAGCAATGGGAACCATCTGTGCTACACCAACGGCAGGTTCTGCTGGGGTAGTACCGGGAACATTATTTGCTGTTCAAAGAAAGCTTAAGCCAACTCGAGAGCAAATGATTTCCTTTCTATTTACTGCAGGAGCATTTGGTTTTGTGGTTGCCAATAATGCTTCTATTTCAGGGGCTGCTGGAGGCTGTCAGGCGGAAGTTGGATCAGCTTCTGGGATGGCTGCGGCTGCTATCGTTGAAATGGCCGGCGGTACCCCGGAGCAATGTGCAGAAGCAATGGCCATTACACTAAAGAACATGCTTGGTTTAGTTTGTGACCCAGTTGCAGGACTTGTAGAGGTTCCATGTGTGAAACGAAATGCGATGGGCGCTGCGAATGCGATGGTTGCAGCCGATATGGCGTTAGCAGGGATTACAAGCCGCATTCCATGTGATGAGGTTATTGAAGCCATGTATAAAATTGGTCTATCGATGCCTACAGGACTAAAAGAAACAGCGCAGGGAGGGTTGGCGGCTACACCGACAGGTCGAAGACTCGAAGCGAAGATTTTCGGTATACCGCTCAAAGATAGTGAATCCAAATCTTAACCAATCAATAACAGTCTTAAAGGGCATTGGTGAAGAAACTGCTGAGATATTCTCAGAAATGAAGATTTTTACGATTCAAGATTTACTAGAGTATTTTCCATATCGTTATGAAGATTATTCGTTAAAAGAACTGACGGAAGTACAGCATGATGAGAAAATAACGGTCGAAGGGAAGGTTCATAGCGAGCCTTCTCTTGTCTATTATGGCAGGAAGAAATCCAAATTAACGTTTCGTTTTTTTGTTGGATCGTACTTAATTAAAGTAGTTTTTTTTAATCAGCCCTATTTAAAAAATAAAATCATAATGAATGAAACAATAACTGTAACGGGAAAATGGGATGCACATCGGCAAACGATTACAGCCAATGAGATGCAGGCAGGACCGAATGCAAAAACCAAAGATTTTGAACCTGTTTACTCATTACGAGGGAAATTAACAACTAAGGGAATGCGAAAATTTATTCACCTTGCCTTCCAGCAATACGGGGGGGATCTTGAGGAAACTCTTCCGACTGTTTTTCTAAAAAAGTATCGTCTCTTGGGCAGGCAGGAAGCATTGAGAGTCATGCATTTCCCTGATAGCCCCGAGGAAGTGAAGCAAGCAAGACGTCGATTTGTTTATGAAGAGTTCCTCTTATTTCAATTAAAAATGCAGGCATTGAGGAAATTTGAGAGGGAGCATTCTCCAGGCGTAGAACAAAACTATGATTTAACTAGGGTAAAGAATTTTATTGAAGGTCTTCCATTTCCATTAACAAATGCTCAAAAACGAGTGGTTAATGAAGTGTTGTCGGAGTTAAAATCTCAACTCCGCATGAACCGTCTTTTACAAGGAGATGTAGGGTCGGGTAAGACAGTTGTTGCTGCAATTGGGTTATATGCCAGTGTAACAGCTGGTTATCAAGGGGCGCTTATGGTCCCAACTGAAATCTTAGCTGAACAGCATGCAGAATCTTTAAAGAATTTACTAGAACCCTTTAAGGTGAAATGTGAGCTATTAACGAGCTCCGTTAAAGGAAAACGCAGGAGGGAAATCCTGCAAGAATTAGCAGAAGGAAAAGTAGATATATTAATTGGTACACATGCATTGATCCAAGATGAGGTTATTTTTAATAAGCTTGGTTTTGTTATAACGGATGAACAGCATCGTTTCGGCGTGGAGCAGCGGAGAGTCTTAAGGGAAAAAGGAGAGAATCCTGATGTACTCTTTATGACAGCCACTCCGATTCCTCGGACATTGGCGATCACGGTTTTTGGTGAAATGGATGTTTCCATTATTGATGAGATGCCAGCGGGAAGAAAGTCAATTGAAACCTACTGGGCGAAACCGGAAATGCTAGACCGTGTACTTTCCTTTGTCGAAAAAGAATTAAGGAAGGGCCATCAAGCCTATGTTATATGCCCGTTAATTGAGGAATCGGACAAGCTTGATGTTCAAAATGCGATTGATGTGCATACTACTTTAAACCACTATTTTCAGGACCGTTATAAAGTGGGACTCATGCATGGACGCTTGAGTTCAGAAGAAAAGGATTCAGTAATGAAGGCTTTTAGTATGAACGAAGTGCAGGTACTCGTTTCAACTACTGTAGTGGAAGTAGGGGTAAATGTACCGAATGCAACTATGATGGTTATTTATGATGCAGAAAGATTTGGATTGTCTCAACTTCACCAGCTTCGCGGGCGAGTGGGGCGTGGTAGTGATCAATCTTATTGTATTTTACTTGCCAATCCAAAGTCAGAAGTTGGTCAAGAGAGAATGAGAATCATGACAGAGACAACTGATGGGTTTGTACTTAGTGAAAAGGATCTTGAATTAAGAGGACCTGGTGACTTCTTTGGTCGAAAACAAAGCGGAGTGCCTGAATTTAAAGTAGCTGATATGGTTCATGATTACAGAGCCCTCGAAACAGCACGAAGTGATGCTGCAATGCTGATCCAATCGGATGTATTTTGGAACTCGCCAGACTATCAATACTTAAGAAAAAAGCTAGAAGAATCAGGAGTTTTAGAAGGAGAAAAGCTAGATTAAAACTTGGTAATATGTTAAGTGATTCCGTAAGCATGAACCTCCTGAAACAAAGAAAGCAGATGTGTAGGATAAAAATTAATCTTGCAATCTGCTTTTTCAAATTTTATACTACTATTAGTACCTAGTCATAAGATCTCGGACGGTGTGAAAAATAATGAGAAGAAGTAAAAAAGATAGACAACACTTGTTGACGACTACTATAAAAGATAATCCCTTTATTACCGATGAGGATTTAGCTGAAAAATTTCAAGTGAGTGTTCAAACGATTCGTCTAGACCGTCTTGAATTATCCATTCCCGAACTGCGTGAGCGGATTAAAACAGTCGCTGAGAAACGATTTGAAGACGAAGTACGCTCATTACCACTTGAAGAAGTGATCGGTGAAATTATTGACATAGACTTAGATCAAAGTGCGATCTCTATTTTTGATGTTAAAGAAGAACATGTCTTCAAGCGCAATAACATTGCAAGGGGACATCATGTTTTTGCACAGGCCAATTCTCTTGCAGTTGCAGTAATTAATGATGAATTAGCGCTAACAGCAAAAGCAAATATTCAATTTAAACGTTCGGTAAAATTAAATGAACGAGTAATAGCGAAAGCAAAAGTGACAAAAATAGATGAGAAGGTTGACAGAACTTTTGTTGAAGTAACTAGTTTTGTGAATAATGAGCTCGTATTTACCGGAGAATTTGAAATGTATCGTTCGAAAAATGGTTAAAGGATGAGAAAAATGAAATTAGCAATTGATGCTATGGGTGGCGACAATGCCCCAAAAGAGATTGTCTTAGGTGCACTGAAAGCAGTTGAAACCTATTCTGATATACATATCACCCTAGTAGGGGATGAAAATAAAATAAAAGAAACCCTAACTAGTCATGACAGGATTTCTATTTTACATACGACAGAAGTGATTCTTGGAACGGATGAACCCGTTAGAGCGGTTCGTCGAAAAAAGACTGCTTCCATGGTGCTAGCTGCCCAACAGGTAGCCGACGGAGCAGCCGATGCTTGTATCTCAGCAGGCAATACAGGTGCATTAATGGCAGCGGGTCTTTTTGTTGTTGGAAGAATTGAGGGGATTGACCGTCCTGCCTTAGCTCCTACACTGCCAACGATTGGTGGAGAGGGCTTCCTGCTCTTGGATGTCGGGGCAAATGCAGATGCTAAGCCTGAGCATTTACTTCAAAATGCCATCATGGGCTCTATTTACAGCCAAAAAGTACGAGGACTTGAAAGACCTAGAGTCGGTCTTTTAAATATTGGTACAGAAGAAAAGAAAGGGAATGAGCTGACAAGACAGGCTTTTGACCTTTTAAAAAATGCAGATTTAAATTTTGTTGGGAATGTTGAAGCAAGAGATTTGCTTGAAGGGGTAGCCGATGTAGTTGTAACCGATGGATTTACAGGTAATATGGTACTAAAAACCATTGAGGGAACCGCTCTTTCCATGTTTAAAATGTTAAAAACGGCTCTTATGAGTAGTTTTACAAGTAAATTAGCTGCTGCAGTTCTAAAGCCCAACCTTATGACTTTAAAAAATACAATGGATTATTCCGAGTATGGTGGTGCTGGGTTGTTTGGTTTAAAAGCACCTGTTATTAAGGCCCATGGTTCTTCTAATGCACAATCGATCTATAGTGCGATCCGCCAAACGAGAGAAATGGTTAGTAATGATGTCGTCGGCTTAATTAAGCAAACGGTTGAAGCGGACAATACTACAAAAATAGAACGTTAAAAGGAGTGTCGATATGAGTAAGGTAGCATTTGTGTTTCCTGGACAAGGGTCACAGACAGTAGGAATGGGGAAAGAACTAGCTGACAAACACTCCGAGGTAATGGGGTATTTTGAAAAAGCAGATAAAACACTAAATACCAAACTCAGTCAGCTTATTTTTGAAGGTCCGAAAGAAGAATTGACTATAACCTATAATACGCAGCCTGCATTGTTAACAACAAGTATTGCAATATTAGACTTTTTTCAAAAATCTGGGATCCAAGCTGACTTTGTTGCTGGACATAGCTTAGGAGAGTACACGGCATTAGTTGCTGCAGGTGTATTAAGCTTTGAAGAGGGTGTATATGCCGTTAGGAAACGTGGAGAGTTTATGGAACATGCTGTACCAAATGGCGAAGGTTCTATGGCTGCAGTACTTGGTCTAGATCGTGAACCTCTTTCAGTCGTAACAAAAGCAGTAAGTGAAGAGGGATTCCCGGTTTCTTTAGCTAATTTGAACTGTCCCGGACAAATTGTCATTTCAGGTTCACGAGAAGGGGTAGAACGAGCAGGAGTGAAGGCGAAGGAAGCCGGCGCAAAGAGAGTCCTTCCTTTAGAGGTAAGCGGCCCTTTTCACTCATCATTAATGAAACCAGCTGCGGAACAGCTGCGTGAAGTGCTAGATGGTATGGAGATGAAGGATGCTGAAATATCGGTTGTCATAAATGTTACAGCTCAACCTGTTAGCAGTGCTTCTGAAATAAAGGATAAGTTAATCGAGCAGTTATATTCCCCAGTACTATGGGAGGATTCTGTTGCTAAAATGATTGACCTTGGAGTCGATACTTTCATCGAGATTGGTCCTGGGAAAGTTCTATCAGGATTAATCAAAAAGATTGATAAAACAGTTAAGATATACGCAGTATCTGATGAGGAAAGTGCAATGGAAGTAATGGAAGCCTTAAAGGAGGAAAAACTATGAGCTTAGCAGGGAAAGCAGCGCTTGTTACCGGAGCATCGCGAGGAATCGGCAGGGAAATTGCTCTTGAACTGGCAAGACAAGGAGCAAATGTTGCAGTAAATTTTTCTGGCAGCGAAGCAAAAGCGAATGAAGTAGTCGATGAAATTAAGGCACTCGGTAGAGATGCTGTGGCAATAAAATGTGACGTTTCAAATACAGAAGAAGTGACTGAAATGGTTAAATCGACAATTGACCGCTTTGGTAAACTAGACATCCTTATTAATAACGCTGGCATCACAAGGGACAACCTTTTAATGCGAATGAAAGAACAAGAATGGGATGATGTTATTAACACTAACCTTAAAGGTGTATTCCTTTGCACAAAAGCGGTAACAAGACAAATGATGAAACAACGAGTTGGCCGCATCATTAATATTGCTTCCGTTGTTGGTGTTAGTGGGAATCCAGGGCAAGCTAACTATGTAGCTGCAAAAGCTGGAGTTATTGGTTTAACAAAAACAACTGCTAAAGAATTAGCATCACGTAATATTACAGTGAATGCAGTTGCTCCAGGGTTTATTACTACTGATATGACAGATAAATTATCTGAGGAAGTAAAAGCGGAAATGTTAAAACAAATCCCGTTAGCAAGATTAGGAGAAGCTAAGGATATCGCTAAAATCACAGCTTTTATTGCTTCTGATGACTCATCGTACATTACAGGCCAAACCTTCCACGTAAACGGTGGAATGGTGATGTAAATAAATTAGTTACTGTTCCTAAACAGTAATCTAATTTTAATAAAAAACAACATTTATTATTTTATTGAAATACTCTATAATAGCTTGAGGGGAGGTGAACGAGCATGGCAGAGGTATTAGAACGTGTTACAAAAATCATCGTTGACCGCTTAGGTGTTGATGAGTCTCAAGTTAAGCTTGAAGCTTCATTTAAAGATGATCTTGGCGCTGATTCCCTTGACGTAGTTGAACTAGTAATGGAATTGGAAGATGAGTTCGATATGGAAATTTCTGACGATGATGCTGAAAAAATCAGCACTGTTGGTGATGCTGTTAATTACATAAATAGCAGTAAGTAATCTCGTTAGATTTTATTCACAAAGCTCCGTTTTCAAACGGAGCTTTATTCTGTATGATAGAACTTGGTAGAGTAAACTATCTGCCAAGTTTCTTTGCGTTTTCAAAGAAACTTTTTTAAACTCATATTAGGAAATGTCTGTAAACTAAATGCAAGGTGGAGACTTTATGCGCAAAAACGGTAAAGAAAAAGAGTTGAACAATCGCGCAAAGGAAAATCAATTTAAGGATTTTCAAACGATAATTGGAATTACTATTGAGAATGAAAAATTACTTAAGCAAGCTTTTACTCATTCATCCTATGTGAATGAGCATCGCAGAAAGCCTTTCGAAGATAATGAAAGACTTGAATTTTTAGGAGATGCTGTACTAGAGCTAACTGTTTCTCAATTTCTTTTTAAGAAATATCCTACCATGACAGAAGGAGAATTAACGAAACTAAGAGCAGCCATTGTGTGTGAGCCATCACTCGTTTCTTTTGCGAATGAACTCAAGTTTGGTAATCTCATTTTGTTGGGAAAAGGGGAAGAAATGACAGGCGGAAGAGAACGCCCTGCTTTATTAGCGGATGTGTTTGAGGCGTTTATTGGTGCTCTCTATTTAGATCAAGGAATTGACAAAGTCATTGAATTCCTTGAAAAGGTCGTTTTTCCTAAAATAAATGCTGGTGCTTTTTCTCATGTGATGGATTTTAAAAGTCAATTACAGGAACTCATTCAAAGAGATGGAACAGGTATATTAGAATACAAAGTCCTATTAGAAAAAGGTCCAGCGCATAACAAGGAATTTGTTTCCAAGGTGTCCTTAAATGGAGCAGAGCTGGGAGTAGGAACAGGAAAATCGAAAAAAGAAGCGGAACAGCATGCCGCCCAAATGGCACTGGACGTATTAAAAGCAAAAACAACCTAGAAATGTCAAAATGTTTGCAGGAGAAATCCCGGGTTGCATGGGGAGGATAAAGAAATGTTTTTAAAACGGTTGGACATCATTGGATTTAAATCGTTCGCAGACCGCATTGGTGTTGATTTTGTTCCTGGGGTTACAGCTGTAGTGGGTCCCAATGGGAGTGGCAAAAGTAATATAACTGATGCGATCCGGTGGGTTTTAGGTGAACAGTCCGCTAAATCTTTACGAGGAAGCAAAATGGAAGATATCATTTTTGCCGGCAGTGATACTAGAAAAGCGCAGAATTTCGCGGAAGTTTCATTGACATTGGATAATCAGGACCAAGGAATCGGGTTAGATTACAATGAAGTAAGTGTGACCAGACGTGTCTCACGTTCAGGCGAGAGTGAATTTTTCATTAACAAACAACCCTGCAGACTGAAGGATATTATCGATTTGTTTATGGATTCAGGTCTAGGCAGGGAAGCCTTTTCCATCATTAGTCAAGGAAAAGTAGAAGAAATATTAAACAGTAAAGCTGAGGATCGCAGGACCATCTTCGAAGAAGCAGCTGGTGTTTTAAAATACAAGAACCGCAAGAAAAAAGCAGAGGTAAAGTTATTTGAAACACAAGATAATTTAAATCGTGTGAATGATATTTTACACGAACTAGAAAGTCAGGTAGAGCCGCTAAAAATTCAAGCTTCGATGGCTAAGGATTTTCTAGAGAAAAAAGAAGAACTAGAAAAAATAGAAGTAGCATTAACTGTTTTTGAAATTGAAGACCTACATCAGAAATGGGAAAACCTTTCTAAACAATTAGAAGAACATCAACAGGAAGAGTTAAATCTATCATCAAATCTACAAGTCAAAGAAGCTAAAATAGTTGAAACAAGAGACCGAATTGCTGCATTAGACGATTCGATTACAGACCTGCAAAATGTTTTACTTCATGCAAGTGAAGAACTCGAAAAGTTGGAAGGCCGTAAAGAAGTATTGAAGGAACGGAAGAAGAATGCTGCTCAAAACAAAGAACAGCTGAAAACGAATATCACTGAGTTGACAGAAAAAATCAGCTTGCTTCAAAAAAATAGGGACATGCAGGCGGAGTCAGTTAATGAACTAGGTGAGCAGGTTCAATCATTACAGGCCAAACTAAAGGAAAAACAAGAAAAGCTACAACTTTTCACCGAAAATATTGAAGAAAAAATTGATAGTTTAAAAAGTGAATATATTGAGCTGCTCAATCAGCAGGCTGGTGCTAAAAATGAATTGAAATATATTGATCAGCAGTTGGAGCAACAAGAGAGAAAGAGCGCGCGGCTTGATTCAGAAAATACGAAATACATTGAAGAACGCCAAATTGCTCAATCCAAGATGGAACATATCCAATCTTCATTAGCAGATTTTCAAAAACAATTAGCAGACCAACTAGTCGCTTTTCGCGATCAACAGCGAAAGCTTGAGACGGTAAAAAATAATTATGAAAAACAAGAAAAGATGCTGTATCAAGCCTATCAGCTTCTTCAACAGGCAAAATCAAGAAAAGAAATGCTTGAGGAGATGGAAGAAGATTATTCCGGGTTCTTCCAAGGGGTTAAAGAGGTCCTAAAGGCAAGGGATCATAAATTAAAGGGAATTGAAGGCGCAGTAGCAGAACTTGTAACAGTTCCAAAAGAATATGAAACAGCACTCGAAACAGCTTTTGGAGGTGCCCTTCAGCATATAGTCGTTGATACCGAACAAAATGCACGGACAGCGATTCAATATTTAAAACAACATTCTTTTGGACGAGCAACCTTCTTACCGCTTAGCGTTATTAAAGGCAGGCCTTTATCCGCTGCACAATTATCGTCTATTCAAAATCATCCATCCTTGATCGGACCAGCAGTCAGCCTGGTTAAATTTGAATCAAGGTATGCTGAGGTAATGAATAACTTATTAGGTAATGTTGTGATTACAAAAGATCTGAAGGGTGCCAATGAATTGGCAAAAATCCTTCAGTATCGCTGCCGTTTGGTCACTCTTGAAGGGGACATTGTTAATCCTGGTGGTTCCATGACGGGTGGTGCGGTTAAACAAAAGACATCCTCTCTATTAACCAGAAAGGGTGAACTAGAAGATTTAAAAGCCAAATTGGTTATTATGGAGGAAAAAACAGCTAGTCTAGAAAAAACGGTTAAAGGCTTAAAAGAAGAAGTTCAACTGACTGATCAAAAGCTAGACGAAATTCGGGAAAATGGAGAAGAATTGAGACTTAATGAGCAGGCTGTCAAGGGTGAACTTCGTGAAGCTGAGCTTGGAGTAAAAAATATTAACGAGCGATTAGCGATATATGACCTTGAAAAAGGACAGTTTTCTGATGAAAAGAACGGCTTAATAAAACGAAAAGAAGAATTATTTAAAGCGTTAGAAACCTATCAAATAAATGTGACAGAACTGGATACTCAAATTGTTAAACTAACAGAACAAAAAACCAGTGATTTAACTTCAAAGGAAACTTTGACGAATGAAATAAATGATTTAAAGGTAGAGTTTGCTTCTAAAAATGAGCAATTTACGAATACAAAAGAGAGATTTACGCTAACGACTGAGGATTTAGAAGAAAGCGAAAAAAAGCTAGCGCTTTATACTGAGGACCTTAGCCTATTGTCTTCTGAGATGACGAACAGTTCATCAGGTGAGGAGCAGCTTGAGGCTGCAGCTAAGTTGAAGCAGCAAGACAAAGAAGCCACTCTACAGCTAATTACCACTAGGAGACAGGAACGATTGTCCTTAGTGGATGTTCTTGAAGATATGGAACTAGAAGCTAAAGAGTTGAAAAGACTTCATAAAGGAATGATAGTGGTATTAAAGGATGAGGAAGTTAAAATCAATCGTCTTGATGTCGAGCTTGAAAATCGACTGACACATCTTCGAGAAGAATATTTATTGTCATTTGAAGGGGCGAAGGAACAATATACATTATCGATTCCTGTTGAGGAAGCACGGAAAAAGGTCAAGCTCATCAAACTTGCCATTGAAGAACTAGGAAATGTGAATCTTGGTGCAATTGAAGAATATGAGCGTGTATCTGAACGGTATGAGTTTTTAAATGAGCAAAAGTCCGATCTCCAGGAAGCAAAAGATACCCTTTACCAGGTGATTGAGGAAATGGATATAGAAATGAAGAAACGTTTTGAACATACCTTCAATGGAATTCGTGAGCACTTCGAACCAACCTTCCGAGCTCTTTTCGGTGGAGGAAGAGCGGATTTAGTCCTAACCGTACCAGAAGATTTATTAAATACCGGCGTAGAAATCGTTGCTCAGCCCCCTGGGAAGAAGCTGCAGAATTTGGGACTCCTTTCAGGTGGAGAACGTGCATTAACAGCTATAGCCTTATTATTTTCTATCTTAAAGGTAAGACCTGTTCCGTTTTGTATCCTTGATGAGGTTGAAGCGGCCTTAGATGAAGCCAATGTCTACCGTTTTAGCCAATATTTAAAACGATATAGCAAGGAAACACAATTTATCGTGATTACCCATCGTAAAGGAACCATGGAAGAAGCAGATGTCCTTTACGGAGTAACTATGCAGGAATCAGGCGTATCCAAACTTGTATCTGTCCGACTAGAAGAAACAAAGGAGCTCGTAGAATCTTAATTTAAGGAAGTGGTAGAATGAGTTTTTTTAAAAAACTAAAAGAGAAAATTACGAAATCAACAGATTCCGTAACCGAAAAGTTTAAGGAAGGCTTAACGAAAACAAGAGACAATTTCTCAGGAAAAGTAAACGACCTTGTAGCTAGATATCGAAAAGTCGATGAAGACTTCTTTGAAGAATTAGAGGAGATATTAATTCAAGCAGATGTTGGCTTTGATACAGTAATGCAATTGATTGAAGAACTTAAGATGGAAGTGAAACGTAGAAATATCCAAGATCCACATGAAGTTCAAAGTGTTATTTCTGAAAAGCTCGTTGAAATTTATAATGCTGGAGAAGAGCAATCTTCCCAATTAAATATCCAGGAGGACGGCTTAACTGTTATTTTGTTTGTCGGGGTCAATGGTGTTGGAAAAACAACTACAATTGGCAAACTTGGACATAAATTTAAGAGTGAAGGCAAGAAGGTTTTGATGGCAGCAGGGGACACTTTCCGTGCGGGTGCGATTGAACAGCTAGAAGTATGGGGAGATAGAGTCGGAGTGGAAGTCATCAAGCAGGCAGAAGGTTCCGATCCGGCAGCCGTTATGTACGATGCCATCCAGGCTGCAAAATCCCGCCAGGCAGATATTTTACTTTGCGACACTGCAGGCCGCCTGCAAAACAAAGTAAACTTAATGAAAGAGTTAGAAAAGGTGAAGCGTGTCATTGAACGGGAAGTACCAGGTGCACCACATGAAGTCATTTTAGTTCTAGATGCAACGACTGGACAAAATGCTCTTATACAAGCAAAAACATTTAAAGAAGTGACAAATGTAAGTGGGATCGTTCTTTCTAAGTTAGATGGTACGGCAAAGGGTGGTATTGTTCTAGCAATTCGCAATGAATTAAAAATACCTGTGAAATTTGTCGGTTTGGGTGAAAAAATGGATGACCTTCAAGAGTTTGATGCGGAGAAATATGTGTATGGACTTTTTGCGGATCAAGTAGAACAAACGGAATAATGGATGTAAAGGTATTATCTTGACAGAAAGTGCCGGACTGTGTAAACTACTTTTGTAAAGGCTTTTCACTTAACATGATATTGGAGGGATACGCATGCTTGAAAAAACAACACGAATGAATTATCTTTATGATTTTTATTATTCGTTGTTAACACCAAAGCAGCAAAGCTATATGTCTCTCTATTATTTAGATGATTATTCTCTTGGTGAAATTGCCGATGAGTATGACGTAAGCCGTCAGGCCGTTTATGATAATATTAAACGGACGGAAGCCATGCTCGAGGAGTATGAGGAAAAGCTTCTATTATTTCAGAAATTTCAAGAGCGGGCAAGTTTAATCAGACATCTGAACGAATTGCTTAATGAGGAGAACCCTTCAAAGCAGGCAATGTTAGAAACCGTTGCTGAGCTTGAGAAATTAGATTAGGAGGCGGCATGAATGGCATTTGAAGGATTAGCCGACCGACTGCAGAATACAATCCAAAAGATCCGTGGAAAAGGAAAGGTCTCTGAAGCGGATGTAAAAGAAATGATGCGTGAAGTACGTCTCGCATTATTAGAAGCAGACGTAAACTTTAAAGTCGTTAAAGATTTTGTTAAAAAAGTAAGTGAACGGTCTGTTGGACAGGAAGTGCTGAAAAGTTTAACGCCAGGTCAGCAGATTATCAAAATCGTTAATGAAGAATTGACCGCGCTAATGGGGGGCGAGCAGAGTAAGATTGCTGCATCCAACCGCCCACCTACAGTCATAATGATGGTTGGTCTGCAGGGTGCGGGTAAGACAACTACTTCGGGAAAGCTAGCTCTTCTGCTCCGAAAGAAGTACAATCGTAAACCATTGCTCGTAGCTGCCGATATTTACAGGCCAGCGGCGATCAAGCAGCTCCAAACACTGGGTAAACAATTAGATATGCCAGTTTTTTCACTTGGCGATCAAGTAAGTCCAGTTGAAATTGCGCGACAGGCGATTGCAAAAGCGAAAGAAGAACATCATGATTACGTTCTTATTGATACTGCAGGTCGACTTCATGTTGATGAAGCATTAATGGACGAGCTGAAAGATATTAAAGAGCTAACGAAGCCTGATGAAATCTTCTTAGTAGTTGATGCCATGACAGGTCAAGATGCCGTCAATGTTGCTCAAAGCTTTAACGAACAGCTTGGGCTTACCGGGGTTGTATTAACAAAGCTTGATGGTGACACGAGGGGTGGGGCCGCACTTTCTATTCGTGCTGTCACACAAACACCTATTAAATTTGTCGGTCTTGGCGAGAAAATGGATGCCTTAGAGCCGTTTCATCCAGAACGGATGGCTTCTAGAATTTTAGGCATGGGTGATGTTCTGACACTGATTGAAAAAGCTCAAGCAAATGTGGATGAACAAAAAGCTAAAGAGTTAGAACAAAAAATGCGTACAGCTTCGTTTACCCTTGAGGATTTCTTGGATCAGCTAGGTCAGGTTCGAAATCTAGGACCCTTGGATGAATTGCTTAAAATGATGCCTGGTGCCAATAAAATCAAAGGTTTGAATAATATTCAGATCGATGAAAAACAAATTGCCCATGTGGAAGCGATTATTCAATCAATGACTAAAGCTGAAAAGAACAATCCGGAAATACTGAATGCAAACCGCAAACGTAGGATTTCTAAAGGTAGTGGACGCCCCGTCACAGAAGTAAATCGTTTATTAAAGCAATTTGAAGATATGAAAAAAATGATGAAACAAATGACAGGCATGCAACAAAAAGGCAAGAAAAAAGGCGGATTTAAGTTTCCTTTCAAACCGTTTTAAATCGAAAAGCGGAAGTGCCTTGTTCAGGGGCGACAGGCAAATGTTCTTCGGCATAAAAAGTCGGGTTTTTGACTTTTAATGCCGAAGGTTATTTGACCCGAGCCCCTAGGCACTGGAGCTAGACACTGATCAAATTTCAATGTTTGATTTATGTAAAAATTGGTAATAATGCATGTAAAGAAAAAACACTTTACAAACTATAAAAGAATTGATATTATACTATCTTGTGTGAAACTATTCGGAGGTGCTTATTTAAAATGGCAGTTAAAATTCGTTTAAAGCGTATGGGAGCAAAGAAAACTCCTTTCTATCGTATTGTTGTAGCAGATTCTCGTTCTCCTCGTGACGGACGTTACATTGAAGTAGTAGGAACTTACAATCCGGTTGCACAACCTGCTTCAGTTCAAATCAATGAAGAATTAGCTCTTAAATGGTTGAAAGACGGTGCGAAGCCATCTGATACAGTTCGTAACCTTTTCTCAAACCAAGGCATCATGGAGAAATTCCATAATGCAAAATTAAACAAGTAATCGAAGGTTAATATGAAACAATTAATCGAATCGATTGTTAAGCCACTTGTTGATTTTCCTGAAGATGTCCAAGTGGACGTGATGGAAGATGACAGCCGCGTAACCTATCAGCTTACTGTTAACAAAACTGATATGGGAAAAGTGATTGGAAAACAAGGGCGTGTTGCAAAGGCCATTAGGACTGTTGTTTATGCAGCAGGATCATCACAACAGAAGAAAATTTTTCTAGAAATTGGTGAATAGCTTTTTGCATCTAGATAAAAGGGAGGGATTCATTCCTCCCTTTTTTGCTATCCGAAAGGCGGAAGTGCCTCGTTCAGCCCCGACAGGCAAATGTTCTTCGGTGGGAAAAGTCCGCACTTTGACTTTTCTTGCCGAAGGTTATTTGACCCGAGGGGCTAGGCGCTGGAGCTAGACAAACGAAAAGCGGAAGGCCCGTTTACGGGAGAAGATATCGGAAGCTTGTGGGAGGCAAATCTATGCAAATTATTCAAACTGTTGTGGTTAAGCAAGTTCTAACTGAAAGTAGCAGGCAAAAGCTCTCAGAAAAGTATCAGGGGAGAATGCTGCAATTGCAAAAGGAATGCGATCAGCTCCAGTTCGAGCTAAAGCGACTAGAAAAAACCAAAACTTTTTCCCCTGAAGCTTTAAAAAAGCATTTTCAAAAAGAAATTCAAATGCGGAAGGAAAAAATTAAGCTTCTTGAGTTTCAAATGGAACAATTACATATCCTACCACTAGGTAGTGAAATAAAAGAGAAGGAAGTTCAAGCTCTTAAAGAAGTAAATGTTGGAGACGCTTGGGAGGAGTTCCTTGGACAACCTTGCATTATCATTAAAGACGGTATCATAAAGGAAATTAGATAGAAGGTGAAACATATGGAAAAATGGTTTAATGTTGGAAAGATTGTTAATACGCAGGGCATAAAAGGCGAAGTGAGAGTAATTTCGAAAACTGATTTTCCTGAAAAACGGTACAAGGTAGGCAATGTATTATATTTGTTTATGCCTAATTCAAACACTCCCATCGAATTAACTGTGAAAAGCCACCGGACCCATAAAAATTTTAACCTGCTTACATTTGAGGGCTTCAATAATATCAATGAAGTGGAAAAATTCAGAGATGGGATATTAAAAGTCCCAGAATCACAGCTAGAAGCGCTTGAAGAAGATGAATTTTATTATCACGAAATTATTGGTTGCTTAGTTGCAACCACTAAAGGTGAAGAAATTGGTAAAGTAACGGAAATATTATCTCCGGGTGCAAATGACGTGTGGGTTGTAAAAGGAAAAGGCGGGAAAGACGTTCTGATTCCTTATATCCATGAAGTCGTGAAGAAAGTAGATGTAAAAGAAAAAGTCATAATAATTGATCCAATGGAAGGGCTACTTTCATGATGCAAATTGATATTCTCACTTTATTTCCGGAGATGTTCACCGGGGTACTGGGACAATCCATTCTGCAAAAAGCTACCGAGAAATCTGCTGTTAACTACAATGTAGTAAATTTTCGAGATTTCGCAGATAACAAGCATTCGACTGTCGATGATTATCCATATGGTGGCGGAGCTGGTATGGTGTTAAAGCCACAGCCCATTTTTGATGCTGTTGCAGCTCTTAAAGAAAATGCCAAAAGCAAGAGCCCTAGGGTCATTCTTCTTTGCCCGCAAGGTGAGCGCTATAGCCAGCAAAAAGCTGAGGAATTGGCCAGTGAAGAGCATTTGATTTTTATCTGTGGCCATTACGAGGGCTATGATGAGAGAATCCGTGAGAATATTGTAACGGATGAAATATCTATTGGTGATTATGTTTTAACTGGGGGCGAGCTCGGGGCAATGGTCGTAGTTGATAGTGTTGTCAGACTACTGCCTGAAGTATTAGGAAATCAAGAATCCCATATGAAGGATTCCTTCAGCACGGGATTACTTGAACATCCTCACTACACCAGGCCGGCTGATTTTCGTGGTTTAAAGGTCCCTGAAGTCCTTGTATCAGGGAATCACAAGTTAATTGAAGAATGGCGAAACAAAGAATCATTAAGACGTACCCTATTAAGAAGACCAGATCTACTTGGGAAAATAGCCCTCACCCCCCTACAGGAAAAATGGCTCAACGAAGTAAAAAAAGAACACGAGTAGTGTTGCGAGGTTACAATAATTATGGTATGATACTTCTTGTGACTTAAACTGATACCTATCAGATTGCGGTCTTATAACGATGTTCCGCTGCAAGCTATAAGGAAAATGATGTGCATGAGCATCTGTTGGAAGGAGTTGAAAACGATGCATAAATTAATCGAAGAAATCACAAAAGAACAACTTCGTTCTGATCTACCTGCGTTCCGTCCTGGTGATACTGTACGTGTACACGTTAAAGTTATCGAGGGTACTCGCGAGCGTATTCAGTTATTCGAAGGTGTAGTGATTAAGCGTCGTGGTGGTGGAATTAGCGAAACTTTCACAGTTCGTAAAGTTTCTTACGGAGTAGGCGTTGAGCGTACTTTCCCAGTACACACACCAAAAATTGCGAAGCTTGAAGTTATTCGCCGCGGTAAAGTTCGCCGTGCTAAGCTTTACTACTTGCGTAACCTTCGCGGTAAGAAAGCAAGAATTAAAGAGATTCGATAATAAGAAAAGAAAAGAGCTTGCTCTGGCAAGCTCTTTTTTTATACAAATCATTCAATCTGTGCATATGGTGGTATGTAAATGATTGGTCAGAAATCTCCTTAATTGTTACTGATTTATAAACGAATTATTAAAGTTTGATAAAAATTGTGATCCCATCGTGTTAAATATGTTTAAGTTATGTAAAATAGGCTTTATAAAACATTTTTTTATTACTGATTGGTGGGGATTGTATGACAAAAAAGAAAAATGAGCTATGGGAATGGACAAAGGCCTTGTTAATTGCTGTGGCCTTAGCTGCAGTAATTAGGTATTTCCTTTTTGCTCCAATTGTAGTGGATGGCCTATCGATGATGCCTACATTGAAGGATCAGGATCGAATGATTGTTAATAAATTTAGTTATGATGTTGGGGAACCTAAGCGATTTGATATCATCGTTTTTCATGCCCCAGAGAAGAAAGATTACATAAAGCGTGTAATTGGCCTGCCGGGAGATACAATTGAGTATAAGAATGATACTTTATATGTAAATGGAAAAGCGTATAAAGAACCATATTTGGACGAATATAAGAAACAAGTACAGGATGGTCCATTAACGGACTCGTTCACACTTGAAGAAACTCCAGTAGGTAAAAAAACAGTCCCTAAAGGGGAATTGTTTGTTATGGGAGATAATCGTCGTTTCAGTAAAGACTCTAGGCATATCGGAACGGTTCCGATGAGTAAGGTGATTGGTAAGACAAGCATTGTTTACTGGCCTTTAAATGATGCACATATTGTTACAGTGAAATAGTTATAGTTTAGGGGGTGGCTGCTTTGACGATCCAGTGGTTTCCTGGCCATATGGCCAAGGCTCGCAGAGAGGTCACAGAAAAGTTAAAATTAGTTGATATTATCTTTGAATTGGTCGATGCAAGGATTCCATATTCTTCAAGAAATCCAATGATTGATGAAATCATCCAACATAAGCCGAGGCTGGTCTTACTTAATAAGGCAGATATGGCTGATCCGGTAGCGACGAAGGAATGGATAACCTTTTTCGCAGAGAAGGGAATAAAGGCTCTGGCAATTAATTCCCAAGCTGGAGAAGGGATGAAACAAATTGTCCAAGCGGCAAATGAAATCCTTAAAGAGAAATTTGACCGAATGAAGGCAAGAGGAGTAAGACCGAGAGCGATACGTGCGATGATTGTTGGTATTCCTAATGCCGGAAAATCCACACTTATCAACCGACTGGCTAAAAAAAATATAGCTAAGACAGGAAATACTCCGGGAGTAACAAAATCTCAGCAGTGGATTAAAGTAGGTAAAGAATTGGAACTGCTGGATACACCGGGGATTCTATGGCCAAAATTTGAAGACCAAGAGGTTGGAATGAAGTTGGCGATTACCGGTGCTATTAAAGACACGTTACTAAATTTGCATGACTTGACGGTTTATTCTCTTAGGTTCTTAGAGCGGGCGTATCCAGAACGCTTACAAGAGCGGTTTAAGCTTACAGAAATACCAGAAGACCTTGTTGCATTATTTGACCATATTGGTGAGCTAAGAGGCTGTCTAATGGGCGGTGGACTGGTCGACTACGATAAAGTGGCAGAGTTAGTAATAAGGGAAATTAGGTCTGAAAAATTCGGACGACTTACCTTTGAACGACCAAATGATTTTCTAAAAGTAGAGGAAAATATAGAATAACAAAGAGGCTCTCCGTTAGGGGGCCTTAATTTTTCGAAAAAAAATAGGTTCGGGTGAAGAGGATGAAGAAACAATCGATTGCTGAAATCGAGGCTTACCTTACAACAATTTTGAGCGAAGACGACCCATTCTTAATTGAAATTCAGAAAGATGTGCGAAAAGGTGTTCATCAATGTATTCAAAAGTGGCGTAGACAAAGAGAGCAGGAAAGGTTACTCCAGGAAAAATTTATTGAAATGAATCAATTCGAGCGGAAATATCGAGAGGAAGGTTTTCAATTCATTGCAGGAATTGATGAAGTTGGAAGGGGTCCGCTTGCTGGACCCGTTGTGGCTGCTGCTGTCATCCTACCAGAAAATTTCTTCTTAGCTGGAATTGATGACTCTAAAAAGCTTTCAGAAAAAAAGCGTCAAGAATACGATAAAAAGATTAGAAGTGAAGCGCTGGCATACAGTATTTCAATGATTAGTGCGGATGAAATTGATGAAATGAATATCTATGAAGCAACTAAAAAAGCAATGTATGCATCGATAGCCGGTTTAGAGCCGAAGCCAGATTTTTTATTAATTGATGCAATGAAACTGGAAACTCCATATCCTTCCGATTCGATTATTAAAGGAGATGCCCGAAGTATATCGATCGCAGCTGCATCCATCGTGGCTAAGGTAGCTAGAGATAAGTTAATGAAAGAAATTTCGTTAAGCTATCCTGCATATGGTTTTCAGCAAAATATGGGGTATGGTACAAAGGAACATATTCAAGCTATTCAACAGCATGGGATTACACCGTATCATAGAAAAAGCTTTGCGCCAGTAAAAGATTATGTAGCGCAACTTAAGTAAACAGGCACCTGCCTGTTTTTTTATTGGGTTATTTTCGCAAGGCAACTTCGGACAGAGTAGGCGGAAAAGACAAAAAGACTGTCAGAAGATAGGGCAACTTCGGACAGAGTAAGTGGAAAAAACAGAAACATTGTCAGAAGGCAAGG
>NZ_JBCNAC010000006.1:0-13729 GCF_050477885.1 Neobacillus rhizosphaerae
TTCCACTCCAATCAACAGGGGATAAAAATTAACAATGTTCTCAACACAGCCTACAGAAAAAAAGATGCCAGATTGGCATCATGTAAGAATGTGGTAGGATGCTTCCCCGCCATGTATTTGAACAAACATGTTCATTAGAGATTCTATTAGCTTTTCTGCGTTATGAAGATCAGTGGATGGTCTTAAATAGATGAGTTGCAGAGCATGTTTTGTTTCAATCGAAACAGGGGCTCTATCAGAATCCACAAAAGGACTTCCAAATGGGCCGATCTCATCGGCTGATACAATAAGGTGCTCCAAAGAATTTAAACGTCCATTTAAGCCCACATATTTTTCCCCTTCACCACCAAAGCGAATACTAACGGGACCATTCAAACATTCTTGGTCGTAGATACCGATAGGTACTTGGTATTGTAGAGAGAAAAAATTATTAATATCAATGGCGCTTTGTACAGACGAAAGATAATTTTGTTTCTGTACTCTCCTATATAAGGCTTCTACAGAGGGACGATACCTGTTAGGGTCTTTACCATTCTTTTTAAAAATTGAACGCCACTCCTGAATCCCAGGTATCTCAGTAACAGGTGTATTCTCTAAATCAAAATAAATAGACTCTTGGAAGAGCTGGAGTCTGCCTCTTAGCATTTGCGGTGAATCACCGACCAATATATTTTTATATTCGATCACACCCAGTTTAAAGTTAGGTATGTGTTTCTTTATTTCTTGTGAAAGTTGAATTTCCAACCATTCCACCTCCAAATTTCATTTAAAATAGTTTATCATAAATAGATGTGCAACCAACAATTAAAACAATCCAATCACACCTAATATAAACAATCTTTGGGGGAAGGAGGAACCAATATGGATGTCAAACAATTAAAAAAAGACCTCATTGCCTACAGCAAGGAAATTGGGATCGATAAGATCGGTTTTACAACCGCAGACATGTTCAGTGAATTGAAAAATAGACTAGTCAGACAACAAGAACTTGGGTATCAATCCGGATTCGAAGAGCCTGACATAGAGAAACGTGTGACACCCTCTCTTTTAATGGAGGAACCACGTTCCATTATTGCGATTGCCCTTGTCTATCCATCAAAAATGAACGAACGTGTAGAAGGAAGAAAGGGTGAACGAAGAGGATTTTTCAGCAGGGCTTCTTGGGGGCTCGATTACCACCATATTTTACGTGACAGGCTAAAGAAGCTTGAAGAGTTTATTTTAACAAAGGTCCCTGAGGCACGGTTAAAATCAATGGTCGATACGGGAGAGCTTTCTGATAGGGCTGTTGCCGAGCGAGCTGGAATAGGGTGGAGTGGGAAGAACTGTGCCATAATTACTCCAGAGTTTGGCTCTTATGTCTATTTAGGAGAAATGATAACAAGTATACCATTTGAACCGGATACACCAATTGAGGACCAGTGTGGTACTTGTACGAAGTGTCTAGATGCTTGTCCTACGGGTGCATTAGTCCAAGGGGGACAGATTAATGCACAGCATTGCATTTCCTTTTTAACACAAACAAAAGACCTAATTCCGGATGAATTTCGGGATAAGATAGGAAACCGAATTTATGGATGTGATTCCTGCCAAACCGCATGCCCAGTGAATAAGGGGAAGAACTATCATTTCCACGAAGAAATGGAGGCCAATCCGGAGGTAGCTAAGCCGTTACTAAAGCCGATATTAAAATTGAGTAACCGCGAGTTTAAAAATCAATTTGGTACGGTGGCTGGCTCTTGGAGAGGAAAAAAGCCAATTCAACGAAATGCAATTATTGCCCTTGCTCATTTTAAAGATAATACAGCTATTCCTGACTTAATTGAAGTATTAGAAAAGGAAGCTAGTCCGGTATCGAGGGGAACGGCTGCATGGGCACTTGGGAAAATAGGTGGTGAGTCTGCTCTTGCTGCTCTTTTAAAAGCAAAAGAGATAGAAACCGAGAGCGAAGTTCAACGAGAAATTGAAAAAAGTCTAACTCATTTTAAATAAGTGAAGGGCGAACCAAATTGGTTTCGCTCTTTTTTATATTAAAACCGACTTTCCTTCATATGTATGAAAGAAAGGGGTGAAGAAATAATGTTTGAATTGCTCCAGGATCTATTTGAAAAAAGAGTGAATCAATTTGTTAGTGATAAAAGAAGTCATAGGGTGTTTTTTCCAAAAGCTGAGAAAAAACAAGTAGCATTAGCAAATCGGTCGGCAGAAATTGTAAAGGTGAAAGCCACTGGGAAAATTATGGAGGAAATTACGGAAGAAGAATTCCAAACGGTAAAATACATTGCATACTATCAGTACTTAATTAAGCAAAAAGGAATCCTCTACTTGGAAGAAGAGATGGAAGAAAGATTGGCGAAGTTCTACAAAGGTGCTCTAGTCATGGATGAAGAAAGAGTTCCAAAAGAGGAAGTTCACATTCATCAAGAGCCAATGGATGTAGTAACTGAAGAAAATGAACAACGGTTAAGCTATCAATACGATCGCTTGAAAGCAGTGCAATATGCGGAACGCTGGTGGAATAGCTACAACCCTGCCTACAAGAAATTTGAAGTAGATTGTACTAATTTCATTTCACAATGTCTTCATACAGGAGGAGCCCCCATGAGAGGGTATCCTAGTCGGGGAACAGGTTGGTGGCTGCAACGTCAAAATTGGAGCTATAGCTGGGCTGTAGCCAATTCATTAAGGTTATACTTAGGTAATTCAAAGGCGGGTCTAAGGGCTAAGGAAGTCAGCAGTCCAGAACAATTATTACTGGGAGACGTTATTTGCTATGATTTTGAGGGGGACGGCCGTTACAATCACAACACTATTGTGACTGGTAAGGATGCCAATGGAATGCCATTAGTGAATGCTCATACTTATAATAGTCGAAAGCGGTATTGGGCCTATGAGGATTCCTCAGCTTACACCCCAAATATCAAATATAAGTTCTATAGCATTGTCGATGCATAAGGTTCTCCACTTCATTGAATGGACCTTGCAGTGGTTTTCTTTAAAAGAAGGAATGAGAGTGGTATAATTGCTTCAATAGTTTTTTCAACTGGGGTGAGGTTTTTGGCAATACACGTAGTACTATATCAACCACAAATACCTTCTAATACAGGAAACATCGCAAGGACTTGTGCTGGCACCAATACCCATTTACATTTAATTCGGCCGTTAGGCTTTTCGACCGATGATAAGATGTTGAAAAGAGCAGGTCTAGATTATTGGGAGCATGTAAATATTACGTATTATGATTCTTTAGAAGAATTTTATGATAAAAATGCTGGCGGTGAATTTTTTTACTTAACGAAATTTGGGCAAAAGCCTCATAGCAGTTTCGATTACAGTAACCCAGAAAAGGAATATTATTTTATTTTCGGAAGGGAAACAACCGGTTTACCGAAGGACGTCATTGAAAATAATAAGGACGTAAGCCTAAGGATTCCGATGAACAATAATATTCGTTCGTTAAATCTTTCTAATACTGCAGCTATACTTATTTATGAAGCACTTCGTCAGCAAAACTATCCAAATCTCGATTAAGGAAAAGAGGCCCAGGTTATTGGGCCTCTTTTTGTAAAAGGAAGGGAACCTACAATGAATGATATCATCACAACCATTCTAAACCATCGCTCCATACGGCACTTTGAGGACAAGCCCTTAACAGAGGAGCAGATTAAAACTATTGTATTGAGTGCTCAGGCGGCCTCAACGTCAAGCTATATTCAAGCCTATTCCATTATTGGTGTGAAGGATCAAGAGAAAAAGAGAAAGTTGGCCGAATTAGCAGGCAATCAGGAATATGTTGAAAAAAATGGTCATTTTTTTGTTTTTTGTGCAGATCTTTATCGTCATAGCATCATAGGAAAAGAAGAACAAAAAGAAGTCAACCCATCATTAGAAAGTACAGAGAAATTTATGGTGGGGCTAATTGATGCTTCCTTAGCGGCTCAGAATGCAGCTATTGCAGCTGAATCTCTTGGATTAGGCATTTGTTATATTGGAGGGATTCGAAACAACTTAGAAGAAGTGAAAAAACTCTTAAAAACACCAGACCGTGTCATTCCTCTGTTTGGACTTGCGGTGGGATATCCAGCAAAAATGACGGAGCAAAAGCCAAGATTGCCTTTTGAACATGTTTATCATGAAAATGAATATGAACAAAATAGGGACGTTTATTTGCAACAGCTTCAAGAATACGATCAGCTTATCTCCGCCTATTATGAACAGAGAACAGGTGGGAAAAGAAAGGATCGCTGGGCAGCGCAAATGGCCCATATGTTGGAAAAACAAAGTAGGATGTATATGAAGGAGTTTATTCAAAAAAATAAATTAGATCTACGTTAAAAGGCTGCCTTGTATGGCAGCCTTTTTACACATTTTAAGATAGATAATCTTCGAACTTCGAGAATTGTCCAGCTCCAGCGCCTAGCCCCTCGGGTCAAATGTTCTTCAGCAATAAAAGTCAAAGAGCGACTTTTCTTGCTGAAGAACATTTGCCTGTCGGGGCTGACCAAGGCGCTTCCGCTTTTCTATTTAGTTGAACCGGGCTTGTCATTATAACCTGCAGTGAAGATTGCTGCCAAAAATGTGATCATTACTAAAACAACGATGAAAGTGTTCATGTTATGTATTGCCCCCTTCGTCTTACGTATTTTCATTTTTTACCCATATGATTTTATTATATCCTATCTTTAAAAAATGAAAAGTGTAAGATTTCCTGAAACGAATAAAAAAGATAAAGAGTCACTCTCATACGCATGTTCAAGTTCAAAGGTGCATAGAGTATATTAATCGTCTCTGATTAAGCTACAGGGGGAGGGCCTTATGGATATCTTAAAAAAAATCGAGATGTATCGAGAAGAAGAGGAAAAACTGCGTTGGGAAGGAACATTCGCTGATTATTTACTGTTGCTAAAGGAAAAGCCATGGGTAGCACAATCTGCACATTCTCGAGTATATAATATGGTTAAGGATGCAGGGATTGAAGAGGTAAAAGGGACGAAAAGGTACAACTTTTTCAGTAATCAATTATTTGGCTTAGAAGAGTCATTGGAGCGTTTAGTGGAAGAGTATTTCCACCCTGCAGCTAAAAGGCTGGATGTAAGAAAGCGGATTTTGCTTTTGATGGGTCCGGTAAGCGGCGGAAAATCGACACTAGTTACTATGTTAAAAAGAGGATTAGAAGCCTACTCGCATACCGATAGGGGTTCTGTATTTGCCATTAAAGGCTGTCCGATGCATGAGGATCCCCTGCATTTAATTCCACATCATTTACGTCGTGACTTCTTTGAAGAATACGGGATTAGAATTGAAGGGAATCTTTCACCGCTCAATATGATGCGCCTTGAACAGGAGTATGGCGGCAGGATTGAAGATGTTCAAGTAGAAAGAATCTTTTTCTCAGAAGATAAGAGAACTGGTATTGGAACCTTTAGTCCGTCCGATCCTAAATCACAGGATATTGCTGATTTAACAGGAAGTATTGATTTTTCAACGATTGCGGAATTTGGTTCTGAGTCTGACCCTAGAGCCTATCGTTTCGATGGTGAACTGAATAAAGCTAACCGTGGAATGATGGAATTCCAAGAGATGCTAAAATGTGATGAGAAATTCCTTTGGCATTTACTTTCCTTGACACAAGAGGGGAACTTTAAAGCTGGAAGGTTTGCGTTAATTTCTGCTGATGAATTAATTGTAGCTCACACGAACGAAACCGAGTACCGATCCTTTATCTCCAATAAGAAGAATGAGGCATTGCATTCACGGATTATCGTTATGCCAATTCCATATAACCTTAAGGTTTCTCAAGAAGAGAGAATTTATGAAAAAATGATTAATGAAAGTGATGTTTCTGATGTTCATATTGCGCCACATACGTTAAAGGTAGCAGCGATGTTCACTATTTTAACACGCTTAAAGGAGCCTAAAAAAGGGGATATTGATTTACTGAAGAAAATGCGCCTTTATGATGGGGAAAGTGTGGAAGGTTTTAATACAGCCGATATAGATGAACTCAAAAAGGAATATCCAGATGAGGGCATGAGCGGTATTGATCCACGTTATGTGATCAATAGAATTTCCTCTACTATTATTAGAAAAGAAGTACCTTCAATTAATGCCTTAGACGTGTTAAGGTCGTTAAAGGATGGGCTGGACCAACACCCTTCTATTACAGCAGAACTGCGTGAACGCTATATGAATTATATTTCTTTAGCTAGAAAAGAGTATGATAATATTGCGAAGAAAGAAGTTCAAAAAGCGTTTGTATACTCGTATGAAGAGTCTGCAAAAACACTCATGGACAATTATTTGGATAATGTAGAAGCATACTGCAATAAGAATAAGCTTCGGGATCAATTAACTGGAGAAGAAATCAATCCGGACGAAAAGCTTATGCGTTCAATTGAAGAACAAATTGGGATTTCGGAAAATGCGAAGAAAGCCTTTAGAGAAGAGGTATTAATCCGCATTTCTGCTTTCGCAAGAAAAGGGAAGCGGTTTGACTATAATTCGCATGACCGACTCCGCGAGGCTATTCAGAAGAAGCTCTTTGCTGATTTAAAGGATGTTGTAAAAATTACGACCTCCTCAAAAACTCCAGATGAGCAGCAGTTGAAGAAAATCAATGACGTAGTGGCACGTTTAGTAGATGAACATGGGTATAATTCAACTTCAGCTAATGAATTACTACGATATGTTGGAAGCTTATTAAACCGATAACTAGGATTAAAATAGGAAGGACTGGCAGAAAGAATCTGTCAGTCTCTTTTTTTCCATCTCATAACTCGTCCATTTTCATAGGCTAAAACCCAATTGTCGAAATTATTAGTAAATTATTCTTCGCTCTTGCATAGGATAAAGTAATCCATATTTTAATTGAACTTTTTAATCGGATTATTTTATGTATTTGTAGGAAAAAGTGTGCAATAAGGATTTAAATAATTTCATAAGGAGGGGTTTACATTGTCTGTTAACAATCATCAATTTGTCATTTCAAGAGAAGATTGGTCCCTCCACCGTAAAGGCCACGATGACCAGCAGCGGCATCAGGAAAAAGTCCAGGAGGCAATTCGCAACAATCTTCCAGATCTCATTACTGAAGAGAGCATAATCATGTCTAATGGTCGAGATGTGGTAAAAATTCCAATTCGTTCGTTGGACGAATATAAAATTCGCTATAATTATGACAAAAACAAACACGTGGGCCAAGGTGACGGTGACAGTCAAGTCGGTGATGTTGTAGCACGTGACGGTTCTAGTGGGCAAAAAGGTCCGGGCAAAGGCCAAGGAGCAGGAGATCAGGCCGGAGAAGACTATTTTGAAGCTGAAGTGTCATTAATGGAGCTTGAGGAAGCATTATTTAAACAATTGGAGCTTCCGAATTTAAAAAGAAAAGAAGAGCAGGAACATCTCGTTGAAAACATAGAGTTCAACGATATCAGAAAAACAGGTTTAATGGGTAATATTGATAAAAAACGTACCATGATGTCAGCTTTTAAACGTAATGCCATGAGTGGGAAACCGTCGTTTCACCCTATTTACAAAGACGATTTAAAGTTTAAGACTTGGAATGAAGTGGTCAAACCGGATTCAAAAGCAGTCGTTATTGCTATGATGGACACGAGCGGTTCAATGGGAATTTGGGAAAAGTATATGGCCCGCAGCTTTTTCTTCTGGATGACACGCTTTTTAAGAACCAAGTATGAAACAGTTGAAATTGAGTTTATCGCACACCATACCGAAGCAAAAATTGTGACGGAAGAAGACTTTTTTTCAAAAGGTGAAAGCGGTGGAACCATTTGTTCTTCTGCTTACCGAAAAGCCCTGGAAATCATTGACAGTAAGTATAATCCACGAAAGTTCAACATCTATCCATTCCATTTTTCAGACGGTGATAATCTCACATCGGATAACGCTCGTTGCGTGAAGCTTGTAGAAGAGTTAATGAAGGTATCCAACATGTTTGGATATGGAGAGGTTAATCAGTATAACCGACATTCAACTCTCATGTCCGCATACAAGAATATCAAGGATGAACATTTCAGATATTATATCCTCAAACAAAAAGCAGATGTATTCCATGCCATGAAGAGCTTTTTTCAACAGGAAGAGTCCAAACAATACGCATAATCGAACAAACGACAGGTGTGATCACCTGTCGTTTGTTTGTGTAAAAGACCGTAATGTAAAATGAAAAATAGTGAATAATAATTATAGAACAAAATCTTAGTTCATCATTAAATTCTTGTGTCTGAAATGGCGGACCGTATTTTACCAAGAGACGCTTTGGCATGTTCTTTATTTAAGACCATGATATTTACGTACAAGGCATCAATGAGACTTAATTGTGCAATCCTTGATGCTAACGCTTCAGAACGGTACTCAGTTTCTTCTGAGCTGGTAAAAAGCGCTACATCAACCTTTTGACTAATTGGTGATTTAGGAAAACTGGTGATCCCGATTGATTTAGCTCCATTTTCACTGGCAACATTCAAAATATCAATTGTATCTTTATTTGCTCCAGAATGAGAGATGACAACAGCCAAATCTTTTTCTGTTAACTGAGATGCGGACATGAGTTGAAAGTGGGAATCAATAAATGCGAACGCTTTAATGCCTGTTCGAATAAACTTATGGAATGCGTCCATAGCAATAACAGCTGAACCACCTGTTCCGTAAAAATGGACTCTTTCAGCCGTATGAATCATCTTAACTGCCCTTTGAATCGAATCGCTGTCCTGAAGATGTAAGGTATTTTCTAAGGTTCTTATATTTGATTGAAATACTTTTTCAGTGACAGCCTTTTCATTATCACCTTCCGTAATTTCCTCATGAATTTGCTGGATGGGGGTAATGATCTCTGAGGCTAGTGCAATTTTCATTGCCTGGTACCCTTTAAATCCAATCCGCTTACAAAAGCGGAAAACGGTGGCGTCAGCCATCCCGAGATCTTCGGCGACTTCGTTAATCGTGCTGTGAAGAATTTTCTCAGGATTGTCTAATATAAAATCGGCAATTTGCTTTTCCTTTTCACTAAATCTGGCATAGTAAGAGCGTATTTTATTAATGCAGCTCATCTGCAACCCTCATTTTTTATTGATTTGGCTTTGTTAAAGAACATTGATGATTTTTATACCCTGTTGATTGGAGCGGAAGGCGCGAAGACTCCTGTGGGAGTACGGTTCAGGGGAGACCCCGCAGGCGCAAGCGCCGAGGAGGCTCGCCGAAACGCCCACGGAAAGCGAAGCGCCTGGAGCGGAAATCAACAGACAATTAACAGAGCAATTGATAAATAAATTATAGCATAAAAAGAGTTTATGAAAAAAAATTTCATCAAAACAATTGATAAAAGAAATTTTTTTGACTATAGTAGTAGAAGATGAAAAAATATTTCATGAAGGGGACATACAAATGAAAATTGGATTAATTGGCTTAGGAAAAATGGGATATAGTTTAGCTTTAAACTTATTAGATCATAAACACGAGGTTGCAGCATTTGATGTAAACGAAAAGGCTGTTGCAGAAATCTCTGAAAAAGGTGGACAAGGTGTTAGCTCATTAGCAGAATTAGTTTCATCTCTTCCATCCCCGAGAGTCGTTTGGGTAATGGTACCAGCGGGTCAAATTACAAATAACGTAATTCAAGAGCTTAACGAATTACTTGACGCTGGAGATATTGTTATCGAAGGTGGAAATTCTCACTACAAAGAATCAATAGCGCGTGGAAAAGAATTTGCCGAAAAGGGCATCCATTTCCTTGATGTTGGTACGAGTGGAGGAGTGGAAGGTGCAAGAAATGGTGCTTGTACTATGATTGGTGGAAACAAAGAAGCATTCCAGCATGTGGAAGAAATTTTTGAACATATTTGTGTAGAAAACGGCTATCTTTATGCAGGAGAAAGTGGAAGCGGTCATTATTTAAAAATGATACATAATGGAATTGAGTATGGAATGATGCAGTCGATTGCTGAAGGTTTTGAGCTGCTAGATAAAAGTCCATATGATTATGATTTTGAGCAGGTTGCAAGGGTATGGAGTAACGGGTCTGTTATCCGCTCTTGGTTAATGGAATTGACACAAAATGCTTTTTCAAAGGATGCAAAGCTTGAAGGAATTAAAGGAATCATGCATTCTTCAGGTGAAGGAAAATGGACTGTAGAAACAGCCTTAGACCTTCAAACGGCTTCCCCAGTCATTGCTCTATCCCTTATGATGAGATATCGCTCGTTAGAAGAGGACACTTTCTCAGGAAAAGTGGTTTCTGCTTTAAGAAATGAATTTGGCGGACACGGTGTTGTAAGTAAATAATTGAACTCGTAGAACAGCAGATGGAATTTTCATCTGTTGTTTTTTTTTACCCTAAAACCCTTTTTCTTTTCATTCAGACGTTTATTACCATTCATAGTTCTTCACAAAAAATAGAAAATAAGAAGGCAAGAAAACTTTGAGAAAAAGGGGGTTTTTCGATTGATAAAAAAACCAGCAGGGATCCTTCTAACAGCGGTCCTCACAATGGGGTTAGCAGCTTGTAATAACAATGCTCGCAATGATATCAACGATCGTGACCGAGTGGGAATGAACACTAACCGAAATGACCACATTCTTGATGTTCGGAATGGACGGGATGATGGGATTGACCATAATGGTCCGCTTACAGAGGATTATACAAATACTAACAACAGCCAAAGTGATACCGATCGTAATTGGTTTAGTAAGAAGCGGAAAATAAATAGAAACAATGATGATATGATTTCTGCTTATGAAACAAATTTGGACAGTAATCAATATCCTCATACTAGAGCAGTTTTGATTCGTGACGCCAAGTACCAATTTGTTAAAATTGACCCAAAACAGGGTTGGGCAGGGATTATGAATCAAATTCAGCCGTATATCGGGCAGCAGGTGCCAACTGGTCAAGCACCTGAGGGTCAGCCGGCACCACAGCAGACTCAACCTGCTCCTAAGCAGACAACACCGATGGCACCGAAGCAAGCACAACCGGCACCGACAGCTCCAACACCGGCACCAAAGCAGGCACAGCCGGCACCAAAACAGCCAGCAACAAATGCGCCTACTAGTGGAACTGTTAGTCAATATGTACAACAAGTCATTGACCTAACAAACGCTCAAAGAAGCAAAAATGGACTTCCAGCATTGAAAGCTGATACCCAATTAAGTGGGGTAGCTCAGAAAAAATCACAAGATATGCAACAAAATCATTACTTTTCACATACTAGTCCAACGTATGGATCTCCATTCGACATGATGAGAGATTTTGGCGTGACTTATAAATCTGCTGGTGAAAATATTGCTCAAGGACAACGTACACCACAAGAAGTAGTTACTGCGTGGATGAACAGCGAAGGACATCGTAAAAACATCCTCAGTCCAAATTTCACTCACATCGGAGTTGGATTTGAACAGACTGGGAAGCATTGGTCACAAATGTTTATTGGCAAATAATCCAGTAAAAAAAGGCTGACTCACTGAGTCAGCCTTCATTCACTTTACAATCATTCATATTCAAGAAATTCGTTAGGGCAGGGAATTCAAATTGAAAGATTGTTCCTTTGTCTACTTCACTATCAACCCAAATGTCACCATCCATAGCACGAACAATGCTATACACGACCATCATGCCTAAACCAGTACCATTTTTACCTTTTGTGGAGTAAAAAGGTTCTCCTAATCGATCAAGCTGCTCCTTAGTCATGCCAATTCCCGTGTCTTTCACGTTAATGGTGATACAGTTTTGGTTATATTCAGTAGATAACGTTAGATAGCCGCCATTAGGCATTGATTCAATCGCATTCTTAAGGACATTAATAAAGCATTGTCGAAATTTTTGTCTGTCCCCTTTGATGAACCCAATAACTGAGAAATCGGTAATAATCTCAACCGAATTTTGATTGGCCAAAGGCTGAAGAATATTAATAATTTGTCGGAGTTCACTTTTTACATTCAGTTCTTCGAAGGTTTCTAAATCTGGTTTAGCAAAGGTTAAATAATCTTGGATGACTCTTTCTGCAGAATGTAACTCTTCCTTTACGATGGATAAATACTCCTTCCTTTTTTGTCTTGGAAGATAATCATCCTGTAGAAGTTGAACAAAACCGCTTGCTGCAGTAAGCGGATTACGAATCTCATGGGAAATTGCAGCCCCCATTTGTTCAACGGCTTTTAATTTTTCTGCTTTTATCAGCTGTTGGCGCATCTCTGTATTTTTTAGGACAAATTCTATCGAGTAAGAAAGGATGCCGATTCCCAGGGAAGGAATGACCAAGTAGGCAAACCAAGCATCGAACCAGTTTGTATGATTATTGCTAAAGCTCATGCCCAGGACTGTAATTATGGAAAGGGTCATACCCATACAAACAGTGACAAATATTCGTCGGACGGGAACCTGCTTCCAAAACCATGGATACATACGCCAAAAAATAATAATAAGTGGTGTATAAAGGATGGTTGTTTGAAGAAAACCTAAATTTAATCCGTAGAAACTTCTTAAGATTATTAGTGATAACACAAGGATGGGTCCGATCCCTACATAAAGGCCACCAAGTACTAATGGAATAATTCTTAAATCGTACCTAGCATAGGAAACTGGATTATAGGAGAATTGAATACATAACAAAAGCAAGAAACTAAATATTAAGACTAATGAGGGTTTAGAAAAGGTGAATTTTTTACTTTTTTCAAGAATTAGCAAACCAAAGAAAAGCAATATGATTAAAAGGGAGAGATTTAAGAAAAGGTGTTTCGTAATTTCCATAAACATCACCGTCCATTAGGGGTCATAGGAAAATTTTACAGGTATTTCCCTTATTATACAACAAAATTCGCGAAATTTTTAGATAGTTATACAAAAAAGGCCTCCTAAGGAAGCCTTTTAGTTTTGTGAAGGGACTGGTTCAAGGCTAAATTCTATTGCAGCCAGTTTGGCGTTTTCCTTTGCCTTTGCTAAGATTTCAGGTACTCTTTGTGGATAAAGATCAAATCCTTCAGCAATGACAGTATCCATTACGTTTATGCCAAGGAAATTAAGGGCAATTCTTAAATAACGGTCACCAGATTCCATGCCTTGTAGTGGGGTCCCTGTATATTGTCCACCCCTTGTCTGAATATGAATGGCTTTTTTATCTGTTAAAAGTCCTTTTGGACCGTTTGCTGTATGTGCAAAGGTTTTACCTGCAATAAATAGGTTATCTAAAAAGGCTTTTACTACCGCGGGGGAATTTAAATTCCACATAGGTGACACAAAAACGTAATAGTCATATGAGATAAATTCATCCGCAAGGGCGTGCATTTTTAAGATTTTCTCTCTTTCCACTTCGGACAATTGATCTAATGTATATCCATACCCAGCTAATTTTCCTCTGGCAAACACCAAATCTGCATCCATTTGAGCAAAATCTAAAGAAAATAAATCCATTCTTTTAATTTCAACATCGGGGCGCTGTTGTTGATAGACCTCAAGGAAGGCTTCACCGATTTGCAATCCCTTTGATTTTTCAAGTCCTTTGGGGTTTGCTGTTATATAAAGTAGTTTTTTCACTAAAACACGACCTATCTAAAAGTATTTAATTTCTTACTCTCATTATAGAAAAAATATCTTTGTTCAACATTGAACAAACAGTGACGTTCATGAACATTAAGTGTCAACATATGTCTGTGTTAAAGAATAGTGTTGATTTTTATATCCTGATGATTGGAGTTGAAGGCACGAAGACTCCTGTGG
>NZ_JBCNAC010000007.1:0-24498 GCF_050477885.1 Neobacillus rhizosphaerae
TCAACAGGCAATTTTAACAATGGCTTGGTAAAATGAAAAAGTCCTGAAGGTGTTTCTTTTATATAAAAATTTAATAAGTGTTATACTTTTTAAAGAGAGCCAAACTATAGAAGATAGAGCTTAATTATAAAAATAGAACAAATAGAAAGAAGGCGTTAGAATGACAAAGCAACAAATCGGAGTAATTGGTTTAGCTGTTATGGGGAAAAACCTTGCGTTAAACATTGAAAGTCGAGGATATTCAGTGGCTGTTTTTAATCGTTCCTATGATAAAACAGAAGCATTTTTAAAGAATGAAGCTGAAGGGAAAAATTTTGCGGGTGCTCACTCAGTTGAAGAATTTGTAAATTTGTTAGAGAAACCAAGAAAAATTTTATTAATGGTGAAAGCAGGAACTGCAACAGATGCAACCATTGATTCCTTAAAACCATATTTAGAAGAAGGCGACATTCTTATTGATGGCGGGAATACATTCTTTCAAGATACAATCAGACGAAACAAAGAACTCGAGTCGGCTGGTTTCCATTTTATAGGGACAGGTGTTTCTGGTGGTGAAGAAGGCGCATTAAAAGGTCCGGCAATTATGCCAGGTGGGAAAAAAGAGGCATATGAACTAGTACAGCCAATATTCGAAGCCATTTCAGCTAAAGTGGAAGGTGACCCTTGCTGTACATATATTGGACCAAATGGAGCGGGGCATTATGTGAAAATGGTACATAATGGGATTGAATATGGGGATATGCAATTAATTTCCGAGGCCTATTTTATTCTGAAGAATGTCCTTGGTTTAAGTGCAGAAGAACTTCACCAAGTTTTTGCTGATTGGAATAAAGGGGAATTAGATAGCTATTTAATAGAAATTACGGCAGATATTTTTACAAAGGTTGATGATGAAACGGGTAAACCACTAGTTGATGTGATTTTGGATACAGCTGGTCAAAAAGGTACCGGCAAATGGACCAGTCAAAATGCCTTAGATTTAGGAGTACCATTACCGATTATTACAGAATCAGTATTTGCCCGTTTTATTTCGGCAATGAAGGACGAGCGTGTAAAAGCAAGTAAAATTCTTAATGGACCTAGCGTTCGTCCATTTGAGGGAGACAAAGAGGAACTAATTGAAGCAATCCGTAAAGCTTTGTATATGAGCAAAATTTGCTCCTATGCACAAGGATTTGCACAAATGCGTGTAGCATCAGAAGAATATGATTGGAATCTTCGCTATGGAGATATTGCCATGATTTTTAGAGGCGGTTGCATCATTCGAGCTCAATTCCTCCAAAAGATTAAAGATGCCTATGATCAAAATTCTGAATTAGCTAATCTTTTATTAGACCCTTACTTTAAAGATATTGTTGAAAACTATCAGGGTTCGTTACGACAAGTTGTTTCTCTAGCGATTGAACGAGGAATTCCTGTTCCTTCTTTTGCTAGTGCAATTGCCTACTACGATAGTTATCGTACAGAAACCCTTCCAGCTAACCTATTACAGGCCCAACGTGATTATTTTGGTGCACATACCTATCAACGAGTTGATAAGGACGGAATATTCCACACAAACTGGATGGAATAAGGGGTATTAAATAATAAATGCGAGGCAGTCTCTATTGAGTCTGCCTCGCATTTTTACGCCCATTTTATTTCTTGCAATAATTGTTGTCTAAATAATTGAATTAAAAATTCATTATAGAAATCTTTTCTTACGATGATTTGATACCTGTTATTAGGATGAATGTAATAATGGATATCTGTTAAAATCTTATTTTCCTCAAAGTATTCTCGAACAAGTTTAAGGCCTTTTTTTAACTGATTATCCAATAAGGTAATCGTGAATTCAAAATCGTCTCCGTTAACGGTTTCTATTATATCGAGAAGCTGTGCATCATATTTATACTCTACTTTCATCATACTCCTCCTAAATTAAATATCTTAAATAAACGTAAACAGTAGCAATTATGATAGAAAGTATCATAAGTGGAAAGGCAATTAATAGGAATTTCCCAAATGTAATGTGATGTCCTTCTTTTGCCGCAAGTCCGGCTACAATAACATTGGCACTTGCACCGATTAAAGTTCCATTTCCCCCTAGACAAGCTCCAAGTGATAAACTCCACCAAAGTGGTTCTAAATTATTGATACCAAGTTCGCCCATATCTTTAATCATCGGAATCATCGTTGCGACAAACGGGATATTATCGATAAACGCGGATGCAATCGCACTAACCCATAGAATTAAGATTGACGTAGAGGTTACATCTCCCCCAGTTAGATGAACGGAGTAATCTGCTAGTAATGAAATAACTCCTGTTTCAATTAACCCTGAAACGAGTACAAATAGCCCAATAAAGAAGAAAATTGTTGTCCATTCAACCTTTCCAAAGGACTTGTCTAAATATTTCTCCCCTGTTAAGAGAAGTAATAGAAAAGCTCCTGCTAAGGCAACTGTGGCGGATTCAATATGTAACAGCTGATGCAGGAAAAATCCTAAAATAGTTAAAGAAAGGGCAAACAGCGACTTGATTAGAAGCGATTTGTCTGTGATTTCTTCCTTTTCGTCTAAGTCCATTAAGCTTGCTTTCAATTCGGCAGATGTCCGAAGCTGTTTCCGATAGATAAGCGCTAAAATGGCAATGTTTACAAATAATATAAAAAATGAAATCGCTGTAAGATTATCGATAAAGGCCATAAACGTTAATTCTTTAACTGCGCTTCCTAGCATGATATTCGGGGGATCCCCAATAAGAGTCGACGTTCCTCCAATATTGGAAGCAATAATTTCAGTGATTAAAAAAGGTATCGGGTTAACCCGTAATTGTCTAGTAATACTAAAAGTCACTGGTACCATTAAAAGGACCGTAGTTACATTATCTAGAAAGGCTGATCCTAAGGCCGTTATGAGGCCAAGTGCAAGAAGGATTTTTAATGGGTCCCCTTTCACTTTTTTGGCTGCCCAAATGGCTATGTATTTGAAAAGACCTGTCTCGGAGGTGATAGCAACAATAATCATCATTCCTGTTAGTAATCCGAGAGTATTAAAATCAATATGGTGTAGGGCCTTTTCTTGACCGACAATTCCCAGTAAAACCATCATGATACCGCCGGCCATGGCAATGATTGTCCGATGAATCTTTTCTGTGACTATGAAGGCGTAGGTGATGAGAAATACGCCAATTGCGATAATTGCTTGTGTTGACATGATCGACCTCTTCTCCCAAAATTTTTATTCATTGGTGAAAAAAATATAAAAGGAGCCCGTATTTGACAGACTCCACCTAAAATTCACCGAATATATTATTACCTTTATTTTATAAAAGTATACTAAGAAAGTAAAGGGGCAATTTGTCTAAAAATTGCGTAAAAGACCTTCTATAGTCCTAACTTTTTAATAAAATCTACTGTTTCCTGATGTTCTGGTTTCATCAAATGATATAAGCCCTTATCAATTGGGACGAGAGATTTCCCCGATTCATCAGCAATTGGGACAGTTTTGGACTCTCCATCAATCACTCTCCATTTGCCTGATGCTCTCTTTAATTTTAGGTCGATAATCCCAAGTCGGTTACCAAATGCACCTGCCATGACAACAGGTTTTCCATTAATTGTTCCTGTTTCCATGTTAGTGTTGCGAAGCTGCTTATAAGCAGGACCAGGGAACACACTATGTGAATGACCAGCTAAAACGGCGTCGATACCAGGTATTTTTGTTAAATAGTAGACGGCATCTTCTGATTCAGGATTATAGGGTTCATTGCTAATACCTGTGTGTGCAAGGGCAATAATGATATCGGCTCCTTTTTCTTTCATGATAGGGACATATTCCTTAGCAGAATCAACAATAGGTTTAGCGAATACTTTTCCCTCAAGGTTTGCCTTATCCCACTTCATAATTTGTGTAGGCATGAATGAAACAACCCCAATCTTCAGTTCATGCTGTAATCCATTTTGATCCACTACATTTCTTTTTAATATTACATATGGAGTAAAGTAAGGCGTATTTTTTTTAACTGAATAAACATTGGCATTTAAGACAGGCATCTTTGTCCCTTTTAAAGCTGCGTTTAAAAATTTTAAGCCATAATTAAATTCGTGGTTTCCAATAGCTATGGCATCATATTTAAGATAATTAAAGGCACGGTAAACAGGGTGCGTCTTTCCTTTGTTAATTCCTCTGATTCTTGCAAGGTATTCGCCGAGCGGATTTCCTTTTAAATGATCGCCGTTATCAAATAATAAGGAATTAGCAGCTTCTTTCCTTGCTTTACGGATGAGAGTGGCAGTTTTAACGAGTCCAATCTGATTGTCCACTTTTGTTTGATAATAGTCATAGTTGAGAAGTGAAGCATGCAGATCAGTTGTTTCGAGGATTCTCAAACGGACAATTTCATCGTTGGTTGGAGTGATTTCAGTTGCGTGCGTTAATGAGGAACTTGTAAGCATAAAGAAAGAAAATATAAGCAAAAAAGTGAACCTTTTCATCTGCACCATAATGACCTCCCTCAAATTTCTGATTGACTTTAGTAAACTTAGTATTTGTCTTCTTTTTAGAAATATGAGGTTTAATACCCTGAATAATTCTTCAAGGCTTCTTTTCCCTTTTATGACAATAATGTGAAGTGTGACATTGGTCAAAGCGATGAAGAAAAAAGGTAGCTTATAATGAGAAGTGAAGTAGTTGGAAAATTTTCCAAGGTAGTACTTTTGGAAACGCTTACAACATAAAGATGGGTGGGACTCTTTAAATGAATCCTAACACAAGAATAACCATTATATCTGGCCATTTTGGCAGCGGGAAAACAGAGATTGCTATCAATTTAGCCTTAACCGAGAGGCAGAACCATGGAAGGGTGGCCATTAATGATTTAGATATCATAAATCCATATTATCGCTCCCGGGATATTGCACCTATTTTTCAGGCGTACGACATTGAATTGATTTCACCCAAGAGTCACTTGGCCACTGCCGACCTGCCAATCGTTTCAGGAGAAATGTATCGTGTATTGCATGACTATAGATACAGGCTAATCGTAGATGCAGGTGGTGATAAGGACGGTGCTACAGCATTGGGGCAATATTATCATGAATGGAAGGACTTAAACCCGGAGCTACTCTTTGTTCTAAATGGGAATCGCCCATATGTCAGCACGATAGAAGGAGCATTGTATACGGTTGAACAGATAGAAAAAGTCTCACGATTAAAAGTGACAGGGATTATTAACAATTCAAATATATCTGCGGAAACCACGATGAATGACATAGAAAAAGGGTATGAGCTTAGTAAAAATGTGGCAGAGAAACTCGAAATTCCTCTACTCTATTCAACCATATCGTCCCATTTGAAAAAAGAAGCTGAAGAGTTCTCCAAAACCCACGAAGTTGTTTTTATTAATCGCTTTATGAAATTACCATGGGAATATTAAAGGAGTGAATGACTTTGGAGAAAAGGGTAGTTTTTAATGAAGAAATTTGTAAGTCCTGTAGCTTATGTGTGCAAGTTTGTCCCACTAACGTTATTTTTCTTTCAGACTATTTAAATGGAAAAGGATATCGACCAGCTGCAGTTGTCGACCAGGAGCATTGTATTAGCTGTGCGAAATGTGCACAAATATGTCCTGATTCTGTCATAGCCGTGTATAGACCAGTAAAAATCTTGCAATCTGTGTGATTGGAAAGGAGTTTTTTTCATGGGGAAAGTGTTAATGAAGGGAAATGAAGTTATAGCAGAAGCAGCCGTCCATGCCGGTTGTAAATACTTTTTTGGCTATCCAATTACACCGCAAAGTGAACTTGTTGCCTACATGGCAAGAAGGCTTCCTGAGGTAGGTGGCTTATTTCTTCAAGCAGAGAGTGAAATCGCGGCCATCAATATGGTGTATGGGGCATCAGGGACCGGTGTAAGGGTGATGACGTCCTCTTCTAGTCCAGGCTTCAGTTTAAAACAAGAAGGAATATCCTATTTAGTCGGTTCTGAGCTTCCTGCGGTGATTTGTAATATCGTTCGCGGTGGTCCCGGTTTAGGGAATATCCAGCCTGCCCAATCCGATTATTTTCAAGTGACAAAAGGTGGGGGACATGGCGATTATAATATCCCTGTATTGGCACCAGCAAGCCTGCAGGAAATTGTCGAACTAACTCAGGATGCCTTTGACATTGCTGACCGTTACCGGACTCCCGTTATTTTAATGGGTGATGGCATGCTTGGGCAAATGATGGAGCCAGTGGAATTTAGAGAACGTGAAAAGACACTTGTAGACAAAAAAGAGTGGGCTACAACCGGAACACGTGGAGATGGAGGGCCAAGGATTATCACTTCTCTTGAACTGGATGCAGAAAGTCTCGAACAGCGTAATTGGAAGCTTCAGAAGAAGTTTGCCACAATTAAAGAAAATGAAGTCAGATATGAAACTTATCAAATTGACGATGCTGACTATATAATGGTTGCCTATGGAACCGTTGCTAGGATTACGATGAATAGCATTAATCAAGCAAGACAAAAAGGAGTTAAAGTTGGCTTAATTAGACCCATTTCTCTTTGGCCATTCCCTGATAAGCCATTTATTGAAACAAGAGATCAAGTAAAAGCTTTTATTTCAGTAGAAATGAGCGCAGGTCAAATGATTGAGGATGTTCGTCTTGCAGTAAATGGTCATGCACCTGTTGACTTCTTTGGCAGGACTGGAGGAGTAGTACCGACACAAGAAGAAATTTTCGATAAGATTATGACGGTAGCCGGGGGTGTGAACGTATGACAATGAAAACGGTTTTTAGCAAGACAAACGGGCTGACTGATAAACCTACTCATTATTGCCCTGGATGTACACATGGTGTTATTCATCGCCTTGTGGGTGAGGTACTAGAAGAAATGGATATACTTGAAGATACGATTGGTGTCGCATCAGTGGGGTGTTCAGTGTTATCATATGAATATTTTAACTGCGATATGACACAGTCTGCACATGGCCGTGCACCTGCGGTAGCAACGGGAATAAAGCGTGTACTCCCAGATCGATTTGTGTTTACTTACCAAGGCGACGGAGATCTGGCCTCCATTGGTATAAGTGAAGTCATTCATGCTGCAGCTAGGGGAGAGAATATCACCGTCATTTTTGTCAATAATGCAATCTACGGGATGACTGGTGGACAAATGGCACCAACAACCTTAATTGGTCAAAAAACAGCGACCACACCATATGGAAGAACAGAAAGTGTTCAGGGGTTGCCCATTCGAGTATCAGAAATGATTGCGACTCTTGATGGGTCTGCCTATATTGAGCGTGTTTCTTCACATGACGTTCCACATATATTGAAGGCTAAAAAGGCAATTCGAAAGGCCTTTGAAACACAAAAGAAAGGGTTAGGCTTTTCAATGATTGAAGTGTTATCCACGTGCCCAACTAATTGGGGACTTGCCCCTCATGAATCTCTTGATTGGGTAAAAGACAATATGATTCCTGCTTATCCTCTCGGAGTATTTAAAAATAAAGAGGGAGGGAATTAAGTGATGTTAGAAGAAATTATTATTGCTGGCTTTGGTGGGCAGGGTGTTATGTCAATGGGGCAACTCATAGCCTATGCTGGAATGCTTGAAGGGAAAGGTGTTTCCTGGCTTCCCTCCTATGGACCAGAACAAAGGGGTGGGACAGCGAATTGTGCAGTGGTTGTCAGTGATGAACCGGTTGGCTCCCCACTTGTTACCAAACCAACGACAGCGATCGTTTTGAATAATCCTTCCTTCGATAAGTTTGAGCCACGCGTTCGTTCAGGAGGGCTTTTAATTATAAATTCATCATTGGTAGTCAGGACATCGGAGCGTAAGGATATCCAAACGATTGAAATCAGTGCGACAGACCTTGCTAATGATTTAGGAAATTCCCGAGTTGCCAATATGATATTGTTAGGAGCTTTTCTAGAGCGGACCAAAATTGTTTCGGGGGAAGCGATTATTGAATCATTAAAGAAAGTCCTATCAGCTGATAAACATCATTTAATAGAAATAAATGAACAGGCATTGAAAAAGGGCGCATCTCTCGTGAACGTCAATATTTCTTAATACGAAAATCAGTCGTTCCAAACGGCTGATTTTTTTGTTATAAAAATATAGTTTTGTGTCAAACAAGATAATGTGATGTGGCTCACTTAATTGAAAATGGTTTTCAATTAAAATAAGTGTAGTAAGATGCTAAGGAGGAATTATTGATGGAAAAGAATTCAGTTAAGTCATATATGGAATATAGTGAAGAGCGATTTACCAAAAGAGTTATGTTTAAAAAAGGTGAAACCACAGCTTTCGTTCTAAACTTCCTACAAGGCCAGCAGCTCCCTATTCATAAGCATCCAGGTACGGAAGTATACATTTTTGTCGTAACAGGAACGGGAACAATCGTCATTGATGGGATAGAAACTGAAGTGTCCGAGACAGACTTAATCCACGTAAATAGTGAAGAAGAAATGTCCTTCAAAAATAATGGCAAAGAGCCAGTAAGCTTATATGTGGTATTAAGCAAATATCCTAACGAAAATTACGCTAAAAATATATAAAAATGGCCAGCCTACATCACTAGGCTGGCTTTTTCCTTTGCTTTAACTTTTTATTATAATTCAACCCAAAAAACCACCAATTCCAATCTCCTAATAACTTCATTAAAGCAGGAACTAACACCATCCTTACGATCGTAGCATCAATAAAAATGGCGATAGCAATTCCTACCCCCAATTGCTTCACAGGCATAACTCCAGTAAAGGCAAACGCTCCAGTTACAACAATCATGATGGCTGCTGCAGAAGTAATAATCTTACTTGTGTATGTCAACCCTGAAATGGTTGCCTCATTATTGTCACCTGTCTTTAAATAAAACTCCTGGATCCTTGAGATTAAAAAAACTTCATAATCCATAGAAAGGCCAAAAACGAGAGTGAAAACAAATACAGGTAAAATTAAGGCAATTTCCACAGGAGCTACTCCAAAATGCCCTTGCTGGAAAATCCAGACGAGAATTCCAAACGTACAACCAAGACTTAAGATATTCATTAGAATTGCTTTGATTGGGATAAGGAGTGAACGGAACGCCGCCATTAAAATAAAGAAAGTTGATATGACAATTAATAGTAAGCCAAATGGAGCTTTTTGAAATATTTCAGAGAATATTTCCTCCTCGAATTTAATCGGTCCACCAAATGAGGCTTTCATTCCTAAATCCTTGTTGGACCAATTACGTACCCAGTGCCGTGCTTTTGCAGAATGCTCACTTGTTTTTAAGTACACTTCTAACAGCATTTTATTATCTCTTATAAAATAGTCTACGATTGGGGCTACTTTTCTTTGATCCCCATGGGTAAGAAACTGCTGAAGTTGAACATTATCCGAAACACCAGTGACTGAAAAAGGTGAATCTACTGTATTGACAAGAGGATCCTTTTCTAATTTTTGTATCACTTGGCTTACCTTTTCTAAATTGTGAGGTTCAAGAATGTTTCCTTTAGATTCAAGTACCAGCGTCACTTTTTTCTCATCCCGTTTTTCTTCTGCAACGAAATGTTCTTTAAAGGTTTCTAAAGCTACCCTTGAAGGGTATTTTGGCGGAAGGGATTCTGTCCCAGGAATTGCTAATATCATTTGTTTCACTGGAATCAGTCCAATTAATAGAATAACAAGTGCAGAACCAGTCATTAGAAAAGGGCGTCTCATGACAAATTTGGCAAAGCTATGCCAAATACTTCTTTTATGGTTGGTTACCCGCAGTACGCTTAATTTATTTACATTCTTTCCTAATAAGGCAAGTAGGGCAGGAAGGAAGGTTAACGCGCAAAAAGCAGAAATAAATACAACCGTCATGCCGCCAAGGGCAACATTTTGAAATATATCAATTTTTATAAACCAAAGAGCAGACAATCCAATGAACACACACAATCCCGAAAAGACAATCGACCGTCCAGCAGTAACTACTGTAATCATTATAGCCTCTTGAACAGGTTTAGTTTCTACTTCTTCCTTGTATCGATTGATAAACAATAAGGCGAAATCAATACTCAAGGCAAGTCCAATCATAGGAATAATATTTAAAATAAAAATGGATAAATCTTCCTTGTAACTAAAGAAATAGACCGTTCCCATAGTGGTTAATATGGAGACAATCCCGATGATAATCGGAAGGGAAGCAGCAATGAGACCACCAAAAGCAAGGATCAGCACGATTAAGGCAATAGGAAGTCCAATCATTTCAGCTTTTGCCAAGTCCTCTTGGCTCGCCACATTCAGATCCTGAACAATAATGGGTTCACCAGTCATTGTGACCTTTAATCCCTTTTTATTATGGAGGATGTCTTTTAGTTGATGAATCTCATTTCCAAGACTTTCTGCTTTTTGGTTAAATGTTAGAAGACCATAAGCTACATTTTCTTTTATCATCCCATCTCCTTCTAAGGGAGACGTCTTCTGCGTGGCAGCATTAAAATCATTTAAATTTTTATAAGTATCTTGAATGAAGTCTTGAAAGCTTACTTTACTGACTGTTGGATCCTTTTCAAAAACAAGAATGATGGAGGATTTAGCATGTCCGAAGTCTCTTTCAAGCAGTTTTCTTGTTTCACTATATTCACCTTTATATTCAAAGCCATTCCCGCTTAAAACTGAGGGCAATTTAGAGGCGAAAATGCCAAAAAAGACGATGGCTATGATCCATCCTAATAGGACCCACTTTCTATAGGCATATAGAAGTCCTCCTAATTTTTCCATGGGATAACCTCCTTTTATCATACTATTTCCTAATTTAGTCGTTATCATTTTACGATAAAATGTTCAAATGGAATTTTACAAATGTAAAGTAATGATGAATTCACTCCTATTATTTGTTACAATAAAGAAAATATATAACTATTTAGGTGATGCAGGTGGATAAAGAAAAGATAAGTAAGGTCATTGAAGCAGCTAAATTATATTATTTATTGGATTATAATCAGAATGAAATTGCAAAAATGTTGGGTGTGTCCCGTCCAACTGTCTCTAGATTACTACAACAAGCGAAAAGTGATGGGATTGTTCAAATTAATATAATGGATCCTACTGAGGATGTTGAAAATTTAGGCAAACAATTAGAAAAGCGATTTCATTTAAAGAAAGCTGTGGTAGCCTCTATTCCTCAATATGATGATCATATTATAAAAAATTATTTGGGCGAAAAAGCGTCGGCGTACCTTGATGAAATAGTTAAGGATGATGACATAATCGGGGTAACCTGGGGAACGACCATCTATCATGTTGCCACAGAACTGAAACAGAAATTTGTAAAAAATGTAAAGGTCGTTCAATTAAAAGGCGGAGTTAGCTACGCTGAAACAAATACGTATGCATCTGAAATCTTATATTTATTTGGGAAGGCCTATAATACAGCCCCCCATAATCTTCCACTACCAGCTATTGTAGACCATGTAGTTGTCAAACAAGCCATGGAAGCAGACCGCCATATTCGAAAGATACTTGAATTAGGAAAGCAAGCGAATATTGCCTTATTTACTATGGGTCCCATAAAAACAGATTCATTACTATTCCAATTGGGCTATTTTACAGAGAGCGACTTGGAATCTTTATATGGGAAGGCTGTCGGAGATATTTGTTCTCGATTCTTTGATATGAATGGAGAAATCTGTAATGACAGTTTAAATGAAAGAACGCTAGGAGTTAATCTTGATGACCTAAGGAAGAAGGAGTATTCCATTCTTGTGGCTGGGGGACCAAATAAAATAGATGGAATATACGGTGCACTAAAAGGAAAATATGCAAATGTTCTTATTACGGACCAATTTACAGCTAAATTCCTACTGGATAAATAAACGTAAGGATGTGTTAAAGAACAGTGCTGATTTTTATAACCTGTTGATTGGAGCGAAGCGCCTGGAGCGGAAATCAACAGGCAATATAAAAAAAACCAAACGTAAAAACTGCCACTAAGCGGATTAGGCAGTTTTTTTGTTGCGGATCGAGAATTTGAACATTTCTTTACATTTGTTCATAAAAGTATTTACAAATGTTCACGAGCTTGTTATAGTTACATTGTGATAAAAAATACTATTAATCTTTTATATAAATTACATTAAAAAGACTTGGGGGATTTTAAAATGACACAGAATGTCGTTAGAATGATTGATCATACATTATTAAAAGCAGACGCAACAAAAGAAGAGATTGTTAAATTAGTAGAAGAGGCAAAAGAATATTTATTTGCATCCGTTTGTGTAAACCCTACATGGGTTCGTACAGCTGCAGAAATGCTTGCAAACACTCCTGAAGTAAAAGTATGTACTGTAATTGGGTTCCCATTGGGAGCATCTACTCCAGAAACAAAAGCATTTGAAACAACAAATGCAATTGAAAATGGGGCAAATGAAATTGATATGGTCATCAACATTGCTGCGCTTAAAGATAAGCAAGATGAATTGGTTGAGAGAGATATTCGTGCGGTTGTTGAAGCTGCAAAAGGGAAAGCTATCGTAAAGGTCATCATTGAAACATGTCTGCTAACAAAAGAAGAAAAGGTACGAGCATGTGAGCTATCTGTTAAAGCCGGAGCAGATTTTGTGAAAACATCTACAGGGTTTTCAACAGGTGGAGCAACCGAGGAAGATATCCGTCTTATGAGAGAAACAGTAGGTCCAGAAATTGGTGTAAAGGCATCTGGTGGTGTCCGCAGTCGTGAAGATGCGTTAGCAATGGTGGAAGCAGGAGCTACTCGAATTGGAGCAAGTTCTGGTGTGTCAATCAGTAAAGGTGAGCTTTCTTTAAGTAATTATTAATATATAATGCGAGGGTACCGAGATGAAAGATGTTATTATGGCATTAATTGCTGGTTTAATTGTTGGTATGCTATTTAAGTTTTTAAAATTACCTTTACCTGCACCTCCTGTGTTTTCAGCTGTAGTTGGGGTATTCGGTGTGTACTTTGGTGGTATTGTTCTTGACTGGATTACAAAGTTAATTCAACATTAAAATTCCCCGGCGGAGAGTGAATAGGATGGAAAAATTAGAATGGATCCAAGAAGCACATAAAGCAAGAGAGTTTGCCTATGTTCCATATTCAAATTTCAAAGTAGGTGCAGCATTAGTAGCAAAAGATGGTCAAATTTTCCATGGGTGTAACATAGAGAATGCTGCTTACAGTATGACTAACTGTGCTGAGCGCACGGCATTATTTAAAGCGTACTCTGAGGGTGTTACTCAATTTGAATCACTTGTCGTTGTTGCAGAAACAGAGGGACCTGTATCTCCTTGTGGGGCTTGCCGTCAGGTGATCTCTGAGTTATGTGACCCTGAAATGGAAGTTGTACTTACGAATTTAAAAGGTGACGTTCAAAAAATTCAAGTAAAAGACCTACTTCCAGGTGCATTTTCTCCAAAGGACTTACAAAAATAATAAAATAACAAAGAGAAGTTAATCGAATGGGATTAGCTTCTCTTTTTTGTTTTTACTGTCTATCTAGAATTAATAGCAATAAAAAAAACCATAATATTAATAGTATAAATTAAAGGATGATATGATGATTTATATTTATAATGATTATGGCGGGACACATACGACTTCCTTGGCTGCGGCCTATCACTTAAAGCTGTTACCACAATCTGAGCGCAAACTAACAACTGAAGAAATTTTAAATGTAAAATATTTTAACAAATTAACAAAGGAGGATTTTGGAAAGCTTATTTTCCGCGGGGTGGATGAGGAAGGCCACTCTGTTTATACGATTGGACGGAAAAGAAACAAATATGTTGTTCCAGCAATGAAAGATATGAGTTTATTATTACAAGAGAAATTTAAGTTTGATGAAAAAATTGTATTTTCCAATACTTCACCAACCGTTCCCTTTGCTATGTCAATGGGAGGCTTTTTTTCTAGAGGTTTACATATTGATTTTATTGGCGTTCCATTATTAGTGATAGGTGCCAAACAGTGCTGCGATAATATATATCGGTTAGTAGAAAATACAAAAGAAATTGGAAGGACCAATTATTCAGAGAAAGTAATTATATTGGAAAATGAAATGTATAAGTAGAAGATAGGTGCTGAGAGAAATGAATAAAAACATAGGATTTATCGGAGCGGGGAAAATGGCGCAAGCAATGATGGCAGGGTTAGTCACTTCTAATGTGATTCCTAAACGTAACATAATGGCTAGTGCTATGTCTGAAAAAACTATTAAACAAGTTGAGACTAAATATGGAATCCTCACATCCCTACAAAATAAAGAGGTAGCGAGGTTTTCAAATATACTGATCTTAGCAGTTAAACCAGACCTTCATGAATTGGTCATTTCTGAAATTAAAGAGGAAATCCAAGAAGATACTATTATTGTAACGATTGCAGCGGGCATTACACTTTCAGATATAAAACATTGGTTTGGTAAACGAGTAAAAGTCGTTCGGACAATGCCGAACACCCCATCTCTAGTGGGGGAAGGAATGAGTGCCTTATGTCCTAATGATGTCCTTAGCGAGGAAGAAATCAGAGAAGTGGAGCAATTATTTCATTGTTTTGGTAAAAGTGAGCGTCTAGAGGAAAAACTAATGGATGCCATCCCTGCTATAAGTGGATCATCGCCAGCGTATGTATATATGTTCATAGAAGCCTTGGCTGATGGTGGCGTTAGACAGGGAATTCCGAGAGATAAGGCCTATCGTCTCGCAGCACAGGCCGTTCTTGGAGCAGCTAAAATGGTTCTTGAAACGGGTAAACATCCTGGAGAACTGAAAGATAATGTATGTACCCCAGGTGGTGCAACGATTGAAGCTGTTGCTGCTCTCGAAAGAGAACAATTTCGTGGAGCCATCCTTACTGCAATGGAGAGCTGTACAAATAAGATTAAAAATTTAAAGTGAGCAAACATCAAGACCCCATGTAAATGGGTCTTTTTTTATTTAGGCTATGTTAAAGAACAGTGTTGATTTTTATACTCTGTTGATTGGAGCGGAAATCAACAGACAATTTTTGACAGAGCCATTATATAAAAAAGAAAAAATCGACAAAATTCTTCCTTATTTGTCATTTTTCTCGTTTTTTTGTAGGCAATTCGTTGTATCATTAATCAAAAAATTATAAACTCAATATACACAAGGAACGAAGAATATTGGGAATAATAGTTGAACACGAATGGAACTATTTTTGGATTTTTCCTTAGTTAAATAGGGGTGTAGAGGGTATGGATTTTACAAAATATAAAAATTTACTTTTTCAAAAGATAAAGAGCCAAATTTCCATGTGGTTTGAAGTAAAGGAAGAATCACAAATTTCCAATTCTGAGGTATATCGATTTCTACACTCGGTCCATGGGAGTTCGGGAACCCTTCAATTGGGAGGACTATATCAACTTTCAGGGAGACTAATTGAACAAATAGAAGAAACAGATCATAAACAATGGGAAAAAGACGAGCTAATGAATTTTCTTGGTGATTTAATTAATCTTTCCTATGAATTTGAAAACTTTAATGAAATAGGGGAAAACAAAGAAATTCGTCACGACGACCATCTCCCACTAATCCAAATTATTGATGATGATGTTTCTATGCTTATTTTGTTAAAGGATACATTTGAGGAAAAAGGGTGGATGGTTGCAGCCAACACCACACCAGAAAAGGCAATAGCCCATTACTATGATTTAAATCCTGATTGTGTAATTATTGATATAAATTTAGCTGACATCAGTGGGTTTCAAGTCCTTCATGATTTAAATGAGCATAACAAGCAGAAATTTGTTCCTAAAATTATGATCAGTCTTTTAAATGACCGCGAAACTAGAATGAAGGCTTACAAGTTTGGTGCTGACGATTTTATTGAAAAACCAATTGATTTGGAGGAATTAACCGTCCGGGTAGAACGGCTTCTAACACGAAAAAAATTGTACGACCAATCAGTGATGCTAGATGAGCTTACGAAACTTTACAACAGGAAATTTCTAAATGATGTTTTTAATAGAAATATTAAGGATTTAATTCGAAACAAACAACTATTTAGTATAGCCATTATCGACCTTGACCATTTCAAACAGATAAATGATTCATTCGGCCATCTCACTGGAGATCATGTTCTTTCCACATTTGCTAACTTTTTAAAGGAGCATACAAGAAGTTCGGATATTGTATTTAGATATGGCGGAGAAGAGTTTGTCATCCTTTTTCAAAACACGGCTCAAAATGATGCTGTCGAGATTGTTTCGCGTCTCTTAGGACAGTTTAGTATAATCAATTTTGAAAAAAATGAATCGATCTTTACCGTTACTTTTTCCGCAGGAGTATTTACCATTCATAACCCCGAAATCGTGCTGGAAGAGGCCTTAAAAATAGCGGACCAAGCTTTATATCAAGCAAAGAAAAATGGTAGAGAAAGAGTTGAAGTAATTAGTCAATCTCCAATTGAACTTTCGAGAAAAACATTATACGTATCGATTATTGATGACGATGTCATTATTCGAACGATGTTATTACGAATCCTTAAGGCGATGGACTTTGAACATTTTGAATTGGACCTAGAAGCATTCGAAGATGGAATTCAACTTTTTGAATCGAAACGGATAGAAGAAATTGGGGAGCACTTTTTAATCTTGGACGGTGTGATGCCTGTAATGGACGGGATCGAAATACTTCAAAAGGTGAAAAGACTAAAAAAGGACATGAATATGCATGTCTTAATGTTAACGGGAAGAAAAAGTGAGTCCGATATTGAGAGAGCACTAAAGCTTGGTGCAGATGATTATGTAACTAAGCCATTTAGTATAAAAGAACTGCAAGCACGAATACAGCGGCTAATCAAAAGGATGAAATAGGATGGAAAATCTTGAATTGTTGTTCCTTTCAATCTTAACACTCTCCATCTTTGGCATATTGTTCATTTTGTTAGGATACTTAACTATTCGCAAAGCAGTTGATATTAAGAAAAGGGAGAGGATTAGTATTTACAAAGAACAATATAATCCTCGCCTTTTTTTTATGTTAACAGAAGGGAGTTATGCGAGGGGACTTACTCCAAAAACAGCACTGCAGCAAAAGGCGATTGAGGAGCTGCTTAGCAGGTATACAACCTACCTTGAAGGTGAAGAGGAAAAATCGCGTCTGTCTGAACTCGCTTCATTATATTTAACGGATTACTATAGAAAACAACTTAAAAGCAAAAAATGGAGTACACGGATGAATACACTTTATCATATTGAAGATTTTCATATGAGCCAGCTTTTAGAAGATGTTTCAAGATTATTAAGAAGAAAAAGAATTTCTCGTGAGGAGCTAGTACATGTCTTGAGAATTCTTGCTAAATTTCACTTTAAGCAGATGTTTGAACTCCTTACAAATGAGTTTGACCGTTTATCTGAATACGATTACCGTAATATATTAATTCGCACGGAACGTGGACTATTCGATCAATTTATTCTGCATTTCCATAAAAGCAATATATCCCTACAGAAGGCTATTCTTGATATCATTTCCCTGAAGAGAGATATGACGTATCTCTCCTTTTTAGAGAGGGTTTTTAAAAGCTATAAAGGAGAAATTAAACTAAGGGCATTAAAGGCGTTGGCGGAAATCGGCTATGTAAAAAACGTTGATCCTTACTTAGAACTTTTATACTCCAATAAGTGGGAAGAAAGAATGGTTGCAGCCAAGTTGATAGGGTCTTTAAAGGAAGAGAGAGGCATTCAAAGATTAATTGAGTTGTTACATGATCAATCCTGGTGGGTCCGTTCTCAAGCTGGACAAGCAATTGATCAATTTACTAATGGAAAAGAAATATTACGTTCCGTCTTAGAAACATCGAATGATGTCTTTGCGAAAGATATGGCCTGGGAATGGCTTTATAAAGGAGTATAACCATGTTTTTTCAATGGGGAGATATTGTAGCAGTTTTTGCTTGGTTTATAGCCGTTTATATGGTAATTGTTATTGTCTTTTACACAGCCATTTTGGTTATTTCTTTATTTCAACTAAGAAAGGAATACCAGCTGGACAGAGTACAAGCCTATGAGGATTATATGGATGAATTTTATACGAAGCCCGTATCCATTATAGTTCCTGCTTACAATGAAGAGGCAGGGATTATCCAGAGCGTGCGGTCTTTATTAAGTGTTAATTATCCAACCTATGAAATCATTGTTGTAAATGACGGGTCTACCGATCATACACTTGAAAAGATGATTGAGCATTATGAAATGAAGGAAATAAAAAAAGTTATTAGAAAACAAGTGGACTCAAAGCCGATTAAAAAAGTATACCAATCTGATATCCTTTCTAATCTATTTCTTATCGATAAGGAAAACGGAGGAAAAGCTGATGCCTTAAACGTCGGACTTAATTTCTCTCACTATCCTTACTTTTGCTCACTAGATGGTGATTCTGTTTTGGAACAAGATGCCTTCTTAAAGGTTATGAAGCCTATTATTGATTCAGATGAAGAGGTCATTGCTTCGGGTGGAAGTGTGAGAATAGCAAATGGCTGTCAAATTCAAAATGGTCATATTCACAAAATTGGGCTATCTGATAAGCCTCTTGTGGTGATGCAAATCATTGAATATTTGCGTGCTTTTCTAATGGGCAGAATAGGTCTAAGTAGGCATAATCTTCTTTTAATCATTTCAGGTGCCTTTGGCGTTTTTTCAAAGCATTGGGTGATTGCTGCGGGTGGGTACCGGGTAGATACCGTTGGTGAAGATATGGAATTAGTTGTACGAATGCACCGTCTTTTAAAGGAGAAAGGGCAAAAAAAGAAAATTGTGTATGTCCCTGACCCTGTTTGTTGGACAGAGGTACCTGAGGACATTACCTATTTACGGAGACAGAGACGACGCTGGCACAGAGGTTTATTTGAGAGCTTATGGACACATAAAAAATTAACCTTTAATCCGAAATATGGTTCAATAGGATTCCTGGCTTTTCCGTACTTTTGGATTGTCGAGTTTTTTGGACCGATTGTGGAATTATCCGGCTATATTTTTATGATTTTATGTTTATTCCTCGGGGGAATCTACATTGAATATTCTATTTTATTGTTTCTTCTATCTTGTTTATACGGGTCAATTTTTTCAATGGCTGCCGTGTTATTAGAAGAGTGGAGTTTAACAAAATACCCAAAAGTATCAGATATAGTCAAGCTTTTTCTATATTCTCTAACGGAGACGCTTTGGTATCGTCCACTAACCGTGCTTTGGAGATGTGAAGGAATATGGCAGATGGTAATAGGTGATAAAAGCTGGGGAGAAATGAAAAGAAAAGGTGTTTCAGAATGAAAAAACAAACGTATCTTATCATCTATACCATAGTATTAATCATTATTATAACTAGCCCTTTTTGGCTTTGGAAAATTCAACCTACAAATAAGTTAAATGTACTGATTTTAGACAAAACAGTTCCAAACCAAACTTATCGGGAGCATAAGGGATTAGTCTGGATTTTAAATAATGCGAAATACTTTAAAAACGGAAATCAACCGTATTCCAAGGTTGCTGATTATAAAGGGTTTGAACCACAAAAGGATCAGAAATATTCAATCTCCTCTTTACCGAAAAACTTAAACCCATATGATGTATTTTATTTAACCGACCAATACGGAGTGTATGAGAAAGATTTTTTTGCTCAAAATCCTTCAGGTGAAAGATCAGAAAAAATCTATGGAGGATTAACATCAAGTGAAATCAATCAAATCGAAAAGGCACTCTTACATTCTAAAGGAAAAACATTAATAGCCGAGTTTAATACATTTGCTAGTCCAACATCAGAGCAGGCTAAGGACAAAATCTCCAATTTATTGAACGTAGAATGGTCAGGGTGGATTGGCCGTTATTTTTCGGACCTTGACGGATCAGAGGTTCCTGAATGGGTGAAAACACATTATAAAGAACAAAACAAGAAATGGGCATTTACTGGAGAAGGTTTTGTTTTTGTAAGTAAAAGTAATTTTATTGTCGTCATTAGTAAAGAGGAGATTAAAGATGATGGACTCCTTTTTAGTTTGACCGAAAATGGAAAAAAACATTTCACAAGTAATTTGAAAGGCAATTATCAGTATTGGTTTGATATTATAAGTCCTAAAAAACAAACCGAAGTGTTAGCAGCTTACAGCCTACCAGTAACAAAGGAGGCCAAAGAGCAGTTACAAGGTTATGGTATACCCTCTACGTTTCCAGCAGTCATTTATCACAAAAATGCGAGATATTCGTCTTATTATTTTTCCGGTGATTATGCTGATGAAGCGGAGGTTCCAGAAATTTATCAAACAAAGGGCTTTGATACTTGGAAAAGAACAATTGGGGCAAGGGATTCCTTCTACTGGAGAACCTATGTACCACTGATGAAGGATATTCTAAAAAATGGAATACATCAGGTAAGCACTCAAGAAAAAGTAGCATTGGTTAAACAAGACGGAATCAGTTTTAATTCAAAAACAGGAGATTCCTATATTCAAATACAAAAGGATGGAAAATGGCAGGACTTCTTGATTAAAGGGGTCAATATGGGGATTGGTAAGCCAGGTTATTTCCCTGGGGAAACAGCCATTACAAAAGAGGAATATTTCCGCTGGTTTAAAGAAATTGGTGCGATGCATGCGAATGCAATCAGGGTTTATACCCTTCATCCTCCACAGTTTTATGAAGCCTTTTACGAATATAACCAAATAGCAAAAAAACCGCTGTATATCATGCATGGTACATGGGTGAATGAGGAAAACCTGATTCGTACTCAGGATGCATATGCATCCGAGAACGTTGAGGATGCAAGATTAGAAATTAAAAATATGATTGATATTATTCATGGAAACGCTAAATTGCCGGCCCGTCCAGGACATGCATCTGGCGTTTATAAATATGATATTTCTACTTATGTACTCGGAATGATTATAGGAACCGAGTGGGACCCTTCCATGGTAACCAACACAAATGCAAAGCATGTTGCTATTGGGCAATACAGTGGAAAGTATTTTAAAACGGAAGAAGGAAATCCTTTTGAAGTATGGCTTGCAGGTTTACTTGACTATGCTTCAGATTATGAGTCAAAGCAATATGAATGGCAACACTCGCTTAGTTTTACCAACTGGGTAACAACAGACTTGTTGAAGCATCCGAGTGAGCCGCTAGAGACAGAAGATATGGTTTCAATCAATCCCAATCATATTATAAAAACGAACAATTTTCATGCAGGATTGTTTGCTTCCTATCATATCTATCCATATTATCCTGACTTTCTTAATTATGAACCGAAATATACCAACTATGTTAATTCCAGTGGGAAGAAAAGCAATTATGCAGGATATTTACATGAACTGCGTGAAGCCCATAACATGCCGGTTTTAGTGGCTGAGTTCGGAGTTCCGGCCTCCAGAGGCCTAACACACAAGAATACCAATGGAATGAATCAAGGATTTCATTCAGAAGAAGATCAAGGAAAGATTGATCGCCAGTTATATCAGTCCATTGTAAGTGAGGGCTATGCGGGCGGTCTTGTATTTACCTGGCAGGATGAATGGTTTAAGCGGACATGGAATACTATGGATTTTGATAATCCTGATCGCAGGCCATACTGGAATAACCAACAAACCAATGAGCAGCACTTTGGTATACTTGGTTTTGAACCAGGGAAGAAGGAAACAGAGATTATTGTTGATGGTGAAACCCAGGATTGGGACTTAGCAGGCGTGAAGCCTATTTACCATTCAAGCAACAGGAAGGACTCTTTAAGTGAAGTACGTATGACCACTAACAGTGGCTATGTTTATTTTCAATTAAAGTATAACCAGCCAGTGGATTTTAAAGAGAATGGAATTTATTTGTTATTAGATACAATAGATAACCAAGGCCAGTCTTCTATTTCATTAACGAAAGATTCAAAGATCCATTCAGACTATGGAATTGATTTTTTAGTTAAAATAACAGGACCTAATGATTCTCGGGTAATGGTAGATAGCTATTATGACACGTTCTACTTTCAGTATGCAGCGCTCTTACATATGGTTCCAGAAGAGCCCTATGCTAACAAAAAGGAGAATGGCATCTTTCATCCTATTCGTTTGGCATTAAACAAGAAGTTAACCATCCCCACAACGAATACTGTAATTCCATTCCAGAGTTATGAAACAGGCGTACTACGTTTTGGAAATGCTAATCCTACTAATAAAAAGTTTGACTCATTAACGGATATTAGTATTAGTAGCGACAACAAAAATATTGAGGTACGTATCCCTTGGCAGCTATTAAACTTTAAAGATCCGAGCTTAAGAGAAGTAATGGGGGATTTTTGGCAGCAAGGGTTATCCGGTAGCGAAGAAACAAAAGGGATCAGAACAGCTGTTGTAACAACAAAAGAAGGGAAGATTCAAGAAACATATCCAAAAGTAACTGGAAATCTTGTCCGTCAAAAAGAAAGTTATTTGTATAGTTGGAGGCCCTGGGATTCACCGGTTTATTATGAGCGGTTGAAGAAATCCTATCAAATCATGGCAGACACGTTCCTTAAGACAGATATAAAGGATGGTGGTTTGAAGTGAAAAGAATCTTATTAGCTGAAGATGAAGAAATATTAAGAATGCTGATTATTGATACGTTTGAAGAGAAGGAATATCAAGTAGATGAAGCAGAGGATGGTCAGGAGGCTTTAGAATTCATTGAACGAAATTCCTACGATCTAATTATATTAGATTATATGATGCCATTTCTAACGGGTCTTGAAGTCATTCAGAAGATTAAGCCAATGGTTGAACAGACCCATACAAAGATCTTGATGTTATCTGCAAAAAGTCAGCAATCCGAACAAGAAAAGGTGTTTGAGGCAGGCGCTGATTATTACATGACAAAACCATTTATCCCAAGTCAGCTATTGAAAATGGTTGAGGAAATCTTTAATGAAAAGTAAATTAGTCTTTAAAAGAAGTTTAGTAAGAAGATTCGTCATACTCACCAGACTCTTTCTTGTTTGTTTTGTTATCGGTTCAACGCTATTATTGGCAACACAAAACTTTCTAAATAATTCCTATATTACGAAGCGTGATGAACTAAAAGTAAAACAGAAAATTGCAGTGGAAGTAAACGATTATTTTAATCAAGCTTTATTTGATATTCGAGGGTATATTGCCTATGATAATCCATCTTTGAGAGATAATGCACTTGCACAACAACCTAAAATAAAGAGTCTGGTCATTGAACTAACTAAACATGCTACTACTAAACAAGATCGACAATTACTTGTTACTATTCACGATTTTACACAATATTATTTTAATGATACGCTTCCTAAAGTCATTAACGAATATGAAACAGGAAATAAAGAAGAAGTGGCAAATATAGCAAATAAACAAGGAACAGCAAGGGTTATTCAATTTAGAAAATTGATGAATACTTATTTGCAAGACATTGATCAAGACAGTGAAACTCTCTATCAAAAACTAATAAGAATTAAAACCTATATTCAAATTGGTTTTGTTTTATTTATCTTTTTCATTCTGTTGTTATTGTTAAGGATTATTCGATTAATGTTTAAGCAAGTTGGACAGCCTTTAACCCAACTTACCTTTGCTGCAAATGATATTGCCGATGGAAAAGATGCTTTAATACCTACCTATATGAATCGTGACGATGAAATTGGTGCTTTATCATCAGCTTTTCAAAAAATGGTCGAAAAGGTTCAAGAAAATGAGCAATCATTGATTGCAAGAAATAAGGAATTAGATTCAATTGTGAAAATCAAATCAGAATTAGTTAACACGGTTAGCCATGAATTACGTACACCATTAGCAAGTATTCTAGGGTTTTCTGAATTAATGCTGCACCGTGAATTAAAACCAGAGAGAAAAGAAAAATATCTTGCCACTATTTTTAATGAGGCCAAACGGCTCACCGCTTTAATCAATGATTTTCTCGACTTGCAGCGTCTGGAGTCAGGTAAACAATCTTATGAGAAAAGGTATATTGAAATGGTACCGCTCTTAGAGAAGGTAATTGAGGTTCAGCAAATGACAACCAGACACCATGATATTACGCTTGAAGCTTTTGAAGCCCATCCCGTTCTACTTGGTGATGAGACAAAAATCATTCAGGTTTTCACGAATTTAATAAATAATGCTATAAAATATACTCCAGAAGGTGGAAATATTAATATCCAAGTCTTTAAAAGTGATAAGAAATTAAAAATTGCAGTAAGAGATAACGGGTTGGGCATTCCAGAAGATTCAATTGACAAGTTATTTACAAAATTTTATCGGGTGGATAACACGGATAGACGGAAAATTGGAGGGACTGGTTTAGGCTTAGCAATTGCCCAAGAGATTGTCATCGCTCATGGTGGAGAAATAACTGTTCAATCCCAGTTGGGAAAAGGGAGCATTTTTATCGTTGTATTTCCGAACTTCAAAAATAGACGATCAGATAGTAATTCGCAATGAAAAACACATAATACTAATAAAAGAGGAAAGAGGCTGGCTCAAAACACTGGAGCCAGCCTCTTTCCTTAAGATAAAGCTGTGTTAAGGAACATTGTTGATTTTTATA
>NZ_JBCNAC010000008.1:0-4061 GCF_050477885.1 Neobacillus rhizosphaerae
CGCCGAGGAGGCTCGCCGAAACGCCCACGGAAAGCGAAGCGCCTGGAGCGGAAATCAACAGACAAGTTTAACAAATCCAAAGATAAAGTTCATTAATTTGTTTCAGGCCTTCGAGAAACCGTAACTGTTGTCATTAACCCAACACAAAGGATGGTAAGAAGGGAGTAGAAAAATTTTTCTAGTCCAACGACTTGAATGCCACTTGTAATAACTAGTCCATCAATCAAAAAAATGATAATACCAATATTGATAGAAGTAAATTTAGTTAATATTTGAGCTAATAAATCTGTGCCTCCTGTACTTGTTTCATAACGAAGCATAAGGCCAATTCCTATTCCAACCAGGATCCCACCTATTACCGTGCTTGGCAGTATATCAAGATGAATCTTTCCATTTATAAATGAAAATAAATCAATGCAAAAGGATGAAATAATTAAACCATGGAGGCTATAAAAAAAATAACGTCTCTCGAAGAACCACGCAAGGACATAGAGAGGTAAACTTAATAAAATGATACTCAGTCCCGTTGGCCAGCCATAAAAGTAGTGAATAATTAACCCTAAACCGATGACACCACCATCTAGGAGCTGGTATGGTACTAAAAATCCATTTACACCAAGGCTTAATAGTAAACTCCCAAGCAGCATTGCAGCAATTTTTTGTTTCATATATTAGATCAGCCCCAAACTTGTCCTTTTACATTTAAAATATGTGGGAGTCCATCATTTAGAAGTAGAAACAACAAAAAAAGCAGCTGAAAGGTTCAGCCACTTTTTCAATCTTAAAAGAATAAATTTAGAATAAAATAACAAATTCCTGCTAAAAGTGCAGTAATAGGAAGGGTAATGACCCAAGTGATCATCATACGCTGTGCGGTATCCCACTTAACACCTTTTAGGCGATGAGCAGAACCAACCCCTAAAATACCTGAAGAAATAACATGTGTTGTACTTACTGGTAAATGGATGAAGGTAGCACCAAAAATAACTGCTGCTCCAGTTAAATCAGCTGCAACTCCGTTGATTGGACGGATTTTCATAATCTTACCGCCAACCGTTTTAATAATTTTCCAACCTCCGATAGAAGTACCTAATCCCATTGCAATGGCACAGGATAATTGTACCCAAAAAGGAATACCCGCATCTGGATGAAGATAATTATTTGCAATAAGGGCTAAAGTGATGATACCCATTGATTTCTGAGCATCATTTGTCCCGTGTGAATATGATTGTAATGCAGCGGTGGCAATTTGGATATAACGGAAATTTCGATTCGTTTTCGTTAAATTAAAGTTTTTAAACGACACTTTGAAAATACTGTAAATGATAAAACCGAGCACAAAAGCTAAAAGCGGTGAAATGATAAGTGCTTTTAAAATATTCAAAAATCCGCCGTAGTTTAAGACATTAAAGCCTTCTGCTGCAATTGCTGCACCAGCAATTGACCCAATAATTGCGTGAGAAGAACTACTTGGGATTCCAAAATACCAAGTAAGTAAGTTCCAAAAAATAGCTGAAAGTAATGCTGCGAGAATAACAACAGAACCATTATGCAACATGAATGGATCAACAATATCCTTAGATACTGTTTTAGCAACACCCGTAAATGTAAGTGCACCAACAAAGTTCATTACGGCAGCCAACAAAATAGCTTGGCGTGGTTTTAAGGCTTTTGTTGAAACAGAGGTAGCAATCGCATTTGCAGTATCATGAAAACCATTAATAAAATCAAATGCAAGAGCGCCAATAACGATTAATATGGTTAAAATTAAAACAAGGCTCATATTTTTGCTCCTTATGCATTTTTCATAATGATGGTTTCAAGAGTGTTTGCAACTGCTTGACAGTAGTCAGCAATATCTTCAAGTTCTTCATATATTTCCTTATATTGAATAATTCGAATTGGATCTTTTTCAACTGTGAATAAATTCTTAATAGACTGACGTAGGATATTATCACATTTTGATTCAAAATCCTTAATTTTAATAGCATGTTCACGAATTTGAGCTAGTTTTTTATTAGAAAGTAATTCAACAGCTTTATCAATTTCATGAACGCTTCCTTGAATGGCATCTACAAATTGAATCATGAAGTTATCCGCATTTGTTATAGAATACATTTCAAATAGTGCTGCACAACCCTCAAGGCCGTCAAGGACATCATCCATGCTCATTGCAAGGTGCAGAATATCTTCACGCTCGATTGGAGTAATGAAAGCATCATTCAGTTCTTTAATGACTTCATGTACAAAAGAGTCGCCCTTAGTTTCTAATTCCTTCATTTTCTCTGAGAAAATTTTTAAGTCACTTACGTTTTTTAATTTGTATTCGGTGAAGAAATTTGTACTTTCTTTTAAGTTAGTTGAAATTTTGCTAAGTAATACTGAGAATTTATCAGTTTTCTTTAATGCCATGTGGATAACCCCCATTAAATTAAATATGTACAACCCTAAGATATTTTATATGAAAAATGTCGAAAAAGGATACAATCTTTACGAAATTTACAAAAACTTAACATTAGAATTTTCTGATAACTAAGTCTCGTTAAATATGGTTCTTTTTTTACTTTTGCCTTGGTTGAATAATTTATGTATAAAGTTTTTTTAATTAATTTTTGTTTTAGTTCTTTGAGGAGTATAAAAAAGAAAACTGGGTACTTTATTAGTACAGGCAGCAAGAATTAATTTTCCACAACTGCCTGAGAAGTGGTAAATGCTAATATAAGTGAAATGATGAATACTAAAAAGGAGTGTTCTTAAGTGAGCTTTATTTGGGCATTAATTGTAGGCGGAGTGATTGGTTGGTTAGCTGGGCTTATTGTTGGAAGAAATATTCCTGGTGGAATTATAGGTAACATTATTGCTGGTTTTGTTGGTGCATGGATAGGGACAGCAATTTTAGGAAACTGGGGTCCTCATGTAGCTGACTTTGCTATCATTCCCGCAATAATAGGAGCTGCAGTGTTGGTTCTTCTTTTAAGCTTTGTAATGAGAGCCTTCAGAAAAGCCGATTAATACAAAAATATACGTGGATTAAGAAAAGCCTCCTGAAATAGGGAGGCTTTTCTTCATACTTTGGCTCTACAACGAGTATATATCGATGGATTGAAACAGGTTTGGTAAATCTGGAATAGGGGCATGGCATGTAATTAGTTCATGGGTAAGAGGATGATTGAATTCAAGCTTCGCCGCATGCAATGCCTGCCGATTCACTATTTCCTCTCCACCATAAAGTGTATCACCGATTAAAGGGTGACCTAAATGGCTTAAATGGACTCTTATTTGATGAGTTCTTCCAGTTTCAAGCCAGCATCTTACAATTGAAAAATGTTTATTTTTATCCTCAGATAGTACTTGATAATTAGTAATAGCTTCCTGTCCAGTATCGGACACTCTTCTTCGAGTCGCATGGTGGCGGTCCCGGCCAATTGCCTTATTGATTCTTCCTTTTTTTGGTCTCACCATACCGTGTACCGCAGCTATGTATGTTCTCTTTATCTCCCGTTTTTCCAACATTTTGTCTAATATCGCTCCTGCCAAGGCATGCTTGGCAAACAAAATTGCCCCTGTAGTATCTCGGTCTAATCGGTGGATTTGACGAATATTTCTATCTTCTCCCTTTGATTGTAAATAGAAAGCAAGGGCGTTGATTAGTGTGGAGTGGTCCGTTGTATTATCATTTGGGTGAGTGCTCATAAATGGGGGCTTGTTTACCACCAATACATGATCATCCTCATAAAGTACGTCAATATCATGGAATTGAGGGATCACAGTAAGAGGTTCATCCACAAACAGTTTGATTTGTAACACATCGCCGGAATGTAATGGTAAAGTCCAATTGACCCGGTTTCCATCTAATAGAACTGCATTTTCCATTCTAAAGCTATGAGTTAATTTCTTTGGAGCTTCCCAAATCTGACGGAAAACCTCTTCTGGTGTTTTTCCTTGCCATTCATTAGGGACAACCATGTGAAACCATTCTCCCTTACGCATTGTTTTAAGCATATAAATCTCCTTATTTCGGCGTTTCCGCTTTGAAATTTGTCTAGCTCCAGCGCCTAGCC
>NZ_JBCNAC010000009.1:0-65230 GCF_050477885.1 Neobacillus rhizosphaerae
AGGCGCTTCCGCTTTTCTATGTGGTTACAATTACCACCGATTATCCTCGTAAATTATGTTATTCTTATTTTATATAATACGACAGAATATAGCGATGGCAAAGGTGGGTTATAAGTGAAAATTGTTTTTGCCTCGACACCAAGTCAAGAAGAAGAAATCAATGAACTGGTGAGGTACATTTATTCTAATATTTTTCCCCTCTATTTTAGTGACGAAGAGATTTGTCAATTTGAGCAATTAGGAATTTTACATCCTACTGAAGATTTTAGTACATTAAAAGATGCTTTTCAGGTAATGACATGTATACAAACATTAATTTCCATTCTTGAATCTTCTCCGCTGGATGAACAATATGCTGCACTATACAATAAAAATGTGGCCACACTTAAAGAATTTGGATTATCCTTCCCTTTGGATTTTGAACAATTTCTCAGTGTGAAGAGCATGAGACCTTCAATGCTAAGTATTTATACAAAAGCAGATAATGAATTAATAATATAGGAATAAACCGAGCCTGATGCAAATCAGGCTTTTTTCGTCTTTATGTTTGAAAAAATAAATGCGTTTCCCTCTATTCTGCAAAAATTGTCGGCTTATTTCGAGTGATTTTTAAAGGAGTATCAAGCTATGACTTAGAAACAATATTAAATAGATGGAAAGAGGAGGGGAACGGATGAACTGGAAAACAGTTGCAAAAAGCTGGATTGAGTTTGAAGGCTTAGACGCTGAATTACAAGCTCAATTAGAAGAGTGGAAGAATGATGATAAACAACTTGAAGAGGCTTTTTATAAGAATTTAGAATTTGGAACTGGTGGAATGCGTGGTGAGATTGGTGCAGGTACAAATCGAATGAATATCTATACGGTTCGGAAAGCATCAGCAGGTTTAGCCAAATACATAGAGGAACAGGGATTAGAAGCGAAACAAAGAGGTGTAGTAATAGCTTATGATTCACGTCACAAGTCTCCTGAATTTGCCTTGGAGGCTGCAAAAACACTGGCAACCAAAGGAATTCAAACCTATATATTTGATGAATTAAGACCAACCCCGGAACTTTCCTTTGCCTTACGGTACCTACATGCCTTTTCTGGTATTGTTATTACTGCCAGCCATAATCCACCAGAATATAATGGGTACAAAGTGTATGGATCAGATGGTGGTCAACTTCCACCAAATCAAGCTGATCAGGTTATTTCAAAGGTCAATGAAATAGAAAACGAATTATTAATTGAAGTCGGCAGTGAAGATCAATTAAGAGCGGCTGGATTAATTAAGATAATCGGTTCAGAAATAGACCAAGTTTATATAGAAAAACTCAAAACGATTTCCGAGAATCCCACCCTCTCACAAGAAGCCGATGTTAAAGTCGTTTTTACCCCATTACATGGGACAGCCAATAAGCCTGTTCGCTCTGCACTCTCTACATTAGGGTATAAAAATGTAACAGTTGTAAAGGAGCAGGAGCTTCCTGACTCCGAATTTTCTACTGTGAAAAGTCCTAATCCGGAAGAACATGCTGCTTTTCAATTAGCTATTCGCGATGGTTTAAAAGTGGGAGCTGACCTACTAATTGCAACCGACCCAGATGCAGACCGTCTTGGTATCGCAGTACGTAATGAAGAAGGAGAGTATGTAGTTCTGACTGGGAATCAAACAGGGGCATTATTGCTTGATTATCTCCTTTCTCAGAAAAAAGAAAAAGGAACATTGCCTCAAAATGGCGTCGTTTTAAAAACGATTGTTACCTCTGAGTTAGGAAGAAAAATTACTTCTGCGTATGGCCTTGAAACGATTGACGTGTTAACAGGGTTTAAGTTTATTGCTGAGAAAATAAAAGAGTATGAAGAAACAGGTGACCATACCTTCTTATTTGGTTATGAAGAGTCTTATGGCTACTTAATCGGTGATTTTGCCCGTGATAAAGACGCCATTCAGGCTGCGCTCTTAGCCACAGAGGTTTGTGCCTTTTATAAAAAACAAGGCATGTCCCTCTATGATGGAATGATGCAGGTGTTTGAAAAATACGGTTTTTATCAGGAAGGCCTTCGCTCGTTAACATTAAAGGGGAAAGAAGGAGCAGAATTGATTCAAAGTCTACTAGCTTCCTTCCGAATGGAGCCATTATCAAATCTAGGTTCCTTAAAGACCGCCTCAACGGAGGATTATTTAACTGGAATTCGGTTAACTAAAAAGAATGAAGAAAAGATTCAGCTGCCTAAATCAAATGTGCTAAAATTTACATTTGAAGACGGTACTTGGATTTGCTTAAGACCATCAGGGACTGAACCAAAGGTTAAATTCTACTTTGGTGTAAACAGTGATTGTTTGGAGGAGAGTAAACTGAAACTTCAAACAGTGGAAAAAGACTTTATGGATGTAGTGGAAAGAAAAATGAAAATGATTCAAGAACGGTAAGAGCAAAAAAAACAACAATGAAACCCATCACGAAAGGAAGAATCAATTATGCTACAAAATCAAATTGCTATTGTAACCGGTGCATCTCGTGGAATTGGCAGGGAAATTGCCGTAAAACTAGCAGAACAAGGGATGAAATTAACCATTGTAGGCAGTTCTTCCCAAATTCTAAAAACAGCAGAAGAATTAAGGGGAATGGGCTTTCCAGAAATTAATCCAGTTCAAGCAGATGTCTCGAAAGAAGAGGATATGGAGAATGTAGTCAACAAAACAATCGAAGTCTATGGAGCGGTTGATCTTCTAGTAAATAACGCAGGGATTGGGTTCTTTAAATTAACAGAGGAAGTTACCCTTGAAGAATGGAAAAAGGTATTTGAGGTAAATGTTCAAGGGGTGTTCTTAGCGACAAAAGCTGTCCTACCACATATGAAGGAAAGAAGAGCCGGAACCATTATTACAATTTCATCTGACGTTGCTCGTTATACGATTCCTAATGGGGCTGCCTATACAGCAACTAAATATGCTGTACAAGGCTTCTCTGGCTCCGTTGCCCAGGAAGTCCGTGAGTATGGAATACGAGTTGGAACCATTAATCCTGGTATGGTTGATACATACTTTGCGGAGTCTACCCAAGGTTTGCCAGAGAAAAAAGACTGGTTAAAAGTAGGAGATATCGCAAATGCAGTTGTTTACATGGCATCTGCTCCAAAGCATATGTTAATTGATGAGATTGTCATCCATCCATTCGCACAGCAATATCCAATAGCATAAAGAATAGAGGCTGGCTCATAGGAGTCAGCCTCTATTCTTTCCGACTTAAGTCCGAGGAGAAACCATACTTTTTTCTAAGGAATTAGCAGAAGAAAAGCGTTATAATAATTGCAAGAGTTGGAATTTTCAGGGGGATTAATATGAGTACGTGTCACCATTCTGATTTACAAATTTTAAAAGAAATTGCCGAGTTATTGAATCAAGGAACTGACATAAACAATGTACTTTCAGAGGTTCTAAAAAAGCTGTTGCATGTAACCGGTTTACAATCCGGATGGATCTTTCTTATTGATGATGCCGGCTCTTTCAGACTTGCTGCGAAAGAAAATCTTCCCCCCGCGTTATCCGACAACCAGTATGCCCCCATGTGCAGTGGCGACTGCTGGTGTATTAACCGCTATAATAAAGGTCGAATAGATAAAGCAACCAATATTATTGAATGTATGCGATTGGAAGATGCAATTGAACACGAGTTAGGGGATACATGGGGATTAACCCATCATGCAACCGTACCACTCAAAGCAGGGAAAGAAAAATTTGGATTATTAAATGTAGGGTCACCGAATAAAACAAGCTTTAACAATGAAGAGCTAGCTCTATTAGAATCAGTTGCCTTGCAGATAGGCTCAGCCTTAAAAAGGATTAATCTAACACAAAAAGAACAAGAAATTGCTTTAACAACAGAAAGAAATAGATTAGCAAGAGACCTGCACGATTCTGTTAATCAACTCCTTTTCTCCTTAAGCCTGACTGCTCGTGGTGGAAAAGAAATGACAAAGGATCAAGAGGTGAAAGAAACTTTTAGTTATATTCAAGATTTAGCGCAAGAGGCATTAAATGAAATGAGAGCGCTTATTTGGCAGCTGCGCCCAAAGGGATTAGAGCAAGGTATTGTTAGTGCACTATCGAGTTACGGTGAAATGCTAGGATTAAATACAAACATAAAAATAAATGGGGTCATTAATCTACCAAGCAGAATTGAAGAGGCTGTTTTTCGAATTAGCCAAGAAGCATTAGCTAATTGCAAAAAACATTCACAACAATCCGATGTTCATTTATTTGTTCATGGAAGTGATAGCAGAATAACCATAGAAATAAAAGACAGTGGATGTGGGTTTATTTATGATGAAGGTTTAGTGCTCCCATCGCTCGGTCTAAAAAGCATGAGAAACAGAGCGGAGTCTTTAGGCGGAACCTTTTATCTGGAAAGTGAGCTAAACAAAGGGACAAAGTTACGGGTCAGTATTCCGTTTTAAGGGGGGATTATTTTGAGTATTCGAATACTAATAGCCGATGATCATCATGTAGTACGTAGAGGCTTGGTTTTCTTTTTAAAGACACAAGAAAATATTGAAATTGTAGGAGAAGCGAAAAATGGGGAAGAAGCTGTTGAGTTAGTAGACCGATTAATGCCAGACCTAGTGTTAATGGATCTAGTCATGCCGGTTATGGACGGGATTGAAGCAACACAGAAAATTAAAGTAAAGCATCCAAGTATGAAGGTAATGATACTAACCAGTTTTTCGGATCAAAACCATGTAATACCTGCTATTGAAGCGGGCGCATCAGGCTATCAATTGAAGGATATAGAACCCGATGAGCTAGTGAGGGCAATAAAGATGTTAATGAATGGTGAGAATCAATTGCATCCAAAAGCAACGACTCATTTATTAACCCATTTAACCTCGAAACAAAATGAGGTCAAGACCCATTTGGATGAGCTGACTAAAAGAGAGTTGGAAGTCCTTAAGGAGATAGCTAGTGGAAAAAGTAATAAAGAAATTGCTTCATCGTTATTTATTACTGAGAAGACGGTAAAAACCCATGTTTCCAATGTTTTAGCGAAGCTTGAGCTAGCGGATCGGACACAGGCTGCTCTTTTTGCCGTACGTAATGGAGTAATCAAAAATGATAAGATAGGATAAAAAATGGGTAAAAAACGGCTCCAAAAATGGAAGCCGTTTTTTTTTGGTGGAATTCTTTGGCCCGGTTGTAAAAATTTCTCTCAACTAAATCTGTATCCACTTGTTTTTTCAGGAAAGACTATACATCGGTATCTCATTTGGATCAGCTTCTATTGTTTCGTTTGCATGGTCGATGTAACGAAGCAAATTATAGAGTTTCGTTTCAATTACAGTGTAGTCACGTTCAAAGTTGTACGCATGAAGAAATTGTTCAATTCTTTTGGACAAAAATTGGTCTTTTGTCCGAACCATCAAAATAAGCAAATTATCCCATTCAGATCGGTGTGTGTAATATAACGCCCGATCATAATCCAGTTTATTCATTTACTTTATCTCCTCCTTATTAGGAGTTGAGATTATTGTATGACATTCTGCAAATAACTTTCACAGAAAATGTTGGACACCCATTGTTTATAAGGTTTTCAACATTTACCTGTATAAATCTTTCGGTAATTGTAAAAATGGAGGTTCTATGGCAAAAATTCTTTGCATTTTTATGGTGATGATATTTTCTTTTGAAACGGTTGGCGAAGCTAAAGTGGTTCATACGAATAAAGCATATAGCTTTGAACGATTAGAACAAGACATCCATCAATTAAGGGAAATCCATAAAGGGGAGCTAGAAGTAAAATCCATTGGAACCACTCATTTTGGAAGAGATATTTGGGCAATCAAGCTTGGTAAAGGGAAAAGGAATATCGTTTTAATTGGTTCCCATCATGGACGGGAATGGATAACAAGTATGCTTTTAATGAAGATGCTGGAGTCCTATGCGAATGCTTATGAGGAAACAAGGAAATACCCTTTAACCTCTGCCTCAATACTTAATGATGTTTCTATTTGGTTTGTCCCTATGTTAAATCCAGATGGTATAGAAATTCAACAAAACCATTTCGAAGGGATACCAGAAGTTCAACGAGACCGTATTAAAAGCATGAATATAGGCTCAAGTGATTTTTCAAGATGGAAAGCAAATGGGGTGGGCGTAGACTTAAACAGGCAATACCCTGCCGGTTGGAAGCAGCTTCCTAAGCAGCCGTCATCTCCACACTATCAATTTTATAAAGGTAAAAAGCCACTTGAGGTAAAAGAAGTAATTGCACTAACCAATTTTATTAAAGAGGTGAACCCCTCAATAGCAGTGGCCTACCATTCAGCGGGAAGAGAGATTTTCTGGAACTATAAAAATGGAAAACATCTCAAGAGGGACAAAAACATTGCAAAAAAAATTACAAAATTAACAGGCTATAAATTAGGAAAGCCACCTAAAAAAGCAATCGGGGGCGGGTTTACTGATTGGTTTATTACAACCTACCATCGTCCAGCCATGACCATAGAAATCAGCTATCTTGTGGGTGAAACGAATCCTCCATTATCCGTTTTTAAGACAGAATGGAAACGAAATCGAATGGTGGGTCTTAAGTTAGCTGCTGAAGCAAGAAAAATCCCTGATTAATTCATAAGAGAAACATGATAGGGAAAAATAAAATAACCAAATTTAACAGGAGGTTAAGGAAATGAAAAAAACGATTGTCACTATATTAATGATGGCATTTTTTCTAGTTAGTTTTACAAATCCTGGCCATGCTCAGAAGCCAGATTATGAAAAATACGGTAGAATTGCGATGGCGGTTGTACAGACAGATTTTCCAGGTGCCCCTATCAGGGAATATGAATATTTAGGTCGAAAGAAAATAGAGGCATCAAAAGTAGAAGACGGCTTCCGCTTTAAAGTACAAGAAAATAATCAGAACTTTTTTGTTATCATAAAAGTAAATCATGATCTTACCAACAATAAACTGATTAACTTAACGGTTGAATCCAAAAAACAATAAGCTCTCTGGCTTATTGTTTTTTGCCTTCTTTTTCATCAATCCCAGCTTTTCTTCATACATTGTGGTAAGAGGAAAAGGGGGAATGGCAATGAATGAGGAAGAGCGTAAATCACTAGAGTATGCGATTAGTGAAATTACCGAAATAGCAACTGGCTTTGGACTAGACTTTTATCCAATGCGTTATGAAATTTGCCCGGCTGAGATTATTTATACATTTGGGGCATATGGTATGCCTACTCGATTCTCTCATTGGAGCTTTGGAAAACAATTTCACAAAATGAAACTTCATTATGACTTAGGCCTTAGTAAAATTTATGAACTTGTCATTAACTCTAATCCATGCTATGCGTTTTTACTGGATTCCAATACGCTAATTCAGAACAAGTTAATTGTGGCTCACGTGTTAGCGCATTGTGATTTCTTTAAAAATAATGTCCGTTTTCAAAATACAAAGCGGGATATGGTTGAGAGTATGGCAGCAACAGCTGAAAGAATCCACCAATACGAAATTCAATATGGAAAAAAAGAGGTAGAAACCTTCCTTGATGCCGTCTTAGCTATTGATGAACATATTGACCCTTCCCTCATGAGACCAAAACTTAGCTGGTCTATTGGAGATGATGAGGAAGAGGATGAAAATCCAATCATCGCCACTCCATATGATGACCTTTGGAAATTGGATGAGAAGGATAAGAAAGAAACAATCCAATCAAGAAAAAAGAAATTCCCTCCTCGTCCAGAAAAGGATTTATTATTGTTCATAGAAACCTATAGCAGGGAGCTAGAAGATTGGCAACGCGACATCTTAACGATGATGCGGGAAGAAATGCTCTACTTTTGGCCACAGCTTGAAACAAAAATCATGAACGAAGGCTGGGCTTCCTATTGGCACCAACGGATTTTAAGGGAAATGGATTTAACAAGTGGAGAAGCTATCGAATTTGCGAAATTAAATGCAGGTGTTGTCCAGCCGTCAAAGACTGGAATTAATCCTTATTATCTTGGAATCAAAATCTTTGAGGACATTGAAGAACGGTATAATAATCCAACAGAAGAAATGAAGCGAAGAGGGGTAAAACCAGGTTCAGGTAGAGAAAAAATGTTTGAGGTCCGAGAAGTAGAGTCCGACATATCCTTCCTCCGCAATTATTTAAATAAGGATCTTGTGATGAGAGAGGATATGTATCTTTTCCAAAAGCAGGGTCGTGATTACAAAATAGTGGATAAAGCATGGGAGCATATCCGTGACCAGCTAGTTAACATGCGGGTAAATGGTGGATTTCCATATCTTACCGTAATTGACGGTGATTATATGAAAAATGGAGAGCTCTATGTAAAACACTGGTATGAGGGGATCGAATTAGACGTAAAATACCTTGAAAAAGTGCTTCCCTATATTCAGCAGCTTTGGGGCAGACCTGTACACATGGAAACGATGATTGAAGAAAGACGAATGCTATTTTCCTATGATGGAAAAGGGGTTCATCGTAAGTATTTATAAAAGATGAAGGGCAGCTAAGTTTTTGCTGCCCTTTAATATTGACTTGATTTTTGTTTAGTTTTGGGAACTAAAGGAATTTGATTATAAATATTGACTATTGTTTGAGGGATTGGGTTTAATAATGAACTAAATTTATATATAAGTGTACTTACAAATAATCCTACAATAATGCTACCAAATACATCATATGGATAATGATGTCCTACATAAATACGAGAAATCCCTGTTAATATTGCTAACAAAAGCATACTTGAGCCAATTTTTCGGTGTCGCATCAAAACCGCAAATGCAAGGGAAAACGCACCTGTTGTATGGTCGCTTGGAAACGAAGCATCTTTTGCATGTTGAATCAGTAAATGAACTTTATGTGTTACAAATGGACGTGGTTCATAATAAATATGACCTATGACAAAATTTATGAATAACCCTAATCCACCAGTTATTGCAGCATACACAACTGAATGCTTATGTTGTTCTTTGCCAAAAAACCAGATTAGAAGTAAAACGATGGCGTAAACAATTAGAGCATAGTGCGTAGTAAAAACCATTAATCCATCCATAAAGGGATGTTTACCAGCAAGTTGATTAATTGCTTGAAATATATTGTAATTCATTTTATCACCCATTTCTTTTATCTCGCTTTATTTACGGTTGATGATTTCAGGTAGGATATTGCTACCCTAACTGGGTATTCTAAAGTATATATAATCTACCTTTTCTTTCTATGAAAAAAATATTAAAAATTCATTAAGATACAAAGTGAAAAAGATCGTACTTAAATAGGAGGACATCGTCAGGGGGGGCGAACTTGTTCAATAAGATAGTAAAAGCTGTACCTAACTTATTCACAATGGGAAATTTATTGTGCGGTGTTTTTTCAATTACGTTGAATATGAGTGGTTTTCTAGAAGTAGCTTCCATTTTTATTTTCTTTTCGGCAGTTTTAGATCTTCTAGATGGAAGGATTGCGAGAAAATTAAAAGTGAACAGTGAATTTGGCGTTGAATTGGATTCCTTAGCTGATATTGTTAGTTTTGGAGTTGCTCCCGCTCTTCTATTTCATTCCATAGCAGCGCCATCCATCTTAACTTCCTTGGCTTTCATCCTTTTTCCCACGATGGGGGCAATAAGATTAGCTAAGTTTAGTGTTAAGCCAACTATTGGGTATTTTAAAGGATTACCTATACCAGCTGCCGGTTTACCACTAGCTGGTATGGGATTGTTTTTATATAGCAACGCGTGGATTACATTAATACTCGCTCTCTTAATGGTAAGTCCAATAAGGGTAAAAAAATTTTAATGTTGGGTTCCTTTGTAAAAAAAGCTAGTCCTTTTGAAAAGGGGACTGCTTTTTTTTATCCATTAACCTTTTTGAAAAAGGAATAGCCAAATAGGTAAGGGCTATTCCTTAAACTGTTACAATTATTACTTAGCTGAAAGTTCACCTTCTGTTACCCATTTATGATTTGTCACTTTTTCTCCACCAGTTGTCGGTGTGTAATCAACCATATAAACTGTTGTTTGTTGGGCTGAATCAACTACAGCAGTCGCACCCTTCATCCCCTTCATATGGTCTGCCTCTACGATAATTTCATCCCCTGGATTATAGGGCTTATTACTAGCGTCTTTAATTTCTTCATGTATAATCCATTTGTGATTTGTCACCTTGTCTCCACCAGTTGTCGGTGTATAAGAAATTGTATAAACAGTAGTATCATAAGCCCCTACAATGGTTGCTTCTGCACCATTCATTCCTTCCATATGGTCTGCGTGAATTATTGCATGACTTCCGACTTTAAAGGTTGGATTTTCGGCTACTTTTAAATCTTTTGGTACTTCACCCGTACTTGAATGATTCATGCCTTCCATACCTTCATGGTTCATATTACTTGAATTCTTTTTTTGCTCTGTTTTTTTCTCACCATGATTGCTATTTGAATGTTCATTCCCGTTAACATTTGAACATGCCGCTAAAAATAAGGCAGTAATCACGGTAAAAAGAAATAAGACAGTACGATTTTGCACAATTATTACCTCCTTAAACTTTGTTACTTAATCATCATACAACCAAAATGTGCAGGATTTATGCAGAACGGATCATAATAAGGTACTCCAAAATTGTTATTCCCTTATTTTTAAAAAATAACACATTAAGAAAGCCCAATAAAATAATCCCCCTTGTGTTATAAGAGGGATTATTTTTTAGCTTATATAGCATTTATGTTTATCTACTTCAAGGTCAACTGAGTCTTTCTTAAAAAAATATACCCTGGGTACTCGTTTTCCGATCAAACACACAACTTCATAATTAATGGTGCCCATCCATTCAGCCAGTAAATCCACGGATTGAAAGGAAGAATGACTAGTCCCAAAAATGGTAACTTCATCACCGGCTGAACAGTTATCTACATCAGATACATCAATCATTGTTTGGTCCATACATACCCGGCCTCTAATAGTAGCATGCTGATTACGAATTAAAACCTTTCCTTTATTTGAAAGAAGACGGGATAATCCGTCAGCATAACCAATAGGAAGAGTGGCAATTGTACCTCTTTTATCCGGACTCCAAGTACATCCATAGCTAATCGGCTGAGAAGCCTCTACATTTTTCATTGAAGCAATTCTAGTTTTCAGACTCATGGCCTGTTTTAGATGAATCCGGTGTTTTTTTAAAGACTTATCTGGATACAAACCATACAGGGCAATGCCAATTCTGACCATATCCATATGCATTTCTGGAAAATTCATGGTTGCAGCACTATTACAACAATGCTTAATTGGAACAGCAATTTGCTTCATGTCTAAATAGGATAGGATTGATTGAAATTTTTGAAACTGCTCATAAGTATAAGAGGGATCCTCACTGTCCGCATTGGCGAAATGAGTAAATACCCCTTCGAAATATACGTATTCAGCAGTCAAAGCTTTTTCGGCAAGAAGTGATGCCTCTTCACCGGAAGTTACACCAATTCTGGACATGCCTGTATCAATCTTTAAATGGACATAAGCAGTTTTACATAAATGAGCAGATTGGAAGATGATTTCATCTAATACATCCTGGTCAAATACGGTTAATGTAATGTTAGCTAAAATAGCTTCTTTAATTGATCGTGGAGGCGTATAACCTAGAATTAGAATGGGTGTTACGATTCCAGCCTCTCTAAGTTGAATAGCTTCATCTAAAATAGCCACTCCTAAATAGTCAGCACCTGCCAAAATGGCAGCTTTCGCGACTTCAACTGCCCCGTGTCCATATCCATCTCCCTTCACGACAGCCATTAGTTTAGATTGATGTTGGACAAATTGTCTGAACTGAACCACATTAGCTTGAATATGGTCAAGCGACACTTCGGCCCAAGTATCACGGTAACTCTCTTGGTGCATCTTCTACCATCTCCCTGTACACAAAAAATCCCCTCAAGAGTTCTCTCGAGGGGATTAATTAGTTATTAGTTAGCAGCTAATTCTTTTTCTAATGCCTTTTCTACTGTTACATAGTCATAGCCTAGATCTTTTGCCACTGCTTCATAAGTGATTTCACCGTTAGCCACGTTCACACCGAGCAATAAAGCAGCATTTTCAGAAATAGCCTTGAATACCCCATTGTTAGCAATTTGTAATGCATATGGCACTGTAACGTTTGTTAGAGCAATGGTAGATGTTCTTGGAACCGCTCCAGGCATATTAGCTACAGAATAGTGTACGACACCATGTTTAACAAATGTTGGGTTATCATGAGTTGTTACATGATCGATTGATTCAACGATTCCACCTTGGTCGATAGCTACGTCGACAATCACGGAACCAGGCTTCATAGCCTTAACCATTTCTTCAGTCACAAGCTTAGGCGCTTTTGCACCTGGAATTAATACTGCACCAATTAAAAGGTCAGCTTCAGCTACAGCCTCAGCGATATTGAATGGATTAGACATTAATGTTTTGATTTGATTTCCGAAAATATCATCAAGCTGACGGAGACGGTCCGCACTTAAATCGATAATAGTTACGTCAGCACCTAGACCAATCGCCATTTTAGCTGCGTTTGTTCCAACGATACCACCACCAACAATGGTTACTTTCCCGCGGTTCACACCAGGGACACCTGCAAGTAAGATACCTTGTCCGCCGTTATTTTTTTGTAAGAACTGTGCGCCGATTTGCGCAGCCATACGTCCTGCTACTTCACTCATTGGTGTAAGAAGTGGAAGAGTTCTGTTTACTGATACAGTTTCATAGGCAATCGCGATCACGCCTGACTGTTTTAATGCTTCTGCTAATGCAGGCTCTGCTGCAAGGTGTAAATAAGTAAATAAAATTAACCCTTGACGGAAGTACTTATATTCACTTGATAAAGGCTCTTTAACCTTCATAATCATTTCAGCTTTTGTCCATACTTGTTCTGCTGTATCAATTATCTCAGCACCAGCTTTAGCATAATCCTCATTAGTGAAACCGCTTCCAATTCCAGCGTCCTTTTCAATTAAAACTGTATGACCAGCATTTAAAAATGAAACAACACCAGCTGGAGTAAGAGCTACACGATTTTCATTATTTTTAATTTCCTTAGGAACCCCAATAAACATAATCTATTTCCTCCCCTTGAAACATTGAATTGATTTGCTATGGCTAAAGTATAAAACGTTTACAAAAGAATTTCTTTGTTAATAAAGGAGAAAGATTTTCATTCTTTTTGGGGATTTTCACAAAATGTTCAAATCCCCTGGTATTTGGCTAGCTTCAAATCGAGAAATAGCATTATTTTTTGATTAGGGTCCTTGAAATTAACTTCACCAATCTCTGTAATACGTTTGAGTCGATAATTTAGCGTGTTGGCATGGACATTTAATTCCTTGGCTGCATCATTAATATTTGAATCCTTATTTAAAAAGACCTCCAACGTTTCAATGAGATTGCTTTTATGTTTTTGGTCATATTCTTGGATTCTTTTTAATGCGTAATTCTCGTACGCTTCATTTTTTCTGTTTTCTAGGATCATTTCAAAAAGCTGATAAATTCCCAGTCGTTGATAACTAAAGATTTCCTTTGTTTCTATGGGGAATTTTTCTTTTATTGATAGTACAACCAAAGCTTCCTTATAGGCTTTTCCTATTTTTTGAAAGTCATCATAAATACTGCTATAGACTGAATGGATATTCTTCATTCCATAGCGGTCGTTCATTTTTAAGAGGAAGTTTTCGGCAAAATGATCGAGTTCTTGTAAGAGATTCTCGATATGAGATGCTTGTACCAATAAGATAAGTTGGTTACAGTCAATGGTATTGAGTAAAATCTTCATTCGCTGAGCTGTCTTTAATAAATAAGAAATTTCATGTTCTTCTTTAGTTGTGATATTTTGTTGAAACTGAAAAACAAAAACAGCAAAAGAGGATGGAGGAGTAATTTGCAATGTTTGAAAGTGCTGGATAATCTCTTCTTTCTCTTTTAAGTGCTCAGTTAATAGTTTCCAAAAGAATTCTTGGGAGCGTTCTTCTTTTTTATTTTTTCTAGTTTGGAGTTGTAATAGTTTATTTTTTACGGCATCTGCGGCCTTTTTTAACAGGGTAAAGTCCTCATCCGTTAATGTTTTATCAATCTCTATGGCCCAAATAAATCCTAATACCTCATCCTGTTTCCAAATCGATATTGCCACTCTATCGCCGAGACCAATGTCGTTCATACTTTTTACACGAAGTGGTTCATCCGTTTTTAATAGGGCAGGAATGGTCCCTTCTTTCCATAATTGGTTGATTACTTTTTCCGGTACCCTTCGACCAATAATTGTTGAAATTCTAGCAGGATCTGTCCGTTCGTCATGTGTACTATAGGCAAGAAGACGGTGATTCGCATCTTCAATGGTGATAGGGCATTTAAGAACTTGACTGATAAGATCGGCAAATTCATCTAAGCTTTCAAAGGTAATTTTAAATGGATCATGGTGTTTCATATTCAATTTGGGTTCCTCCAAGATAACGAGAAATAAAAGTAATTATTTTATCTTTGTTTAATTTTACAAAAAAAACGTAGAAATTTCTCGTATTTCTACAAAAAACTTTGTTCACAAAAATGTTAAGATAATTTCGAGTATTTTTCACAATAGTATTTATTTGCGTAAATACTAATATGTAAGCGCTACCACATTCTGAAAAGGAGGATTAGAGCTAAAAAAATAATGAATTTCCTTAAAAATAATAGTATTATTTATATTTTAAGAAAGTTTATTATTATGAAATGTACCCATTATTAATAGGGAATTGTGAGTTTCAACAAAGTGGAGAATGGGAAATTAGAGGTTTGATCATCAAGGGGAGGTTATGATATGAGTAATAACACTCATGGGAAAGAACTTCATCGTGGATTAGAAGAAAGACATATTACGTTAATGTCTTTAGGGGCAGCTATTGGGGTTGGTTTATTTCTAGGGTCTGCAACAGCAATTAAAATGGCTGGACCTGGGATTCTGCTTGGATATGCATTTAGTGGTTTAATCATGTTTTTTATTATGAGAGCCCTTGGGGAAATGGCTATTCAAAAACCAGTTGCAGGGTCATTTAGTAAGTATGCACGAGATTATTTAGGACCACTTGCAGGGTACATCACAGGCTGGAACTATTGGTTCTTATGGGTAGTTACCTGTATGGCAGAGATTACAGCCGTTGGAATTTATATGGAATACTGGTATCCTGATGTCCCACGCTGGATTTGGGCACTAGCTGCACTTGTCATCATGGCAACAGTTAACTTCCTTGCAGTTAAGGCATATGGAGAGCTTGAATTCTGGTTTGCCCTTATCAAAATTGTTACGATTCTGGCGATGATTGTTGTTGGTGCAGGAATGATTTTCTTCGGGTTAGGTAATGGCGGAATTGCTACAGGTATTCACAATCTATGGCAACATGGCGGTTTATTTCCGAATGGAATAAAGGGTGTTTTACTGTCATTACAAATGGTTATGTTTGCATACCTGGGCATTGAAATGATTGGTGTTACTGCAGGTGAGGTAAAGAATCCAGAAAAATCTCTTTCAAGGGCCATTGATTCTGTGTTCTGGCGTATTCTTATTTTTTACGTAGGGGCTTTGTTTGTTATCATGTCTATCTATCCTTGGGAAGAAATTGGAACAAAGGGAAGTCCGTTTGTACTTACATTTGAGAAAATTGGAATTCCAGGTGCAGCAGGAATTATTAACTTCGTTGTACTGACAGCTGCACTTTCATCTTGTAATAGCGGAATTTTTAGTACCGCAAGAATGTTGTTTAACCTTGCAGAGCATGGAGAAGCACCGAAGAATTTTGGTAAGGTTACGAAAAATGGCGTTCCAGGCATGGCTGTAATAGCTTCTGCTGCTGCCTTGTTAATCGGTGTTGTCTTAAATTATATCGTTCCGGCAAAAGTCTTTACATGGGTTACGAGTATTGCTACATTCGGAGCTATTTGGACGTGGGCAGTCATCCTTTTATCACAAATTCGTTACCGTAAAACCCTAAAGCCAAGTGAAATAAAAACATTAAAATATAAGGTGCCGTTATTCCCTTATACCTCTTATATTGCCTTAGCGTTTTTAGCATTTGTTATTGGTCTGATGGTATATAATCCAGATACTCGAATTGCGTTAGTCATTGGGCCGCTATTTTTAGTATTCTTGGTGGCAGTTTACTATATGAAAGGATTCCATAAGAAAGAATCCCTTCAATCATCAGTTAAAAAACGCGTTAGCTAAAATTTATATGGTGATAAAAAAGAAGCAGTGGATTTTTTTCTAAAGGATTCCGTTTTAAAGTGCTTTTCTTAAAATATGTGCCGAAATGCACAAGGGTAATTGGCATCGTTATTGGTATATAAAAAAGTATAACTCGCCATAGTAATTGGCGAGTTTCTTTATTAGGAATACAATAACCTTATTTATATAAAACCTCACTTAATTGTGATACGGTTCTCTTGGATTTTTGAGAGATACTCACTCCCTCTTAAAAGTAAGATGTTTTGTTCTAATTGAGTCACCAGCAAAAGTAAATAAGCGGAGTTTTTCCGGTTAAATTTAAAATGGAGCTCGTTTCGAGGTAAATAAGCGGAGTTTTTCCGCTTATGCAAAGCAAAACCTACCCTTTTTCACATTTTTCGAGTAAATAGGCGGAATTTCTCCGCCTATTTATCTGCCCGGGGAAAACCCTGATCCCCCAACCTATAAGTGCGAATCCTCTTGATCCTAGATGTGGGAATCAGCAGCTTTTTAGCGACCAGCTATCAAAAAAATTGAAAATTAAAACGGCACTGCAAATGACAGAAGTTTTGGCCCTCATTCTTAATTGCACAATACTTATTGTCCATCATAATAATCATGTAAATGGCTATGTCAAAGTTAATGGAATTTCGTAGAATCCTTGATTAATAAAGAAAAAGACGTATGCCAATTCATACGTCAATTCTTGTGTCTTTTAATAAGAAAGCACCCACAGACAGAATCCTTTAATTTTTTCTCCAATGCTTTTTGAAATGACTTTATCTTTCTGTGTTCCGTTCGACTGCAAACAAGTTTCGCTTGGAGGGCCAGAATGCCCATTTTCCGAGCAGCACCGTAAGCGCAGGAACTAGTAATGGACGAACAATAAATGTGTCTAACAAGACACCGATTGCTGTGATCGTACCAAAGTGGACTAGTACTTGAATTGGCAAGGTAGTTAAAATGGCAAAAGTTCCTGCAAGAATTAGTCCTGCAGAGGTAATTACAGCACCAGATTCAGCCACCCCTTCTTTAATAGCTTGAAGCAAGGGCATTTCCTTGCTCTTTTTCCAAATACTCGAAATCATAAAGATGTTGTAATCTTCCCCTAATGCGACAATAAATACAAAGGAATAAAGAGGAATAAATCCTTGGATTGCGTCTACATCAAATAGATAATGCAAAACGACCCAACCAAGGCCAAGCGCACTGAAGTATGACAACAGAACCGTTCCGATTAAATAAAGCATGCTAGTAATTGAACGAAGATAGACTAATAATAGTAAGGCAATGATACCAATAACGATGGGTATGATAACAAATGCATCATCTGTTGTCGTTTGTCTGGTATCATACTGTTGTGCAGTCTGACCACCGATCCATACCTTCTTAGAAGAATTAGAAATACCTTCGCTTCTCATCACTGATTCAATTTGTTTTCGGAGTTGTGGGATATGATCCATGGCTTCATTTGAATATGGATTAACGTTTAATTCCACATTGTAGCTGACGATATTTGGATCCTGTGCTCCTTGTTTTGGATCAGAGACATGTGCCACGTATGGCAGCTTTTCTATTCTACTTTTTACTGAACTTTCTTTGCCATCCGTTCGCAGAATCACTTGAATTGGCGCAAGTTCTCCCGGATTGAAGTGCTCAGCAATTAAATCAAATCCCTCTCTTGATGGCATATCCTTAGGAAAAGAAGATAAGGTATCATACGTATATTGAATCTTAGTTGAAAATAAAGCGAATACACCTAGAAAGAGAATGGTAGCCGTCATTAGAAGCTTCGGTCTCTTAATAATGAAATCTCCAAGCTTTAATCCAAACCCTTCTTTTTTTATTTTTACAGGGATGGATTTTCCTTTTTTGCGTGCCCGTTCTTCTTGCATCTCTGTTGTACGTGGTATGAGCGGGAAGAAGGAGACTCTGCCAAAAATGCTTAATAGAGCTGGAATTAAGGTTAAGCTGGCAATCATCATTATTAATATTGATACGCTAAAAGGAATAGCAAATCGATGGATGGAACCATATTTGGATAACAATAACACTAACAATGAGAAGACAACGGTTAGACCACTCATGGCAATGGCACCGGACGAACCTTTTAAGGAACGGATCATTGCCACACGTTTATCTTTTTCCACTTCTAGAAAGCTTCTAAATCTAGATATGAGAAATAAGCAGTAGTCTGTGCCAGCTCCAAAAAGGAGGACGGTCATGATAGAAAGTGCTTGTGAATCAAAAACAACCCAGCCTGCCTTACCAATTCCACCAAGTATCGGGCTTATGACACCATAGGCAATACCGACTCCAAGTAAAGGAATAAGAGCTAAAATAGGAGAGCGATAAATGACTAGTAAAAGTACTAGAACAATAGCAACTGTTCCGAGAAGCAGGGAAAGGTCTCCCTGACTAAATAGCTCGGTTGCATCTTGTGCGATACCAGCAGGACCTGTTACGCGCAGAATTAACTTGTTTGCATCCTTGATTTTTGCTTTCGTTGGATCTGTTGAAAATATTGTAGCTGATTTATCTTTTAGTTGGTTTATTCCTTCTGCAATCTTTTCCTTGTCAGCACCCTTATTAAAGCTTATGGGCAAAATGAGTGTTGTTCCATCCTTAGATAACTGCTCCTTTAGTACAGGTAGTGGGAACTGATAAAAAGGAACAATCGTATCTTGGGATGTAACTGGATTTTCTGTTACGTCCTTTGTATATTGCTGAATAAGTGAAAGATCATTGTCCGTTATCCCTGAAGCTCGGTACCAGGTGAGGAGGGCTGGAGTCCCTGAGCTTGATGGGAACTCTTTTTCTGCAATATTATTTGCTTGCTCAGACCAAGTTTCCTCCTCTAAATTTGGGGCCATTTCATTCTTTTGTGAATTGGCTTGAGGAAGAGTAACGTTTAACACAGCGGCAAGAACGAGCCAAGCCAAAAGGACAATCCATCTTCCTTTCTTACCACTGACAGCATTGCCATACCTTTCTATCCATTTTTTCTCCATAGACGTTCACTCCAATCGAAAATTTTCCTTATCAATTGATAAGCTATAGGTAAAGAGAAAAGGCTGTTATATTCAGCCTTCTATTTAACGACTAATCCCTTTTAAAAAAATTTCAACAATGAGACTTGCTTTATGCTTGACTATGGTGGTTTGTTCATTCTTTGGCAAGCTGCCCATATTGGAGGGCTGCAGGATGGATTTAATAATGTTAAGTATTAAAAAGGCCATCTCAGTTGAATTCGAGTCAAGCTCTTCTGGATTCTTTATTTCTCCTTTGGAAACCCCATCGTTAATCATCGTTACAATCGGCATAAGAAATCCTCTTACCCAAAGCTGATGAACTCGTTGCTGTTCGTCCAGGTTCAGCTCATGGTGCATATCATGAAACATTTGTGACATATCCATTTCAAATTGAACCATCATGTAGGTGGTAATTTGAATGAGCCTTTCCTGAAAAGTTGAAAATTGAGTAAGAATTCCATTTAGATCCTTTTCCGTATGATGGAGTACATGCTCAATTACCGCTACATAGAGTGTTTGTTTGTTTTTAAAGTGATGGTATAGGGCGGGTTGAGTAATACCGCATAGGTCTGCAATTTGCCTAGTGGATACAGCACGATACCCATATTCCATAAATAAACGCTCAGCGGTTTTGATTATAATTTGATAGGTTTCTTTAGGATTTATTTCATCAGTATACTTAGAATCTTTACCCATTTTAGACATAGGGTCCTTTCGGAATAATATGCTTATCAGTTGATAAGTAAACTATATAGAAAAAATAGGAAAATGTAAAGTGAGTAAAAAAGAAATTTTTTTCCATACTAACAAGAAAAAAGTGGGGGTACCTCAGTGAAAAAATGGTTTTCGATTTGTATGTCAATGACAGTATTTTTAGGATGCTGCAGCTATACGAAGGCACAAACTGTCCCAGGGACACCAGTCAAGCTACATGAACAAAATACGATGTCTGTATTATGGTTTCAACAATCTGGTGAAGCTAAAGCTTTATATTATCAAGGGTATAACTTAGGAAAATTAAGATTGGATGATTACTTAAGCAAAAAGAAGAAGCATACTAGCTTAAAGCCAGCTATTGTTCTTGATATCGATGAAACGATACTAGACAATAGTCCATACTTGGCTTCGTATGCTGTTTCAGGGAATGGAAACCCTTTTGATTGGAGTAAGTGGTTTAACCGTGCAGAAGCCAAACCCCTTCCCGGAGCACTTGAATTCTTGAAGTATGCAGATTCTAAAGGGATTGAGATCTTTTACGTATCAAACCGTTTCGAAGCACAAAAGAATGCAACGATTAAAAACTTACAAATGGTTGGTGCTCCACAAGCAGATAAAGACCATATCCTTTTACTTCAACTAGGTGAAAAGGGGAAAAAGTCAAGGCGCCAATTTGTAGCCAAAACCCATGATATTATCCTATTATTTGGTGATAATTTAGGCGATTTTAGTGAATTTGAAGGACTATCCGTCAAAGAAAGAATAAAGGAAACGGAGAAATACAAAGATATTTGGGGGAAGAAATTCATCGTTCTACCTAATCCAATGTACGGAGATTGGGAAGAAGCCATTTATAATTATGATTATAGGAAAACAGATGAAGAAAAAATTAAACTTAGGAAAGAGAACCTGGTGACAAGATAGCACCCAAGAGGCTGACTTATTTGGTAAAGAAATCAGCCTCCTTTTTTTGGAAAAGTTTATCACTTAAGACCATATTTTTCGTTGGACGTTCTAATAAAATAATAGTATAGTAGACTCCATGATTATGGGTAATAGGAGGACTACTATGTTTGGAATAACATTACCGCAATCATTCTATCAAATGAATACTATTTTTATCTCAATACTAATTGAAGCATTGCCGTTTGTGACGCTAGGTGTTCTGATCTCTGGTATCATCCAAATTTTTGTTACAGAAGAAATGATAGCGAGGATTATGCCAAAAAATAAAATCCTAGCTGTCATTTTTGCTTGTTTTCTAGGGATCTTATTTCCATCATGCGAATGCGGAATTGTTCCCATTGTTAGTCGTTTAGTATCAAAGGGTGTACCAATTTCTGCTGGGATTGCTTTTATGTTAACTGCACCGATTATTAATCCCGTTGTTTTGTTTGCGACATACATCGCGTTTGGAAGTGATTGGAAAATTGCGATTTATCGTGCTTTAGGTGCCATCGTTGTCTCCATTCTAGTTGGTATATTAATCGCCTATGGCTATAAGGATTCTCCCTTTAAAGAACAATTTCATCACCATCACGTACATCGAGAAAAGAGTTTGTTAAAGAAAATTTGGCAAACACTTGAGCATGCAGTAGAAGAATTTTTCTCAATGGGGAAGTATTTAATTATTGGCTCTTTAATAGCTGCAGCAGTACAAACGTATGTTAAAACAGCTACACTTGTTTCTATAGGTCAAGGACCAGTATCATCCTCTTTCGTGATGATGACATTATCATTCATTCTATCTCTATGTTCAGAAGCGGATGCCTTTATTGCATCGTCGTTCAGAACAACTTTTTCTACTGGATCACTGTTAGCCTTTTTAGTATTTGGACCTATGATCGATATCAAAAATTTAATGATGATGTTGGCAACATTTAAAAAGCGGTTGGTATTTATAATAGTGACCGGCGTGACAGTCATTGTTTTTCTATACTCTTTATTGTTTTAAGGAGTGATTATTATGATAAGAAGCTTAATACTCATTGGATTTACTTATTTTTTATTTCATCTGCATATAACTGGAGATATTAATAAGTATATTAATATGAAATATTCCTATTTATCTGCAACGGCAGGCTATGCCCTGTTGGTTTTAACGATTGTTCAAATATTCATGCAGAACAAGGATCAGTCAAAAGAGCATGAGTGTGGCCATGAACATTGTGGACATAATCATGCGAAGGAAGACAAATGGTACAAAAAGCTAATCATTTATCCGATTTTTGCTTTCCCTATTATCTCTGGTCTATTTTTTCCGATAGCCACACTTGATAGTAATATTGTTAAGGCGAAAGGGTTTCATTTTCCTATTTATGATGAAGGAAAAGGGGATTCGTTCATGCAGCAACAATTCCTACGTCCTGATACGAGTGTCTATTATGGAAAAGATGCGTACGATGTGCTAATGGAAAAAGAAAAAAAGAAGTATATCAATAAAGACACCATTGTTATAAATGATGAAAACTATTTAAAGGCAATGGAAACCATTTATAATTACTCAGGTGACTTCCTAGGGAAGGAAATCGAGTTTAACGGGTTTGTTTTTAATGATAGTGAAACGATAGATAAAAACCAACTGTTTGTTTTCCGCTTTGGAGTCATTCATTGTATTGCAGACTCAGGTGTGTTTGGTATGCTTGTTGACATGCCAAAGGGAACCACTCTAAAAAATGATGAGTGGATCCGAGTAAAAGGAGAAGTCTCAACGATTTATTATCAACCTTTTAAAATGAATATTCCTTATTTAAAGGTTAAAGAATGGTCAAAGACCACGGCTCCAAAAGAACAATATGTTTTTAGAGGATATTAAAAAGACACCGGATTTTCCGGTGTCTTTTTATCTTTATTGAGGAGGAAATTTGAATTAAAGTATGATAACAAAGACAATTAGTTCTTTACATTCTTAAGGATGTTAATTGCAAAGAGGATGATGCCTAGTACCATTAGGGTTCCACCGACCGCAACTGCAGGCCCTGCAGCTTTTACTCCAGAGAGTAAAAGGGCGAGCCCAATCATCATGATGGGCAATGCAATATTATGGAGCCAAAAGTGAACCTTTGCTAGAGTTGTTTCCGCTGCGTTAGGAAAAGCTACATAAATAAGTCCAGCAAGAGTCATGGCCGTCCATCCTAATAGATTAATATGAACGTGGACAGGGGTAAAATCAAACTTTCCGGTCATTGACATAAACATACCTAAACATACCCCAACGACAAAATAACAGACAGATATTTTAATAAACTTTATGCCCATTTTCCTGCCTCCTTTTACCTATAAATAGTCCCTACAGTAGTAAATATGTGACAGAAATGTGAACTAGAACATTGATTTTTAGGGACAAAGGAGATTTTTTAAATAAAAGAAGAGCAACCGTGTTAGGTTGCTCTTCCTTAGAAAAATGCTTTAATTCCAACTAATACCAACCCGATCAGAAATCCACATACAGCCCCGTTTACACGGATCCATTGAAGGTCTTTACCGACGTTTGTTTCCACCATTCTGATGAGTGTTTTGTCATCGAGCTTTTCTAAGTTTTCTTCTACCAATTTGCCAATTTTTTCGTGATTTTTATCTACAAAATTAGAAATTTGCGATTTAATCCATCCCTCAAGCTGACTAACCTTTTCTGGATTTGCCTCCAGTTGTTCCAAACTATTTTTTATAATGGGAAGTAGGTATTCATCGAAAAAGGTAGGTTCTGATATAAAATTATGGGCCTTTTTCTGAAACTGATTTAGAATTTCAGTTATTTGTTCTTGTGGTTCCCATTTATCAATAAGATGTGTTTTGAGGTTATTTAGTTCTCCATACAACTGTTCATCATTTTTTATCGAATGCAGTTTGGTGTGAATATGACTAATTAACGATTGTCTATTTTGATTAAAAGGATCACGGTAGCTATCAACCCCTTTTAAAATAAGGTTTTGAATAATATTACCTAGCTTTTCTTCATTAACCAGACTGCTAAAGGATTTTAAAGCGAACTGCATAAATCCATCTGCTTTAATATTTTCAACGGCATCGACTGCCATTCCGCCAAGCCTATATTTTGTACTGTCCTTTTGAGCCCATTCGTCGATTTCTTTTAGAATATAATCAAGTGTTTTTTCATCATATTTTCTGACCATCACTTGATCTATCAGAAGTGGAAGATAGTCTTTACTATCTAATTTAATTAAATGTTGCTTTATTTCTTTTTCAATCATTGGCGCAATTTTTTTACTATCGACTTTCATAATAAAATGCTGAATAAGAGTAATGAGATTTTCCTTTACCCCTTGAGAAGTAATTTCTTTCTGAAAAAGAGCAAATAATTTTTCAGTAAAAGGAATAGTCTCAATTTTACTTCGTATACTTTCTTTTGTTAACCAATCATTTTCTAGCATGGAGATAATTCCAGCAATAATTCTTTTTCTATTTTTGGGCAGAAGTGCTGTGTGTGGAATGGGAATACCTAATGGGTGCCGAAATAAAGCAGTCACAGCGAACCAGTCAGCTAAACCACCTACAAGCCCCGCTTCAAATCCTCCCTGTAAAATCATACCCCATATTGAATGCTGTAATGGAAGGGTAGCTAAAAAACCTACTCCCATCACAGCAAGAGAAATTGTTGCTAAATGCTGTGATTTGTTTTTCTGTTTTTGCATACTTGTACCCCTTTATAAATAGTTATCTATTGCTATTATCTCAATTTAGCAGAAAAAAAAGCAAAAAAAACTTCCTCTTAAACAAGATTTGTTTAAAAAGGAAGTTTTTTTTTAGGAGAAGATTCGCTCTATTAACCAAAAAGCACCTAATAGAGTAATGATTATTGATCCTATTTGGACTACTTTTCCATGGAGTTTCTTCTTCTGAATAAACATAAGAAGAGGTAATAGCAATAATACAATTAAAAGTTGAACGGCCTCTATCCCTAGGTTGAAGTTAATTAAGGCAACGGCAAGGTGACTTTTTGGTATGGCCATTTCTTTTAGAATACTTGCAAAACCAAGTCCATGAATTAATCCGAACATAAAAGTAATGCTCCAGCGGTGTTTTATTTCTTTTCGGAAAATGTTCTCCAATGCCACGTAACAAATACTAAAGGCAATGACCGCTTCTACAAATCTAGAAGGTAATGTAATCCAACCGAGCACAGCTAAGCTTAGAGTGATACTATGCGCAATGGTAAAGGAGGTAACAATGGCAGCATATTGTTTAAAAGTTTGTTTTCTTAATAATAAGGCTATTAGAAATAATAGATGGTCATAACCAGTTAAGATATGAAGCATTCCAAGTTTGAAAAATGAGAACCAGGAAGAAGTTTCCTTAGTCTCTGCTTGCTTTTTAGTATCTGAAGAGGCAGATTGATCATCCGATTGCTGTTGCTGGGGTTCAGCTAACAGCATGGCCCACTCACGATTTTTTCCATTAAGAATGGCCTCGCTCACTTGCCCTTTGAAATTAACGGCTAAAAAGTTATTATAGCTGTCAAAATTGCGCCCCTCATAAAAAATTCCGTCTAGTAATTTTACGGTTTGACCTACTGAATAAGATGGATATTTAAAATGAAAAGTCAGCATTTGTTTGTCCGCTTTTTGCTCTAACTTTAAACTTTTCAGTTCACCAGCCTGCTGTTTTCCGTTTACCTCCAATACGACACCATCGTCTATCCATTCTTCTACTCTTAGGGTGATCCCTTTAAGTTCTTGTTCACTTAACATCCCATCATTATTTTTATCCCCACCGATTCCTTCAATTACGGATAAAGAATCTATTGAATAAATTAATTCCGTTTGTTTACTTGAGAAATTAATGTTAGTGAAAGCGGCGCTAAGTGCATGGGCATAGGTAGTTTTTGGTGCGAGTATAATAAGGATTAAAAAAGAAAGGATAATATTTTTGTACAGAATTTTTTTCAATGAAGTATCCTCCTAAGTAGTAGGTATGAAGTCCCTCATCTATTATAAAGGTTTCTGAAAACAATTTTCTACGTATTTTATTTTTATAAATATTTTCCAGTTGGTTATTACCAGTAATTTCACATATTTATATATTAAATTCGAGAAATTTATGATAGATTAGAAATGTTCGACAAATTACAACAATAATTTAGGGGGAGTAAAATGAGGAAAACGCCATTAAAGAAATTTAGTAGTTTAGGCCTATCTGCGTTGTTACTCAGTGGAACGTTCCTACCCAATTTAGCACATCCAGCTAAAGCGGCTTCTTTTGGAAACGTTGTCATTAGCGAGGTGTACGGCGGTGGAGGTAACAGCGGGGCTAATTACAAAAATGACTTCATAGAATTGTATAATCCAACTGATTCTGATATTAGTCTTGATGGTTGGGCTGTCCAATATGCTTCAAAAGCAGGAACTTTTAATACCAGCCCTGGTGCAAGTAACTCTACACCTTTGAGTGGTGTTATTAAGGCCCATGGATACTATTTAATCCAGGAGAAGGCAGGAACTGGTGGTACAATAGATCTACCAACAGCAGATCTGACAGGTAGCATCGCCTTGGCTGGTTCCGACGGAAAGGTAGCCCTTACCAAAACTACTGGTTCCATTACTGGAAAAGATGATTCAAATGTTGTTGATTTTGTTGGTTTTGGAGCAGCAAACGAATTTGAGACTGCCGCTTCACCTGCACCATCTGCAGCAAAAAGTATTGAAAGATTAGCAAACGATGGTTCAGATCCGACTGGAGCTGGAGCTGGAAAAGGAAATGGCTGGGATACAAATGATAACTCTAAGGATTTTGTCCTTGCAGAACCTAATCCACAGAACGCAGCTTCAGGTATAGAACCTGAATTAGAAGCACCACCAACACCTCCAGAAGAAGGAGTAACACTTCTTAAGGATGTACGTGCCAATGATAGTGAAGGTCAAGCTTCATTAAAAGGACAAACTGTCACTGTAGCAGGTACTGTAACAGTTGCTAATAATGTTGTAGGATCTAAAACATTTTATATTGAAGATGGTACTGGTGGAATCGATGTTTACGGAAGCACTCAAGAAGTGACAGTAGGCAGTAAGGTTAAAGTCACTGGTACAGTAGATTTTTATAGAGGTTTAACAGAAATTAAACCAACTTTAATTGAAGATTACGGACAAGGAGATGAAATTACACCAAAATCCGTTACCATTGCAGAGTTAAACAATTATACAATGGCTGAACCTAAAGAGGGAATGCTTGTAAATGTAAGAGGGAAAGTAACCGATGTTCCTTCAACACCTGCTGGTGGTGGAATAAATGTAACGTTAGAGGATGGAGGAAAAAGCACGACAGTTCGGGTGATGACAACGACTGGAATTGATGCTGTTAACTCTATTAAAGTAGGAAGTTATTATAATTTTACAGGTATATTAAGCCAGTATGACTCTACTACTCCATTTGATACTGGATATCAGATTTTCCCACGATCAAATGATGATATTGTACAGTACTTTGCTCTTTCATTAGCACATGACCCCATCACAACTGCATATACAAGCAACGATGTAAAGTTTGTTGCAAATGTTGAGGGGGCAGAAAGTGTAACTGTGTACTATCGCTCGAATAGTGAAACAACTTATCAAACACTTGCTATGACAAAAGGCGAAGATAATAAATTTACAGCTGTTTTACCAGCTGCATCAGTACCATCAACTGGATTTGTCTACTACATAGAGGCGACAAACAAATCTGAAACAAAAACAGTTGGAACAGCGGATCAACCCAATGCTGTATCTGTTGTTGATGATACATTTGCACCGGAACTAACAGGCTTCCAACCAGCTGATAAATCAATCATTGAAACAACACTTCCTGTTATCAGTTTCCTTGTTAATGAGCCAAGTGGCCTAGACAAGGAAAAGCTGTCAATTAAATTAGACGGCAATGAAATGGCTGATACTGCTGTTGTCACTGATGATCAAGTTTCTATGACTTTATCTAATCCATTAACAATTGGTGCACATTCAGTTACTGTAGAAGCTTGGGATACTAAAGGAAACCATAGTTCAGCTACTTGGACATTCGATGTAGCAGAACCGTTTACTGGCGGTAACCATTATCGTGGAACAACTCACAATCACACAAATATTTCACACGATGGTACTGGTACTCCTGAAGATGCTTTAAAGGCTGGTAAAGCTCATGGTTATGATTGGTTTGCTTTCTCTGACCATTCACATGACATTGATTCTACGTTAGCAAACACCGATACTGTTGACCATAACGGAATGCCTGAAAGAACAGGTGGGTCTGATTGGCAGCTTACAAAAGATTTAGCAAAAGAGTATACAAACAATGACTATGTTGTATTCCCTGCTTTTGAGATGACCTCTACAACATGGGGACACTCAAACGTATTTGGAACAGACAATTTCATTGATCGTAAAATGAATAACGGTAAGTATCAAGATTTAAATCAATATTACGCATGGGTATTAACCTACGATAATATTGTTGCACAATTTAACCACCCTGATATGTCTGCTAATGCATTTAATAACTTCATGCCATATGACCAAAAGGTAGATAAATTATTTACTATGCTTGAAGTAGGAAATGGTTCAGGGCATTATGGCTATGCTAATGCTGAGAAGAAATTCTTTAGCGCACTTGATTTAGGTTGGCACATCGCTCCAACATATGGGGAAGATAACCATGATGGAACATGGGGCCAAACCATGAATAGAACAGTTATTGTATCAAAGGATTTAAATCAACCTTCACTATTGCATGCAATGCAAAACATGCGTGTGTATATGGAAGAAGACCCTAACTTTGCTCTAGATGTACTAGCAAACGGTCAATATATGGGTTCAGTTGTTACTGGCAATACTCTTAAATTTGATATTAAGGGTTCAGACGCAGTTGCAGAATCCAATGCGATTGCGGAGTATAATTTCCTTCCAGGAGACTACAAGTCTGATGACCGAGTTCAGAAGGTTGAATTAATTTCAAATGGTTCAAAAGTAGTTGATACGTATGAGCCTATGACAAAAGACTTTACTTGGAATCCAGAAGTTACTGTAACTGGAGGACAACAATGGTTTGTGGTTAAAATTACACAAATGGATGGAGAACAAATCTATTCTTCACCAATTTGGACAGAAGAGAAAGACGTAGATGTACGAGTAAGCGGTTTAGAGGTTGCAGGAGATGCGATTGTATCTGGTAACCCAGCTACTCTTGAAGCAGGAATCAGCAATTTAGGTAAAACTGAGCTTTCTAATCTAAATGTTAAGTTCTATTATGATGAAGTAAAAGAAAATAATCTTATTGGCACAAAATCTATCGCAAGCATTTTACCTAAGAGTGTTGGTAAAGCAACTGTAACTTGGAATAGCCCAATTGCTGGAAATCATAAGCTAATTGCGGTTGTAGATACACCACAAGGTGATAGTCCAGAAGATAATACTTTTACAAAAGACATATCTATAAAGCAGGCCTTGGGTCTAACAGTCATGATTGATGCTGCTCACCAAAATGAGAATACATCAACTGACCCTGGTAGCTACAAAAATAACTTCACAAGCTTTACATCACTAGTTCAGCGTGAAGGGTACACTGTAGTCGAAAATAAACAGCCATTAACTGCAGATCTATTAAAAGATGTAAAGGTTTTAGTAATTACACATCCACAAGTAGATTTAACAGCGGATGAAAACAAAGCAGTTTCAGACTTTGTAAAAAATGGCGGCTCATTGTTCTTAACAGATAAGAGTAACTTTAAAAATGATACTAATATTAACAACGACTTACTTCAAGAAATGGGTGCAACCATCCAAGTTAACAATGATGGTATAAATGATGATACTAAGGAAGGAAACTTCTGGTCTGACCCACTTAAATCAAAATTTGCAGTAAGAATTCATTTACACCCAGTGGCTAACTATATTACTGATAGAGCCGACACTCTAGAATATTATAGTGGTTCAAGCTTAGAAAAGGTTGGTCACCAACCATTAACAGATAGCGACACAGTTACAATCTTGGCAAGCGGAAACGAAACCACATACCAAGGAAGTGTTGCTGAAGGAAACTATGTATATGATAATGTATCCGATGATAATGGCGGTTCAGCAATCCCAGCTGTTGCTTCTGAGAAAATTGGAAATGGACGTATTGTTGTTTCTGGTATGAACTTCATGAATGATAAGCAATTAGATGAGTCATATAGCCCTAAGGGTAATGATGAGTTAGCGCTAAACTCAGTTAATTGGCTTGCAGATCGTGGAACAGTAATCTCAAAAATTTCCGATGCAAGACAATTAACAGATGATACAAATGTTGTTGTTGAAGGAACAGTTACAACTGGAGCAGGTGTATTCTTCGATGCCTTTTATCTGCAAGATGAAACTGGCGGTATTATGGCATTCCAAGAGGTTCCAGAAGGTACTTTAAAAGCAGGAGATAAAGTACGTGTTTATGGTCACTTGAAAACTTACGAAAACAATAAAGAGTTAGAGTTTACTACGTTTGCTAAAGACGTAATTAAACTTGGAACTGGTGAACCAGTTGAACCAAAACAAGTAAAAACAGGGGAAGCAACATCTTCAGCTAACCAAGGATTACTTGTTAAGGTTAAAGGTACAGTTGTATCTAAGTTTGACGATAATTCTTATGTAATCAATGACGGTTCTGGTGACGTGTTAGTATTTACTGACGGTTATATTGTAAACCAAAGCGGTCCAGTACCAGTACTAAAAGCTGGAGACACTTTAGAAGCAGTGGGACTATCAGGTTCGTTTGCACAAGGTACACGTATCCGTGTTAGAGATACTAAGGAATTAGTTGGAACTGTCGTAGACGAAAAGGATACAACAGCACCTGAAGCTCCAGTAGTAAATGGAGTAACAGATAAAGATGTAGAAGTTAAGGGCACAACTGAAGCAGGAGCAAAAGTTGTAGCAAAAGTAAATGGCCAGGAAATCGGCACAGCAACAGCGGATGCAGAAGGCAAATTTACAATTACGATTGCAAAACAAGCAGCAGGAACAAAGATTGCTGTAACAGCAACAGATGCTGCAGGTAACGAAAGTACAGCAACAGAAGTAACAGTAAGCAAGACAGAGGTACCAGAAGTTAAAGCTGGATGGATATTTGAAAATAGTCACTGGTATTTCTACAATGAAAATGGTGCTATTTCAAAGAATACTTGGGTTCAAACATCTGGAAAGTGGTACTACCTTGGAACAGATGGAGCAATGTTAACCAATGCATGGGTATTAACAAGCGACAAATGGTATTATGTTGGAGCAAATGGAGTAATGTTAACCAATGCATGGGTATTAACTAACGCCAAATGGTACTATGTCGGAGCAAATGGAGCAATGTTAACCAATGTATGGGTATTAACAAGCGACAAATGGTACTATGTTGGAGCAAATGGAGCAATGTTAACCAATGCTTGGGTACAAACTAACCATAAGTGGTATTTTGTCGATGCTAAAGGTGTCATGAAATCAAATGCATGGGTTCTTTCAAACGGCAAATGGTATTTCATGAATAGTAAAGGCGAGATGCAAACTGGTTGGGTTCTAGTTAATAAGAAGTGGTATTTCCTTTATAACGATGGGCACATGGCTGCTAATACAACAATTGGAAAGTACAAAGTTGGTAAAGATGGAGCTTGGATTCAATAACAAGACCATTTCAACAACAGAAAAACTCCTCTCAAGATAGAGAGGAGTTTTTTTTCTTTGGTTTTATATGAGTGATTAATCCATCTAGGTCTGTGAGATAAAATTGCATTTCGGGTGCTTTCTTTAAATAGTGGTCTTGTAATAACTGATAATAATTCACTCTGTGCTGGGGATCAAATTTTAACATAGGAAACTCCTTATGGTCCTTTACATATTGGTCTACAGCCTTTTGCACCATGTCCATTTCGATGGGTATTTGCTTCTCAGTTTCTTCAAATAAATCATAGGTTTCTTTAGACATATAGAACTTTTTAGATGGGACACCTCCGAGGATCGGAGCAAGTTGGTTAAAGTCAATACTATGATCCTCTTGAACAAGAATGGTCCTGTAGACACCCTTTGGTAAATGATCCGAAAAGGCTCTCACAGCTTTTCGAACCTCATCGATACTAACCTCAATAAGGGGATAGTCTTTATTTTGTTCTGCTTTTGGTTCAGACACTTCATTTTTTTGTGAGGTTTGGAAATACTTATGAACCAATGAATAAACTGTAGCCCCTCCAATACCAATACCTAAAAATATCCCAATTAGAGTAAATACAGGGTATATTTCATAGCGGTTATCTAATAAATCTCCTAGTTTATAACCAGCAAAAACGGAGATAGCAATAGCTATACCAAAAACCATATTCAAGGAAACGGCTTTCATTAGAAAGTTTGTGGATTCATTCCAATGTTTATCTCTATGTGACTGTCCATTTTTAAAAAATGCTTTAATTTCTTTTCTCATTTCATCAGACACCTTATTCTCGTCAAGAAAAGCTTCAAGATATGCTTCCTCTGATTTATTTTCATTCTTTAACAGACATGCTGTTTTTTCAATAGAACCTTTTGTGTAATGAACATAGATCCATTTATCTTCTAATCCAATTTCTAGGTTTTCCGTAATTCTACCTAAATATTTAGTGAACTTGTGTTTCATACATTATGCCCCCTCTTTTATTTGGTTTGAGTGTGGAAAGGGTCGGGCAGAGTGCAAAAAGGCATCTTCTTTTGCCTTTTTTAATATATCTTTGGCCTCTTCTTTGGCGTCATGAATAATTACCTTTGCTGCATCTTCGGAATACGATCGTATTTCTCTGGCCTCTTTTTTTGCCTGTTTAAGAACGTCTTTGCTCGCTTCTAAGTTTTTTTCAGCTTCCTGCTTATACTGTTCCGTTAAAAGTAGCTGTTTTTCGATGTGGTGTTTCCTTTTCTCAAGAATATCCACCATCTTTTTAAAAACCAGTTTTTTTAATATAAAAACAAGAACGGTAAAAATGATAGCTTGATAAATCATGGTCCCTAAAGAAACTGGAAGTCCGAATAATGAAAAGTCGCCCAAAACAATCAACTCCCTTCAAAATATTATGTTAATCGGTGAGCAATATAAACCATTGTTAGAGTGACAAAGATATAAGCCTGTATTGCGCCAATAAAGATACAAAATGCCTGCCAAATCAACATAGGGACGGATGCTAGAGCAGCAACAATAAAACCATGGTTTACTGCATTAGCTAACAGGACAAGAAGGATTTCCCCTGCATAAATATTACCAAACAAACGTAACCCTAAGGTTAAGGTTGTTGCAAGTTGTTCTACAGCATTGATAGGAAAAAAGAACGTAAAAGGTTTGAAAAAGCTAAGAGCAAAATGTTTAAATCCATTCATACGGATATCAATAAAATGTGTATAGGCTATTATCATTATAGCCAGGGTCATGGTTACATGTGCATCTGCAGTAGGAGATTTCCACCATGCCACAGGATGATCTTCAACAGTAACAATTAAAAATGGTACTCCTAAAAGATTTGAAATAAAAAGATACATTAGTAAGACTACACCAGTGGATAAGATGAATAAATTGTCAGAGTTTCCAATTGAGTTATTCATAATATCCTTAACAAACTCTACAATCCATTCCATGAGATTTTGACATTTATTTGGAGTGTGTAAGGAAGAATTTCTTGTCAATAGATAAGCAATGAGGAAAACAATAATAGCAACAATAGTTGTGGTAAGTAGAATGGATAAATCAAACGTTAAATGAAACAAAGATATTTGCGGCCTTGTATGTTCCAAGATGTCCAACCCCCTTTAATAAAAAATGAATGGACTTTAATATGGAACGTGGAGAAAATAGAAAACTTATGTCATGTTTATTATATACAAAATTAGTTATTATTGTAAGATAGTTCACAATTTATTGCTAATTTTCTGAAAAATAAAACAAGTAACGTAAAAACTATAGAAATCTTAAATTACGTAACATCTATTAAAAAAATCTAATAAAAAAGTACATTTTTTTGTAACCTTTATAAACTTTCCTCGTCATATAAGTTGTTGTAAAATTAACAATGCATAAAAAGAGAAATTGGGGGAAATAAAAATGAAGAAAAAGTTATTATTAGTCGTATCAGCTGTTGCAATGGCCATCGGACTTGCTGCTTGTTCAAGCTCTGATGAAACAAAAACAACAGAAAAGAAAGAAGTAACAAAAGAAGCAGAAGCACCGAAAGTTGATGTTAAAAAAGAATTAGTTAAGTTCTATATGGATCTTGGAAAGAGAATCAATGCAAAAGATGGGGATTTAAATGCTTACGTAGCAAAGGCGGCTAAAGCAGCTGCACCAGATGCTAAACCTGAGGATGCACCAACTGCTGAGGAAAAAGCAAAAGCAAGTGAAGCAGCAGCAGCCGTTGCTGCTGATTTAAATAGTGTGCAAGTACCTGATGCGTTGAAAGATCAAAAAGCTGACCTTGAGGCGGCTGTGAAGGATTATGCAGCATCTTACCAAGCAAAAGCGGACGAACTGAAAAAGGATGCACCATCATTAGATGCAGCAGATGCAACTTTTGCACAAGGTGAAGAAAAACTTAAAACCGTATTTGAAAGTGCAAAACTAATGGCACCAAGCTTAGATAAGCAAGTAAATTAATTTACATCAAAAACAAAAGGTATCCACTAATAAAATGTGGATACCTTTTGTTTTTATCTCAGGAATGTTAATTAATTGTAGTTTTATTTTCTTCTTTGAACGTAACTAAAATCTCATCCACCAAGTTATCAGCTGATAGGTATGTTTCGGTATCTTCAAAAAACCACACATCATTTCCCTCTACAAAAAAGGTAATTCCATTGATTTCTTTTACATATCCAGCATTTGCAGGAATCTCAGCAGAAAAAGCAAGGCTGTAACCCTTATGCTTCTCACCAAATCCAGCATACTGAGGAAACATGCGAATACTGAATGGTTTATTGAAATCAAATTCTTTCGTAAACCATGAGGTAGCTTTTTCGTCGATAGAAATAAACATATTTATACACCAACCTTTTCCTAGTTGATTATCAATTTAAGGCCAAAATGAAGGCAAAGAATGATTATTTAATTGCCTTTTCCTTATATTGAAAGAGTATAACTTTTCTATTGTTTTGCCTGTGATAAAATTCACGGTTAACGCTCACCCGTGACCTAATTAAAAAAATGTTCATTTTTTCGATTCGATTTGTTCACATGTGTGAGGAAAATCAATAACTTTCACTAAAAAAAAGGTTTTAATTAAATTACAAATAAAATTCACCTACATGGAGGATTATATGAATAAAGATTGGACGAAGGATTTAGAACATGATGAATATGAGCACGATATAGACCTGATTATAAGTGATGCATTATTAGCAATAGAAGAAACTAAAGCTGGCTGTTTTGTTAATCTAGTAACATCTGTTGTGTTTGGAAATCCGGTGGACTATTTACAACCCTTAATCCAAGAGCTGTATGCAGAACATGTGAAAATAAAATTTATTGACCAGTGTGGGTGTGGAGGATATGTACTGAGGGTTTGGAAATTGAAATAAGGCATGATATAGATGCTCCTTAGACTTAATTTAGACTTATTATTGCTCACTTTTTCATTGTTGCTGTTTTTGTAACATGTTGATAGTGAAAACGATGATAAAATAAAATAAAAGAAAAAGAAAAGTAAAGTAAGAGGAGTGTTTGAGATGGAAAAGGAACTTGAAAAATTAACTGAAAATATAACTGATATTAAAAGTTTAATTCATACATTTAATACAACTTTAGAAAACATTGAAAAGAGATTATCCAGACTAGAAAAGATGGATAGCATTGAACATAGAGTAGAGGTCAATCAAATTGACTTATCTGATATTAAAGATGCTCTCCAGCGTATTGAAGACACGCAGAGCAAAGAAATCCAGCACATTAATCGGCGGCTTGATTCACATTTAGTTAAAATAGCTAAAGCGGAAGAGGATCTCATCATATTAAAAGACAGATAATTTTTAAATATTGATACGAAAAAAAGGCCAGATGAATTTCATCTGACCTTTTTATTTTAGGGGCTTAAAACCGCTTACATCTTTGTGAGTGATTTAAGACCAAGGTAAATAATAGCAAGAGCAAAAACGATAACTACTAGTGCACCAACAATAACAATAAATGATGACAAACTTGATAAGAATCCAACTGTTGCCACTTTCATTAGGGCAAACCCAGCTAAGATACAAGCTAAAAATAACACTGATACATGATTCATTGTTTCATCCCTCCTTTAAGAGCAGGATATGTAATAAAAGGAGGAAGTGGTTGGGTATTTGTCCCAATACTCTAATTTTGGGCCGAAAGTCCTATGGGATCAGCATTGAACTTTATACACCCAAGGCAAAAAAAATAGACCATTAATTCGGTCTATTTTATGACAGTACTTCTGAGTTCGGCACGGCCATTTGCTGAGTGACAGCTTCTCCATCATTGGAGATTTTTGTGACTTCAATATAGCGGATATGATGTTCCTCCATATCCAGGATTTTAAAGATAAAAGCGTCGTGAATAATGGTGTCCCCTTCTTGTGCTTCATAATTTTCAGTTAGGATCCACCCACCAATAGTATCAATATCTTCATCATCAATTTCAATTCCCAATAAATCATTAACCTCGGTAACTAAAACCTTGGAGTCAATGATATAATGGTTTTCTTTTATTTTACGAATTTCTGGAATTTCATCCATATCAAATTCGTCACGAATTTCCCCTACAATTTCTTCGAGAATATCTTCAACCGTTACAAGTCCTGATGTACCGCCATATTCATCCATTAAAATAGCCATATGGACTCGATCCTTTTGCATTTTTACAAGTAGGTCATGGATAGGGATCGTTTCTATTACTCTAATAATTGGTCGAGTATAGTTTTCTAATGTTTGAGTAGAGAGACTTTCATTGCCTATTAAATCAGTCATCACTTCTTTAATATTTACTAATCCGATAATATGGTCTTTATCTCCATCAATAATCGGATATCTTGTAAATTTTTCTTCTCGCAAAACCTGTAGAAATGTTTCTAACGAGTCATCCTTTGATAAAGAGACTATTTCTGTCCGTGGTACCATTATTTCTTTAGCAATTCGATTATCAAACTCAAAAATTTTATTTACATACTTAAACTCTGACTGGTTAATTTCACCACTTTTATAGCTTTCAGATAGGATAATTCGAAGTTCTTCCTCTGTATGAGCAATTTCATTCTCTGATACGGGTTTTAGCCCAAACATACTGGAAACAACCCGTGCAGACCCATTTAGTACCCAAATAAAAGGGTACATGATTTTATAAAAGAGGATTAGTGGACGTGACACAATTAAGGTAATTAATTCAGCCTTTTGTATGGCCAAAGTTTTAGGGGCGAGTTCTCCAACCACTACATGCAAAAAGGTAATGGCTGCAAACGCAATTCCTACTGATAATACTTGCGCTGCACTCTCTGGAATGTTTATTTTATGGAAAAGAGGACTTAGCATATGCTCAATGGTTGATTCCCCAATCCAACCTAAACCTAAGGCTGTTATTGTAATTCCTAACTGACAGGCAGAAAGATATTCATCCAAGTTCGAAATCACCTTTTTTGCAGAAACTGCTTTCGAACTTCCTTCCTCAATTAACTGGTCTATCCTCGAACTTCGTATTTTAACAATTGCAAACTCTGAAGTTACAAAAAAAGCAGTTAAAGCAATTAAAATGGCTATAATAACCAAGTTAAATATGTCCAAATAAGTTCCCTTAACCCGTTGTAAGACGAGTAAGGAGTCACCTCCCAATATAATAAAAAAATTAACTTGTTACTTTTATCAGTGACGTCTTTAGTGCATTTCTGAGCAGGCTTAAATTGTTCATTAATTTTTCTTTTTGATGTTCATCCAATCTCTCTAAAACTGGTATGAGATCGAATAAATCGTTATGAAGCTGTTTCATCTGCTGTGTTACTGCACTAACATGTCTATCCACTTCTGATTCACGAATATTCTTTGCTTTTCTCATTTCTAGCTTTCTTCTAATCTCGTCTAAAGGGTAATGCAGACTCTTGCATTCTTCTATAAATTTTAAATCCTCTAATGAATCATCCGAATAAATGCGGTAATTTGACTTAGAGCGTTCTGCTTTTAATAAGCCAATAGACGTGTAATAGTCGATCGTTCTTTTTGACACATGCGCTATTTCGGCTATTTCACCAATTCGATAGACAGCCCCATCATACCACCTCAACATAATTAAAATTACAATAATTATAAATAATTTAAACTATACAGTCAAACGTTCTGGTTAATTAGTAGTTGTTATCAACATTTTATGGGAAAGCAATGTAAATATGAATAATATAATGTAGGTTTATAATAAAAAAAAGCACAAAAAAACGCCTCCTACAGAACAGAAGACGTTGGTGCATTTCCAACTTCAATATATAATATATGGTGCCCTTCAATTTCTTTTATTTGAAAAACAAATCCTTCCATTTCAATGCTGTCTCCTTCATGTACATCAAATTTTTGCGTTAAGAACCAGCCTCCAATCGTGTCAACCTCTTCTTCTTCAAGGGTGGTACCTAAAAGGTCATTTACCTCACTAATCAGTACTTTTCCATCCAACACGTAGTGGTTTTCTCCCTTTTTTTGAATTAGAGGGAGCTCGTCCAAATCAAATTCATCCCGTATTTCTCCCACGATTTCTTCAAGTATATCCTCAACGGTTACAATACCGGCTGTGCCGCCATACTCATCGGATAATATTGCCATATGGCTTCTATTTTTTTGCAGTTTTACTAATAATTCTTGAATGGGAATCGTTTCTATCACATGAATGACTGGTTTCAAGTATGGAAGGAGAGGTTCCTTACCATTGCATTTTTGTTGGATACAATCGGTTAGTACTTCTTTAATATTTACAACCCCTAAAATATTGTCCTTATCCCCATCAATTAATGGATATCTTGTATATTTTTCTTCCTTTACAATAGTAATAATTTCATCCATATAAGCATCTTTAGAAAGGGTTACCACCTCTGTCCGTGGTACCATAATTTCTTTCGCGATTCGATTATCAAACTCGAAAATTCGGTTCATATAGCGATATTCAGATTGATTAATTTCTCCACTCTCATAGCTTTGGGAAAGGATCATCCTGAGTTCCTCTTCTGAAAGGACCATATCTTGATCAGAAATTGGTTCAATCCCAAAAAGACCAGTAACAAAGCGTGCTGATCTATTGAGGGCCCAAATAAAAGGATACATAAGTCTATAGAACAAAATTAGTGCTGGAGCAAACAGCAAAATGATTTGTTCCGATTTCTGAATAGCAAATGTTTTAGGAGCGAGTTCTCCAACCACCACATTAAAAAATGTGATAACACCAAAGGCAACTATAAACGAAAGAATCTGTTTTATTGAAAAGGGTAATTGAATCCATTCAAATAGCGGACTAAGTAATACTCTTATGGTTGGCTCCCCCAGCCAGCCGAGTATTAGGGAGGTAATAGTAATTCCTACTTGGGTAGCGGATAAATATCCATCCAAATTGGAGAGTATTTTCTTCGCTTTATCTGCTTTTGTATGACCTTCTCCGATTAATTGATCAATTCTTGTTGTGCGTACCTTTACCATTGCAAATTCCGATGCCACAAAAAATGCGGTAAAAGCAACTAGGATAACAATAATCCCTACATTTATCCCAATCATATCTCACCTTACAATAGTAAGGGGTGCCACCTCACTTACGATTACTTTTCTTTCATTATAACCCTAACTTAGTATTTCTACTTGAGGAGAGACAATAAACTTTAATTTACATCCTATGGGATATTAAAATGCGTAAATTTTTTACATTGTGGAATAATAAAGGAAATTTTCTAGTGCCAAGTGGGGGCAAAATGATTATTTTCTTTGCAACTCTAATGACCTTAATTTTAGCTTCTATTTTTACTTTTCAATCGAAGAAAATATCCTTAGTTAATCAATTGAATCTTTTCTTACTTTCTTCCATGCTGCTGATCAATTCAATGACTATCCTTTCGTTAAATATGCATTTAATTGAATACACACATCAAAAAGAAGGATTCTTCGCATTCATTCTCTATCGAGATGGGGTATTTCCACTGCTTTTTTTAATATTCCTTAATGCTTATAAACAAATAAAAAAAAACAAGGTGAAAACACTCCTCGTTTTAGGGATGTTAGCTTCATTCTTTGTCATTGAATTTACAGCCATTAGGGCAAAGCTTTTAGTTTATATACATTGGCATTTGATATTTTCTGTACTTCTTTACTTAAGTTTTTTTGTCATATTGGTTTATGTTCTTAAATTTCTAGAGCATAAAGAAAGTGAGGAGGAATTATGACCATATATGATCATTCATTCAATCAAAATGAATGGTTTGTCATCATTATGAATATTGTTGGTTTCGGAGCGATTTTTTTTATGAAAAAGCGGTTTTCATTTAATATAAGCCTCTTTTTAGTGTTATTCGGTATTTTTGTTGGTTTCTTTTTTGATCATACCATTAGTATCGAACCTTTCAATTTTTACAATGTAAATGATAATTCCTCCTTTCAGTTGATTGATTTTTTCTCCTATACCATGTTTGGCCCATCCTCATATTTTTTTATTTATATTTGGGATCGGTTTAAGATACCATTCAAGTATTGCTTTTTCTACATTCTTTGCTGGTCACTGTTTGGGGTTTCTCTTGAATGGTTCGCCCATGTTCTTGGTGTGTATCATTATAGAAAAGGGTATATGATCTTTTATTCATTTCCGTTTTATCCGATTGTCCAAATTATATTAATTTGTCTTTTTATTAAGGGAAATCAATCCATAAAAAAAATGACTTAACTAGAGATCAAACCATTCCAGTCGCGAGCAAGCATGCCATAACAAATGAGGTCATGATATTTACCGTATAATTGTTCACCGTCTCTTATTGTGCCTTCCTTTACAAATCCAAGCCTTTCGGGAATGGCACGACTTTTTGTGTTATTTACTCCGCAGCGTATTTCTACCCGATTTAAACCCAAATCGAAGAAAGCATAATTTAGTAAGGCTTGAACGGAACGTGTCATGACGCCATGTCCCTCTGCGGATTTTGATAGATAGTACCCAATACTAACCGTTCTGTTGTGCCAATCTATTTGGTGTAAGCCAATGGAACCGACGAGTTCTCCTTTAAAAAGTATTCCAACGTTAAATCCTTGGTTTTCAGCAAATTGGTTGAGCCAGATTGGGATAATGGATTCAAATTGATATGGGGAATTCATGGTGTCCACCCAAGGCAGCCATTCTCGTAAATGGTCTCGATTCCCTTCAACCAGCTGATAAAGTTCTAGTGCGTGGTGGTGTTGAAATAATTGAAGTTCAATTTCATTATCAACTTTAAATGTAAACATGCGCCTAGTCTCCCAAATTTTTTAGTACATCATATGCAAAAGGGTTATTTTGGGGAAGATGTATATAAGGGAGACATAAAAAAATCCCTGCTTTTTGAAAGTGGGATTTGAAAGAAAGTATGATTGTTCCTTTTTAAGGAAGCACTGGTAAGCAGATAGAAAAAGTGGTTTTATCTAGAGAGGAATCGCACGTCAATTCTCCCTTGTGTTTCTCAATAATTTCTTTACAAACAAATAATCCAAGACCAGTACCTAGCTTTTTAGTGGTGAAAAATGGTTCGAAAATGGTTTTTCTTAATTCCGCCGGGATGGCAGGTCCATTATTAGAAATACTTATTTTTATCAACTCATCATCTTCCACCCAGGTACTTATTTCAATTGTAGGTAAGTTCACTTCGTGATGGTTTAGAACATCAATTGCATTAAAAATAATATTAATAAAGACTTGTCTAATTTCATCAGCATACCCATTCAAGGTGAAATCTTTGCTCAAATCTCTTTTAATTTTCACTTTTCCATCCAATATACTTGGATAGAGGAAATTTAACACTTCATCGATCAGTTGATTCAAATTGAAATCAATTTTTTCTTTTCCGATAAGTTCCTTTTTTGAAAGCAAAAGAAACTGAGATATTCGAAAATTAAGTTGGTCTAACTCCCCTGAAATGATATCTAAATATCTCATGTTTGGATAATCTGCCTTAAGTAATTGGATAAATCCTTGAACAGAAGTGAGTGGGTTCCTAAATTCATGAATAAAGCTTGATGTCATTTGACCGAGAAGGGTTAATCTGTCCTGATGAGTTGAATCAATGAACATCGTCTTTTCTTCAATAATCTTGTTTTTAGCTTCTGAATAATGAGACACCGCATAGTATAAAAATTTATCAAAACAAAAATTGATTTTATTAATGGATTCCTGTAAATCTGACCAGGAAATTCCTGTTTTACTCAAATAACTGTATAGAATGGTCCGGCCAAGATTGACATTATAGACAAAATCACCAATATTGATATTAGCTAGTACCCGTTCTTCTGAGACCTCAATTGCAATCTTTTTAATGATTTCTAGAAGCTCATCATTAGTCACCTTATGCATAGAAAGGATCACCTTAAGAAGGGCTTCCCCATTTTCCCTGATTTTCATCTTAAAGGGGTCCTCATGATTGATTACAATGGAATCTTCCCATTCTTGTACCAGCTTCTCTTTGTTTTTTTGAAAAAAAGCAACTAAATCTGTTTGTTCTCCCGTAAACATCCTTTTTTCCCCCTATGGTATTAACAAAACTGATTAACAAGTAAATTCGAGGGTAAAGGCCAAAATCCTCTAAAAATATGAATAAAAAATATTTCCCAATAATTTCTATCCCATTTGGAGATTTCTTTCGTTATTCAATGTGTAAATATATCTTGTAAAAAGAGGTAGACAGTAGTATATTTTTTATGGAAACAATAGAATATTTCCACAAGGGGAGCTGCTTTTTTGCGGCTGAGAGTGAACGGTTGAGTTCTGACCCTATGAACCTGTTAGTTAACGCTAGCGTAGGGATGTGGTTTGCCGATAGCAAAGCAATGCAGACATTCCTAATTTTGTCATGCATTGCTTTTTTTGTGGATTTTTTTATTGGATAGACAAACCAAAGGGGGATTTTTGAAAATGAACAAGAACAGGAGTAACACGCTTTTTATCACAGAAGTAGCGGTGTTTACCGCACTTGCCTATTTATTAGATTATGTTGGGAATATCCTTTCATTTAAAATTTGGCCACAAGGGGGATCTATTTCGATTGCCATGGTCCCGGTGTTTCTTATGGCTTACCGTTGGGGGATTAAAGGTGGCGTCCTTACAGGATTCTTACTAGGTCTGTTACAATTTATTCTTGGATATTCACAAATTTATACACTAATTCAAGGAATTATTGATTACTTTATTGCCTTTACTGCTGTTGGCTTCGCTGGTATTTTTGCAGCACAAATAAAGAATGCACTTAATGATCAGAACAAAGGAAAATGGATGACCTACGTAGTACTGGGAGCCTTCTTAGGAAGTGTTCTTCGTTACCTTTGCCATGTCGTATCTGGGATTGTGTTTTTTGGAGAATATGCGCCAAAAGGGCAGCCCGTAGCTGTTTACTCCCTGCTATATAATGGAACCTATATGCTTCCAAGCTTTATTATCAGTGCCATCATCATTATTCTAGTTATCAGTGCATTACCAAAAAGATTGTTTAAATAAAACATATTAGTAAAAAAAGGAAAGGCCTAGACGCTTTTTCCTTTTTTTTATGAAATTTTTTCGAAACTTTGTCAAATTTAATATGCTTATTACCCTAAAAAAGTGTTAAAATGGCAATATAGAAAGATAATCATTCTCAATTAAGATAGATAGGGTGATATGCATGTTCGGTTCGTTAAAAGCTGGAGATAAAGGAAAAATATTAGATCTTTCTCATGTTGGTCACCTAGTTCAAAGAAGACTGCTAGATTTAGGTATCACTGAAGGTTCGGAAGTGTGCGTAAAGTGCGTTATGCCATTTGGCGGCCCGATTATGATTGAGTCCTGCGGACAGTGTGTTGGCATCCGCCGCAAGGAAGCCGTTCAGATAGAGGTGGAAAGAATCTAATGGAAATTGCTCTTATAGGTAACCCAAATACAGGAAAAACATCTTTGTTTAATAACTTAACAGGCTCCTATGAATATGTTGGGAACTGGAGCGGTGTAACAGTTGAAAAGAAGGTTGGAGTATTTAAGAAAAATATAGGTCATTTAATTGATTTGCCTGGTGTTTACACTCTTAATCCATTGTCAAAAGATGAAGGTGTTGTTACATCCTTCTTTTTAAATGAATCAGTGGATCGCTTACTGAATATATTAGATGCCTCTCAATTGGAGAGAAATCTACACTTAACACTACAATTGCTTGAGTTTGAAAAGCCTGCGCTTATCGGATTAAATATGATAGATGTAGCTAATAAACGAGGCATTCAAATCGATTATTTGAAACTTTCGGAGATTCTCGGTGTTCCAGTAGTGCCTGTTGTGGCAAGAAGTGGGAAAGGGTGCGATCAACTCGTAGATGTTATCTCAACTAAATCCATCCAACCAATGAAAAAGAATCTTACGTATTACGGGAAAGAGATAGAGGAAGCAATTACAGCATTTTCCGGAGAATTAACGGGTAAAACTACTCACTCTATACGCTTCCTGGCTATTCAATATTTAGAAGGTAACGAGTATGTAAAAAACTATGTTAATAGTTTAGCCAATACTCAAAAGCTGCAAGCAATTGTTAATAAATTGGAGTCGGAGTTACAAAAACAAACTGATTTTAAATCATTAACAAACTTTATATATCTAAAAAGAAAAGAAGTTATTGAAAAAATCATTTCTGAAGTGGCTAGAAAAAGTGATACCGTTATACCTTTGTCTGAAAAGATAGATTCTATCGTTACAAATCGATACCTTGGTATGCCGATCTTTTTGCTATTAATGTATTTTATGTTTATGTTAACGTTTGATTGGTTGGGAACTCCATTGTCGGACGCTTTAGATACTTTATTAACTGGACCTGTAACGGCGGGATTCGAGAAAGTGTTAGGAGCCATTCATGCATCGGCATTTATCCATGCATTAATTATTGAAGGCTTAGTAGCAGGTGTCGGTGGCGTACTTGTGTTTGTTCCACAAATTTTTATTCTCTTCTTTTTCATTTCATTACTTGAGGACTCTGGGTATATGGCTCGTGTTGCACTAGTAATGGATCGAATTATGGAATCGGTTGGACTAAACGGAAAAGCATTTATTCCAATGATGATTGGTTTTGGTTGTAATGTACCTGGAATCATGGCAGCACGAACAATTGAAACCCCACGTGAGCGTTTGTTAACGATCTTGCTCACACCGTTAATGTCATGTTCCGCACGATTACCTGTGTATGCGTTATTTGTCGGAGCATTTTTTGCCGCTCATAAAGCATTTGTTGTGTTAAGTCTTTATGTTCTAGGGATTGTTGTTGCTTTAGTTTTGGCCAAAATATTCTCTACTACCTTACTAAAATCTGAAACCTCCTTGTTTGTTATCGAGTTGCCGCCGTATAGGCTGCCGCAATTTCAGTCGCTCTGGAGAAGTACTTGGGATAAAGGGAAAGGGTTTGTAAGAAAGGCTGGAACATTTATCTTTGCAGGTTCTGTATTTATTTGGTTGTTATCCTATGCGGGTCCCAAAGGACTAAATGTAGATATGGATCATAGTTTTTTAGCGGCAATTGGAAACATAATTGCTCCAATCTTTGATCCCATTGGATTTGGAACATGGCAGGCTTCTGCATCGTTAATTACTGGATTTCTAGCAAAAGAAGCGATTATCTCAACGATGAATATCATTTATTTTGTTCCGAATGATGCAGGGTTACAAGCATTACTGGCTAATTATTACACACCGCTTGCTGCTTATAGTTTCATGGTATTCATCCTGTTATATATTCCGTGCTTAGCAACTGTGGCAACTATATATAAAGAAACCAATTCAAAGAAATGGACAGCTTTTTCTATGATTTATGCTTTTGTGATTGCCTATGTCTTGTCATTAATCATTTACCAAGGTGGTATGCTGCTGGGAATTGGTTAATTCTAAAAAGAGGTGAAAGCTATGATAGCCAATATTATTATTGGTGCAGCGATTTTTGGATATGCAACATGGGCTTTAGTAAAGTTCATAAATAAATCCAAAAAAGGAAAATGTGCAGCATGTGAACTTAAAAATTCCTGTTCAAGTCAGTGCGGACTTCCGCCAAACATAAATAAATAATCTATATATAAAACTGCTATCAGTTAAAGGGATAGCAGTTTTTTCATAATATTTGAATGAGAGACGGAAGTTGTGTAAAATTACACTAGATGCTAGTGAAGGAAGGGCTTATATGTGACCAGAGATGAAATTATTATGCAGGTTTCTGAAAAGCTTCGTCTTATTCGGACGGAAGCAGGATATACGCAGGATAAAATGGCAGAAATTATTGGTGTCTCAAAAAAAACACTTGTTCAAATTGAGAAGGGAAGAGTTCTTGCCAACTGGTCCACTGCTGTTTCTATTTGTGCTCTTTTTCGCGAAACGGAGACAGTTCAATTCTTATTTGGAAATGAGCCTCTAGAAGTATTGGAAACTGTCGCACGAGAAGGAATAGACTTTCGTAAAACAAAGACGCTTGGCGGTCGGATTTGGTGGAAAGTAGTAAATAAGAAGAAGGGATATATCCTTCAACAAAATATACTTAGTAAACATTTTCGAATACTAGATGAGAAAAACTATAGGATTTTTAGTAGTTTCGATGAAAAGCTTACAAAACAACGCTTTAAAGAAATAACAAAAAGCTAATAATATGTAGAACGAAGAAAGATGGCACTAGTCCATCTTTTTTATTTGCTGTTTTTGCACTGTTATTCATACTATTATTTACTAATGAACTCTAACTCTTTTGACTTGATAACTATTAATTTCATCCATACTGGCCGAAGTTAATTCCGGTTTTGACAGTAGTACTCTTTGAAATCATCCAAGTTGTCCGAAGTTACCTCGCCTTCTGACAGAGTTTGCGTTTTTTCCGCTTACATTGTCCGAAGTTGCCCTGCCTTCTGACTGAGTTTGCTTTTTTTCCGCTTACATTGTCCGAAGTTACCTCGCCTTCTGACAGAGTTAGTGTTTTTTCTGCTTACATTGTCCGAAGTTGCCTCGCCATCTGACAGAGTTTGTGTTTTTTCTGCTTACATTGTCCGAAGTTGCCCTGCCTTCTGACAGAGTTTGCGTTTTTTTCGCTTACATTGTCCGAAGTTGCCACGCCTTCTGACAGAGTTAGTGTTTTTTTCGCTTACATTGTCCGAAGTTGCCCTGCCTTCTGACAGAGTTTGCGTTTTTTTCGCTTACATTGTCCGAAGTTGCCACGCCTTCTGACAGAGTTAGTGTTTTTTTCGCTTACATTGTTCGAAGTTGCCTCGCCTTCTGACAGAGTTTGTGTTTTTTCTGCTTACATTGTCCGAAGTTGCCCTGCCTTCTGACAATGTATCTGCTTTTTCCGCTTACCCTGTCCGAAGTTGCTTTGAATCAGGACAACAAAGTAGAGAGCAACAAAGTTTACGAAAAGACCCTTTTTTTTTTTAGAAACCGTCATAAAACACTGCAAATCATCGAAAATTATACCTGTCATAATTTACAAAGAAGGAAGTCATCTAATGATATTAAAAGATATTTTTAAGAACTGGAAAAAGTGGCATTTGCTTCAATTTATTGTCTTATTTATTTTGATAATAATCTTAAGCTTTTTTGGACTTATTTCCTATTTTGCAAACAGTGCAGATATTTCGAAATTAAGAAATGAGCTTCCACAACCAACCGTTTTTTTTGATGTTAACGGAAAAGTGGCAAGTAAAGTATCAGCCAATAAAAATGAAGGAGTTCCTATTAAAGATGTCCCCATTGCAATGAAAAATGCCGTCATAGCTATCGAAGATCATAGATTTTACCAACATAATGGTGTTGATTTAATAGGTACGTCAAGGGCACTTTTCCGTGATCTAAAGGCAGGCGGAATGGTTGAAGGGGGTAGTACAATTACCCAACAATTAACAAAAAATACATTGCTTACTTCTGAAAAAACATTAAGTAGGAAAATGCAGGAAGTATTTTTAGCCCTTGCAGTGGAAAGAAAATATTCGAAACAAGAAATCTTGCAAATGTATTTAAATCAAATTTATTTTGGAAACGGTGCATATGGAATAAAGCAAGCGGCAAGTAAATATTTTGCCAAAGATGTTAAAGAACTTACTATAAGCGAATCAGCTTTACTGGCAGGACTAATCAAAGCCCCTTCAGCTTTAAATCCCTATGACCATTTGAAACAGGCAACAGAACGTCGAAAGATCGTCTTATCTCAAATGAAAAAGCAAGGATATATTTCGAGCGGAGAATATGAAAAAGCTCTCCATGAAGAAGTAGTCTTGAACGATAAGGGTGGAGATCCGTTTCGCGGGAAATTCCCTTATTATGTTGATCAAGTGTTAGAGGAAGCGATTAAACAATATGGTTTATCACAGGATGATTTATTAACAGGGGGATATCGAATTTACACGGAGCTTGATCCAAAAGTGCAAGCAGTGATGGAGAAAACGTATGAAAATGATACTTTGTTCCCTAAAGGAAACGATCGTCTAGTTCAAAGTGGTGGTGTCATCGTTGATCCGAAAACTGGAGGAGTCAGAGCTCTTGTTGGCGGCAGGGGAGAGCACACCTTTAGAGGCTATAACCGTGCCACACAGTTAGAAGCACAGCCAGGTTCTTCATTTAAGCCTTTAGCAGTGTATACGCCTGCACTTGAAGAAGGCTGGAAAATAACTGATATGTTAAAGGATGAGCCTATGAAGTTCGGAAGTTATCAGCCGAGCAATTATGACCATCAATATGAAGGCGAAGTACCTATGTATGAGGCAGTAAAAGAGTCAAAAAATGTTTCTGCGGTCTGGCTGCTAAATCAACTGGGGATACAAAAAGGGTTGGAGTCCATCAAAAAATTTGGCATTTCCTTGGATAAAGCGGATCGTAATTTATCACTTGCTCTTGGAGGATTGCATAAGGGTGTTTCCCCTCTTAATATGGCGGAAGCCTTTTCCGTGTTCCCTAACAATGGCGTCCGTATAGAAGCACATGTAATCAAAAAAATTGTTGATGCAGATGGTCAGGTTGTTGCTGAGTGGAAAGAAAAGAAAGTGAAAGTGACAACAAAATCAGTTACGGATAATATGACAACCATGCTCTTAGGTGTAGTTGAACAAGGAACAGGTAAAGCGGCTCAAATACCGGGTAGGGAAACAGCAGGGAAAACAGGGTCCACTCAGGTGCCAATTAAAGGGATCAATGGTTTGAAAGATCAATGGTTCGTCGGCTATACCCCTCAACTTGTTGGAGCGTTTTGGGTAGGTTATGACAAAACTGATGCCAGCCATTATATTACTCCAACAAGCGGTACTGGTTCAGCGGTGTTATTCCGTGAAGTGATGACAGATGCACTTAGCAACCAACCTAATCAAAGCTTTAAAGTTACCCATATTTCTACTTTGATTGAGAAGAAGAAGAAAGAGGAAGAGAGTAAACGGGGAATCCAAGAGAAGTTTAATAATGAAGTCCAAAAATGGGAAGATAAATGGAATAAACAAAAAGAAAAGTGGGATAAAAAGAACAAGCATAAAGGAAAAGGTAAGGGGCATTAATCAGGAATTTAAATGATTCTGAAAAATGGGAATTGACTTTAAAAAGAGTCGATGATAATCTAACAAAGAAGAAAAAAAGGAAATGGAGGGTTACGACATGAGGAAGATCAATTTATATTCAACAACTGAATATGTGAATGTAACCTTACCATCCACCGTTATTTGTTAATTATTTTCTATTTGATGTAATTAAACCAAACACAGGTTGCGTTTACTTCGCTGCGCAACTTGTGTTTTTTTGTCCCATATTTAAGGAGGCATACTGCACCATTGCAGTATGCTTTTTTTTATAATTATTAATCCACAGGAGGAATGAACAATGTTAATCATTTCAGAAGTGAGACTCGCACACAAAAAAAAGGAGACAGAGGGCGGATAGTATAACAAAAGGAGGAAGTTGAATGTTTTCGGTGTTAAGAAAATTGAGCTGGTTCTTTAAAGAGAATTGGAAACGATATGTGGTTGCTGTTACGCTATTGATTTTAGTAGGTCTTCTAGACGTAATACCGCCAAAAATAATTGGTATGGCAATCGATGACATTCATATCGGTGTAATGAATAAAGAAAAAATCGTACGCTATCTTAGTATTCTTCTGGTCATCATGGTATGCTCTTATGCTATTACCTATATATGGATGTATCAGTTGTTTGGGGGAGCCTTTTTAGTTGAGAGAAAGCTAAGGTCCCGATTTATGAACCATTTGTTAAAGATGACACCAGCATTTTATGAAAAAAACCGTACAGGTGATTTAATGGCACGTGCTACGAATGACCTAAAGGCTATTTCAATTACAGCTGGATTTGGAATATTAACCCTTGTTGATTCGAGTGTCTGGATGTTGACTCTGCTTATCACTATGGGAGTTATGATTAGTTGGAAGCTAACTTTAGCTGCCATTATCCCACTACCCATAATGGCACTATTAATGAAGACGTATGGAAAGAGACTGCATTCTCGCTTTATGGAAGCTCAAGATTCTTTTGGTGAACTAAATGACAGTGTCTTGGAATCAATCGCTGGTGTAAGAGTGATTCGGGCATATGTTCAAGAAAAGGCTGATTGTGAGCGATTCCACCTATTAACGGAAGATGTGTATGAAAAAAATATCAGAGTAGCAAAAATTGATTCCTTGTTTGATCCAACTATCAAAGTGCTTGTTGGGATTAGTTATCTAATTGGACTTGGATATGGAGCCTATCTAGTTTTCCACCAAGCGATTACATTAGGGAATCTTGTTTCTTTTAATGTTTACTTAGGAATGCTAATTTGGCCGATGTTTGCAATAGGAGAGTTAATTAATGTCATGCAGCGAGGAAATGCCTCACTGGATCGTGTTAATGAGACGCTCAGTTACAAAGAGGATGTGGAAAATCCAGTTCAAGCGGTTGAAGTATCAATTCCTAGTCGGATTGACTATAAAGAGGTTACCTTCCGTTATCCATCTTCTAAGGAAGATAATCTAATCAATGTAAATGTTCAGATGTTCCAAGGGCAAACATTAGGAATCGTTGGCAAAACAGGTAGCGGGAAGACTACTTTTATTAAACAATTATTACGGCAATACCCATTAGGGACAGGGGAGTTGTCTATATCCGATGTTTCGTTAGAGCAACAAACACTTAACCAGATTCGCCAGTGGATAGGCTATGTGCCTCAGGATCATGTACTTTTTTCAAAAAGCGTGAAAGAAAATATCCTTTTTGGAAGAAGAGAGGCAAGTGAGCAAGATTTAGAAACCGCGATAGATTTAGCAGCCTTTCGTAAAGATTTAGACATGCTTCCTGAGGGTCTAAATACTCTTGTTGGTGAAAAAGGAGTGGCTTTATCTGGTGGTCAAAAACAAAGGATATCCATTGCGAGGGCATTAATTAGAAATCCAGAAATTCTTATCCTTGATGATTCCTTGTCAGCGGTCGATGCAAAAACCGAAAAAAGAATCATCGAGAATATTCGTAAAGTAAGAAAAGAAAAAACGACCATTATTACTACCCATCGAATGTCAGCAGTACAGCATGCCGATCATATTTTAGTCTTGGATGAAGGCAGGATTATCGAAGAAGGAACACATGAACAGCTTTTAGAAAAAGACGGGTGGTATAAGGAGCAATTTTTACGCCAGCAGATTGAAAGTAGAGTAGAGAGTGAGGTGTCAGCATGACAACGGGACGTCGTTTAGTTAATTATGCTTTGGGATATAAGAAAATTATTTATGCTGCTTTGTTCATGCTGACCATCTCGGTTGTAACTGATTTGGCTGGACCGTTTATTGCAAAGAATATCATTGATCAGCATATTTTAGGGATTGAATCCACCTGGTATGAAACAAAAGCAGGCACAAAGGCTGTCAAATATAATGGGAAATATTATATACGAGAAAAATACCACACTAGCAATCATGAAAAAGGGAAACCCATTCGTATTTTGCAGGTGAATTCAACATTTGTATTTGTAGACCAAAAGATTGATTTTGATGGAAAAAGAAGCTTAAAGGGAGAAATGCTTACTATTCAAAAAGGAAGCAATAAGGCTGAATATCAGGTGGCTATCCTGAATGGCTCAGAACTTTTAGCATTTTATCAGCCGGAAATTCCGAGTATTTTTCAATTATTAGCTCTCTATTTTGGTCTTTTAGTACTTTCAGCTATTTTTCAATATGGTGAACGCTATTTCTTGAAAAAATCAGCCAACCGGATTATTCAAAAGATGCGTGAGGATGTTTTTGGGCAGATTCAACGATTACCTATTCAATACTTTGATACCCTTCCAGCTGGTAAAGTGGTGGCACGTATTACAAATGATACAGAAGCCATCAGAGAGCTTTACGTCACGGTTTTAGCTACATTCTTTACAAGTGCCATTTATATTACAGGTATTTATGCGGCCTTGTTCATTCTGAATGTTAAGCTTGCTGCAATTTGTTTATTGTTATTACCTATCTTATATGCCTGGACGATTCTTTACAGAAAATATGCTTCGAAGTATAACCGTGTCATACGATCACGAAATAGTGATATAAATGCGATGATTAATGAATCTATCCAGGGAATGAGTATCATTCAAGCATTTAGTAAAGAAAGGGATACAAAAGAAGATTTTGAAAAGCTTAACCATGAGCATTTTCACTATCAAAATAAATTATTAAGCTTGAATAGCTTAACCTCACATAATTTAGTCGGGATTTTAAGGAATTTAGTATTTGTGGCATTCATCTGGTATTTTGGTGCACAAGCATTGCTCCCAGCCAACGTTATTTCCTTAGGGATGTTATATGCTTTTGTTGATTACATTAACCGTTTGTTCCAGCCAGTTCAAGGGATTGTCAATCAGTTAGCTAACTTAGAACAGGCATTAGTTGCGGGGGAACGGGTATTTAAATTAATGGATGAATCTGGGGAAGATGTTAGCAAGGAGAGGACTGACCGCTTTAAAGGAAATGTAAAGTTCGATCATGTTTCTTTTGGTTATAAAGAAGGTGAATATGTATTAAAAGGCATTGATTTCGAGGCAACCCAAGGAGAAACGATTGCATTAGTAGGTCATACAGGTTCCGGAAAAAGCTCCATTATGAACCTACTATTCCGCTTTTATGATGTTCAGAAAGGGCAGATAACTATAGATGGGAAGGATATTAAAACTATTCCTCGCCAAACGATTAGGAATCATATGGGGATTGTCTTACAGGACCCATATTTGTTTACCGGAACCATTGCTTCAAACGTAAGCCTAAACGATCCTTCCATTTCAAGAGAAACAGTGGAAAAAGCGCTTAGAGATGTTGGGGCGGATAAAGTATTTAGAAATCTAGAACATGGTTTTGATGAACCAGTGATTGAAAAGGGAAGTACTCTCTCAAGTGGACAGCGGCAGTTAATATCTTTTGCACGTGCCTTAGCATTTAATCCCGCTATTCTTATACTCGATGAGGCGACCTCAAGTATTGATACTGAAACGGAAGCACTTATTCAGGAAGCAATGGATGTACTTAAGAAAGGAAGAACCACTTTTATCATCGCCCACCGATTATCCACTATTCGAAATGCTGACCAAATTTTGGTGTTAGACAGAGGGGTTATTGTAGAAAAAGGCAATCATGAGGAGCTCATGGCTAGTAAAGGTAAATATTATCAGATGTATCAACTTCAGCAGGGAAGTCCAGAATTAGCTGGATAACTAGGAAAAGGAGTAACCAAGTTGGTTACTCCACTTTTTAATAGGTTAATCCCACTCTAGCTCCTATAAATTCACTAGAAAACAGCTGTTGAAAGGTGAAATCACCGGTATCATAAATAGAAATAGAAGACGGATCTTCTGGGAGAAAGTCCTTTTCATATCTATATTGACCCACTCTTTCTCCAATAGGTAAGTAAGTTGGACAGACAATGGTCCAATCAAGCCCTGAGTTCTTTAACAATAAGTAGGCTTTCAGGTGTTCTTCTGCATCACGAGTGCTCTTTCGTTTGGACTCAGAAGATTGAAAACGAAAGAGATTTGGTGCAGAGCGGGCTTGGAGAATCCCAGCAGTACCAACTGTAATTATTCGCTTAATTCCATGGTGCTTCATTTGTTTAATAATTAGTGGCATCGATTCTGAAAGAGTTGTACTTTTATCTGTATTCAGTGCACTTATAACCACGGTACTTCCCATCATGGTTAAGGCAAGATCCTTCTCATTTAAAACATTTCCTTCCCTCACAGTAAGGCCATCAGACGATACTTGTAATTTAGATCGGTCTCTAACGAGTACTTTTACAGATAACTTGTTTTCCAGGGCATTCTCCAGAATTACAGATCCAACTCTACCTGTTGCACCTAAAAGGCAAATGTTCACAAAAAATTCACTCCTCATTCACTAAAGTGTAACTTCTATCACTTGTTCATCCGGTTTTCTATGATAACTTAAAAATGTTTAGATATGTAAATTATTATGTAAGGTGGGATGGATATGGGTGAGTATTCAGTTGTACTGTTAATTGGTAGTTTTTTAATTCTTTCTTATTATATCGGATATACGATTTATAAAGCATAGGCTGTGGACAAAATGTCCGCAGTTTTTTTATTATAATAAATTGGTTAAAATTGGGTATACATAATGGGAGAGTAAAAACAGTGGGGTGAAGGTAATGGAGGATTTCCGAATAGAAAAGGATACGCTTGGTGAAGTGCGAGTCCCGGTTGATAAGTTATGGGGGGCTCAAACACAAAGGAGCAAAGAAAACTTTAAAATTGGTATCGAGAGAATGCCCCTTGAACTAATCTACGGGCTCACTTTTATAAAAAAGACAGCGGCAATAGTTAACTATAGGTTAGGTAAACTCAGCGAAGCAAAACAGAAAGCAATAGCTCAAGTATGTGATGAAATCCTTAAAGGTACATATGATGAACATTTTCCATTGGTTGTTTGGCAAACAGGTAGCGGAACTCAATCCAACATGAACGTAAATGAGGTAATAGCTCATCTTGGGAACAAGTGGTTAGAAGTGCACGGAATCCTTGAGAAAATACATCCAAATGATGATGTTAATATGTCGCAAAGTTCTAACGACACTTTCCCTGCTGCCATGCATATTGCGGCTTATATGATGATTACCGAGAAACTTTTACCGAATATAATAGAACTAAAAAATATGTTATTAGAGAAAGAACAGGATTTTGCAAAGATCGTTAAAATTGGAAGAACCCATTTACAAGACGCAACCCCATTGACATTAGGGCAAGAGATAAGTGGATGGAGATTCATGCTTGAGAAAAACGAAAAGATGATTAAGGAAGCGAATCAACATTTACTTGACTTGGCCGTTGGCGGTACGGCGGTAGGTACTGGTATTAATGCTGACTCTCAATTTGGGGATAAGGTGGCTGAGCAACTGACACACCTAACAGGATACTCATTCCGTTCATCAGAAAATAAATTCCATGCACTAACTAGCCATGATGAAATTGTCTTTGTCCATGGAGCCCTTAAAGCGTTAGCTGCCGATTTAATGAAAATTGCTAATGATGTAAGATGGCTGGCAAGTGGGCCGCGAAGTGGTATTGGGGAAATCAGCATTCCAGTCAATGAGCCAGGGAGTTCGATTATGCCGGGAAAAGTAAATCCAACTCAGAGCGAGGCTTTAACGATGATTGCATGCCAGGTATTTGGAAATGATGCAACAATTGGCTTTGCATCAAGCCAAGGGAATTTTGAATTAAATGTGTTTAAGCCAGTAATTATCTTTAATTTAATTCAATCAATCAGGCTTCTGACTGATGGGCTCCGATCTTTTAACAAAAATTGTGTGGTTGGGCTAGAAGCAAACGAGGTGGTCATCAAGGAACATGTAGAACGATCACTCATGCTGGTTACAGCTTTAAATCCGCATATCGGCTATGAAAAGGCAGCAGAAATTGCCAAGCTTGCCTTTATTGAAAATAGCTCATTAAGAGAAGCAGCAATAAAAACGGGATATGTTACATCAGAACAGTTTGAAGAATGGATTAAGCCTGAAAATATGGTTTAAAATAATGTGAAAGCCCTCTCCAGAAAGGAGAGGGCTTAGCCATATTATTAATTTTTCTTGGTTTTACTAAAAATTAGCGTTGGAACCCGCCGCCAAGTTGAGATTCAGCCATTGCAACTAGACGCTTTGTGATTTCTCCACCTACAGATCCGTTAGCACGTGAAGTAGTGTCTGCACCAAGGTTTACACCAAATTCAGATGCGATTTCATACTTCATTTGACTTAATGCTTGCTCTACGCCTGGTACTAAAAGTTGATTAGAGTTGTTGTTACTTGCCATAGTTGAATAACACTCCTCTTAATAATTTTGGGGTCAGTATGGAATTGAACCATAATATTGCCACCTTAGGCCTAACCCATATTATAAATGGTTGTTTGTTTCATCCACCGCTTTGTTTGTGTTGCTTTGTAATGTTTATTATGAATCATTCTGAAGGACTTATTCGAAATATTAATTAGTAATTTATTCCATTACATAGGGCGGTTAATCTAACGCAAACTAAGATTAATCAAAATCAAAAGGGTGAAGCATATGTCAATCTGCCCGGTGTGTAATGGCTTGAGGGATGTCTATCTTCTGTGTACAAAGTGTGGAAATCCAATGATGGAAAGTGGGAGGTTAAGTGATTATTACGATGACTATAGTCCATATATGGAAATTGATTTAATGAAAATGGAAGACGGGTACCCTGATTCCCATTCTGGACAAAAATGCCCGCATCTATACCGGTGTCCAGTCTGTGATAACGATGAGCTTATTTTCATAAAAGAATAAGAGGCTGACCCATGATGAGTCTGCCTCTTGATTTTTAAAAACATTATGGACGGATTCTAAATTCTGTATCTGCATCAAAGAAATGAGCTTTGTTTAAATCAAATGCTAGATCTACTGTATCGCCAGGGTGAACATCTGCACGTGAATCAAGGCGTGCGACAAAATCTTGGTCACTAAGAGAGGAGTAAACCATTAATTCCGCTCCTGTTAATTCCGCTACATCAATTTTTGCTGAGATTTTTGTACCTACAGATGCATCAATGAAAACTGGCTCATCATGAATATCTTCTGGGCGAACCCCAAGAATAATGGACTTTCCTACATAGCCTTGCTCACGAAGGAATTTCATTTTTCCTTCTGGAACAGCGATTGAATTTTTCCCAATCACAAACTTACCGTCTTCTAGCTTACCATTAAAGAAGTTCATAGCAGGAGAACCAATGAAACCTCCTACGAAAACATTTTCAGGTTTTTCATACACTTCTTTTGGTGAACCTACTTGCTGAATGATCCCGTCTTTCATAACGACTAATCTTGTCGCCATTGTCATGGCTTCTGTTTGGTCGTGAGTAACATAAATAGTTGTTGTATCTAAACGGCGGTGTAACTTTGCAATTTCAGCACGCATTTGTACACGAAGCTTTGCATCAAGGTTTGATAATGGTTCGTCCATTAAGAATACTTTTGCATCACGCACAATCGCACGTCCTAGAGCAACACGCTGACGCTGACCACCTGAAAGAGCTTTTGGTTTACGTGTTAAGTAAGCTTCTAATCCTAGAATTTTTGCTGCTTCTTTGACACGACGATCAATTTCATCCTTAGGGAATTTACGTAGTTTTAAACCGAAAGCCATGTTATCATATACAGTCATGTGTGGATAAAGAGCGTAGTTTTGGAAAACCATCGCGATGTCACGGTCCTTTGGAGCTACATCGTTTACTCTTTTTCCATCAATGAAAAAATCACCTTTTGAAATATCTTCAAGTCCAGCAATCATTCGAAGTGTTGTTGACTTACCACAACCAGATGGTCCAACGAATACGATAAATTCCTTGTCTTCAATGTGTAAATTGAAATCTTGAACGGCTGTTACCTTGTTATCATAAATTTTATAAATATGGTCTAATTTAAGTTCTGCCACTAGTGATTCCTCCTAGTACTGTTGATAACCCTAGTTTACAGGTAAAGTGAAAGAATCAGAATAGACAAGTTGCACAAAAATGAAAACGCTTTTTTTAGGCACATTGTTATTTGTGATTTTGTTCAAAAAGTAGACAGGCTAGGAAAACAGTAAAGGCTCCATAAAAATCCTTTAAGCCTATGCCTGTTTTCTCGTGAAATTTATCGATACGATATTGGAGCGTATTCCTGTGAATATACAATTTTTTAGCCGTCAAACTCGCATTTAAATTGCTTTCTAGAAAAACTTTTAAAGTCGAGAACAAGTCTTGGTCCTCAGTAAATACTTCAGCTATTCCTTGAACGCCTCTTTTCTTTAATTCCATTGGCAAGTGGGCAGCTAAATACGCTGGGAAAATATGCTCAAAGGTAAAGATATCATGTGTTCCTTGATAGGACATTCCAAAAGAAAAATATTCCTTTTCCTGAAGAAATTTTAATCGAAGCTGCTCTGAGATGGGATGGAATTTTCCAATAAAGAAAGAAGTTTTGGCATAAAAATCACTTTCCAATGTTTCAGACATGGATTTTAATTCTTCTTCAGATAAAGATACCTGTTTCTTTTCTTCAATGACAATTCCTCGCCTGCTGCTTTCCCAAATGATACTGACTTCTTCTGTGAAAAATCCTTTTAAGGCTGATTCCATTTCTATCTGACTGACATCGCTATTGTTAATATGAAATTGTATGAAACGAAAATAGGTATCTGATGGGTATATGGGAGGAGGCCCGTCTACCAATAAAAAATCGTACCATCCCTTAGCGGTCGATGGAACCAAGTCTGTTTGATAATCAACAAATGTATAGATCGTTTTTAAAAGGGTTAATTCCTTATCGCTGATCTCATTCTTTGGGATTCCAATCCATTCATCTCCTATATCATTAAAAAAAACATAAAATTGGTCAGATGGATTTTTCGGTTTTTCAGTGAACAAAATGGAATTCTCATATAATAACAATAATTTTTTTAGCATAGTTTAGTTCCCTTGTTTAAATTTTCTATATAATTTTAATTCCTTTTATTATAACAAAGGTAGTAGGACAATAAAAAAAGCTGAACCTTTTTATTTAAGGTCAGCTCGTTCTCTTTGGATTTAATCGCACTCATATGGTGGTTGCTCCTCAGGGAGTTCACGTGCTTCTTCAATATTTGTTGATTCATAGCGAGAATGCACGGACCCACCGGAGAGCCCCTCATTAATCATCCGGTCCACATCTACAAATGCCTGGTCACGACCCTCATAGGCAGAACCCTGGTCAGTTGTATTATTTTTTCTTCCTTTCATTTTCACCAATCCCTTCCACATTTCTAACAATAGTTTATGGAAAGGAAACATTTTCATTCAGAATTATTCGTACACATGATAAAGCATTAACTCATGAATTTGGCTCGTTAGGGAATCAATCTCTTCTAGTTCAGGCGTGTTTGTTGTCCATTCGATCTTTCCTGCCTGATGATATATGCCAGTATATCTTTGTTTTTTATAGTAAAAGGAAAAATTCCAACCAGGAATATTCTTGTTATCAAATAACGGTTTGAACTGAAAGTGCATAATCATGCTACTAACCCCCATTCATTAAAGTGTCTTTACTAATAGATTACCTCTAATAAATGAGTATTTAAATAAAATTTTCAGTTAGTTTTTTATCCACTGAAGAAATAGGCGGCAAAGCTGTTCTATTTTTCTATCTTCAATATGTCGTTCATCGAAACTCATCGGCTTCGAGTTTACCTCATAGATATAATACTCACCATCTTCACTAATGCAGGCATCAATTGAAAATTCACCAAAATAGCCAAACTTAGTTGATAATTCACTGCCGATTAAAGGGACAATCAATTCAAAGAATTGATCATGTTCATTTGATTGCAGTAGCTTATAAGGAAGGAGTTTTCCTCCAGATGGTATATGCGTGGTAATGACTTGTTTGTGGGATTGCCTAATGCCAACCCCAGTAACAATATAATTATCATATTCAGCGTGTGCTAAAATACGAAAATCAAAACGAGCCCCTTCATATTTCGCAGAATGTATTTCTTCTTGTGCCAAATAGTTTTTTTCTAGCAGTTTCTTACTCCATTTCTCCCAAAAGTCGTCTAAGGAACTAAAGTTTTCAATCAGTTGAACAGAATCAAGCTGGAGTTGTTCCGAGCCAATCATTTTTAAGCGAAATATTCCTTTACCTTTGGCTGACTGTGCGGGTTTTAAATAAATGCTTGTATGTTTGTTTAGGAATAAAGCAAATTCTTTCTTGTGATTGACCTGTATAGTTTGTGGAAGGTAGCGGTGAAGGACATCATGATTTTTAAACAGATCATAGAGCTCATACTTATCAATAAAACAAGGATTAAAATACGGAATCTTTCTTTCTTTTAACCTAGAAAAAAATCTTTGGCTTGATAAGTCGTGCTCTGATTTTCGAAAGGGAATGCGATTATAAACTAAATCTGGATATGGGAATGTTTCTTTTCTCCAGCATTTTTTATCAGGGGAGTAGGAATAGCCAATGATTCGTTCTTCATCTGCATCCTCTGGAGTAAAAACAAAGCTTATTCCGTTTAATGAAATAAGCTTTTTTTGTAATTCTATAAAGAGGAGCCCATTCCCAGCTAACGTTCCATTTGCTTTCTTTGCAGTCATAATGCCAATTAGTGGATGCTCACTTTTAGAAATCATTTGAAAAGTTCCTCAGGGTGTAAAAAGGATTGTTCGGTAAGAAAAACGGCAAATGCAATGGAAAGCTTACTAGTTTGTAAATCAAACTCCTTTAATTCAGGATGACTAAAAATGGAACGGCCTGGTTTTGAATTTGCTTCAAAAAGCCAAACCTCTCCATTCCGGTCAATCCCTAAATCAAAGCCAATCTCACCAATTATTCCTTCAATTACTTGATCAAGAGCAGAACTGAGTATTAGAGCTGCGGTAGACAACTTTTCTGTGTATAAATTGCATACTTCTTTAGGGAAAATCTCTTCCATTGTTTTAATTTCTCCACCACTCCTAGTATGCGTTGTCACGCTGCCAGGGCCAGCAATTTTTGCTGCAATCGCGGTCATATGCCACTTCCCAAATTCGTCTTTATTCGTATGAACACGAAAGTCTATAGAACGCTGTTCGTTTCTGAGCAAGTGAATGCCTTGTTGAACTATCATGTTTTCCAGTGATTGATTCGCAAAAACAGAGTTGAATAGTTTTTCTAAAGTAGAGAATTTACGCAAGCGGTTTGTTCCTTCTCTGTCCTGGTATCGACAATAATAATCGTCCGTTAATTTGTCATAAATAATTTGATGAACACCTAACCCCAGGCTGCCATTTTTGGGCTTTATAAAAATATGACCATATTTGGATAACATGGTTTCGATAATAGAAAAAGAGATAAAAGGAAAGGTTTCAGGAAGATAGCTTGTCACTGATGTGTCCTGTTGAAGCCGCTCGTAAATATCAAGCTTATTAAAGAATCCCGGATTATACCACGGAATAAGATATTCCTTTTGCAATCTGTCCCTAACCATAATTAGTTTAGGATTTCCCTCACTTCTCCTATTGGGAAGACGGTCGTAAATTACATTTGGAAATGGCACATCCACTGTTTCCCATGAATGTTGATGATAAAAATACCCTTCAATCGTTCCTTGTTTCCAATTAATATGCTGTTCTCCAAAGACAAAAGGTAGGGCACCTACGGTTTTATTAACAGAGAGTAGTTTTGCAAAAAAAGTCGTTCTCTCACCCATTGGAAGTAATGGGTCGGTTGTAAAACCTGCCGTAAATATGCCCACAAGTGGACCGATAGAAAGAATTTGATTGTCTATGAACGCATGAAGGGGGACATTAAAGGAGGGGAGTTGAATGGCTTTTTGAATTCTCCTACTCATTACGATTGTCTCTTCATTGTCTGGATGTGGAAGGAAATCCACCTCCACAGATTTTGAACCAAAAGCAATACTTTTTATTTGTTTATCTCGAATAATAGCTGGTGGGCAAAAAACAACCATTTGGTCATTTTCAATTATCTCAATGAGATAATGTTTTCTCATAATAGATCTTCCTTTCAGTTTCTTCCGACTGAGAAAGGTATTTTCCATAAAGGAGGGGAGCGCGCGAAAGTACCTCCTGAACATCTGGTTGGGTTTGTAAAAGAACCTTTCTTCCAGGTTTTGAATTCATATCAAGAATCCATAAACCTCCATTTTTTGCCACGCCTATATCAATTCCAATTTCAAATAAAGGCATAAATTCCTGTTCTAAAATGGATGGGAGGTTCGTGAGAATATAAATTAATTCTTGGCGGATATACTCAGCAGTTATAGTTGGTATCGTTTTAAGCCAGGTATTAAAAGGGAACACGGAACCACCAGCACTTAAGTTTGATAAGATACCCCCTGTACTGCCTACACGCACCCCTCTACCACGTTCAACCCAGTCCCCTTTTTCATCTTTTTGAAGAAGAACACGTATATCGAATGGCTGTAATTCATTATTGGATAATTCTAGATATGGTTGTAGGAGATACTTATGCTTTTTTAGCAATGTGTTTAGCCAAAGAAGAAGCTTCGTTTCATTTGGAAAAATCCGTGTAATAATTTCTTTGTTTTTTTCTGTTTTTACTTGATAGCTTCTATCATTCCTTTTTAGATAATAAATACCGTACCCTTGTGACCCGTTAACTGGTTTTAAAATAACTCTCTGATGGGAAGATAATTTTTGTATGATTATGGCTGGTTCTGATACGGCTTGACTTACAGGAAGGTAAGAAGATAGAAGAGTATCTTTCAATGAATGATATAATTCAAGTTTATTTGGTAATCCATATCCTAAAAAAGTAATATCCTGCCTGCTTTTTAGCCAGGAGACAATTGGCATGCATTGTTTGGAATGGTCATCATCTCCGTAAAAACATCGATCATAAATAATGGTTGGAACAGGACATTCACATTCTACCCAGGATTGGTCCATAGGCTGATATTTTCTCCCGTTAACCATAAGCGTGTGTGGATTAATCAGAGATGGAGAGAACCGGAAAACCTCCATTTGGCATTCTTTAGCATGACGAGCTATATCGTTAATATAAGACTGTTCACTATCCATAGTTAAAGTCATAATTCCAAGCGTAATCAAGTAAAATCCTCCTTCACGACATCAAAGTCAAAAGCAAGTTCTGTACAAAATTGAATAATTGCTTTGGCAGACGGTCTTATTTTTCCTAAACCATCCTCAAAGTTCTTGGAAGGTTTAGAATTTACTTCAATTAACCACGGTTTACCGGCTTGATCTATTCCTATATCAATTCCAAGTTCACCAAACAAACCTTCAGTATGATGGCTAATGACCGAAGCTGTCTCAATTGCTAATTCCTTCATAAGGGCAATGGCTTCTATCGCCTTTTTTTGAGTCATCCCATTCTTTAAAGCATATATAGGTCGTGTAATGGTTCCACCTCTTGCTATATTGGACACAAATTCCTGTTCCGCTGCAATTCGTGCCACTGTCGAAGTTACCTTCCAATCGTCATTTATGTTTTTGTGGCACAAGACTCTAAAGTCCACTGCACAAGAGTTGTGGGTGATTAGGTCAATGCCTTGTTGAATAATATAGATACGATTATTAAGTATGGGCTTTAAAAGTTGATAAATCTCGTCAATGGTATACTGTGCTAACCATTCTTTTAACTCAACGGATAAGGAGGTTTGAAGTGTATAGTGGGTTTCTTCAGTATTCTTGCTGATTTTTATAATGTTTCTTCCTTGGCTCCCATGGATAGGTTTTAGGAATATCGTCTTATATTTTTTAACAAACTCTTTCAGATGATCTTTAGAAAAGATTTTTGTCTCCGGAATAAATGGTGTAAGCTGATTCTCTTCCCTTACATGTTCATAAATCTCCCATTTGGAGAGAAAGCGGTCATTAAATAGAGGAATCATTAATTGTTCGAGTCTTTGGCGAAACTCTAAGTAGTACTTCTGTTTCTCGAGTCTTCTAGAGTGTATACGGTTATAAATCACATTTGGTAAGGGGAGTTTAGCTAAGGTCCATTTGCCATTTTCAAAATAATACCCTTGGCCCATAAGTTGATCATAAGTAAACACGTAAAAGAAACCACCACGCACAGTCACTTCCTGATGTAGCTCTTCACAGAAGGCATGGATGGAACGAAAATGAATGTCACTAGTGTTAGTGGAAGGTAAATCGGTTAATAAACCAATGATAGGACCGAGGGACAGTTCTTGAGTGTCCGGTTGATACATGGCTTGGAGCGTTAACTTTCTAAATGGAAGTCGAAAGTCTTTAAGAGTAGATTCAGATAAATATAATTCGTTCACTGCGCCTGCGAATTGCCGCACATACATTGTTATTGTTTTTTGTCCGATCGTAACTTTTATATGCTGCCCTTTATTTAATTGTAATTGAGCAACTAATGAATCTGACATTTGTAAAACGTACTTGTTTTCATTATCCATTTTTGTTGGAATCATCGTAATGGGGATTAACGGATATGACATACACACTCCTCATTTACTTTGCATCTGGGTATTTGCTGATATAGTATGGTATGTCAAATCAATCGGTAAGGTGATTTGAACATTCTCGCGTTTATCGGAATAGTTTGTTATAGTTGTTAGGAAATGTTATTCAAAAAAGGAGTGAACTAGAGTGGCAGTGAATTTATATGATACCGCTTATGCATTAGAAACAGCGATCCGTCAGAGTGCTGAGTATACTCAATTACAAGAGGCGTATAAAGAAGTTAACGCTGATCCTCAAGCAAAGCAGATGTTTGATCAATTCCGTCAAATTCAAATGAACTTATCCCAAAAACAAATGATGGGCCAAGATATTTCTGAGCAAGAGGTTCAACAGGCACAGTCCACAGTTGGACTCGTTCAGCAGAATCCTAAAATTGCTAATCTGATGCAGGCGGAACAACGGATGAGTATGATTATTGGTGAACTAAATCAGATCATTATGAAACCATTAGAAGATTTATACGGTAAAATGTAAGATCCCATTTATGGCCTTCGGTTAAAGAAACCGAGGGTCTTTTTTTTGAAAGATATTGTATAATATTTGGCACAGTCAAAGTCCTTGATACGGTGGTATTTTATGTCCCACTCAAATGGAAAGAAGCCCGACCGGTAAGTAGGGGAAGTGTCAAATGCCCGTGG
>NZ_JBCNAC010000010.1:0-1942 GCF_050477885.1 Neobacillus rhizosphaerae
TTCGACTCCCTTCACCCGCATCATTTGATTTTATATGCGGAAGTAGTTCAGTGGTAGAACACCACCTTGCCAAGGTGGGGGTCGCGGGTTCGAATCCCGTCTTCCGCTCCATATGTGCCGGGGTGGCGGAACTGGCAGACGCACAGGACTTAAAATCCTGCGGTAGGTGACTACCGTACCGGTTCGATTCCGGTCCTCGGCACCACTTAAGTTTATTTAATTCATATGCGCCCTTAGCTCAGCTGGATAGAGTGTTTGACTACGAATCAAAAGGTCGGGAGTTCGAATCTCTCAGGGCGCACTTTAACGGGAAGTAGCTCAGCTTGGTAGAGCACTTGGTTTGGGACCAAGGGGTCGCAGGTTCGAATCCTGTCTTCCCGACCATTCTTCTTACTTATTATGGGGCCTTAGCTCAGCTGGGAGAGCGCCTGCTTTGCACGCAGGAGGTCAGCGGTTCGATCCCGCTAGGCTCCACCATAATTTTATTAACTATTTGGCGGTGTAGCTCAGCTGGCTAGAGCGTACGGTTCATACCCGTAAGGTCGGGGGTTCGATCCCCTCCGCCGCTACCAAATAATTTTTTAGAAATTGGACCTTTAGCTCAGCTGGTTAGAGCAGACGGCTCATAACCGTCCGGTCGTAGGTTCGAGTCCTACAAGGTCCACCAGAAACTTTTAATAATATGGAGGAATACCCAAGTCCGGCTGAAGGGATCGGTCTTGAAAACCGACAGGCGGGTTAAACCGCGCGGGGGTTCGAATCCCTCTTCCTCCGCCATATTATTTCAGAATTAAATAATTTTTATTGCCACCATCGACCTGCTACTTGAATAGCTTTCTGAGATGGGGACAGTCAGTAACAAAACATGGAGCATGCTCCAAACTTAATAATTTTTACCGTCGCGGGGTGGAGCAGTCTGGTAGCTCGTCGGGCTCATAACCCGAAGGTCGCAGGTTCAAATCCTGTCCCCGCAATATGGTCCGGTAGTTCAGTTGGTTAGAATGCCTGCCTGTCACGCAGGAGGTCGCGGGTTCGAGTCCCGTCCGGACCGCCATATGTTGGCTCAGTAGCTCAGTCGGTAGAGCAAAGGACTGAAAATCCTTGTGTCGGCGGTTCGATTCCGTCCTGAGCCACCATTTATATTTTAAAGTAAATAATTTTTATTACGGCGATTGTGGCGAAGTGGTTAACGCACCTGATTGTGGTTCAGGCATTCGTGGGTTCGATTCCCATCAGTCGCCCCATTTATTTTGCGGGTGTAGTTTACTGGTAAAACCTCAGCCTTCCAAGCTGATGTAGTGGGTTCGATTCCCATCACCCGCTCCATAATATGGGCCTATAGCTCAGCTGGTTAGAGCGCACGCCTGATAAGCGTGAGGTCGATGGTTCGAGTCCATTTAGGCCCACCATGTATTATTCCGCAGTAGCTCAGTGGTAGAGCTATCGGCTGTTAACCGATCGGTCGTAGGTTCGAGTCCTACCTGCGGAGCCATATAGAGAAGTACCCAAGTGGCTCAAGGGGCTCCCCTGCTAAGGGAGTAGGTCGGGTAACCGGCGCGAGGGTTCGAATCCCTTCTTCTCTGCCATATAATTTAATTTTCGGCCCCTTGGTCAAGCGGTTAAGACACCGCCCTTTCACGGCGGTAACACGGGTTCGAATCCCGTAGGGGTCATACAAAAAAACTGATGATATATTATCATCAGTTTTTTTGTGTTCTTTTTAGAGGAAGCTTGGATTAAGATTATTGATTGTGAAAGGTGGATTTTTTACATGACTGAATACAACGTAAAAAATCCATTTGGGTAACGTAGACGACCCCTACGTGACCGAACATAACTTAAAACAATCGTATGGGTAACGTAGACGACTCCTACGTGACCGAACACAACGTAAAACAATCGTATAGGTAACGTAGACGACCCCTACGTGACCAAACACAAC
>NZ_JBCNAC010000011.1:0-87887 GCF_050477885.1 Neobacillus rhizosphaerae
TATGGGTAACGTAGACGGCTCCTACGTGACCGAACACAACATAAAACAATCCTATGGGTAACGTAGACAGCTCCTACGTGACCAAACACAACGTAAAACAACCACATGGGTAACGTAGACGGTTCCTACGAGACCAAACACAACGTAAAAAATCCATATGGGTAACGTAGACGACCCCTACGTGACCGAACACAACGTAAAACAACCATATGGGTAACGTAGACGGTTCCTACGTGACCGGACACAACTTAAAACAACTATATGGGTAACGTAGACGGTTCCTACGTGACCGAACACAACGTAAAACAATCGTATGGGTAACGTAGACAGCTCCTACGTGACCAAACACAACGTAAAAAATCCATATGGGTAACGTAGACGACCCCTACGTGACCGAACACAACGTAAAACAACCATATGGGTAACGTAGACGGTTCCTACGTGACCGGACACAACTTAAAACAACTATATGGGTAACTTAGAAGGCTCCTACGTGACCGAACACAACATAAAACAATCCTATGGGTAACATAGACGGTTCCTACGTGACCGAACACAACGTAAAACAATCGTATGGGTAACATAGACGGCTCCTACGTGACCGAACACAACGTAAAACAATCCTATGGGTAACGTAGACGACCCCTACGTGACCGAACACAACATAAAACAACCATATGGGTAACATAGACGGCATGTACGTAACCAAATGCTACATTCAAGACTAATCGAGCACCCTAGGCCATTCCCCTCATATGTGACCAAAGCAGCTTTAAAAATTCATCTCTCCATTTCTGTGACTATTTCCTCATACACTAGCTAAAAGGTCCCTTTACTCCATTTTAAGAATCACAAACCTCATCAACCGTGAAAATATTATAGGGAAATAACAATTTAGAGGATTTTCACCCGGAACCAAAATTGATAACGCTTACAAAATACTGCATTTCTTAAAAATTTACTACTTTAACGTGTTATAAATCAAATAATTTTTTTAAAGGATTTTTATAAAAAAAATCAGAAAAACTTTAAAGATTCCTGTCGATTCACGATGTTTTATTTGTCGTTTGGTGTTGAATATTGTTGGAAAATGCCTCTTTATAGCAGTTTACAACAGTAATTGTCAGAAAAGATAAAAAAGTTTTTGGAGGCATATCAACCATTTGGAATTATAATTGGTCTTTGAAATACATATTTTCAATGGGGATGAGGATAGCCATGACAGTGAACACGTTATTTCCTACTGATTATCAGCTGCACTTATTTCATGAAGGAAACTTCTTTCAAAGTCATCAGCTTTTTGGCGCTCATATCTTCAAGAATTCCGATCAAGTATACACACGCTTTTGCGTATGGGCCCCTAATGCCCGTCAGGTAAGACTTGCAGGGGATTTTAACAACTGGAATGGTGAAGGGTATGAATTACAAAGGGTTAACAATGAAGGCGTATGGATTCTAATCTTGAAGCAGGACATGACAGGAAGTCTTTATAAGTATGAAATTTTCTCACAAACGGGAGAAAGATTGCTAAAGGCAGATCCATTCGCGTTTTATTCTGAAATAAGACCAATGACGGCTTCGATCGTTTATTCACTAAATAACTATAAGTGGCAAGATAATCATTGGATGAATCGTAGAGGAAAAAAGAACTTCCTATCTGAACCAGCCATCATTTATGAGGTTCATATGGGTTCCTGGAGGAAGAAAACCAACAATGAATACTTAACTTATCAAGAACTAGCATCAGAGCTAATACCGTACGTAATTGAGCATGGTTTTACTCATATAGAGCTGTTGCCAATTGTCGAGCACCCGCTCGACGATTCATGGGGTTATCAAGGTACAGGTTATTTCTCAGTCACTTCAAGGTATGGAACACCAGATGACTTTCGACAGTTTGTAGACCAATGTCATCAGAATGGTATTGGTGTCATTCTTGATTGGGTACCAGGACATTTTTGTAAAGATGCTCATGGACTTTATCGCTTTGATGGTACTCATATCTATTCCTATAAGCATGAATGCGATAGAGAAAATCTTGTATGGGGTACAGCAAACTTTGACCTTGATAAGGGAGAAGTTCAAAGTTTCCTCATTTCAAATGCTCGGTATTGGATGGAATATTTCCATATTGATGGTTTCCGAATGGATGCGGTGGCAAATATCATTTATTGGCCGAATGCATCAAACGGTAAGAGTGAGAATCCATTTGGAATAAATTTTTTAAAGAAATTAAATCAAGAAATTCATGAATACGATCCACATTTTTTAATGATTGGTGAGGATTCAACTGATTTTCCACAAGTTACAGCACCCGTCCATTATGGCGGTCTTGGCTTTGATTACAAATGGAATATGGGTTGGATGAATGACATGTTGGAATATATGGAAACCCCTCCATATTTAAGGCAGCAGGCCCATTCAAAAGTTACTTTTTCACTTTTATATGCGTTTTCAGAAAACTTTATGCTCCCCTTTTCACATGATGAAGTGGTACATGGGAAGAAATCGTTGCTAGATAAGATGCCAGGCGAATACTGGGAAAAATTTGCTCAATTAAGGCTTCTGCTCGGCTATATGTTTGCACACCCAGGAAAAAAACTTTTATTTATGGGATTTGAATTTGGGCAGTTTGCCGAATGGAAGGATAAAGAACAACTTGATTGGCACTTAATGGACTATGACATGCACCGAAGCCTAAATGACTATGTGAAAGTGCTAACTAAGGTGTATAAGCGCTCAAAAGCCCTTTATGAACTGGATCATTTACAGGAAGGGTTTCAATGGATTGACGTGGATAACAGTCATCAATCAATCTTCTCCTTTATTCGAAAAGGTAAAAAAGAAGAGGATCATTTAATCATTATTTGCAACTTCACTGGCGTCAGTTACCCAGTATATAAAGTCGGTGTTCCTCTACCAGGAGAGTATCGAGAAATTTTCACTAGTGATCAAAAAGAATACGGTGGAAAGGGAATGGTTAACAAAAAGACCATTGTTGCATTAGAAGAACCATTCCATGGTCAAACATACTCAATAGACATCAGCATTCCCCCATTCGGTTTTCAAATAATTAGACCGGTTAAAAAACGAAAGGAGCGAAAAGGAAATGGCAAAGAAAAAGTGCGTAGCCATGCTATTAGCAGGAGGGAAAGGTAGCAGACTTAATTCCCTAACAAAGGATTTGGCAAAGCCAGCGGTACCATTTGGTGGAAAATACCGTATTATAGATTTTACGCTAAGCAACTGTGCAAATTCTGGTATAGATACGGTCGGTGTTCTTACTCAATACCAACCCTTGCTGTTAAATTCTTATATTGGAATTGGCAGTGCATGGGACCTAGATCGTAAAGATGGAGGAGTTACCGTTTTACCTCCATACAGTGAATCTTCTGAAGTTAAGTGGTATACAGGTACTGCAAGTGCCATCTATCAAAACTTAAATTATCTGAAGCAATATCAGCCGGAATATGTATTAATCCTATCTGGTGACCATATCTACAAAATGAACTATGAAAGTATGCTTGACTATCATATTCAAAAAAGGGCAGATGTAACGATTTCCTTAATCGAGGTACCGTGGGTCGAAGCGAGTCGATTTGGCATCATGAATACAACCGAGGATATGAGAATAGTAGAGTTTGAGGAAAAACCGGCGAATCCAAAGAACAATCTTGCTTCCATGGGCATTTATATTTTCAGCTGGAATGTTCTAAAGGAATTTTTAGAAATGGACGACCGAAATCCTGAATCAAGCCATGATTTTGGTAAAGATGTGATTCCGATGCTTTTAGAGGAAAATAAGAAAATGTTTGCTTATCCATTTAAAGGATATTGGAAGGACGTTGGAACGGTGCAAAGCCTTTGGGAAGCAAACATGGATTTGTTAGGAGAGGATTGTGACCTAGATTTATTTGATCATGATTGGAGAATATACTCTGTCAATCCGAACCAACCTCCACAATATATCTCACCAAATGCAGTGGTTAAGGAATCATTAATCAATGAGGGATGTACGATTGAAGGTGAAATCGATCAATCTGTATTATTCCAAGGGGTAACGGTGGGAAGCGGCTCTATTATTAAGGAATCTGTCATCATGCCAGATGCCACAATCGGAAATAATTGCTTGATTGAAAAAGCAATTGTTCCGTGCGACGTTCAAATACCAGACGGAACAGTAATTCGTTCTTTTGATGGGGAGATTGTTTTAGTTACGAACGAAATGTTAAGCGGACTGTATCCTGCTTTTTAATTAATATTTAGGGGCTAAAGTAGGCCCCTGAAAAGGCGTTTCCTATTTTATTAATTGGAGGGGTTCGGAGTGAAAAGAAAGCTTTTAGGTGTCATTGATGCCACTACTTACCATGAGGATTTGGAAGATTTATTAACTCACCGGTCACTGGCAGCACTACCTTTTGCGGGTAGATATCGGATTATAGATTTTGTGTTATCAAATATGGTGAATTCAGGGATACGAAGTGTAGCTATTTTTCCAAAAATGCAATATCGCTCGCTTATGGATCATCTTGGTTCAGGAAAAAACTGGGATCTAAATCGAAAGCGGGATGGACTTTTCTTTTTCCCGTCTCCAATTGTTGATAACGACGGTAATAAAATCGGATCATTTGAGCATTTTGCCGCGAATCTGGACTTCTTTTATCGAAGTACACAGGAATATGCAATTATTTCTAATTGTTATACCGTTTTTAACATGACCTTTCATTCTGTTCTTAATTGGCATAGCGAAAATGGATGTGATATCACTGAAATCCATCATAAAGATGGCCGTCCAATGGAGATGTATTTAATTAAAACTTCTTTATTAATAAAGCTAATTGAAACAAGAAATGAAACAGGATATACGTGCATGAAGGATGTAGTAAATGATCTACATAATGACTACACGATTTGCCGCTATAATTATGAGGGTCATGCGGTAATGATTGATACCATTGAAAACTACTTTTCTACTAGCATGAACTTGTTGCAGCCTGATGTATGGAAAAAACTCTTTATCAAAGAACAGCCGATTATTACAAAGGTAAAGGACGAACCTCCGACCAAATATGTAAAAGGTTCTGAAGTGAAAAACGCAATGATTGCAAATGGCTGTTTAATTAATGGTCATGTTGAAAATAGTATCGTTTCCCGTGGAGTTAAAATTGGTAAAGGTGCAGTGATTAAGAACTGTATTATCATGCAGAAATGCCATATAGAAGAGAATTGTTATCTAGATTCAGTTATTCTAGATAAAGATGTGAGAGTAGAGGCAGGAACCCACTTAGTCGGAACTGCTCGTTCCCCATATGTGATTCGAAAAGGAACGAAACAAGGAGCGTTGATGAACTCGTGAAAGTATTATTTGCTGTTTCGGAATGTGGTCCTTTTGCAAAATCTGGAGGTCTAGCAGATGTTGCTGGTTCACTTCCTAAAGAACTAAAAAACCTAGGAACAGATGTTAGGGTAATTTTACCTAAATATGGAACCATTTCTGAAGAGTATAAAATGGAAATGAAAAAGATAAAAGAATTTACTGTTCCTGTTGGTTGGAGAAATCAATATTGTGGCATTGAAGAGCTTACTCATCAGGGGGTTACCTACTATTTTGTAGATAATGAATACTATTTTAAGCGAGAAAATCTCTATGGCTATTATGATGATGGCGAGAGATTTGCCTATTTTAATCGGGCCGTACTTGAAACAATCGCTCAGCTGAATTTTTTTCCTGATGTTATGCATTGTCATGATTGGCATACGGCGATGATTCCTTTTCTATTAAGAACGGAATATTACAAGAGAAAAGGGTACGGTCTAATTAAGACGATGTTTACGATTCATAATCTTCAATTTCAGGGTATATTTCCTAAAGAGGTGCTCGGTGATTTACTTGGACTCGACTATCAAGTCTTTCGTCCAAACACCTTAGAGTTTTTTGGCAATGTTAACTTTATGAAGGGTGCATTGGTTGCAGCGGATAAAATCACCACCGTAAGCCCGACCTATAAAGAGGAGATTCAAACGCCAGTCTTTGGTGAAAAACTGGATGGACTTCTGAGGGAGAGAAATGAAGATCTCCTTGGTATTCTAAATGGAATAGACGAGGACTTTTACAATCCAGCGGAGGATGAATTGATTTACCAAACCTATACAGCGAATAATCACCAAAAAAAATCAATCAATAAGAGCGAGATTCAAAAACGGTTTGACCTGCCACAAAGCTCAAGAACTCCTTTACTCGTAATGATCTCAAGACTAACGAAGCAAAAGGGACTTGATTTAGTGAAATGTGTCCTGCGCGATCTTCTACAAGAGGATATTCAAATCATCATTCTTGGAACGGGTGATTACGAATACGAAGAACACTTAAGGCATGCTGCCCGTATTTATCCTGAAAAATTAAAGGTTCATACTGGTTTTAATGAAGAGCTTGCCCATAAGTTGTATGCTGCCGCTGACATCTTTTTAATGCCATCCTTGTTCGAACCATGCGGACTCGGCCAGTTGATTGCTATGAAATATGGTGCGGTACCAATTGTTCGTGAAACGGGAGGCCTAAACGATACAGTCAATGCCTGGAATGAATTTACTGGTGAAGGAAATGGATTCTCCTTTAAAAACTTTAACGCTCATGACATGCTTTATACTATTCAAAGAGCGATTAGCTTTTATCATGACCGTGAAGTGTGGGAAACCATTGTCACGCAAGCAATGAAAATGGATAATAGCTGGGCACAGTCCGCATTCCGATATAACCAGCTCTATGCGGAGCTCATCTCAAGGAGTGAAACCCATGTTTTCTAGTACCACTGAGTTTAAGAAGACCTTTTTAAAGAGGCTTGAGATGCTATGTGGGAAGAGTTTCTCTGAAAGCTCTAGTAGAGACCACTACCAAACACTAGGGAACTTGATCCGCGAATATGTTAGTAATGACTGGATTGCTACAAACGAACGGTACCATGCTGCCCAAGGTAAGCAGGTATATTATCTTTCCATTGAATATCTATTAGGAAAGTTACTAAGGCAAAATTTAATCAATTTAGGAATCGAAGAAACTGTCCAAGAAGGTCTCCAAGAACTGGGGATTGATCTGGGAGAATTAGAAGAATTAGAAGCGGATGCGGGTCTGGGAAACGGCGGCTTAGGAAGATTAGCCGCCTGCTTTTTAGACTCCCTTGCATCTCTTAATCTTCCGGGGCATGGTCATGGAATACGGTATAAACATGGTTTATTTGAACAAAAAATTGTGGATGGCTATCAAGTGGAGTTACCTGAGCAATGGCTGAGGAGCGGCAATGTTTGGGAAATTAGGAAAGTAGACTATGCGGTAAAAATTCCATTTTGGGGTAAGGTGGAAGCCAAAATGGAAAACGGACGTCTTGTCTTTCATCATCTAAATGCGGAAACCGTTACAGCTGTGCCTCATGATATGCCAGTCATAGGATATAAATCAAATACCATTAATACTTTAAGACTTTGGAATGCGGAACCATCGCAATTTCCTTTTCATAAGGATATCTTAAAATATAAGCGAGAAACCGAATCGATTTCTGAGTTTTTATATCCGGACGATACGCATGATGACGGGAAAATTTTAAGATTAAAACAGCAATATTTTCTCGTTTCAGCAAGTATCCAATCCATTATTAGAAGCTACAGAAAACAACATACTAGCTTAAATCAACTCCATGAACATATTTGTATTCATATCAACGATACTCACCCAGTACTTGCTATTCCTGAGTTAATGAGGATCCTCATTGATGAGGAAGGATTCGACTGGGAACAGGCATGGGACATTACACAAAATACAATCTCATATACCAATCATACAACCTTATCAGAAGCTTTGGAAAAATGGCCAATCCATATTTTTCAGCCCTTACTTCCTAGGATTTATATGATAATTGAAGAAATTAATGAACGGTTCTGCCGGGAGTTATGGACTCAAACGCCAGGTGATTGGGAGCGAATAAGGGGACTTGCAATCCTTGCAGATGATTTTGTAAAAATGGCACATTTAGCGATTGTCGGAAGCTTTAGTGTCAATGGTGTAGCGAAGCTGCATACGGAGATATTAAAGCAGCGGGAAATGAATCAGTTCTATCAGCTATATCCTGAAAAGTTTAATAACAAAACAAACGGAATTGCACACCGTCGTTGGCTGCTCAAAGCCAACCCGAAATTATCGTCCCTTATCACTGAGTCGATTGGGGAAACCTGGACTTATTCAGGTACAGAGCTCTCTAGCTTACTTAATTTTCAACATGATACCGCATTTTTAGAGAAGCTCCTTAAAATAAAAAAGGAAAATAAGCGGGTACTGGCAGATATTATTCTTGATAGGACGGGAGTGGCTGTAGATACTCAGGCAATTTTCGATGTCCAAGTGAAACGACTACATGCCTACAAGCGTCAATTGTTAAATGTGGTACATATTATGCACCTTTATAACAGAATTAGAGAGGATTCTAGCTTCTCACTTGTACCAAGAGTGTTTATTTTTGGAGCAAAAGCATCTCCGGGCTATTATTATGCAAAGAAAATTATCAAATTAATTAATACGGTGGCTGAAAAAATAAATAATGACCCAAAAGTGAATGACCGCCTGAAAGTCATTTTCTTGGAGAATTATCGTGTTTCTTTAGCTGAAAAAGTCTTTCCTGCTGCCGATGTAAGTGAACAAATCTCGACGGCAAGCAAAGAAGCGTCAGGTACGGGAAATATGAAATTCATGATCAATGGCGCATTAACGGTAGGGACATTAGATGGTGCAAATATTGAAATAAAGGAATTAGTGGGCGACTCAAATATTTTTACTTTTGGTCTTAGTGCAGAAGAAGTTCTCCATTATTATCAACATGGAGGATACCAATCCGTTGACTATTATCACCATGATGTTAGAATTCGCCAGGCAGTCGATCAACTGGTAAACGGATTTTTCCCTGGAGTCTACAACGAATTTGAGCCTATTTTTGATTCACTACTTGAGGAAAACGATCAATATTTTGTCTTGAAGGATTTTGCTTCCTATGCTGATATTCAACGTTCTGTTGGGGAAGCGTTTAATGATTCTTTAAGATGGCAAAGAATGAGTTTAACGAACATTGCTCATGCAGGTTATTTTTCAAGTGACCGAACCATTCAAGAGTACGCGGATGGTATATGGGGGATTAAATCAATTTAACAAAAAAAGCTTCTGCTAAATTGGCAGAAGCTTTCTTTGTTTTATTTAAATATAATGTCCGATGAAAATCCCAACTGCTAATAAAAATCCGAAAATTGTATTGGTTTGGGCAGTTGCCTTCATTGCTGGTGCCATTTGAATTGGCAGCGTACCTTCGATAAAACCTTTGATTGCTTTGATTGCTTTTGGTGCACTTAGTATAACAACGGCTGTCCAAATGGGTGCCTCATTGCTAATAATAAGCCCAAGAATCCAAATGTAAGAAAAGATAAACATGACAGCTAATAAGCGGATGGCTTTCTTTTTCCCAATTAGAATGGCTAATGTTTTACGGCCATTTTCTTTATCACCATCAAGGTCACGAATGTTATTTGAAAAATTAATCGCGCCAACCAACACTAATATTGGAATGGAAATAAGGATACTTGTCTTGGTAACAGTCCCTGTTTGGATAAAGAAAGTAATCAGAATGATTAACATTCCCATGAAAAAGCCTGAAAATAATTCACCAAATGGTGTGTAAGCTATCGGTAATGGACCACCACTATATAGATAGCCAACTGCCATACAAACAAGACCAACTGCTGCCAGCCACCAGCTGCTGTTCAAACAAATATATACTCCTAATAAAAGGGCTATTCCATACAAGCTTAAAGCAATTTTCATAACTGTATTAGGCTTAATTCCATCACGAACAATGGAGCCGCCAATTCCGACTGAATGTTCATTATCAAGGCCGCGTTTAAAATCAAAGTACTCATTAAACATATTAGTGGCTGCTTGAATTAATAAACTAGCGATTAGCATGGCCAAAAATAAACCGAAGTGAATTTTGCCTGATTTTAATGCAAGTGCAGTACCTAGTATAACCGGTACGAAAGCAGCAGTTAATGTATGTGGTCGGGTCATTTGCCACCAAACTTGAAAGCCACGATTTGTTTCAACGGCAGGCTTCGAATTCTGCTGTATATTTGGCTGCATATTATTCTCTCCCTTTTCTAAATTTATTCTCTATATGAAGTACAATTAGTAGTGTTGTATGGGCTTATGCCCAAAACTAAGTGTATGGAATTCCTGTAATAGTGTCAATTAATTTTTGCTATCAAAACTAGAAGATAATACCTGTTCGATTATTATTAGTTGGTTGGTGGGACAATCAAAGTAATGATAAATCCGTTTTCACCCAAAAGGTGACAATTTGATATATAATAAGGAATGAAGGCAGTTTTAGTAGTGACAAGTAATATTGACTTCTTTACAATGGGAATAGTATCTAATATAAAGCTTAAAATGAATGGATAACAGTCATTTCGGCTGTTTTGGAGGGATTTGTTTGGTTACCATTCAAGAAACGGAAATAATTGAAAGGGGTCTTTCGGCTGTTAATCGTGCGAAAGAACTCGGTCGGCCCATTTTAATTAGTGAAGTTCATCAAATGGACATGATTCACCCACTACAATTTTTTAATGCAGGAAAAGACCGCTACCAAGGAGAACGTTTTTTCTGGAAGGATCCTACAAATGAGGTCATTCTTATTGGACTTGGGATCGCTAAACAAATTCAGTCGGATCAGGCTACTGACCGCTTTTTTCTTGTTGAGAAGGAGTGGAAAAACTTCTTAAAGGATAGCCTTATTTACAACGACTTTAATGAGATCGGTACTGGTCCTGTCATGTTTGGTGGTTTTTCATTTGATCCTTATAAAGAAAAAACAGAACTCTGGTCTAAATTTGCGGATTCCTTATTTCATATTCCTAAATACTTATTAAGTATTGTTCATGGAAAGGCCTTTTTAACTATCAACACAGTTTGTACACCACATGATGACTTGTCTTTATTCAGCAAGATTGTTGAAGAAAGAAATCAACTATTCCATTCCTTAGAACGAAAATATAAACCACTACCAAGTGCATTAGTTGAAAAAAGAGAGATACTACCTGAAAAATGGAAAACCACTGTTGATGGAGTTGTGAATGAGTTAACAAATGGTCCTTTAAAAAAGGTTGTCCTTGCACGTGAATTGAGACTTGTTTTTAACGACTTAGTAGAGGCAGAGGATGTACTGAATAAATTGTACACCCAGCAGCACGAAAGCTTTATTTTTGCTTTTGAGTCGAATGGGGATTGCTTTATCGGTGCTTCACCAGAGAGGCTTGTTAAAAAACAGGGGACTGAAGTGTACTCTACATGTCTTGCTGGCTCTATTTCAAGGGGTAAGACCGAAGAGGAAGACCAAACTTTAGGTGAGACGTTATTAAACGATCAGAAGAACTTAATCGAGCATGGTTATGTAGTGGAAATGATTAAGGAAGCCCTGGAAGAATCATGTGAAGAAATCATTCTCCCGGCTAAACCGCAGTTAATGAAGATTAGAGATATTCAACACTTGTACACACCAGTAATTGGAAAATGTAATCATGCAGCTTCCTTATTGCTCTTAGTTGAACGGCTTCATCCTACTCCTGCACTCGGAGGGTTACCAAAAGAGGCTGCAGTTGAAAAAATTAGACAGGTGGAGGATTTAGACCGTGGTTTTTATGCAGCTCCCTTAGGTTGGGTAGATTATAGGCAGAATGGTGAATTTGCAGTTTCAATTCGTTCTGGTCTAATTCAGGGCAAGGAGGCTTCGTTGTTTGCTGGATGTGGTGTGGTTGCAGACTCGAATGCAGAAAGTGAATATTTGGAGACGAGTTTGAAGTTTAGACCCATGCTTCGAGCTCTTGGAGGACAATAATATGAATCATCAAGAAGCATTAACCGCATATATCGCTGCCTTTGTTGCAGAGCTATTTTCTTCAGGGATCACAGATGTTGTCGTAAGCCCGGGCTCAAGGTCTACCCCCATGGCGATGGTGATGGCAGAACACCCTGATTTGAAGGTTCATATCCATGTGGATGAGCGCTCAGCGGCTTTTTTTGCCTTAGGAATAGCAAAAGCAACAAATAGACCTGTAGCCATTCTTTGTACCTCTGGCACTGCTGCAGCTAATTATTTTCCAGCCATTGTTGAGGCACGCTACTCAAGAGTGCCATTAATTGTGCTGACAGCAGACAGGCCACATGAGTTAAGAGAAGTAGGTGCTCCACAGGCAATTGACCAAATTCATTTATATGGAAAACATGTTAAGTGGTTTGCGGAAATGGCTTTACCAGAGAATAGTGTCGAAATGATCCGTTACGCCCGGACAATCTGTGCTCGCGCCACCTCTATTGCAAAAGGGGCACCATCTGGACCAGTCCATTTGAATTTTCCATTTAGGGAGCCACTTATCCCTAAAATGGATGAAAATCTGTTCCAATTAACAGAACGGCCAAAAGGATATGTTAAGGTTCAAAATGGGGAATTAACTATAGATGATGAGTATTTAAAAGAAATAGCAGTAAATTTAAAGGAAAAAGAAAGAGGCATCATTGTATGTGGGAATCTGGAAGACACAAATTTTGCTGATGCTGTTACCAAACTATCCACCTCATTAAACTATCCAATTTTGGCGGACCCGTTATCTCAATTAAGAAGCGGGGAACATAGTCATGAAAATATAATTGAAACGTATGATACATTTTTACGAAATGAGGATGCCAAAGCCTATCTGAAGCCGGAAGTGGTGATTCGATTCGGGCCCATGCCGATCTCGAAGGCATTAACGATTTTCTTAAAAGAAAATCATACAGCGGAGCAATATGTAATCGATGGTGGGGGAGGCTGGCGTGACCCAGCATCGTTATCTACTGAAATGGTATTTTGTAATGAGACTTTATTTTGTAACAAGCTGCTTCACTTTAATGAAAGCAAAATTTCTTCTGCATTCTTAGAAGAATGGCGTAAGGTAAACGAGTTGACGAAATCGAATATGAGTCAAATACGAGATATCACAGAATTAAGTGAGGGGCGTCTGTTTTACCAATTAGCAGATTTATTGCCTGAAGGTGCAACTCTATTTGTTGGAAATAGCATGCCGATTCGCGACTTAGATAGTTTCTTTCTTAATAATGGTAAATCCATTAAGATCATGGCTAACAGAGGTGCTAACGGAATTGATGGTACTGTGTCAACAGCACTAGGAGCAGCCTTGTATTCTGATTCATTATATCTAGTGCTAGGCGATTTAACCTTTTTCCATGATTTAAATGGCCTTATCGCAGCAAAGCTTTACGATATTGATATCCATATTATCTTAGTGAATAATAATGGGGGCGGGATTTTTTCCTTCCTTCCACAGTCAGAACATCCTAAGAATTTTGAACTATTGTTTGGTACACCGTTAAATATAGAATTTGAGCACGCCGTTCGCATGTTTAATGGAAACTTTTCAAAAATCCAAAATTGGGATCAGTTCGAATTAGAAATGAAAAAGTCAGTTGACCAGTCCGGTATTAATGTTTATGAGGTGGCAACGAACAGAGAAAAAAATCGTGACGAGCACCGCGAAATTTGGCGTTCTGTTTCCCAGGAAATATCAGAATTTGTCAAAGGAGCTCATTAATGGATGTAGTGATTGAAGGGCTTAATTATCATGTCGAGGTAAATGGGAATGGGTTTCCTCTTGTTTGTTTACATGGATTTACAGGCGATGGAACAACCTGGACTCCTTTTGTTGAAGCGTGGTGTAAGCGTTCTAAGGTAATCCTTGTTGATATTATCGGTCATGGGAAAACGGAGTCCCCTGAAGGAATAGAGCGATATCGTATAGAATCTGCTGCTCATGATTTAAACAAGATCCTCGATCATCTTGGGGTGCACCAAGTAGATGTACTGGGTTATTCAATGGGTGGCAGACTTGCCCTTACCTTTGCCATACTCTTTCCTGAAAAAGTTCGTAAGTTGGTTTTAGAAAGTGCCTCTCCAGGCCTTTTAACAGAAACTGAAAGAAAACTTCGCCGAATGAAAGATGCTGAACTTGCAAAGTTTATTAAAGAACGTGGAATTCAAGAATTTGTCGATTACTGGGAGGAGATTCCCTTGTTTTCGACCATGAAGAGTTTGCCAAAGTCAATCAATGAAACCTTAAGAAGTCAACGTTTAAACAATTCGCCAATCGGGCTTGCCAATAGCTTGTTAGGCATGGGCACTGGGGCACAGCCTTCCTGGTGGGGAAGGTTGAATGAACTAGAAATGGATGTCCTACTGCTTACTGGTAAAAAAGATAATAAGTTTTGTTTACTAGCGGAAAAAATGCTCAAGGAGTTGAAAAACGGAACTTGGACGATTTTTGAAAACAGTGGACATGCAATTCATGTGGAAGAAAAAGAAAAGTTTGGTACAATAGTAAGTGACTTTCTTAATACATAATAAAGGAGGATATCATTTTGACAGTAGAATGGATTGCAGGACGTAAATATGATGAGATTTTATATGAAACATATAACGGAATTGCAAAAATTACAATTAACCGCCCGCACGTACATAATGCGTTTACACCGAAAACCGTATCGGAATTAATCGATGCATTTGCGGTTGCACGTGATGATTCAAGTGTGGGAGTTATTGTATTAACAGGTGCTGGTGATAAGGCATTCTGTTCTGGTGGAGACCAATCGGTTCGTGGACATGGCGGATATGTGGGAGAAGACCAAATTCCACGATTAAATGTTCTTGATCTTCAACGCTTAATTCGAGTGATTCCTAAGCCAGTCATTGCAATGGTTAAGGGTTATGCAATTGGTGGAGGACATGTTCTTCATGTGGTATGTGATTTAACGATTGCTGCTGATAATGCTAGATTTGGACAAACTGGCCCTAAAGTGGGTAGCTTTGATGCTGGTTATGGTTCAGGCTATCTTGCAAGAATTATCGGACATAAGAAGGCTCGTGAAATTTGGTACTTATGCCGTCAATACAATGCACAAGAAGCACTTGATATGGGACTTGTAAATACAGTAGTTCCTCTTGAGAAAGTCGAAGAAGAAACAATTCAATGGTGTAATGAAATTCTTGAGAAAAGCCCAACTGCCCTTCGTTTCTTGAAGGCAGCAATGAACGCTGATACTGACGGCTTAGCTGGTCTACAGCAATTCGCTGGTGACGCTACATTACTTTACTATACAACGGATGAAGCAAAAGAAGGCCGTGATTCCTTCAAGGAAAAACGTAAACCTGATTTTGGCCAATTCCCACGTTTTCCTTGATCAAAAATTGCTTACAGCTTGATGGTTCCCCATCAGGCTGTTTTTAATATAGAGGCTGTGTTAAAGGACATTGTTGATTTTTATACTCTGTTGATTGGAGCGGAAGACGCGAAGACTCCTGTGGGAGTATGGTTCAGGGGAGACCCCGCAGGCGCTAGCGCCGAGGAGGCTCGCCGAAACACCCACGGAAAGCGAAGCGTCTGGAGCGCAAATCAACAGACCTGTTTAACAAAGCTAATAGAAAAAAAGAAGGCGATGATTTAATGCAATACGAGACTATTCCTAACTTCATAAAGAAACGAGTTTTTTTAACGCCGGATCGGACGGCAGTTTATTTTAACGAGCAGACCTTAACCTTTAAAGAACTCTATGAACGTTCCTTTAAGACTGCAGGGCAGCTTCAGGCACTAGGCGTTCAAAAAGATGCTTACCTAGCAGTTTTATTAAAAAATCATCTAGACACCATTGTGATCTTGTTTTCCCTTCAATTGCTAGGGGTAAAAGCAGTTATTTTGAATAACCGTTTAACACCAGCAGAATTAGTATGGCAATTGAATGATTCTAAAGTAGCCTTTCTCCTTGTTGAAGATTCGTTTTCAGATATAGAACAAGCCATAAGAATCGAACTTCCATCTCTAGCTACAATGACAAAAAGTGGCTTGTTTAACGTGGAAGCAAAAACTCCAGTAATACAGGAGGAAATCAACTTATCAGATACCTGTACGATCATGTATACGTCAGGAACAACAGGTCATCCAAAAGGAGTTATACAAACCTATGGGAACCACTGGTGGAGTTCGGTGGGATCCGCATTAAATTTAGGATTTATGGATAGTGATTGCTGGTTATGTGCGGTTCCACTGTTTCATATCAGCGGATTCTCCATTTTGATGCGGAGTGTCATCTATGGCATGCCTATTGTATTACATGAAAGCTTTGATGTGGAAAGAACGATTGAAGATTTGACCACTAAAAAAGTCACCATCATGTCTGTCGTAGGAACCATGCTAACCAGGATTGTTGATACACTGCAGGAGAGGCGTCTACCTCCTCTTTTTCGCTGTATGCTACTGGGCGGAGGACCTGCACCGTTACCTTTATTGAAAGCATGTTTGGAAAAGGATATACCTGTATTCCAAACATATGGAATGACGGAATCCTCCTCACAAATAGTGACACTTTCTCCAGAATATAGCTTAACTAAGCTTGGTTCGGCAGGTAAGCCTTTGTTCCCTGCACAGCTTCAAATCAGGCTGGAAGATGAACATATGGCAGAGGTAAATGAAGCTGGTGAAATTGTCGTAAAAGGACCCAATGTTACTCCTGGCTATTTAAATAGACCGGATGCCACAGAAGAGAAGGTTCGCAATGGTTGGTTCTATACCGGAGATATTGGCTATCTTGATGAGGAAGGGTTTTTATTTGTAATCGACCGACGTTCTGATTTAATTATTTCAGGGGGAGAAAATATTTATCCAGCTGAAATTGAATCTGTCTTGCTCGCCCATTCGGATGTGGCCGAAGCTGGTGTAACTGGTGTAGAGGATATGAAATGGGGACAGGTACCCGTTGCATTTATCGTATGTAGGGAAGGCAGAAAAGTAGAGGCGGATGTGCTCAGACAGTTTTGTTTACAGCACCTAGCAAAATATAAGGTTCCAAAAGCATTTTATTTTACTGAAAGTCTCCCAAGAAATGCTGCAAAAAAATTACTGCGAAGAAATCTCAGAGAATGGCTAAAAGAAGGAAAGGACATATGATGAGGATTGCATCAGTTGAACTTTTTGTCATTCAGATGCCCTTAAAATCTCCTTTTTTAACTCATTTAAGTACCGTTGACACTCGAGAGGGAATCATTGTAAAGGTAACAAATAAAGAGGGGATATCAGGGTATGGGGAAGGTGTGGCTTTTTCATCCCCATGGTACACAGAAGAAACAGTTTCAACCAGCTTACATATGTTAACGGATTTTTTCATCCCGATATTGCAAAAGCATCCAATTACTCACCCTGAGGATATTCACACCCTCTTTCGTTCTATTAGAAGAAACCATATGGCAAAGGCATCATTAGAAATGGCCTTATGGGACTTATATGCGAAAATTCACTCCTACTCTTTATCAAACATCCTTGGCGGAACCCGCTCACAGGTTACCTCAGGTGTGGTAGTAGCAACAGATTCAACTTCAAAAGCATTACATCAGATTGAACAATATCTTGATGAAGGATATCAGCGTATTAAAGTTAAGATTCATCCCAGCCAGGATTATTCCTATCTTTCAGAAATTCGTCGCTTTTACCCAGACATCCCGATTATGGCGGATGCCAATTCTGCGTATACATTAGAAGATATCGACCGCTTAAAAGCCCTAGACGATTTTAATCTACTGATGATTGAGCAGCCGCTTGCACAAGATGATATTCTAGAACACTCCTTGCTTCAAAAAGAACTGAAGACTCCTATTTGTTTGGATGAAAGCATTGTCAGTTTTGATGATGCAAGAAAGGCAATCGAGTTCGGCAGTTGTAAGGTGATCAACATCAAAGTGGGACGAGTGGGAGGACTGTATGAGGCCAAAAGAATCCATGACTATTGTTTTGAAAGAGATATCCCTGTTTGGTGTGGCGGGATGATTGAATTTGGTGTATCTCGTGCTCACAATATTGCGCTTGCTTCCCTTCCTGGATTCACCATACCAGGAGATATCAGTGCATCGAACCGTTTTTGGGAGGAAGACATCATCACTCCGGAAGTTGTCGTGGAAAATGGATTTATTACAGTACCGAATCAACCAGGTATTGGTTTTAATGTAAATGAGAAGAGACTTAATGAGATTCTTTTAACCAAAAAGACTTTTCAATTCTAATACGAAAGAACCAGCCTAGGTGTCGGCTGGTTCTTCCTTTATCCTCGATTATGATAATCCGCTTGGTTCAAATGTTTTACAATCCGTTTCCCTATTATTATCAGCTGTATCACCAGTATGGCTGACTACATAAATTTGATCCGCACTACATTTATTTCCCTTCGCCCAAAACGAACAGTTATTTACTTCACATAACACATCTTTAGCCATTGTTGTATCACTCCTTATTGGATTTTAAGATACAGGAATAGCATTTGATGATTTCATGGAAAACATGCCTGCCAGAATTGGGATATTACTTTTTAGGAATGCTCGTTTTGCTTTGTCTTAAATAGCGTTTATCATTCATAAATAAGCTCCAAAAGTAAATAAAGCCAGGAAACAAAATGGCAAAACCAACAATATAGGTAATAAAAATAGCCCGAAAAGAATTAGGGTCGGTAAAAGCAGAATGAATCGTCACTTCAGGATAGACGATATAAGGTAAATGCGCCTTGCCATATACATAACTGGCTACTAAATATTGTGCGGTTATGGCAATAACAGATAGACGAGGCCAGCCGGGTGTCTTTGTCTTATGAGATGGCAGCAATAAGCCAATTCCACCTACTAAAAAGCAACCAAGTGATAGGTAAAGTAGTGAAAGGTCGTGCATCATTTTTCCATAAATCCATGCTGCCTCATTTTTTAAAGTAAACATAATAAGAAATGCCATTATTAAAGAAATGGGCCCAATAATTAATGCATCTCTCCGATAGACACGGTAAGCCTCGAATTCCTCAGAGGCTTTGGAATAGTCCGCTAAAAGGAGGGAGGAAAGGAATAGAGTACTTGTTAGGGCAAATCCGAAAAAGGCATATTCATTAGGGCTTGTAAACAATCCAGCTAAATCTAAGGTTTGCCGGTTCTCAGAGAAATTCACATAGTTCCCATGGGTAATGGGAAGTACACTAATTAATAATCCTGGGATGACAATACCAGAAATTCCAGAAATGTATGTAAGCGGCTTTTTGTATTCCTCTGCTATGTTAGAAAAGACCAAAAACGCACTTCGGATTGACAACAGTAATAAGATAAGACTCCCTGGTACTAATAAAATCGTACCCAGCGTATAGGCACCTCTAGGAAAAAGACTGTAAACGGCAACAACAAGTGCCACAATAAACGTATTGGTTACCTCCCATGTCGGGGATAGGTAGCGGTTAGCAATGCTAGTAGCTGTTGTTTTTCTACGGTTAATGTAGAACATCGACCAAAATCCTGCGCCAAAATCCATTGTGGCCATAACAGCATAAATAAAAACAAATCCCCATAATACTGTTATGGCAAGATAGACATCCAACATGATTGTTCCACCTTCTTATGAATTTGAACTAAACAGTGGTACTCCTTTTTGATCCGCACGGTTTAGGTCATCAATAACGGTATTTTTCTTGAAATAATATCGAAGGACAAATAGAACAGAAAAGGCTAAAATCGCATAGACAATCGCAAATAGGATGAATAATATCCCCAAATTGGTTGCCGTAGTGACGGAATCCTTCGTCGACAGCACATGATAAATGGTCCATGGCTGCCTTCCTGTACAAGCAAAGACCCACCCGAATTCAATTCCTAAAACCGCCAAAGGACCAGAAAGTACATAGAGCCACATTAACCATTTCGGAAAGTGATCTTTTTTCAACACTCGTTTCCAGGCAAGCCCAATAAAGGAAATGAGAATGAGTAGGGAACCGATACCAACCATTCCATTAAACAGGGTATGGACAAACAGCGGCGGCCAGTGTTCTTTAGGGAAATCGTGTAACCCTTTAACAACAGTATCAAAACTATTTCCAGCTAAAAAACTTAATGCCCATGGTATTTCAATCGCACCTTTTATGGTCTCTGTTTCTCGATCTGTAAATCCACCAATCGCAAGTGGTGCATGGGACTGAGTTTCAAATAATCCTTCAGCAGCCGCCAGCTTCTCTGGTTGGTATTCATGAAGAAGTTGGGCAGATTCATGCCCATTAAGAGCAGTCAATAAGGAAAAAAGACCGCCAACAATAAGACTCAGTAACAAGGCTTTTTGATGGAATTGATAAATTCTTGAAGGACGATCTGCTTTTATCATTTTGTAAGCTGAAACCGTTGCTACAATGAAGGCCCCTGTTGTATAAGCAGATAGTGCTACATGACCGGCGGTTACGAAAAAGCTTGGATTAAAGAAAGCTGCCCATGGATCCACATCTACAATCTTTCCATTAACGATATTAAAACCAGCTGGTGTCCCTTCAAAGGCATGGACATTGGTAATCAATACAGCTGACCCCATTGCTCCGATAGCAACGAGGAGTAAACTCGTAATTCTCATCCATGGGGCAATACGTTCTGCGGCATAGACATATATCGACATAAATAAGGCCTCTATGAAGAAAGCATAAATCTCAATTTGAAAGGGTAAGGCCATTACCTTTCCAATCACTTCCATGAAGCCGGGCCAAAGCAGGGACAACTGTACTCCGGCGATGGTACCGGTAGGAATGCCTACTCCGAGAAGAACGGCAAATGCCTTTGTCCATCTTTTAGCCATGACCACATACTCAATATCCTTGGTCTTTTGATAAATGAGCTCTGCAGTCAATATCATAAAGGGTAATCCAACCCCAATGGTAGCAAAGATAATATGGAAGCCCATCGTTGTTCCAAATAGACTCCTTGCGATTAATAAATCATCCATGTGAATCTCCCTCTCTAGTTAAACACGTATGAATGTATTGTTTACATGTTAAGGAGGAATATGTAAATATTTCTATTCATATAAAAAAAACCTCCCGAAGGACTCGGGAGATAGAATATTAGTTATTTAGTGCAGTTTTTAATGATTCTAGATTTTTAGCCATTAATGTAAAGTATGTTTCCTTGTTTTTAATGTCATTTTTTGATAATATGCCAAGGTTGTGAATGGGTAAGGCCCTTGCACCAATTTCCTTTTGAACGACTTTTCCTAGTTTCGATTGGACGTTTTGTTCGAAAAGAATATAGTGTAAGCCGTCGTGATCAGCAATTGAAATTATTTTTTCAAGTTCTTTTTGTGTAGGTTCATTCGTTGTTGAAAGACCTGAAATACTAATTTGTTCGATGCCATACCGTTTTTCCCAATAACCAAATGCAGCATGAGTAACAATTATTTTTTTATGCTTTGCGGTTGAAATCGTCTGCTGATATTGAGCATTAAGGTCATCTAGTTCCGTTGCCAGCTTCTGATAATTGGCTTCAAAAAGGTCTTTATTTTTCGGCATTTCTTTAGTTAATCTATCACGAATAACGGCTGCCATTTCCTTTGAATAAATAGGATCGAGCCAAACATGTGGATTTACATCACCACGGTGCTCATGGTCGTCATCCTCTTCTTCGTGAAGAGTGCTATCTTCCTTTGGCAGTTGAAGTTGATCCGCAACAGACACCAACTTTACATTTTCATTTTTTAATGTACCTTTTGCCTTTTCTACAAAGCCTTCAAGTCCAAGCCCAATATAGAATAATAAGTCTGAATCAGCCAAATTCATCATATCCTTTTGGGATGGCTCAAAAGTATGTTCATCGGCGCCAGGTGGATAAATGGTCTTTACATCGACCAAGTTCCCACCAATCCGTTCTGTAAAATATTGCAAGGGGAAAACCGTTGTATAAATCGTTAATTTGTCTTTTTTTGATTGTGACTGTTGGGTACCGTCTGAACATGCCGATAAAACAAGTGTTAATGGCAACAACAGAGAAAGTAATAGAATAATTTTTTTCATAAAAACTCCTCATCCTATATTTAAATCGGATTTATTACGATTTATTTGTCAAAAAAATTTTAGAATAAAAAAATGAAATAAAAGTGTATAATACGGAACGATTCCGATTTCCTCTAGTATCTTACAAAAAAAAAGCCATAAATGCAAGTATAATATTTGTTTTAACTAAGGAATATTATGTATGCTTATATAGAAGGGTGGGATTAAGAAATGGAAAAATCAACATTGTTAAATGAAATTTTAGAGTTCAATCACCAATTTGTGGAAAAGCACGAATATGAGAAATATGAAACAACCAAATTTCCCAATAAAAAAATGGTGATCCTCACTTGTATGGATACTCGTTTATTAGAGTTATTGCCAAAGGCTTTAAATTTAGGTAATGGGGATGCAAAAATTATTAAGGACGCAGGTGCCATTGTCTCACATCCCTTTGGAAGTGTTATGAGAAGTATCCTAATTGCACTTTATCAATTGAAGGCAAAAGAGGTTCTAATCATCGCTCACCACGATTGTGGAATGAGTGGCCTAAAGGCAGAGCCTGTAATTGAGAGTATGAAAGAGCGAGGGATCTCAGAAGAAACATTTAATACACTTACATACTCTGGGATCAATATTGAACAGTGGCTGCATGGCTTTGATAATGTGACTGAGAGCGTAGTACACAGTGTAGGGATAGTTAAAAACCATCCTTTAATGCCGAAGGAAGTGCCAGTTCATGGTTTAATCATTGACCCTAAAACTGGAAAACTAGATTTAGTTGTTGATGGTTATAAAAATTAATGTTTCTCTTTATCAGGAACAGGATCTAAGCCGCCTGGATGAAAGGGATGACATTTTAAAATTCGTTTGATGGTAAGCCATCCTCCCTTGAAGGCACCAAACCGTTGAATAGCCTCTAAACCGTAATGGGAACATGTAGGGTAGAAGCGGCAAGTTGGTGGTTTGATGGGTGAGATAACAATTTGGTAAAAACGAATGAATGAAATAAAAACTTTTTTCAACACGGGTTTCACTCCCTAATTACGATTAATGTAAACATACCATATTTTATAATGTACGTCTAAATGCTTAACTGTACTAAGTAGATGAAAAAACTTGGTTTTTGCGGTATAGTAGTAGGTAGATTATAAAAGGAGTGATTCTTTATGCCTTCAGTTGAAAGCTTTGATTTAGATCATAATGCTGTTAAAGCCCCTTATGTAAGACACTGTGGTGTTCATAAGGTAGGTAGTGACGGGATTGTTAATAAATATGATATTCGTTTTTGCCAGCCAAATAAGCAAGCTATGAAACCAGATGCGATTCATACATTGGAACACTTGCTTGCGTTTAATATTCGTAAGCATTCAGAGAAATATGATCACTTTGATATTATTGACATCTCCCCAATGGGCTGCCAAACAGGTTATTATCTAGTGGTAAGTGGTGAACCAACGGTAGAGGAGATTATCGATCTTCTTGAGGATACTATGAAGGACGCAGTTGAAATTATTGATATCCCTGCTGCAAATGAAAGACAATGCGGTCAAGCAAAACTGCATGATTTAGAAGGCGCCAAACGCTTAATGCGTTTTTGGCTTGAACAAAGTAAAGAGGATTTAAAACAAGTATTTGCATAAAAAATAAAGAGGTTGACTCTGGTCAACCTCTTTATTGTGGCTTATTTTCCTGATTACTCTCTTGTTTGTTCATTTGGTCAATATGAACATTTTCTTCTAGAGAATCGATTGTATGCTTATAGGAATAGGCTTTGGAAGTAGTTACTACAGCCAAAAGTAAAACAACAATGACAATGACAATACAAACGACAAATACCGTATACAAAGCTTTGGCCTCCTTGACTCCTTTTTCTTCTTTTATTGTACCATGAATAAGTCTTTGTTGATTAGAGAGCAAAACAAAAAGGAGACTGATTAGCTCGCCTCCTTAAACTGATTTTAATGGTATGTACAATCAATGAATATTTCTAGGATAATAAGTATTTGTGCGGAGTTGACCGTATTCTTCCTGTGCAAATTTCCCTTTAAGACTTTCAATCAAATAAAGACCCATTAAATCATATAGTTCTTGTTTATCCATTTCTTGAATTAAGGCAAGAAGGTCTTCATGCGTCATTTCTTCTAAAAAGGCAAATGTGAGCATATCAATATCCTCTTCGTCACCTGTTAACTTGTTTCGGTACATTTCATATAACTCATCCACCAATTTCAATTGCAACACCTCCTTAGAATAATCATTTACATTCCTAACTTATTGAATTCCCATATTAAGATAAAATAAACCCTTGGAAAAAATTTACTGAAAAATCTGTTTTCTTGATTGTATGCTCATTATAGCGTATTCATTTCTAAAAAATAGTCGAAATTTGAAAAAGAATAAATTTTTCTCATTTGTGGACTACTATAGGTAAAAGGGGATGAAATGATGAGTGAGCAAAAGAAAACGTATTATATAGATGTTGGGACAGGTGAAATTTCACAAAGTGCTACTAGCTCGACATGGAGTTACAAAATACAGGCAGACGATGAAGAAATAACCCAACTGCGTGAATTGTTTGATCAAAATTATTCCACCGAGTGGCAAAACTTTTTTAGAGCCCATGTTCCATATGTCCAATATCATTACGACCGGGAAAACGATGCTTACGATAATACGATTCAGAAAGTATATGGGATGCTCCATAAATTAGGTGATGAAGAGGCAAAAACCCATATTGACAGTATGAATATCTTACCCAAACAAGAATAATGGCGAGTAAGAGGCTGACTCCTTAGTTTTTGAGTCAGTCTCTTTTTTCGCTTATAATAAAAGTATATTGAAAAAATAGGGCGGTTTTTTAATGATACAGTTTTTCGATGCGAATAGAAATAAAGTAGAACTTGATTTCAAACAAAAGGCCTTTAAGGAAGAGGCCAAACATGTACTGGTTATCTGCCAGCAAGATGACAAGTGGCTTTTAACGAATCATAAGAAAAGAGGCCTTGAATTTCCTGGGGGAAAAGTAGAACCCTTTGAAACCCTTGAAGAAGCAGCGAGAAGAGAGACCTTTGAAGAAACAGGTGCCATTCTGGGACAACTCCAATTTGTTGCAGAGTACAAAGTGAGCGATCAACATAGTTCATTTGTTAAAGCGGTTTTTTGTGGACAAGTAATCGAAATGGATAGGACAAACAACTATCATGAAACAAATGGGCCTGTCATGCTCGAGGGTGATTTATTGGAATTGAGATTGGAAAATCAATTTAGTTTTATTATGAAAGATCAAGTCATTGAAGAATGTATCCATCATATAAGGCAAAAATCAAAAGAATAGTGGAAGCTTCTTCGCAATCCACTACTCTTTGATTAGTTTCTTTTCAAGCAATTCAACCAGCTGATACATAATCGTGGCAACTAAAGCTATAACTAAGAGTGACAAGAATACAAGTGTAAAATTAAATACTTGGAAACCATAGATAATCATGTATCCCAGTCCACGGGAAGAAACAAGAAATTCACCAACAATAACACCTACCCAGGATAAACCGACGTTTACTTTTAAAGTGGAAATCATCGTCGGAAAGCTTGCTGGTAAAATGGCTTCCTTAAAGCACTGAAGACGTGTAGCCCCAAATGTTTGTAATACTTTTAAGTAGTTAGGGTCTACCTCCTTAAAGGACGTATACACCACAATAGTAGTAATGATGATAGAGATAATCGCACCCATGGCAATGATGGATGGGTATCCAGGAGTCAAGGCCACAATTAAAATCGGTCCCAGTGCTACTTTTGGCATAGCATTTAAAATGACCAAATAGGGATCGAGGATCTTTTGAATCCTAGGTGACCACCAGAGGACTGCAGCGAGTACGCTACCTAATAAGGTTCCAAGAATAAATCCACAAATGGTCTCCGTTAAGGTAACGCCTAAATTGGATAGTAATGAACCATCTTGGATTTTATCTAAAAATAGCTTCCATATTTTAGATGGGGAACTAAAGATCAATGGATCAATCCATTGCTTTTGACTGGATAGTTCCCAACTAGAGAAAAAGACGATAAATATGACGGCTTGATAAAACCGAATCCATCTTTGCTCTATTTTTAAAGAATGAATGTACTTTTTATGGAGGAGTTTTACATTATTCTTGTTCTGGTTCAAGAGACTCCAACTCCTTCCATATCATTTGAAAGATATCTGAATACAATTCATGATTCCTAGCTTCAAAAGGGGACAGCTTTCTTAACTCCTCAGGCATTTCAAACGTCTTGTAAATCCTTCCAGGACTTGGTGAGAGCAAATACACACGATCACTCATCGCAATGGCTTCACCAATATCATGGGTAACAAGAATGGCTGTTTTACCAAAGGTTGCTAAAGTTCGTGAAACCAGGTCCTCCAGTTTAAGCTTTGTTTGATAATCGAGTGCAGAAAAAGGTTCATCAAGCATAAGCAGCTTTGGTTGTGTCGCTAGTGTTCGTACAAGGGCAACCCGTTGACGCATACCGCCTGATAATTGCTTAGGGAGTTGTTTCTCCACTCCACTTAAGCCAATTTGCGCGAGTAAGTCTAGGGCATTTGCTCTCGATTGATCATTTAACTGATTGGATAATTTCAGCCCAATCAAAATATTTTCCTCAATTGTTTTCCAAGGAAACAAATAATCCTGCTGAAGCATGTAGCCAATTTCATTTTTAGCGGTTGAAATGGGTTGACCTTCTAACAATATCGTTCCTTGTGTCGGTTTAAGTAAGCTGGATATAATCGATAGTAAGGTGGTTTTTCCACAGCCACTAGGGCCGAGGAGAGAGATAAATTCTCCTTCCTCGACTGTTAGTGAAATATCGGAGAGGGCCGTGGTAGCAGTGGCTTTAGTAAAATAAATGTGCTGGACATCTTGAACGGTTAAGAAACTCATGTGGACGGCCTCCCTATCTAATTATTTTTTGATTACTTTTGAAGCAATTTCCGTATTAACCAGAGTTTTATGATCCACCTCTTTTGGAAGCTCGCCAGCTTCTTTCATGATGTTTTGAAGATTGTTCCACTCTTCTACGTCTAAGATAGGATCAGTGGCAAAGGAGCCTTGACTCTTATAGCGCTCTACGACTGTTTTCATAATCTCAAAATCAGTATCAGGGAAATAGGGCTCCACAGCCTTGGCAATTTCTTCGGCACTGTGGGATTCTACCCATTGCTGTGCTTTGTAAATAGCCCTAGTGAATTTTTCAACGGTACTCTTATGTTCTTTCAGGTAGCTTTCTTTGGTCATAAACGTTGTATAAGGTACATGGCCGGATTCTTTTCCGAAGGAAGCGACAATATGACCTTTCCCTTCTTTTTCAAAAATGCTGGCCGTTGGTTCAAATAATTGAACGAATTCTCCAGTACCAGATGCAAAAGCATTTGCGATATTGGCAAAATCAATGTTTTGAATGAGATTCAAATCCTTATGGGGGTCAATTCCATGTTTTTTAAGAACGAATTCACCTACCATTTGAGGCATACCGCCTTTCCTCTGACCTAAAAAGGTTTTTCCTTTTAGTAAATCCCATGAGAAATTGTCGATTTTGTCTCTTGAAACAAGGAAAGTGCCGTCTGTCTGGGTGAGCTGTGCAAAATTGATCACGGGATCATTGGCCCCTTGAGCGTAGACATAAATGGATGTTTCCGAGCCGACAAGTGCAACATCTGCCCCTCCAGAGAGCAAAGCTGTCATCGTCTTGTCACCGCCAGCGGTCGTTGCAAGTGTCACGTCTAGCCCTTCCTCTTTGAAAAATCCTTTTGCTAAGGCCACATATTGAGGAGCATAGAAAATGGACCGGGTCACCTCAGCAATACGCACCTTTTCTAATTTCTTTGGTTCATTCGTGGAATCATTATTACAAGCCGCTAATGAAAACATAAGTATACCGATAAGAACAAAGGAGAAACTGAATCTTAACCATTTTTTCATATAAAAGAACCTCCTTATTTCCATAAAAGAATCTGGGCTAATTGCCTAAGATATCGTATGAAGTTGAGAAAAATGTGTGAATGCCTAGGAACAAATAATTTTTAAGTGTGTAAGGGAAGAATGATGATGAACAACTACAACAATGGAAAAATACTTGAGGTGACCCGCTTTCCATCTCCAAATCCTAATGTGAAATTAAAACTTATCACCTACTTATCAGGTGGATTAAGAGTCAAGGGGATGCTAGCTGAACCGATTGAAGATGGAGTGCATGAGGGGCTTCTTTATCTGCGTGGAGGAATTAAAAATGTAGGGAAAGTTAGGCCTGCACGTATTGCGCAATTTGCTGCAGAGGGCTTTATTGTTTTTGCCCCGTATTATCGCGGAAACCAAGGTGGAGAAGGAAATGAGGATTTCGCAGGTGAAGATAGGGAAGATGCCTATGCTGCTTTTATACTATTAAAGTCATTACCAAGGGTTCGGCAAATCCATATTTTTGGATTTTCACGTGGCGGGGTCATGGCCCTTATGACAGGAATTCATTTTCCTGATGCAGCATCTGTTGTCACCTGGGGTGGTGTTAGTGATATGTCTCTCACCTATATGGAGCGGTTGGATTTACGTAAAATGATGAAAAGGGTTATCGGTGGAACACCCGATAAATACCCGGATCGATATGATGTGAGGACCCCTCTATTTAAGTTAGAGCAGATGAAAGCCCCAGTACTAATCATTCACGGTGTGAACGATCACAACGTCTCCGTCGAGCACTCCTATCGATTAGAGAGGCGGCTTAGGGGCTTAAACAAACCTGTCGAATGTTGGTATTTTGATGAGTTTACACACTATTTTCCACCGGTAGTAAATAGAAAAGTCGTGGAAGATGCCACAAAGTGGATGAAAAGGCAAGGCAAAAGATGATAAAATATAATTAATACAAGCAGAGGAGCGGATTGCTATGGGGATGCCCCTTGAGTTAAATACGATGATTGTAACAAAAGGTAGAGAGAAAAGAATCGAGGAAAATGTTTTCGTAATGGAAAAAGAAGGCTACAGACTTTATCCAATTGATATTCCCATTGATGTGAGGAAAACGATGGACAGCGATTCAAGCGGGACAGCTTTAATAAAAAAAGTGGAGTGGCAGAAGGGCAATACCACTATTACATATCAATTAGTTTCGTTAAACTCTACGAATTAAGCGGGTAAAAAGATACCTGCTTTTTTTTTTGAAAAAAGTGTAAGAAAAAATTGAAAGCTACGTCTTATTAGTAGTTAACAACAATGGTAGACAGAGAAAGGGGGAATTTGGTTGGAACGGATCCATCAAATAGAGAAATGGTTCATTGACTACGAAAAGGATGTCACAAATTATCTTGTTTATTATACAGGTACCACCGATGTAGAAGACATTGTCCAAGAGACATTTTTAAGGGCGATAAGAGCGTTAAACCGTTTTAAAAATGAAAGCAGTCCTAAAACATGGCTGATCTCAATAGCGCGCAATACGGCTATTGATTTTTACCGAAAGAAATCGGTTTGGAACAGATTGAAACAATTGATAGATGTCGAATCACCCAAACTCCAGGAACAAGGGACAGAAGAGAAAATAGTTAAAAAAATGGAATATACCCATTTATATGAGGCAATTAATGCTTTAAAACCCAACTATCGGGATGTCATTCTACTTAGGGGAATTAGTGAGTTGTCTTCTCAGGAAGCGGGGCAGGTTCTAGGGTGGTCAGAAAATAAAGTGAATGTGACTTTTTATCGAGCTGTTAAAAAACTAAATGAGCGACTTAAGGAGGGGGAGCAGTTTGAGTCAATTATCGGATAAAGAGCTACTTAAAGTGATGACGGATTTCCCTAAACATGAGTTAACCACGAGTCAGAGAACAGAAATGTTAAAAATTCTTGGTGAGGCCGGCAGTCGTAAACAGCGCAACCCTATATATTTTCAAAGATTTGCAGCGTTGGCTGCGGTGTTTATCCTAGTCCTAATTGCCCCAATTCTTTATTTTTCAAGTAGTAAGGAAAACGATGCTATTCGAACAGGTTCGAAAGGGGAAACGAGTAAGCGTGTAGAACAGGGGGATTACTTTGCGCTGATGGATGAGAACGGTGCGCATTATGTAGACAGTAATTACGGCATTCCTAATAAAGTCAGTTTGTTGGCACCAACGGAATGGATCGCGAAAGATAAGCGCTCTGTGTCAAAAATCATGATATATTTATGGGGAGATTACGAGAAGGATTTTGCCAATAAGCCACTTGAAGTGGATGCTGTCCATGTGAAAACAGGTGTAAAAGAACATCTAGCGACAACCCTAATATCTGGTGGTATGTATGGGTCTGATGGCCATGCCATGACAAGTTTTGAGCCATTTACGTATTCTGGCGTATACAACCTAACCTTTACTGCTGGAAATAAAAAGGTAGGTACATTCTCCATTTATGTGAAAGAACCTTATATTAAAATAGGGAATTCTACCTTAATGATATCCCAAGAAGATCTTTACGCTGGTTTTTATGAGGATGCTGTAATTGAAGTAGAAGGTGACAATCTTCCACCTGAAATCGAACTAGAGTTATTTCAATTAGATAATGCTGAAGTAACTACCTTTATATTTAAAGACAAAACAGACTACACAACAACTGATGGTAGAAAGATTTCTTTGTATACTGGTGATTTCCAAGTTAAAAAGAGCGGCCAATACCGATTTAGCGTCCTAAAACATTCAGAGGCTGTAGAAGTAAGAAAGCCCATATCAAATTGATATGGGCTTTCTGTATTATGCGATAGGTCCGCCTTTAAGTTCAATCTCTTCTGAAACAGCCGTGAATTTTTTGAAGTTTTCACGGAACTTTGCTGCTAGTTCTTTTGCTTTCTTTTCATATGCTTGTGGGTCTGCCCACGTTTTACTTGGCTGCAACACTTCATCAGGAACACCTGCAATATGAAGTGGAATGTTTAAGCCGAAAATTCCATCTTTTGTTGTCTCAACATGGTTTAATTCACCCTCAAGCGCGGCTTGAATCATGGCTCTTGTGTAGGAGAGCTTCATTCGGCTTCCGACACCATATTCGCCGCCAGTCCAACCTGTATTCACAAGAAATACGTTGGCATTATGCTCAAGGATTTTTTCACCCAACATGTCGGCATAACGAGTAGCAGGGAGCGGTAAAAATGGTGCACCAAAGCAGGTTGAGAACGTTGCCTCAGGAGAGGTTACACCACGTTCTGTGCCAGCAAGCTTAGACGTATAGCCACTTAAAAAGTGATACATAGCCTGTTCTTTTGTTAATTTTGAGATAGGAGGTAATACCCCAAAGGCGTCTGCAGTTAAGAAGACAATGGTATTAGGGTGTCCAGCAATACTTGGCTTGGCAATATTATCAATGGCATCGATTGGATATGCTGCCCTAGTATTCTCTGTTAATGTTCCGTCATCATAATCAGGAACCCTCGATTCTAGGTTAAGCGTTACATTTTCAAGAACGGTTCCAAAACGAATGGCATCAAATATTTGCGGTTCTTTTTCCCTAGAAAGATTGATGCATTTCGCATAGCACCCTCCCTCGATATTAAAGACACCGTTAGAGGACCAGCCGTGCTCATCATCACCGATCAAACGGCGATTTGGATCAGCGGATAAAGTAGTTTTCCCTGTTCCGGATAGACCGAAGAATAGAGCGACATCTCCCTCAATTCCTACATTCGCAGAACAGTGCATGGAGAAAATATTGTTTTCCGGTAATAAATAATTCATCACGGAAAAAATGGACTTTTTCATTTCACCTGCATATTCCGTCCCACCGATAAGAACAATGCGGCGTTCGAATGAGATGATGATAAAGGTTTCTGAATTGGTTCCATCTACTGCAGGGTCTGCCTTAAAATTAGGTGCAGAAATCACTGTAAATCCTGGGTCATGTGATAGCAGCTCATCTTCTGATGGACGAATAAATAGCTGATGAACAAAGAGATTGTGCCAGGCAAATTCATTCACTACTTGGATAGGTAAGCGGGATTTTTTATCTGCCCCTGCAAATCCTTTAAATACAAAGATCTCTTCTTTTTGTTTTAAATAATTTAGGACTTTTTGATAAAGTTTCGTAAATACTTCTTCAGATATTGGTTGATTCAACGAACCCCAAGCAATCTTATCCTTTGTGGACTCTTCCATGACAATGAATTTATCTTGAGGTGAGCGGCCTGTATATTTACCAGTTGAAACGCTTACAGCGCCAGTCGAAGTTAAAGAACCTTCATTACGGCATAAGATCTTTTCTACTAACTGGGGAACTGATAATTGCACCTGGACATTACTTTCCGTTAACAGTTGTTTTAAGTCATTGGGAATATGAACAGAATTCATCTACTGCAACCTTCCTTTATCCATGTTTTTAATGGTGATAATTTAATAAATAGTATAACACATTAAAATGAATAATCTATACTATTTCAGAAAAAATGGGTTATACCTAATAAAACAATTAAAGAATAAGCAAAAAGTCATGCTAATAAGTAAGTTCTACTTCCACTATTTGAAGATAGCAAAATGAAGAGTTTTTTGTGAGGGTTTTCGCTTGATTTTTTTATAAAAAATTATTGAAAAATGCATTGACATTGTTCGACAGAGTAGGTTATGATTTACCCTTGAACGGATACTCTCTTATCCCGAGCTGGTGGAGGGACAGGCCCTATGAAACCCAGCAACCTGCAAACGAGAAAAAGAGATAGTAGGATTTATTCTATCAGGATTTTTCGGGCAAAGGTGCTAAACCTGAAGCAAGGCCTAGCCTTGAACGATAAGAGTGAAAGGCACGCAAAACTTTTGCTATCAACCTTTCCTCAGAGATGGAAAGGTTTTTTATTTGCAAAACATTTCGTGCTATATAATCGCTTTTTTTTATTCCATCGTTAGAATTTTCTATGGGGTTATGAGCAGAATGTTGTTTTATTAATAAAAACCCTGTATTTATTTCATACTACTAAGGGAATGAGTTCCGTATCAACCCGAGGTTAAACGGCAAGGTCATTACATACCCACACAGATAACCTCACTTATCTCACTATATAGGAGGAATTCAGATGTCAACAAAACGTCGTTTGTTCACTTCTGAATCAGTAACTGAAGGTCATCCCGATAAGATCTGTGACCAAATTTCTGATTCCATTTTAGATGCTATTTTAGCAAAAGATGCTAATGCACGTGTTGCTGCTGAAACTTCAGTTACAACTGGTTTAGTTTTGGTTGCTGGCGAGATTACTACTTCAACTTACGTGGACATTCCAAAAATCGTTCGTGAAACAATTAAAAGCATTGGTTACAATCGTGCAAAATACGGATTTGACTCCGAAACATGTGCAGTTTTAACTTCTATCGATGAACAGTCTCCTGACATCGCGATGGGTGTTGACCAAGCACTTGAAGCTCGTGAAGGCCAAATGTCAGATGAGCAAATTGAAGCAATTGGTGCAGGTGACCAAGGTTTAATGTTTGGTTTCGCATGTAATGAAACAAAGGAACTTATGCCGCTTCCAATTTCACTTGCGCACAAGCTTGCACGCCGTTTAACAGAAGTTCGTAAAGAAGAGATCCTTCCTTACCTACGTCCAGATGGAAAGACACAAGTAACAGTTGAATATGATGAGAACGACAAACCTGTTCGTATTGATACAATCGTTATTTCTACTCAACACCACCCTGAAGTTACATTAGAACAGATTCAACGTAATCTGAAAGAGTATGTGATCAATCCGGTTGTTCCACAAGAATTAATCGATGAAAATACAAAATACTTCATTAACCCAACAGGCCGTTTCGTTATCGGCGGACCACAAGGGGATGCAGGCTTAACAGGCCGTAAAATCATTGTTGATACTTATGGTGGATATGCACGTCACGGCGGTGGCGCATTCTCTGGTAAGGATCCTACAAAGGTGGACCGTTCTGCGGCTTATGCAGCACGTTATGTAGCAAAGAATATCGTTGCTGCGGGACTTGCTGAGAAGTGTGAAGTACAACTTGCTTACGCAATCGGTGTAGCAAGACCGGTTTCCATTTCTGTTGATACGTTTGGCACAGGCAAAGTAAGTGAAGATGTATTAGTTGAATTAGTAGAACAAAACTTTGATCTACGCCCAGCTGGTATCATTAACATGTTGAACCTTCGCCGTCCTATCTACAAGCAGACAGCTGCTTACGGACATTTTGGCCGTACAGATGTGGATCTTCCTTGGGAGCGTACAGACAAAGCAGATGTATTAAAAGAACAAGCAGCAAATCGCTAAAAATCATTCGCTCTCAAGCGAATACCCTAATAGAAGGGAGTTGCATTTTAAATGTAACTCTCTTTTTCTTTTTTCGTCTAAATGGTTGGTACGTAATTGAAAATTGGAATAAAATGTTTAAGTAGGTCCAAAGAAGTGAAAAATGATGGTATGAAAATTACCTATAAGTTCACAGTGTTATTTTAATAAAAAAGTGGTAGTATTATAGAGATGTTTTTTAGAGAATGTTTAATTTAGATTGGAGTAGGTGAGGTACATAATGTGTGGTTTTATCGGTTGTGTACACGACAAAACACAAAACTATAGTGATGAACAAAAACAACAATTTAAAAATATGAACGATATCATTACCCATCGCGGACCAGATGATGATGGTTTTTATTATGATGAACATATTCAATTTGGATTTCGCCGCTTAAGCATTATTGATATTGAGAGTGGACATCAGCCATTAACATATGAAAACGAACGTTACTGGATTATTTTTAATGGTGAAGTGTATAACTATGTCGAGCTTCGTGAGGAATTGGTGAAAGAAGGCCTTTCGTTTGCAACGAGCTCTGATACTGAGGTTATTATTGCCTTATACAGTCATTTAAAAGAGAAAGCAGTTGAAAAGCTTCGTGGAATGTTTGCTTTTGTCATTTGGGATAAACAAGAGCAAAGATTATTTGGCGCCCGTGATCCGTTTGGTATCAAACCATTCTTCTATTTAGAAGACGGTGAGAAAACCTTCTTTGCTTCAGAAAAGAAAAGTATCTTGCTTGCACTTGAAAATGATGTTTTAGACTATGATTCTCTGCAGCATTACCTAACGTATCAATTTGTTCCAGAACCAAATACCTTATCAGAAGGGATTAAAAAGCTTGAGCCTGGTCATTATTTCACCAAAAAAATGGGCTCACCAATGGAAATCAAGCGCTATTGGAAGGCACATTTTAGTCCTGTTCAAAAATCTGAAAGTGATTTTACAAAAGAAATTCGTGATATTTTATTCGATTCAGTCGAAAAGCATATGCGCAGTGATGTACCTGTAGGTTCCTTCCTATCTGGTGGTATCGATTCTTCTATTATTGCTTCTATTGCGAAAGAGTTTCATCCTGCCATCAAAACCTTCTCTGTTGGTTTTGAACACAATGGCTTCAGTGAAATTGATGTAGCGAAAGAAACAGCGGAGAAACTGGGTGTGGAAAACATCAGCTATGTGATTACACCTGAAGAATATATGAATGAAATTCCTAAGATTATGTGGCATATGGATGACCCCCTAGCCGATCCGGCCTGTGTACCACTTTACTTTGTCGCACGCGAAGCTAGAAAACACGTAACTGTTGTTCTCTCAGGTGAGGGCGCTGATGAATTATTTGGCGGCTATAACATCTACCGTGAGCCACAAGATTTAGAGATTTTTAATAAAATTCCTCGAGTAGGGAAAGTCCTTCTCAAAGGAATTGCCAATATGATGCCAGAGGGAACAAAAGGAAAGAGCTTCATTGAGCGTGGTGTAACTCCTATGGAGGAGCGTTACATCGGAAATGCCAAGATGTTCACAGAAGAAGAAAAACGTGATTTATTGAATGTTTACCATGAAGGGCTAAAGTATACAGACATTACTAATCCTCTTTATGCGGAATCGAGAGGCTATGATCCAGTGGATCGTATGCAATATATTGATATCCATACGTGGATGCGCGGCGATATTCTTCTAAAAGCGGATAAAATGACTATGGCTCATTCGTTAGAGCTTCGTGTTCCTTTCTTAGATAAGGCCGTTTTTGAAGTGGCTTCTAAGATTCCGACAAGCTTGAAAACGGCTAATGGTACAACGAAGTATATCTTGCGCAAAGCTGCTGAAGGCGTTGTTCCAGAGCATGTTCTTAACCGTAAGAAGCTAGGATTCCCTGTTCCAATTCGTCATTGGCTTAAAAATGAGATGAACGATTGGGCGAAAAAAATAATCCGTGAAAGTAATACGGATCATTTAATTAATAAAACGTATGTATTACGATTGCTTGAAGAACACTGTCAAGGTAAGGCGGACAACAGCCGTAAGATTTGGACGGTTCTTATGTTTATGGTGTGGCATCAAGTGTATGTGGAAGATGTTTATTCCTTTCAACGTGATTTTGCACAGAAAAAAGTATTAGAATCACTAAAGCATTAATTTTTAGGGGCTGACTCTTGAATAAGGAGTCAGCTTCTTTTTTAATTTTGACTTGTTAATATGAGAACGGTCACGTAGAAGTGGTCTACGTGACCCAAGTAGGCTATGGAAGTGAAGAACGGTAACGTAGAAGTGTTCTACGTGACCCAAGTAGGCTCAGGAAAGGGAGAACGGTCACGTAGGAGTGGTCTACGTGCCCCTAAGGGCTTGAGAAAGAGAGAACGGTCACGTAGAAGCAGTCTACGTGCCCCAAGTAGGCTCAGGAAAGGAAGCACGGTAACGTAGAAGCAGTCTACGTGACCCAAGTAGGCTCAGGAAAGGAAGCACGGTCACGTAGAAGCGGTTTACGTTCCGCAAGTGGGATCTAGAAGGAGAGAACGGTAACGTAGAAGCAGTCTACGTGCCCCAAGTAGGCTCAGGAAAGGAAGCACGGTAACGTAGAAGTGGTCTACGTTACCCAAAGTAGCTCAGGAAAGGAAGAACGGTAACGTAGAAGCGGTCTACGTGACCCATGTGGGTTCTAGAAGGAGAGAACGGTCACATAGAAACACTCTACGTGACCAAAATACATGAAAGAAAAAGAAAACGGTCACGTAGAATAGACTACGTGACCAAAATAGGCCCAGTGCCATAGCACTAAACAATTATTGAGTATAAAAAATCATGACTGAAGTGACTTATAATATTGGGCCTTTTCTGCATATTCTGTATAGATTCTTGTCATATCTTTTATATCTTCTTCTGTTAATTCTCTAATAACTTTTGCTGGTCTGCCAAATGCTAAGGTATTAGGTGGAATTTTTTTACCTTGTGGAACAAGGCTCCCTGCACCTATAAACGCACCTTCACCAATTTCAGCTTGGTCCAGGATAATAGAGCCCATGCCAATTAATGCTCGTTTTCTAATGATACAGCTGTGAAGGATGACCTGATGACCGATGGTTACTTCATCCTCTAAAATTAGCGGGTTATTAGGGCTTTGGTGTAAGATAGAATTATCTTGGATATTCACCTTATTGCCAATTTTAGTTGGGGCAACATCCCCTCTAATCACTGAATTAAACCAAACACTGGACTGCTCGCCAATTTCAACATCACCAGTAATCGTTACATAATCGGCAATAAATGCGGTTTCAGCAATTAATGGATATTTATCTTTATAAGGGTAAATCATTCTGTTCGCTCCTTTATCGATGATATCTCTATTGTAGCGAATGCATTACAAGAAATTCAAAAAATTCATCTTTTTTTATGACTATAGTAAAATGAACTTTTCAACAAATAGCAATTACATTTTTCTAGGGGGAAAACATATGTGGAAGTGGGAAGCGGAAGGGGAGGCAAAAGCAGTCATTGTGATGGTTCATGGTGCAATGGAACATCACGGCCGGTATGGCTGGCTGATTGAAATGTGGCGTTCATCGGGCTTTCATGTAATTATGGCGGATCTTCCAGGTCAGGGGATGACAACAAGAGCACGCCGTGGCCATATCGATTCCTTCGATGAATACATTTACGAGGTAAAGGATTGGATTCAAGCAGCATACCGTTACAATCTTCCTGTTTTTTTACTAGGACATAGTATGGGAGGATTAATTTCTATCCGTTTATTACAGGAAGAAAAGTTAAACATTGCTGGTGTCATTTTATCATCTCCATGTTTGGGCCTGGTTAAATCCCCATCTAAAGTTTTAGACATTCTATCTTATGGTTTGAATGTGGTATTCCCATCTTTACGAATGAATTCAGGCTTAACGGTTCAAATGGCGACTAGGAATGAAGATGTTCGTGAAGCGGATTCCAATGATACCCTATACGTTACAAAAGTCTCTGTCAGATGGTATAGAGAGTTAGCTGCTGCCATGAAGCAGGCGTTCATCACTATGGATCAAACACAGGATATTCCGATGCTGGTGATGCAGGGGGGGGATGACTTGATTGTCAATAAGGCAACCGTAAAGGAATGGTTTAATCACGCCCCTCTATCAGAAAAAAGATTTAAGGAATGGCCAAAATGCTATCATGAAATTTTTAATGAACCAGAGCGTGAAGAAGTATTTGAATATGCAAAGGATTTTGTAAACAGTCAACTAAAAGCTATTGGCTATATCGTATAGAAAGGTGGATGTTTTCCATGATGCCAATCACCCTCATGTCCAGGGTTTATCGCAAAGTACTTCCAGCAGTCCATCAAGAATTGGCCTATTGGAAAAGCCGAGCGGAGAAAATCCCAAATCCTGAATTAAGGGCACAGGCCCTAGCAAGTATTGAGCATAAAACCTTCCATTGTGAAGGAGGATCCATTCTTGCTCTAACTGCAAAAGGAGAATATAGAAAAGCAATAAAATTCATTGTGGCTTATCAAACGATTAGTGATTATTTAGATAATCTTTGTGACCGAAGTACATCACTTGATCCTGTCGACTTTACTGCTCTGCATGAATCCATGTCAGACGCCTTGGTTTTACACGCGGAAGAGAAAAATTATTACCGATTCCGCGAAGACCAAGACGACGACCGGTATTTGCATGATCTATCTGAAACCTGCCGTTCAGTATTAAGGGAATTAAAACACTATGACAAGATTAAAGACTATCTTCTTGAACTATGCCAGTATTATTGCGATTTACAAATAAATAAACATGTGGTTCATGATGAACGAGTTCCACGCTTAGAAAAATGGTTTCATCAATACCAACAGCAACTGCCTGAAATGGAATGGTATGAATTTTCGGCATGTTCTGGCTCTACATTGGGGATCTTTTGTTTGGTCTCCTATGCTATGCGCGACGATTTTAAGACCAGCGATGCTGAGAACATTCGTAAAGGGTATTTCCCTTATATTCAAGGCTTACATATCTTGTTGGATTATTTTATTGATCAAGAAGAGGATATTGCGGGAGGGGACTTGAATTTTTGTTCGTACTATGAAAATCAAGAAACCTTATTTAATCGCCTAAACCATTTTGTTGTGGAAGCAGACCGACACACAGAGTTTCTCCCTCATAAAAAGTTCCATCAGCTAATCAATCGGGGGCTGCTAGGGATTTATTTATCAGATGCGAAAGTACGAAAGCAAAAAAATGTACGTAAGCTGGCAAGAGGAATGATTAAATCTGGTGGGTGGATTAGTTATTTCTTTTATTTTAATGGACTTGCCTACCGGTCGATTCAAAAATCAGTACCATCCTTTGTCCTAAGATTAATGACAAAATAAAAGAGGCGACTTTTGAGTCAGCCTCTTTAGCGTTTTTCAATAGCCACAATAAATGGCGGGTTATTTTGCTGATTAATGAATTGGTATTGAAGGACATGTGCCTTTTTTTGATCTAGTTGCTGACAGTAATGAAGCAAGGAATCCCGTTCTACTGCTCCTTCCAAATGTCCATGGTAAATAACAAGAACGATGATACCTTCTGGAGTCATCATTTCTAATAATTGCTCAATCGCTGAAATAGTTGTTACAGGACGGGTGACAATGGATTTATCGCTTCCTGGTAAATAACCTAGGTTAAAAATAGCTCCTGTAACCTTACCATGATGGCTGGTTGGGATGACTCTGGAAAGATTCTCATGACCTTCGTGAAAAATCTCTACTCGTTCGGAAAGACCATGCTGTTGTATGCGATCCTTACTCGCAGCAATCGCCTCTTCCTGTACATCAAACCCGTACACTTTTCCACTATCCCCAACTAGACCTGCTAAAAAAACGGTATCATGCCCATTACCTAATGTGGCATCTACTACGATATCTCCAGATTTTACAGCTTTTTCAAGTATGTTTCTTGCAAACGGTAAAATACGATCCATCTTCATATTTTATTCATCCGCCTGCCCTTGATAAAATTTCCCTTGCCAGCTGTCTCTCTTTTTTAACTCGGCATCAATGCTATTTAAAACTTCCCACTTATTCACGCTCCACATTGGACCCACCATTAAGTCAATTGGGCCGTCACCTGTAATTCGGTGAACAATCATTTCCGGCGGTAAAATTTCCAATTGGTCACATACTAATTTTATATAGTCTTCTTTGGAAAGAAACTCAAGTATTCCTTTTTCGTACTGCTTAACCATTGGTGTTCCTTTTAAAAGGTGAAGCAAATGGATTTTAATCCCTTGAACATCAAGCTTAGCTACTTCTCGTGCCGTTTCCATCATCATGTCATATGACTCGAGCGGTAGTCCATTAATAATATGGGAGCAAATACGGATTCCATGCTTCCTTAACTTGTTAACTCCGTCAATATAACACTGAAAATCATGTGCCCGATTAATGAGTAAAGCAGTCCGTTCATGGACAGTCTGTAAGCCTAGCTCGACCCATAAATAGGTTCTTTGGTTTAATTCAGCTAAATACTCCACGACATCGTCCGGGAGACAGTCTGGACGAGTAGCGATTGACAAGCCAACGACACCCTCCTGCTGGAGAACTCTTTCAAATTTTTCACGGAGAACGGCAACGGGTGCGTGAGTGTTAGTGTAAGCCTGGAAATAGGCCATATACTTGCCATCTTTCCATTTAGTGTGCATTTTCTCTTTGATTTCAATGAACTGTTTCTCAAGATCATCGGCACGGTTTCCAGCGAAATCACCAGATCCAGAAGCACTACAAAAAGTACAACCGCCATGGGCAACGGTACCATCACGGTTTGGGCAGTCAAAGCCGCCGTCTAGTGCCACTTTAAATACCTTGTGACCGAATTGGTTTCGCAGGTGGTAATTCCATGTATGGTATCGCTTATCATCAACAGCATAGGGAAAAGGTTTAGTCTGAATCAATTCAGTAAACCTCCTTGTTAAAAAATTTCCACTCAATAAATTGAATAAGATAGAAAAATTCTATCATGAACGTAAGAGCATATCCAATTGAAATTCTTTCATGCAAAATTGGCAGCATTTATCAAACTGGTTCTGTTATAGGAAAGAGAAACAAGAACAAAATAAGAAATGAAGCAGTGTGCTTGCTTCAAAATAAAGGGGGTTCTTTTACATGGCTACTCGTGAATCAATGGATAATCTAATGCAGCAGTGTGAGGATGCGCTTCGATATGCAGAAGATCAATATAAACAAAGCAGCCTTCAAGAGCATTATAATGACGATGATTACACAAAAGCATTACAACAGCTAGAAGAAACCTATCAGGGAATTGCTAAAATGGCACATAGTGCAAATTCACAACAGCGTGAACAACTCCATCGAATGAGATTGCAGCTGCAGCAACTTCAAAACTCAATGATCCTTGAAAGTCATTAAGAGGGGGGAAAAACCTTGAAAAAACGTTCAAAACAACAAAATCCTGAGCAAAAGACTCGAAATGGAGTAAATAATCAAGACGTAGAGCTTGGTCAGGATTTCGATGTGGTTAAACAATCAAAAAAGAAATACGAAAAAACTGGCGGCCAGCCAGTGAAGTCTAAATTCCACCAAGAAAAAGAGCAATCCTCCTAAAAAATAAGAAGAGGCCGACATAAAAGTCTGCCTCTTCTTTTCATATAAAAATGACCATTAAACCCGTATGGTATAAATTTTTCAACAAAATCATCATGAAAATAGAAGAAAAATCCCGTTCACACATTAGAAACAACTGGGTTTTGATTTGTGATTTAGGTCACAGAATGAGAGTATTTAACATGGTTTAAATAAGGTATGGATTATAAGATTCCATTCCAAAACCTCCACTTTTTGTTAGGAGACCAAATAGTTGGTCACCTAACCATTTTTTTAAGATTCCATGTGAACATGTTCACAATTCATCCATATTTTTGACCAACCAACTAATCCTGAAAGGAGAAACAATGAAAAAGTATCTATTATTCCTAAGTATGTTCTTTGTCTTCATGTTTCCAATGAATGGCTTTGCAGAAAATCAGGGTGTTTTAAGCATGGAAGAACTGTCAATACAGATCATGCCTGAGTATGCGTATCACCCAAATGATCAAAAAAAGGATCATGCCCCACTATTAATCGGCTATCAAGGAACTATGGTAAACAACTCTGAAGAACCCCAAAAAGGTCAAATCGAAATTCCGTTGCCAATAAAGGAGAAGAATTTTCAAATTGGCTATGTGGCCGATTACTCAAGTGATTTAAGCAAGTCGTATGAGATTGAATATGTGCTAGACAGTGAAAAAGGAACCATTTCCTGGACCACAAGTGAAGAAATCGGTCCAAAGGAACGCTATAAATTCGTGATTGAATTTTTTACGGATAATTTAATGGTTAAAAAAGAAAAGAAGTCATTAGCGTATCACTTTAAAAGTTTTGCGGATATTGAACTTCTCAACATTTCCTTTACCCCGCCCGAAAAAGCAAAGAATATAAAGCTTACGCCAGCCCCAGAAAAGGATCAGAATCATGCTGCAGGAGATAAGATTTTTTCTTATCTTTACCAAGATGTGACAGCAGGGGACGAGAAAGAATTCAAAATGAGGTACGACCGCATAGAAATGAAACCAACAACAGAACTGAATCATGCAGTAAACATAGATGAAAAGAAAGAGACGAAGAAATCCACACACCTTGCTATTGGCGCATTTAGTGGAGTAAGTGTCCTTTCAGCAGGGACCCTAACCATTCTTTTAAAGAAAAGAAAAAGAAAACAATCTACCGGGAATTAAGGTACCTTAGTACTTTAATAAATAAAAAAGAGAAAAAAAGAATTCTATGGGAGGTGAAGAGATGTTCAAAAAGCTTTTAAAAATCAACAAAAAATTTTTATTTGTAGTCGTACTTCTAATTGGTGTCCTTTTATCACTCACAACAGTTAAGACCATGGCATATCTGGATTCACCTAGTTTCTGCCAAAACTGTCATACGATGAAGAATGTATACACCTCATTCATGGACTCCACGCATGCAGAACTTCAATGTAATGACTGCCATTTACCACACAAGAGTGAGGTCGGAAAGTTATTTTTTAAAGGTCGAGCAGGGATGACACATGTGTATTACAACTCACTAGGTACAGATGATATCCCGAATGTCATTGAGGCAACTGACCGTACGATGAAAGTCATCAATGATAACTGTGTTTCCTGTCATAAGAGTACCATTACCAATGTGTCTCATGATGCGAAGGATAGTTGTGTCTCCTGTCACAAAACAGTACCACATGGGAAAGGCTTTAAAGATGACCACTATAATAAGCCACCTAAATCAGGAGAATTATTAGAAAATAAGGGAGGATTTTAAGAATGGGAAGGTTCCGATATGGGGCATATCTTTTCCTGCTTGCATTTGTACTATTGATCACTGGCTGTGGCAATGAATCCAGTGATAAAACAGCATCCGCTGCAGGTAAAAAGACAACTGGCCTCTCAGCCGATGAAATTAGTAATGAAGCATTCAAAGACTTATTTCCGCTTCAATACAACAGCTATAAGAAAAATGAAAAGATGGAAGATACAACATACGGGGGCTCTGTTAAACGTAGCAAGTATGATGAGGATAAAGAGCCATTGCTGCCGATTCTATTTAATGGTTATGGATTTGCAACCGAGTATAACGAAGAGCGTGGGCATACGTATGCATTAGAAGATATTCGCAACGTTAAACGGATTACTGATAAATCTGTAGGTTCTTGTTATACATGTAAATCTACGGCCGTTCCAAAAATGATCGAGGAAATGGGAGATAGCTACTGGGGGGCCAACTTTAACAAAGATATTTGGCCAAAGGGTGAAGCAATGGGCCATTCACCAATCGGTTGCTCTGATTGCCATGACCCAAAAACGATGGACTTGCGAGTGACACGTCCTAGCTTTTATAAAGCATTAGAAGCTAAGGGAGTAGATGTATCAAAACCAACGAAAAATGATATGCGCAGTTATGTTTGTGGACAATGTCATGTGGAGTACTACTTTGCCTCAAAGAATAGTGAAGTAACCTTCCCTTGGACAAAAGGCTTTAAGCCGGAAGATATGTATGAATACTATAATACCATTGCAAAAGAAAACGGTTTTGAGAAGGACTGGGTAAGTAATATTTCTGGTACTCCTATGTTAAAAGCACAGCATCCTGAATATGAAACTCACTCATCCGGTACACATGGCAAAGCTAATGTTTCCTGTGCAGATTGCCACATGCCGTATGAACGCGTCGATGGAAAAAGAAAGATTACATCACACTGGTGGACGTCTCCACTTAAAACGATGCAAACCTCTTGCGGCCAGTGCCACGGTGACCGTGATTTAGACAAATTAAAAGACCGTGTTCTTGAAATTCAAGAGGCAAATGTCAGTGCAGTACATGAAGCACAAGATGTTTCTACTATTTCTCACTATTATGTAAACAAAATGATTACTTCTGGTGTGAGCCAAGAGAAAATTAAGCAAGCACAGGAATTTGTACGCAAAGGACAATGGTTCTGGGATATTATTGCAGCAGAAAACTCTGCAGGCTTCCATAATCCACAAGGATCCATGGATTCATTAAGAATCTCTATTGAGCAGTCCAATAAAGCCATTCGCTTAGCTACTGAAGAACTTGTGAAAAAAGGCGTTAACATGGATGAACTGGATAAGGAAATTGAAAAAGTGAAAAAAGCCGTCCTAGATGAAAAGGTAAATGAGAAGAAAAAAGATAAGGCAGTAAATAGTTATTTCCCTGCTCAAGCACCTGTAGTACCGCCTGTAAAAAAATAGACTCCTTCCATTCATCATCTTATTCGTCCCGCCAAGAAGGAATAAGAATTGGAAAGAGCCATTCGAAACGTTGTAGAAAGCACTGTTTCTCCGTGAGAAACAGTGCTTTCTTGCGTTTATTTTGACAAATTAATTGTGGCGTGTCAATTTTAGAATTTTAATATATAGGTCGGCGGAATAAACTGCAAAGTTGGCGGAATTCCATTCGAAGTTGGCGGAATAAACTGCAAAGTTGGCGGAATTCCATTCAAAGTTGGCGGAATAAATCTCAACTTTGGCGGAATCTATCGAAATTCAGTGAATTGACTAGAAATATAACGAACATTTACCCGGAGCTGGCAATGAAAAATAATTGCACTTCCTCCGAAAAAGGAATAATATATTTCTTTGGGAATTGAAATAATAGCTAATTGTAAAGGAGCGTTTTTCATGCCACGTGCCTTATGGCTCTTAATCATCGGGATGGCAGTGAATGTAACAGGCTCTTCTTTTTTATGGCCTTTAAATACAATCTATATTCACGATCATTTAGGTAAATCCTTATCCGTTGCTGGTGTTGTCTTGATGCTGAACTCGGCAGCCAGTGTCATCGGAAACCTTTATGGCGGCAGTCTATTTGACAAAATAGGCGGCTATAAATCTATCATTTTAGGAATTGGTATTACGCTCGCTGCGCTGATCGGCCTGACGTTTTGGCATGGCTGGCCGGCATATATTGTGTTTTTAACCATCATTGGCTTTGGTTCTGGAGTTGTCTTTCCAGCGATGTATGCGATGGCGGGAACTGTGTGGGTAGAAGGTGGTCGAAAAGCCTTTAATGCCATATATGTGGCTCAAAACCTTGGTGTAGCAGTCGGAGCTGCCCTTGGAGGGATTGTGGCAGATTATTCCTTCCAGCTCATCTTCCTTGCTAATACCATCATGTATATCATTTTTCTTCTCATTGCTGTGTTTGGTTATAAAGGAATCTCAACAGCATCTGCTAAGCCAATAACAAGTGACACAGATGGATCAGTTGTAAAAAACAGAAATAATTTGCAAGCATTGTTAATCCTGTGCATAGGGTATTTACTTTGCTGGGTTGCATATGTTCAGTGGTCAACAACGATTTCTTCTTATACACAGGAAATCAACATTTCGTTAAGCCAATATAGCTTGTTATGGACAATAAATGGTGCCATTATCGTTTTAGGGCAGCCACTCTTAAATGGGGTATTGAAGCGCCTATCATCCTCACTGAAGCTTCAAATGCTTATCGGGATTGGTATTTTTATCGTTTCGTTTATTGTTGCAGGAAAAGCAAATGCTTTTTCTGGACTTTTAGTTGCGATGATTATCTTAACAATCGGAGAAATGTTTATCTGGCCTGCTGTACCGACTGTTGCCTTTAACCTTGCACCAAAAGGACGCGAAGGCTTCTATCAAGGAATCGTCAACAGCACTGCAACCGGCGGAAGGATGATTGGACCTCTGCTTGGGGGGATAATCGTAGACATCTACGATATCTCAGCCCTATTCATCGTCCTTATAGGATTATTCATCATCGCAATCTTAACCACTTTAATCTATGACCGTAGTCTAAAAACGAAAATGGTGTCAGGCACCATCCGTGGACAGATGTAGGTGTTTGTCCATTCCACACGGACAGTAAGACAAAGGACCAATTTTCCTTTGTCTTTTGTTTTTGTTGAGGTTTAAAGCTTTGGGGTTTGGTCAATTCTGAAATTAGGCTATGTTTACTTGCATACTTATGATAAATTTAATACAATAACCGTAATACTTTATATTGAAAAGACAGTGACTAGGAGTAGTAGTGGTCCATACCCGTAAGAAGAGAGTTGACGGCTGGTGAAAGTCAACCGGGTACATCATGAACTCGCCTTTGAGTTGCAAACATGAAGGAACAGTAATGTTTGCCGTATTCCGCGTTAAGGATGAATGAAGTGAGTGCATGAGCACTAATGTGGGTGGTACCGCGGGAAGATACATACAATCCTCTCGTCCCTTTTGGGATGAGGGGATTTTTTATTTTTTTTTAGGAGGAACTGACAATGAGTTTCGATCATCAACAAATCGAAAAGAAATGGCAAAAGAAATGGGAAGAAGAAAAGACTTTCAAAACAAGTGAAGAGTATGATAAACGCAAATTCTACGCGTTAGATATGTTTCCATATCCATCAGGTGCTGGCCTACACGTTGGACACCCTGAAGGGTACACAGCAACTGATATTCTTTCACGCTTAAAGCGGATGCAAGGCTATAATGTACTTCACCCAATGGGATGGGATGCATTTGGTTTGCCAGCAGAACAATACGCATTGGATACAGGGAACGATCCGGCCGAATTTACGACAAAAAATATCGATACCTTCCGCCGACAAATCAAAGCATTAGGTTTCTCCTATGATTGGGACCGCGAAGTGAATACTACAGATCCTGAATACTATAAATGGACACAATGGATTTTCTTACAGCTTTACGAAAAAGGCTTAGCCTATATTGATGAAGTAGCCGTAAACTGGTGTCCTGCACTTGGAACCGTATTGGCTAATGAAGAAGTCATCGATGGTAAGAGTGAACGTGGAGGTCATCCAGTGGAACGCCGCCCAATGAAGCAGTGGATGTTAAAAATCACCGCTTACGGTGACCGCTTATTAGAAGACCTTGAAGAACTTGATTGGCCAGAAAGCTTGAAAGAAATGCAACGCAACTGGATCGGACGTTCTGAAGGCGCTGAAGTAAACTTCCAAATTGATGGACACGAAGAAACGTTTACTGTTTTCACCACTCGTCCAGATACATTGTTCGGTGCAACCTATGCAGTTCTAGCTCCAGAGCATTCCTTTGTAGATAAAATTACAACAGCAGAACAGCGTGTGGCAGTGGAGGCATACTTAGATAAGGTAAAAACGAAGAGTGACCTTGAGCGTACCGACCTTGCAAAGGAAAAAACGGGTGTCTTCACTGGTGCCTATGCGATCAACCCAGCGAATGGTGAAAAAATGCCAATTTGGATCGCGGATTATGTTTTAGTAAGCTATGGAACAGGTGCGATTATGGCAGTCCCTGCACATGACGAGCGTGATTTTGAATTCGCGAAAGAGTTCAATTTAACAATTAAACCAGTAGTAGCAGGCGGCGATGTGGAGAAAGAAGCGTACACTGGTGACGGTGAACATATCAATTCTGAGTTCTTAAATGGTTTAAACAAAGAAGAAGCCATTTCTAAAATGATTGCTTGGTTAGAAGAAAAAGGAATTGGAACAAAGAAGGTAACCTTCCGTTTACGCGATTGGTTGTTCAGCCGTCAGCGTTATTGGGGTGAGCCGATTCCAATTATCCACTGGGAAGATGGCACAATGTCCGCAGTTCCGGAAGATCAGCTTCCATTGACATTACCAAAGACTAAAGATATCAAACCATCTGGAACAGGAGAATCCCCATTAGCCAATATTGAGGATTGGGTAAATGTGGTTGACCCTGAAACAGGTAAAAAAGGTCGCCGCGAAACAAACACAATGCCACAATGGGCAGGCAGTTGCTGGTATTACTTACGATATATTGATCCTAAAAATGATCAGGCACTAGCTTCAGAAGAGAAGTTAAACCACTGGCTTCCTGTTGATATCTACATTGGTGGGGCCGAGCATGCTGTACTTCATTTGCTTTATGCACGCTTCTGGCATAAGTTTTTGTATGACATCGGTGTGGTTCCAACAAAAGAACCATTCCAAAAGTTATTTAACCAGGGCATGATCTTAGGCGAAAACAATGAAAAAATGAGTAAATCAAAAGGAAATGTTGTGAATCCTGATGATATTGTAAGCAGCCATGGTGCTGATACACTTCGCTTATATGAAATGTTTATGGGACCACTTGATGCATCGATTGCGTGGTCAACGAATGGTTTAGACGGTTCACGTCGTTTCCTTGACCGTATTTGGCGTTTAATGGTAGAAGAGAACGGAGAATTAAATCCAAAAGTCCAGCCAAATGAAGAAGCGTCTAATTTAGAAAAGGTTTATCATCAAACCGTTAAAAAAGTAACTGAGGATTACGAGGGCTTACGTTTCAATACTGCTATTTCACAAATGATGGTATTCATCAATGAAGCCTACAAAGCAACTGTGCTTCCGAAGGATTATATGGAGGGCTTTGTTAAAATGCTATCACCGGTTGCTCCACATATCGCGGAAGAACTTTGGGAAAAGCTTGGTCATAGCGGAGGAACCATTTCGTATGAGGCATGGCCAGCCTATGATGAAGCTAAGCTAGTAGATAACGAAGTAGAAATTGTCATCCAGGTAAATGGTAAGGTGAAAACAAAACTTATGGTACCAACTGATGCAAGTAAGGAAGCATTGGAAGGAATTGCGATGGATGATGATCGAGTGAAAGAGCAAATCGAAGGAAAAACCATTCGCAAGGTGATTACCGTTCCGGGTAAACTTGTAAATATTGTAGCAAACTAAATTTAATAAAGAGGCTGCCTCCAAAGCGAACGGAGTAAGCCTCTTAACTCTAAAAAAGGGGATGAATGACATGGAAGAAATTAAAATCATTACACCTGAAGAATTACAGAAGAAGCTGGAAGCAGGGGAAAAGGTTGAACTTGTTGATGTAAGAGAAGATGAGGAAGTAGCAGGAGGAATGATCCCAGGGGCAAAGCATATTCGTATGGGCGATATTCCTGCAAACCTTGATTACTTTGATAAGGATAAAGAATATATTATGATTTGCCGCTCTAGTGCCCGTAGTGGGAATGTCTGCCATTATTTGCATGAACAAGGATATAAAGTGCGTAACATGGTTGGCGGTATGCTTAACTGGACAGGCGAAACAAAGTAATAAACAAAAAACCGATTCGTCCTTTTGAGAATCGGCTTTTTTATTGTCTCAATGAGTTCCTTCAAAAGTTTGCTTATCTTTAAAAGCCAAGCTACCTATTATAAGAGCTGGAAGTATATTAATGACTAAAAGGACAACCCCTTGGAAATCTGTACCGATGAATAGTCCATGCAGTGTCACAAAAATGTAGAGTATCGGATTCAAGGCGTGTAATTTGCGCCATTTTTGATAGCCAATCTTTTTTCGTGCTTTTGAGGTGACGATTGTCATAATTAAAAAATACAATGACACTGTCCCCATTGCCATTGACAGAGGCTTATAGTCTGTATTAAAAGGTGTTAATACTTCAATCCATTGAAAGGAAATATATGAGTCAATGAGTAAAAAACCAACATGGCCTAAGACAAGAATCATTGCCCAATTGGAAAGCGCTTCATGTAAAAACAAGGAAACGGTAACTTTTTGTTTTCTCTTTTTTTGAACCTGAGAATACAGTCCGAGAATGACAGAAAGGTAAAGTAGCAAATAAGACACCGTTCCAGTCGCTCTAATCATATACCACTCAAACATTTCCATATGATTCGTTTCCTCCCTTCCAAATTTCACTTTTCTTATTTATTAAAACTGCTTGCGTGCCTTTATCTTTAATCCACTCTTTACCTTGCGCTTCTCCTAAAAGGAGGACGGTTTTTGCCCATACATCAGCTTCTACAGCGGTTGGAGCGGAAATAGTCGCAGATAAAATCTTACTCTCTGATGGCTGACCCGTTCGTGTATCAATCAGGTGGTGTTTCCACTCGCCATTTACAATCCACTTTCTTTTCATAGAGGTGGAGGTTGCTATCGCACCACTGGTCACCTGAATAGAGGAAATCATTTGTTTTTCTTCAAAAGGACTTTCAATTCCTATGTTTAATGGTCGTGGTAATTCTCCAAAAATCCGAATGTCTCCACCCACATTAATAAAACCATAGCCCATTTTTTCCAAGAGTTCAGCGGCACGATCGATGACCCAGCCTTTAGCAATCCCGCCTAAATCAATTTTGGCATGAAGTGTGACTGTTTGCTGCTCTTTGTTAAGAGAAAATGGTGATCGAGGTGTAGTTACAACAGCTGAGAGGTTTGGTACGACTACCTGCCCTTTAATATATTCAATCGATCTAGCATAACCATTGTCCTCTAGTGACGTTAATACACAAGGATTAAAGATGCCTTTTGTTTCCTCATAGAAACGAAAGGCATCGGTAAGAATGGACAACATTTCACTAGAAATCGTGACTTCTTTTCCTACCTGCTGATTTAGCTGACAAAGTTCACTATCTTCACGAAACCGGCTGCACGTCGACTCTATTAATTCAAATAGTTTATAGATGGGCATCATATCATTTGCAAACAGTTCATGATTGATAGAAATTTGAACAATCGTACTCATAGAGTTGAATCGATAGGAGTACATCAGGTTCCACCAGTTGTAGTATCAAATCCGCCATGATGGCCTATCTCAGGACTGCCACCATTTGAGAATTGATCTTGCTGATTACTATTATCGAAGAATTGGTCATCATTGTTTTGATTGCTATCATCAAAACTATTAGTAGTATCTTGATCATTTTGATTAAATTGCGATGAACGATCCCTGTGAAAAGAATGAGTAAACCCTTGATTTGATTCCTCAGGCGTTTGAGAATTAAAATTATCTTCTGACTGCTGATTGGAATTATTGTTAGAAGGTTGCCCCTGATTTAATGCTAGTGAATTGTTTGCTTGATCTCCATTTGATAATCCCAGATAGGACACCATGCCTGCCACTAAAGCTAAACTACCAAAGCTAACACTCCATGAGATTTTTTGTTTTTTATCCAATTGTAGTGCTCCTTTCCTCTTTCAAATGTCTTACATTTAGGAGTTTACAAGTTAAACCTTAATATAAACTTAAATTTTTAAAGACCTTAATTTTAAAAATTCAGATAAATGGTAATAATGATAGTAAAAAAGGAGAGGGAGAGTACTGTGATTCAGGTAAAGTTATTTGACCGGGAGCATGAAAAGGATTTAGAAAAGGAAATGAATCATTTCTTACGAGGGATTGATGAGCAAAGTCTGCTCGATATTAAATATAATGTGGCTGCGATGACAGAAGAGGAAGAGGAAGAACAAATTTATTGCTTTTCAGCGATGATTATCTATCGCTCGTGACCATGAAACTCTCTTTATATGAAATGTAAAACCTAGCTTAAACAAGTTTATTGTTTAAGACTAGGTTTTTCTTTTTGTTTCTTTTTGGATTTTCCCTTGCCTGTCATCACTAGCCAAATAATCACTGGCCCCGAAAAGTTTAATACTATCACGACACCAACAATTATCCATAAAAACCATATCGTGTTTATCACATATTGGTATAGCCAAAAATGATAAAAATCCATTGCAAACACCTCAATGTTATTGTCGACGGCCTAAACATCATTCATACCTTAGTAGGGGTTATTTTCTAAGTGGTTTGGATATAAAGAGAGTAGATTCAAATGTTCATTACACGGAGAGGGTAAAGTAATGGAAAATAATCTAGATCAGCATCTGAAAAAAGAATTAACAGCAAATTACGAGGAAAATAAATTATTAATCCAAAAGATTCTCACTGATAATGGAGATTTAATTGTACGGGAATTTTTTTTTCATCAGAAAAAGAACATAGCCATTGTTTGTTTTTATATTGACGGTTTAGTAAACACCAATATCATTGGCTCCGTCATTGATTCCTTTATTTATCAGGCACCGCGATTATTAAGAGACATGGATATAAATACTCTTTATACGAATCTTCCGGATAAAATCAATAAGCATATTCTTCATGCACACAGTGTTAAATTAATTTCAAAGGTAGCAGATGTAATTGATGCCATTTTATCGGGTGATTCCGTATTTATTATTGAAAGATGTGATCAAGCCATCCTTGTTTCGACTAGAGGTTGGGCGGACAGAGCTGTCAGCGAACCACAGACAGAGCAAGTAGTTATTGGTCCTAGAGATGGCTTTACTGAAAACTTGCGCACAAATACTGCTCTCGTTAGAAGGAGAATAAAGGATCCTCTTCTTTCTATTAAATCGACTGTAGTTGGAAAGTCATCTAAGACCACCCTTAACATTGCCTACCATCGAGGGACTGTAAAAAAGGGCTTGGTTGAAGAGGTCATGAAGAGATTGGAAAATATTGATATTGATGGAATTATCGACTCGGGCTATATATCGGAATTAATAGAGGATGCGCCACTTTCTCCGTTCACTACCGTGCAGAGCACGGAACGCCCTGATAAGGTGGCAGCGTCTATTTTAGAGGGTAGAGTAGCGATCTTTGTTGATAATTCCCCTTTTGTGTTAATCGTCCCAACTTATTTTTGGCAATTTTTACAGGCAAGTGATGATTATTATTCTAGGTACATGGCTGGTTCATTCTTTCGTCTCATTCGTTATTTTGCTTTCATTATCAGTCTTGTCCTAACGTCTATTTACGTTATGTTGGTAAGCTTTCATCAAGAAATGATTCCAACAGCTTTAGCGTTAACGATTGCGTCTGGGAGAGAAGTAGTTCCATTCCCTGTCTTAATAGAGGCGCTCATCATGGAAATAAGTTTTGAACTGATGCGGGAGGCAGGGCTAAGGATGCCTAAACCTGTAGGTCAGGCCGTGAGTATCGTTGGTTCTCTAGTCATTGGACAAGCAGCCGTACAAGCCGGTTTGGTTTCTCCCTTTATGGTTATTATCGTTGCAATTACTGGTATTGCTTCATTTGTTATGCCGAATTATGCAGCCTCCTTTTCCATAAGGCTAGTCAGATTTCCTTTATTAATTGCTTCAGGAACATTAGGTTTGTTAGGATTTTCAGTTGTTTTTTCTCTTATCGCTATTCACGCGTTATCTTTAAGGTCCTTTGGGGAGTCATATCTAGCTCCGGCCACTCCTTTTCAGCCTTCTGATCAGAAGGATATGATTATAAGGTTTCCGTGGTGGTCAATGGAAAGACTGCCACACCTGGCAAAGCAAAGACAACGTGCTAGTGATAGTCAAAAACCTAAAAATCCACAAGAAAACAACAATAATGAAGGTTAACGGAAAAACCTATCGAAAAAGGAGTGAACGATAAGTGTTTCCTAAATATATCATTCTCTTTTTATCTTGTTTATTACTATTGAGCGGTTGTAAAACAGGAAAAAGAGAATTAAGCGATCTAGCACTAGTTATGGCAGTAGGTCTAGATAAAGGAGAGAAAGAAGGAACTATAAAAGTAACCACTCAGATTGCAAGACCAGCAGATGCAAGAGGTTCCACAGGGGCTCCTTCAGGGCAAACAGGAGATCCTATTTGGTCTGCTTCCGCAGAAGGTGAAACGATTTTTCAAGCCATACGAAACTTATCCACATTTTCCAGTCGAAGGGTATTCTGGGCTCATAATCTCATTATTGTTATTAATGAAGACCTGGCAAAGGAAGGAATAAGTGACATTATTGATTTCTTTACACGAAATCCAGAACTTAGGATGAGAACTTGGGTTGTTGTCACACCAAATCCGGCAAACCAAGTAGTGAGCACAATGACGGGATTAGAAGTGGTTCCAGGAGAAGCGTTAGATAAGTTATTTAGGTATACCCCTATTTCAGTGCAAGCGCCACGGACACAAATGATTGATTTGCAGTCTGCCTATCTAAATGAAAGTACTCAACCGATATTGGCAAGAGTCCATTTTGTAAAACGGGGTGTATCCAATAAAAAGGCGGGGCAGGCCGGTTCCTACAATCAGGTTGAATTAGCAGGGGCGGGTATCTTTCGGGAAGATAAGCTTGTAGGAACGTTAAAGCCTGTGGAAGTGAGAGGGATGATTCCTTTTATTGAACCAATTGATACAGGTGTACATATCCTGTCTTGCCCCGATGATAAAAGTAAAAAAATGACAGTGGAATTAAAGAACCAGAAATTCAGTGTGACTCCTTCTTATCAAAATAATAATCCGTCATTTAAGATATCTTACCAAACCAAGGGAAGTGTAGTGGAGGCAGCTTGTCCCTTTGCGTTAGAGGAAAGAGACAAGGTAAAAGCACTAGAAAAAATGATAGAGAAAGAAAAGAAAAAAGAGTTCGAGAAGATTGTAAAAAAAGCCCAGATTGAATTTAAATCTGATTTCCTTGAACTTGGAAAAGTGTTTAACAATAAATATCCGGTAGAATGGCGGAAAATTGGGCCCAGTTGGGAAACGATTTTTCCGACAGTAGCAGTTGAGGTTCATACGAAAGCAACAATAAATGATACTGTTTTATTAAAAAAACAGACAAAGCCAGGAAGTGTGAAGAACTAAATGAAAGTACAGATTTCAAATGGAATTTTTATGGCACTCATAATTAATATGGTATATGCAAAAGCCATTGGTTTAACACAAGGATCGATTGCCCGAGAGGTAGGTGGGGATATGTGGATTTCTACATTATTTTCTACCCTCCAGGGTTGTTTAATGATGCTAGTAACGGTATATCTAATACGCAAAACTCCAAGCCTCAATATAATTGAACAAAGTGAAGTACTATTAGGTAAATGGTTTGGGAAAATAATTAGTTTACTTCTCTTCTTCTTTTTTGTAGGTGCAGCTGGGGCGGTATTTACCACATTTGTTTACCATCTTAAAGATTATTTCTTGCCTGAAGCCCCCACGTTCTTATTTATTTTAGCAGGCATGGTGATTGCTGTTTTTGCTCTATATCATGGAATTGAGGTCATCGGAAGAATGGCCCTTATCGGTGTTTTTTCCATTTTACTGCTCAATAATTTAATAATTATTGGGTCTATGTCTGATTTCGATATCAAGGAACTGTTACCTATTTTTGATGCTGGGGTGATTCCAGATGTTTGGGCAAGCCGGCATAATAATACAGACTGGGCAATGGCCACCATGATGGCCGCGATTATTTTACCGAAAGTAAAAGAAAATAAAACATGGAGTAAATCGGGAGCATATGGCATTCTCTTAGGGGGAGCCTTCGTTGTCTTGTGGCCGATTCTTGAGTCAGGTGTTTTATCGGCAGAAGTAGCTGGGCAGTACATTATTTCCTGTATGCAAATGGCAAGAAGTGCAGAGATCGGGTTGTTTATCCATCGGTATGAAATGATTATGATTGCCTTCTTTGCTCTTTCGTCTATTACTCAAATCATTATGACCTTTTATTGTGCAACGATTTCCGTTCAACAAATATTTGGTATAAAAAAGTTCAATCGAACCATTATTCCCGTGAGCTTTGTACTAAGTGCTTTTGGGTATTGGGTGGTACTTGATCACCACCGGGCCATCAGTTATATTGAGACCTACTGGGTCATGCTCGCGATGTCTATCAGCGTTGGTGTGCCTATAATTTTGTTATTACTAGGGCTTCTATTTAAAAAGAAACTGAAAAGCGCTAGTGCTGAAAATCTGGGTACATAAGTAATCCCAAAAAAAGAACCCTATTAGTAAGCAATGAAAAGTTACTTAATAGGATTCTTTTGCTCTTATATTCAATGATAACTAGTTTTTGCGAAGAGGGCGGCGTTAGTCCCAGCGAGTCTTCCGGTTACGAGGGCTGAAGTTATATTATAGCCACCTGTATACCCGTGAATATCAAGAATTTCCCCGCAAAAATATAAGCCGTTCATTAGCCTTGACCCCATGGTTTGCGGTTCAATTTCCTTGACTGAGACCCCACCACCGGTTACAAAGGCTTTTTCAAGTGGAAGAGTTCCATTTACCTTAATGAGAAATTGCTTACAGCTTTTAGAAAAACTTCTGATTTTTTCATTAGAAATGGTACCACCCTGCTCGGATGGGTCGATGCTATTTTGTTCTAAGAGAAATAGTAAATACCGTTCAGGAAGCAACCCTTTTAGTGTATTTTTAATACTCTTTTTAGGTTCGCTTTTTACTAGTTTAGTGATTTCTTGAAAAATCTCTTCTTCCTTTTTATCGGGTAGAGCATCTAGACTCATGGTAACCTCTTTTAAGTTCCATTTCTTCATCGCTTTTACTACAAATTGACTGCAACGTAATACAGCGGGGCCGCTAACGCCAAAGTGAGTGAACAGCATGTCCATTCGATGAGAGATGAGCGGTTTCCCTTTTGGATTTAAGACGCTTAAGTCAATGTCCCGTAAAGATAAACCCTGCAGCGATTTATTTTTGATAAAAGGTTCGTTGGACGTAACAGGTACCTCAGTAGGAAACAGTTCTGTAATGGTATGCCCCGCTTTTTCCGCCCAAGCATACCCATCGCCTGTGGAACCTGTATGGGGAACAGACTTTCCGCCAACAGCAATCACAACGGATTTGGCTGAAAGATGTTGGCCATCCTTTAACAAGACAGCGGATACCTGACCATCTTCATAAACGAGATCCTTTACAGGGCTATTTTTGAACACTTTTACATTGAGCTTTTCCAATTGATGTAAAAGTGCCTCCACGACCGATTGTGCTTTGTCGGAAACAGGGAACATACGCCCATGGTCTTCTTCCTTTAATTCGATTCCTAGCTTTTCAAAAAATCTAATGATATCTTCATTACTGAAGATGGAAAAAGCACTGTATAAAAACTTGCCATTTCCGGGTAAGTGCTTAATGATTTCTTCAACAGGCAGGCGATTCGTAACATTACAGCGTCCGCCTCCAGAAATAGCAAGCTTTCGCCCAAGCTTGTCGCCTTTATCTATTAAAAGTACTTTCGCGCCTTTTTCACCAGCGGCAATGGCAGCCATTAAACCGGATGGGCCCCCGCCGATGACAATCACATCATATTCCATAATTACACCAACTTTATATTCATTCAAAGATTTCATGTCATTTCATTATAAACATTTCTTGACGAATTAAAACAAATAGGCGGGATTTTAATAAAATTAACTTGATTTGTTAGTAGCATCGAAGGGAAAAGAGTTGTAAACTACTAATAGTGTGCAAAAAAAGTCGACATGTACTTTGTGAAAACACGCACGTATTTCTTCGGGTAGGAAGGGATTTTATGCAGTCTAAGCTTTTAAGAGGAACATTTATATTAACCTTTGGAACAATACTTTCCAAAATTCTCGGATTAATTTACGTTATTCCATTCTTTCAAATTGTCGGTCGTCAAGGGACGGTCCTTTATCAATTTTCTTACGTTCCTTATACCATTTTTATTAGTGTCGCTACAGCAGGAGTACCGTTAGCGGTCTCCAAATTTATTTCTAAATACAATGCGCTTGAAGAATATGCTGTTGGCAGAAAGCTTTTTAAATCTGGATTAATGATTATGCTCATCACTGGATTTGTTGCCTTTTTAGCCATGTATCTTGCCTCACCTACATTAGCTGAAATGAGTACACAAGGTGAAAAAGCGAATTTAAAAGATGTCACAACCGTTATGAGAGCAGTTAGCTTTGCTTTAATCGTTGTTCCGTTTATGAGTTTGATTAGAGGCTATTTTCAGGGCCATCAATCGATGGGACCATCGGCACTCTCTCAAGTAGTAGAACAAATTGTCCGAATCCTATTTACTCTATTAGGTGCTTATGCAGTTTTGAATATTTTCCATGGCAAAATGGTAACAGCCGTTAGTGTAGCTACCTTTGCTGCTTTTATTGGAGCTATTGGTGGACTTGCCGTTCTATTTTGGTATTGGTTTAAAAGAAAGCCGTATTTAGATGAGTTGCTTGAACATGATAAGGGTACGATGGATATCTCGATAAAAGAAATTTATAAAGAAATCTTTATCTCTGCCTTCCCATTTGTTTTAGTGGGCATTGCGAATCCATTATTCCAGGCTATAGATCAATTTACATTTTCAATTGCAATGAAGGAGATTGGGAAATCGACAAAAGTCGCTGAAGCTTTCTTCTCCATGTTGAATTTCGAGTCGCATAAGATTGTCATCATCCCAGTATCACTAGCGACTGCTTTTTCACTAACCTTAGTTCCTAGTATCACGAGGGCATTTGTTGAGAATGACAGTAAAGGTATGAATCGTCAATTAAACCAAACCTTTCAGGTCTTATTATTCTTAACGCTCCCAGCTTCAATTGGTCTTTCCTTGCTGGCTGAGCCTATATACACTGTCTTTTATCAGCATGATTTAATTGGAGCAGAAGTACTAAGAGCCTATGCGCCGGTTGCGATTCTATTTTCACTTTACTCAGTTACTGCTGCCATTTTACAAGGAATTAATGAACAACGATTTACGATCTTAAGTCTGCTTGTAGGATTATTAATAAAATTATCGTTGAACATTCCTTTAATAAAAATGATGGAAACAAAAGGGGCTGTACTCGCTACCACACTTGGGTACCTAGCGGCCATAATTATCAATCTCATCGTTATAAAAAGGTATTCTCGTTACCCATTCCGTCTTGTTTGGCGAAGGAGTTTACTGATTATGATATTTGCTGGACTCATGTGGGTTGGTACGGAGTTAATTTATAAGCTGATGTTATTATTCCTCTCCCCAGCATCAAAGGGTCAATCAATAGTGATCATCTTGGTTAGTGCGGGAGTAGGGGCATCCATTTATTTTTACTTAGGCTTAAAATCAGGCCTTGCCAGCCGCCTATTTGGTACCAGGCTTGATCGTTTAATGACAAAGTTAAAATTGCCAAAAAGGAGGGGTACAGCTTGAGGATTGATAAAATGCTAGCTAATCTTGGCTACGGAAGCCGAAAAGAAGTAAAGCAGCTTCTAAAAAGCGGCTCAGTTAAAGTAGATGATATGGTGGTCAAAGATGCAAAACAGCATGTTGACCCGGAAAAACAAACCGTCACGTTGAACGGTGAGGTTATTGAATACAGGGAATTTATCTATTTAATGATGAACAAGCCTCAAGGGGTTTTATCGGCAACTGAGGATAATAATACAGAAACAGTCATTGATCTATTGGAGCTTGAAGACCAAGTGTATGAGCCGTTTCCTGTTGGAAGATTGGACAAGGATACAGAAGGCTTATTGTTAATCACCAATGATGGACAATTGGCACATCGATTACTTGCCCCGAAAAAACATGTTCCAAAGACATATTTTGCTGTGATTGAAGGAGAAGTAAAAGAAGCGGATATTAAAGCATTTGCTCATGGTGTAACATTGGATGACGGCTACGAAACAAAGCCTGGTGAATTGAAAATATTGAAATCTGGAATTCGTTCCGATATAGAGTTAACAATCACCGAAGGGAAATTTCATCAAGTAAAAAGAATGTTCGAAGCGGTAGGAAAAAGAGTCGTATACCTCCAACGTATTTCCATGGGACCACTTGCATTAGACGAGACCCTTGAGTTGGGAGAATACCGGGAATTAACCGACGAAGAAATCGATTTGTTGATGAATTATCAGGTGAAATAGAGAAAAAGCAGCTTTGCATGAGCTGCTTTTTCTATTTATTTTAAAAATTGTTGGGGCAATGAGCGAATTTTAGCTGTTAATGAGCGAATTATTATGGGATATGAGCGGATTTTATATTTTATGAGCGAATTCGAATGGTTTATGAGCGAAGCAGCGTCCTGTTTAAAAACTCCACTACAAGCTGGTTGAACTCCAATGGTTTTTCCATATTCATCATGTGTGCAGTACCTGGAATCACAACTAACTGTGAGTCCGTAATCCTTTCATGAAGGAACTTTGAAATTGCACTGAAATCAGGGAAATCGATATCAGGAGAGATGATCAACGTTGGAACAGTTATGTTTCCAACTAATTCCATTGTTTTCGTCTTAGGTAAAATCATTTTACCCGTACCATTCTCTCTTGTTAAATTCCCTGTCAACATGGCAGCATATTTCTCTATAATTGCTGGATTGATTTCATCGATAGACCGAAAAGGACCTGCGACCCATGCTTTGGACATTAGCTCAACTGCTGCTTCAAGGGACTCCTTCTGAAATAGCTCATTCACTTCTTTATTATAAGTTTGTCTTTCTAGGGAGTAATCACTCCAACCTAACAAACCTGAGGAAGCGACAATCAGTTTATCGACCATCTCCGGATAGGCTAAGGTAAAGTCCATTGCTAAATTCCCGCCAACTGAAAGGCCGACAAGATCCACTTTTGCCACGCCTAGGTAGAACAATAAATTTTTAGCATCTTCTACTAGAGAAAAATCTTCATCGTGGTGACTAGACTTTCCACAGCCAGCATAATCAAAGCGAATAACTCGATAGTACTTTGAGAATTCCTCGAATTGATCATCCCACATTCTTGAATCAAGAGGAAATCCATGCAGTAATAAAACGGGTCGACCTTCTCCTTTTATCTCATAAAAAAGTGTAGCTCCATTAATTTCCGCATATCCAGTTTGATAGGTTGACATTCTTCATTCCTCCTATTCACCCATATAGAAAAGAGTCTCCACATCTATATCATCCATTTCCCCTTTTAAGATTCGTTGGACATCAGAAATCGTCTCTTTAGTTGATACTGAAACTCCTTTTTTCTTTGTAAAAGCCTCTGTTATTAAAAATGGTTGTGTAAAATACGCCTCGAGACGAAGTCCTTTCTGATAAGTCTCTCGCTCTGATGCAGGAATTCGCTCCATTCCTAGGAACCTTAATTCACGATAACGGCGCAGAACCTTTTTTGCCTGCTGCTGTGTATACAAATGTACTTTGGACAGAGTTGCTCCCTCAATTAAAACGGAAGTAGAGTAAAGAGGATTGATTGCAGGATAAATTTTTCTAGAAACCAGCTCTGCATCAAATTGTAACAGGGTATCTAATGGTCCAAAGGGGTCTTGTTCATCTACTGCTTCGCCTCGTAAGTCGACTAACAAAGTAGTGGGAGTGACACCTGCATCTTTTAATTTTTCAATGAGGTCGTAAATTTCTCCGGTTAAAACCATTTGCCGATCCGCAGCGAGAAAGATGGTTTGTTTGGACATGTTCACCACTTTTTCGAAAGCTTCCTGGACAGAGTGACAGATAAATTTTGTTTCATTGATTACATCACTTAATCCAATGGCCTCTTCTTTTGGTTGTAAGAAGAATGTATCAAAGCCCTGAAGATTCATTCTATGAAATATCTCAGCCAAAACGACAAGCTGGCCCATTCCTGGTCTAGCAACAAATCCAATAGTTCCTCCGCGGGTTAAAGGGGCAAAAAGATCAATGATTTTAATCCCGGTTTCTAGCATCTCAGCATCTGATCCCCGGATGATTAAATCATCTACGGTGCATTCTGCAAGTTCAGCCAGAGTGACAAGGGTCCGGACTTCAGCTCGTGCCAACGGAATTTTCCCGGTGCAAAGGTTAGAAACGGTGGCTGGGCGTAATCCAACCGAAGCAGCTGCAACCGTAAGATTTGGCACACGTTTTCGTAATAACTCAACATTCAGTTTTAAATGATCCATAGGTAATCCTCATTTCTTTTAATTACTCTCTAGAGGAAAAAAATTACTTCTAAAAGTAATATATATTCTGAATATTCATTTTGTCAATGCTTAAGTTGTAAAAAATGGAAGTCTATGTTTGCTGAGTGGTTGATAAATCTCTAAAAGTGGTCGATAAATGAATTTTTCACAAAAAAGAGGCCACCTTCACAAGAAAAGGAGGCCTATAATCATCTATTTTCCTTGATAAATATCATACCCACCCACATTTTTAATCCATACCCGAGCATTTTCCCCATTTGCATCAGCAATCCACAAATCTCGTTGCATTTCTGCTAAATCCTTTTTCCTAACCCAGGTTAATTTACGGACAGAAGGAAGATAATTAGGGTAGTAATCACCAAACCCCTTTGGAGGGTGGGTCAATTGCAATTGTGGTTGCTCTCCCATTTTTATTAAAAATAATGAAGGATCCGGTCTCAATTTAGGATCGTTTGACCATTCACTTTCTTTAACCCTTGAGACAACTACTGACTGGTCATCTCTCCATGTAAAACCTAACTCGGCAAAGTGAGGGGGAGTTAAGCTGATTGACTTGAATGCCGGAAGTTCTGTGACCTTCATTTTTTTATTCTTAAATCCCATAACAATTCTTCCTCCACCCGCAATATAGCCTAACCGATTTTGGTGGAACGCCCACTTAGGAGAGTTTACTTCCCAAATAATTTCATCTAAAACCTCAAAGGTTTGTCCATCAAATGAGATCACACACATCATATTGCTGTCCATTGACCAGGAAGCAGTAGGGCTGACCATAAAAGAAATCCACTTTCCATCAGGTGAAAATTGAAAATTAGTTGCATCAATGGCAAGTAAGCTAACATTCCCTTTTTTTAATTCACTTGGTATGGTGTAGAATTTTTTCACATTTTTTGTTAGACTCGTGATTTTTGTAAAATCTTTATCAAGCCCAATTTTATAAAGAACGGGGTTTGTCCAGCCATCGGGTCTTAGAGAAGCACCTGAGGCGGTAATAAATGCACTACCATCGGGGAACCAGTTGTAATCACCCACACCTAACGCAATATTATAAAACTGATCAAGGTTGGAGACATTTAAGACACCACCACTTTTAAAGGCAAGAATATTCTCAACCGGTGACCATTTTGGATTCGAACCGTCATAAGTAATCCGTTTATGTTTTCTTGTCTCCAAACTATATACCCAGATTTCTGTTTGGGACTCTAAGTTCTGACTAAGTTTCTCTTTTGGTTCAACACCATAAACAATCCACTTTCCATCGTGTGACCATTGGGGTGGCTCGCTATATTTGGTAGGCCTGTTCGTGATTTTTTCTTCCCTGCCATTCATTTTCGTCCAAAGAAAGCCATCTCTAACAAATGCCACTTTTACCTTTTCCGGTTCAGGTTTCGCTATTGCTAGGTTAGGAAGTAATAATAGGAAAATCAATATAAGACAAAACTTTTTTTTCATCTTTTCACCTCTTAAGAAAGTCCTTCGATTATTGTTTACATGAAGGGAAGAATTATCAAGGTTAAAAAGTTTTTGAAAAATAAGTAACTGGGTATAACAATGGGTATCTTAATAATATTTACTTGCGAATGATATTTTCTTACAAGGGGGAATTGCTATGAGACTTACGCACGAGCAGGCAATTGAATTGCACGGCTTTAATAATTTGACGAAGTCACTAAGCTTTAATATGTATGATATTTGTTATACAAGAACAAAAGAAGAGCGCGAAGCCTATTTGAATTATATTGATGAACAATATAGTGGAGAGAGGCTGGAGTCTATTTTAAAGCATGTTTCCGATATCATTGGTGCCCATGTGTTAAATGTAGCTAGCCAGGATTTTGAACCTGCAGGAGCGAGTGTAACGTTATTGGTTTCCGAGGGACCTGTTACCAATGCTCCTTCTGAATCATTCGAGGAATCACCGGGGCCACTACCGGAATCCGTGGTGATGCAGCTAGATAAGAGTCATATTACGGTTCATACATACCCTGAATTCCATCCTGATGAAGGAATTAGTACCTTTAGAGCGGATATCGATGTTTCAACGTGTGGAGAGATATCACCCCTTAAGGCCCTTCACTATTTAATCCGTGCATTCGAAACGGATGTTATGACCATTGATTACCGGGTGCGTGGATTTACTCGGGATAAAACGGGGCATAAGCTTTTTATTGACCATGAAATCAACTCCATTCAGAATTACATTCCTGAAGATGTCGGGGAGTTATTCGATATGATCGACGTAAACGTTTATCAGGAAAACATTTTTCATACAAAATGTAAGTTGAGGGATTTCGATTTAAACAATTATTTGTTTGGCTATACAAAAGATAAATTATCCCCTGATGAGCATATTGAAATCACTGAAAGACTCAAGTTGGAAATGGATGAAATTTTTTATGGGAAAAACATGGTGTAACAAAAAAGCTCGGGATTACCGAGCTTTTTGCGTTTTAATCATCTAGCAGATGGTGAAGCATACGATTTTTATCGTCAAAGAACTGTTTCATAATCCTGTAATGGTTGGTTTCTTCAAGCTTACTTTCTATTAAACCCTCATCTGTAAATTCAAAGATTTTTGCATGGGGATAGGCCATGATAATCGGTGAATGGGTAGCAATGATAAACTGGGAATGTTCATTGACTAAATCATGGATTCTAGTTAACATCGACATCTGCCGTAAAGGGGAGAGGGCCGCTTCAGGTTCATCTAAAATATAGATGCCATTTCCCCTAAACCGATGAAGAAACGTAGCAAAGAAGGCCTCACCATGTGATTGCTCATGAAGGGAAACACCTCCGAAAGAATCAATGACCTTACGACCGCCGCCTCCCTTATCGAGTTCTTCAATGTTTGAAGCTACATTATAAAAACTTTCAGCTCTAAGGAAAAATCCATCTTGAGGTTTCTCTACACCTTTGATTACCTTCAAATGGTCAGCTAACGAAGAGTGAGAATCATAAGTGGAGAAATTAAAATTAAAGGATCCACCTTCTGGATTAAACCCTAATGCAACTGCAATTGCCTCCAATAAAGTGGATTTACCCATTCCATTTTCACCAATAAGGAACGTAACATTAGGATGAAACACGAGCTCATCAAGATTCTTTATAGCTGTTAGTTTAAAAGGATATTTATTAAAAGAGTGAATTTCCTCTCTTTTTAAAGCGATCCTTCGTAAGTATTGGAAATTTAACATATAACTACCTCGAAAGTACTCTATTTGAAGAATATTGTATCATTCATAGCTTAAAGAAAATAGGTAGTAAAACCTCTAGCATATTTTAACAGCTTATCCCATACATTGAAGTGAATTAAGTATGGGGGGATGTCTATGCAATTTTATTATGGGCAGCAAATGCCGTTACGGATCTTGGATGAAGCGGAATTTTGGAAGCACCAGGAAGAGGAGCATACGGTTGTGATTCGAGAGCTAGTATCCGGATTAGAGCCGGAATTTGTTGATGCGCTAAAAAAATGGGAATCTGCCCTGGGAGAAACACATCAGCAGGTGGTTCGTTATATAGAAACAGTCATTCGTTCGGGCTATCAGGTTTCAGACCAATTGTATCAGCATGTGCTTCAGTTGGTTTCTTATTGTTTAGATCAGAGTCTATCATTTATAAAACTTTGTGAGCAAATTAAAACACACAGCGCAGCAGTCAGTAGTAACCCAACTGCAAAGGTTGTTTTAAATCATATTATTCGCGAATCAGAATACTTCGTTGGAATTGCTCAGGCGCTCCTTTATAACCAATAATCCATTTGTTTAAGGTGTCTTTACAAAAAGTAGAGCCACCTTTTTTATTAGGACTTGACGTGAAACCAAAAGGTGTTATATTATTTGATATGTAACCAAATGGTTTCGTATTAAAAACAACCAATAAATGAAACATTAAAAATAGCCCAATTTTAGGAGGAAATCTAATGACAAACGAAGCACAACCAAAATTAGAAGATATCAAATACACGGAAGTTTACAATGTACCAATTGATAAAGTTTGGAATGCAGTAGCTACCGCAGAAGGGCTTTCTAGCTGGTTCATGCCCAATGATCTAAAGGCTGAAGAAGGGCATGAATTTCATATTAATGCTGGACAATTTGGCATGTCTCCTTGTAAGGTAACACATGTAGATCCGCCAAATAGCCTCTCTTTTAATTGGGGTAAGGACTGGACATTAACGTTTGAACTAAAGTCTTTAGAAGATAAAACAGAGTTAACACTTATCCATGGCGGTTGGGATGTTAATAAGGTTACAGAGTTTGGAGCTCCACATACACCAATTAGAGACAACATGAATCAAGGCTGGGCAGGGCTCGTTAAAAAATTACAAGCATATGTTGAGGCGTAAATGGTAGCTGCTTCTGCAAAGCATGATGTTTTTCAAGCGATTGCTGATCCAACCCGCCGGAGTTTATTGAAGCTTCTTAGCAACCAAGAGATGCCTGTTACCGCAATCAGTGATCAATTTCCAATAAGCCGTACGGCTGTATCTAAGCATTTGCGCGTATTAGCAGACGCAGGGCTGGTTAAAGAACGGAAAGTCGGCAGAGAAACTCGGTATAAGCTCGAGCCTGAACCTTTAATGGAATTAAAAGATTGGCTGCAGTATTTTGAATTATTCTGGGAAAATAAGCTGACAGCACTTAGACTATTTGTAGAGTCTGATGAAACAAAGTAAATCTGTAATATAAAAAAGTGATACCCAAATTGTTCGGGTATCACTTTTTTATATTACTTGGAACCATTTTTCCTAACCAATAAGGAAAGAACAATTAACACGCCTACTGTCGCCAATGCTACGGACGAACCAATCAGGTTGCTTGGACTTGTTAAGAACCCAATAAAAATAACACTTAAGCTGACAATAGCGAAAATCGTTGTGTACGGAAACCCTTTAACCTGAAAATGTGGTTTTTCTTTGTACGAAGGACGGAGCTTCAATTGTGCTGCACAAATACAAATCCAAATTAACATAATGGTAAAACCAGGAATCGTCATTAAGTAATTAATGATTTTACTTGGTGTCATATAGGCTAAATACACTCCAGCCAATATACACACAGTTGTGATCATGATTCCTACTAAAGGAATCCCCTTTTTAGATGTTTTGGCCAAGCCTTTTGGTGCAACTCCACTTTGGGCCATTGAAAATAATGTCCTAGATGTAGCATATATCCCTGAATTGGCTGCTGAAAGTACTGCAGTCATTAGGACGAAGTTCATTATGTGAGCAGCTCCTGGTAACCCAGTAATACTGAAGACTTGTACAAATGGACTATCGACGCTAGAGACCTTATCCCAAGGCATAATTCCACAAATAATAAGAATCGGTAGAACGTAAAAAATGATAACTCGCCATACCGCACCTTTAATAATTTTTGGCAATACTTTATCCGCGTCTTTGGTTTCAGTAACTGCTACCCCTATTAATTCAGCACCGCCGTATGAAAACATGACGACTAAAAAGGCACTCATCATTCCGCTGATTCCGTGAGGGAAAAATCCTCCGTGCCCAGTGTAGTTTGAGATAGGGTTTTCAACATCACTAGGAATGAAACCAAGTAAAAGTAAGAATCCTAGAACGATAAAGGCCACTAATGCAAGAATCTTAATCCCAGCAAACCAGAATTCCATTTCTCCATAATACTTTACTTGAAATAAATTAATGCCAATAATGACAAATGCACAAAGTAAACTTAATAGCCATAATGAGGTTTCTGGAAACCAAAATTGAAGGAAACTACCGGCCGCCAGTAACTCAACTACCGTAACAAGGATCCAGTTAATCCAATAGAGCCAACCCACGATAAAGGAAATGCGAAAACCGAACGCTTTATTAACTAAATGCTGAACATTGAAATTAGGAAACGCAACAGCCATTTCCCCTAAAGCTGCCATAACGATAAATAATAGTAAGCCGCCCATTAAATAGGTAAACACAACACTAGGTCCAGCAATATTTAATGTGTCAGAGCTGCCTTTAAAAATCCCTGTTCCAATCATCCCTGCCAAGGCAATAAATTGAACATGCCTCGGTAAGAGACCCTTCTTTAAGTTCTGCTGATTATTCTCCATGATGAACCTACCAATCTTTTTTACATAAACGCTTTTAAGCGCTAAAGAATTTTATATTAATATATCATATTTATCAAAACTGTCAATTAAATTTAGCGAACTTCATTGGATATTCTCTATAGTAGGATAAAAAAATTGTATTCTAAACAAATAAAAGCACACGATGACCTCGTGTGCTTCCTAGATTAATTTTCTATGGTTTCACTTAATTAAGATGACATCTTCACTTTCTTCTCTGTTGTAGTCCATTTTCCGCGGCTTGGGCTAATTACCAAGTCATTATAGGCTAAGACATTTAAATCTCGTTGTATGGTGCGAGGAGTGATACCAAATTCCTCTACAAGTTCCTGCGTTGAAACAGTGCCTTTATTGCGAATAAACATGTAGATACATTTGATGCGGTTTAACATCCGGTTAGTCGAAGGTTTCAAAGAACCACTCCCTATCCTTTTTTCAAACCTATGGCAATACCCTGCTACCGACAGCCTCTTTGAAGATTGCTCTTCAATCATATGTAGTTTCTTTTCCGCGCAGACATCTCCTTTTTTTTGGAGTAGTGAGACTTAGATGTCATACATCTAAGTTTATTGTACCCATAATTTCTGAAAATTTCTACCACTATAGTAAAGTTTACAAAAATATCATCAAAAATTTACAATAATCGTCTTTTTTTCTACCTCCTAATTTATTTTATACTCTAAGGTATGGTGAATATAGCTGGGTTTATGCTAAGTTTTTTGAATTTTTAGTAAAAATGTATAATTTATTCTTGAATAACACGTTGAGAAGAAACGGACTTCTTTTTAAAAAGCAAAATTGCTAAGATATTTGCAAAAATGATATTGTAAAAGAAGTAGTATAGAGGGGGTAAAAATCATTGACACAGATTAATTGGATGAACGAAGTAGAAAAAAGAAAAGAAGAACTAATTAAAGACACACAGGGATTATTACATATTAAAAGCCTGCTAGATGAAGAAAATACATCACCTGAAGCACCACTTGGAAAAGGAGTAAAGGAAGCATTAGACTTTATGCTTAACCTTGGGAAAAGGGACGGTTTTATACCGAAAAATGTAGGCAATTTAGCAGGACATTTGGAGTTTGGCTCAGGAGAAAAATTGTTAGGTATTCTTTGCCATGTGGATGTAGTTCCTGAGGGAGATGGCTGGACAAGTGACCCATTTGGTGCTGAAATCAGAGACGGTAAAATTTTTGCCCGTGGTGCACTGGATGATAAGGGGCCGACAATGGCTGCTTATTATGCAATGAAAATTGTAAAAGAATTAGGTTTGCCATTGAGTAAACGTGTTCGAATGATAATTGGAACGGATGAAGAAAGCAATTGGCGTTGTGTAGACCATTATTTTAAGCATGAAGAAATGCCGACACTGGGATTTGCGCCAGATGCGGATTTTCCTATTATCAATGCGGAAAAGGGAATAGCCGATTTTGATATTGTTCAAAAGAAATATTCAGTTGATATGAATGAAGCAATGATTGAAGTGGAGAATTTTGTTTCTGGGAAGAGATACAATATGGTTCCTGATTTAGCAAAAGCGACCATCCTTGTAAAGGAATACGAAGAAGAAATGGTCCGTCAATTTACTGATTTCATGACAAAATACGAATTGGAGCACAGTCATCAACTGGAAGACGGGGAACTTCACTTAGAAGTTAAAGGTATTTCAGCCCATGGAATGGAGCCGAGAAATGGGAAAAATGCCGGTTTGTTTTTAGCAGAATTTCTGTCTAAATTAAATGTAGATGCAAAGGCATCTCATTATTTTAAATTTGTATCACGCTATTTCTTTGAGGATTCACGAGGTGTGAATCTTGGTGTTGCTTATTCCGACGACATTTCTGGAGACCTAACGATCAACCCTGGTAAACTTTCTTACTCCAAAGATACAAATGGAAGAATTGGAATGACATGCAGATATCCTGTTACAAATAAGATGGAAGAAACCAAAGCTAAATTAGAAGAGCTTTTACAAAAAGAAGGTTTCTCCCTTGAAAATTTCTCGGACTCTAAACCACATCATGTGGATGAAAGTGAGTTTCTCATTCAAACCTTGAAAAAGGTCTATGAAGAGCAAACTGGTGAAAAGGCTGAATTAATTGCCATTGGTGGAGGTACCTATGCACGTTCATTAAAGGCAGGGGTTGCGTTTGGTCCGTTATTTCCAGGAAGACCTGACATTGCCCATCAAAAGGATGAATATATGTATATTGAAGATTTACTAAAGGCTACGGCTATTTATGCACAAGCCATTTATGAGTTGGCAAAGAGCGAATAGATCAACCAAAGGGGACAAGGAGAATGAACTTTGCAATTATTAATGGAAAATTGGTCAATCGATCGGAAGCAAAAGTAGATATTGAAGATCGTGGCTATCAGTTTGGGGATGGAGTATATGAAGTCATCCGTGTCTATAATGGAAAAATGTTTACGGTAAAAGAACATTTGGAGCGGTTTGTGAAGAGCGCTGACAGTATTGGGATTACGTTACCTTATACCATTGATGAATGTACAGCTTTGTTAGAAGAACTAGTTACAAAAAATAAGTTGGTCGAGGGAACCATCTATATGCAAATTACGAGGGGAACTTCTCCGCGTAATCATGTTTTTCCAGCAAGGGATGTCGTTCCTACACTTGTAGCCTATACTAAAGAAGTGGCACGCCCTGTCGAGAGCTTTACTCATGGAGTGAAAACCATTTTTATCGAGGATATCCGCTGGCTGCGATGCGATATTAAGAGTTTAAATCTTTTAGGAAACCTATTAGCAAAACAGAAGGCTGCCGAGCAAGGCTGTTTTGAAGCGATTCAACATCGTGGGGATCAAGTCACGGAAGGTAGCAGCTCTAATGTTTTCATTGTGAAAAAGGGTACGGTCATTACGCATGAATCGAATCATCTTATTTTGAAGGGGATTACAAAAGAGGTAATCCTACAGCTATGTGCCCAAAACAACATTCCTGTTGAAGAACGAACCTTTACTTTAGATGAATTGGTTGCGGCAGATGAGGTATTTCTTTCAAGTACTACAGCAGAGGTCATGCCGATTGTTGAAATGAATGGAGATAAGGTCAAGGAAGGCTTACCCGGCCCAATCACAAGAAAGCTACAAACCTTATTTACGCTTGAGATCGAAAAGCAATGTGGTAGGTTAAAATAAAAGATTTCATCCTAAAAAAATGAGGCTGTCTCTTTTCGAGGCAGCCTCATGAATTATTTAATATTGAAACAAATCGCTTGAGAGATATCTTTCCCCCGTATCACAAGCAATGCAAACCACTACATCATTAGGAGACAGACGCTTGGCAACCTCCAAAGCAGCATAGCACGCTCCACCAGAGGATGGGCCAACAAGAATTCCTTCCTCTTTCGCTAACCTGCGCGCAATATCATATGCATCTTCATCTTCAATCGCATGAATTTCATCATACACATCTTGATTTAGAATTTCAGGGATAAAGCCGGGGCTTGTCCCTACAAGCTTATGTTTACCAGGCTTTCCACCTGATAGAACAGGCGAACCTTTAGGTTCTACAACATGTACAGTTAATCCTTCAAAATGCTGTTTCAAGGTTTCTCCAGTACCTGTGATGGTGCCTCCTGTGCCTGCTGTTGCAACAAATGCGGATAATGGTTTACCGATTTCTTTCATTGCCTCAATAATTTCCACAGCAGTAGTGTATCGATGTGCATCGGGGTTCGCTTCATTTTCAAATTGCATCGGAACGAAACTATTTGGTATCTCACTAGCTAATTCCTGTGCCTTTCTTATGGCACCAGGCATTTTTTCGTCCCCAGGAGTAAGGACAACCTCAGCTCCGTATGCTTTTAAAATATTTATCCGTTCCTGTGTCATTGTATCAGGCATAATAATAATTGATTTATACCCTCGTGCTGCTGCATTCATGGCTAGGCCAATTCCTGTGTTTCCGCTAGTCGGTTCAATAATGGTAGAGCCTTCTTTTAATAAACCAGCTTTTTCTGCCTCTACAATCATATTAAAAGCAGCGCGGTCTTTTACACTTTTGCTTGGATTATAAAACTCAAGCTTCAAATAAACAGTGGCCCCGTCTTTGGGAGCTAAGCGATTAAGTTTGACCAGTGGCGTTTCTCCAATTAATTCAGCAATATTGTTTACTACTTTCATGGGGACCCATCCTTTCTGTCTTCTGTATCATTCTACAATTTTCTTATACACTTTCTAATCATAAATAAAAAAAGGCTGCTTGTAAAAAATATCGATTATTCTTCTGCCGCAAATAGATACAATCTGGTGAAAATAAACTAAAATTGAGTAAAGGACTGAATAAACATTGGAACAGAAAACTCATTTTTTCTTTGCTGTTAGGATGCCCGAAGAAACAAAACTAATGATGAAGGAACATCTCGAAAAAATTAAAGCTGTTATTCCTTTTAGCCGCTGGGTACATTTTCAAGATTTACATATCACCTTGGCTTTTTTGGGTGCAGCATCCCCAGAAAAACTAGCAACAGCTGTTAGCAACGTGAAAGAAGCTTTAAAAACTGAAAAGCCATTCCAATTAAAAATAAATAGCCTTGGTTTTTTCGGAAGTAGTCACTCTCCCCGTGTTTTTTGGGCAGATACAGAGGAAAGCAATGAACTAAATCTATTAAGGGAAAAGGTTTTTTCGGCTTGTGAAGAAGCGGGATTTGTATTGGAGACAAGGCCCTTCCGCCCCCATATTACCTTAGCCAGAAAGTGGACAGGCGAAGAACCGTTTCAACAGACACTTCTAGAAATATGGAACGATCTTCAATCAGAGCCCCTCGCTTTTCAAGCGGATAAGGTGGTTTTGTATCAAACACATCTCCATAAGACGCCAAAATATGAAGCAATCCAAGTAATCCCGCTAAAATAAAGAAAACAATTAAAAAAGGTTGGTATTATGAAAGAAATTTATTTTATTGTCAATCCAAAGGCAAAAAACGGTTATTGCCTTAAAATATGGGAGAGAATTGAAAATCAACTTAAAGAGAAGCAGGTTAGTTATCTTGCTATTTTTACGGAATATCAAGGACATGCAAAAAAACTTGCCAGCCAGATCGCCGAAAATAACCGCAACGAAAAAATCATCATTGCGGTAGGTGGAGATGGGACCATTCATGAAGTATTGAATGGGATAGTAAAAAATAACCATATTATCCTTGGCTTTATCCCAGGAGGGTCAGGAAATGATTTTTCAAGAGGGTTCCAAATCCCTTCAGAGCCGGTAGAAGCCTTAACGGTCATTCTTCGCTTGATGAAGCAGGAGGCATTGCCCATAGATATTGGAAAAATTAAAATAGAAAATCAGCCCCCATATTATTTTATCAATAATATGGGTGCCGGATTTGATGCTGTCATATCATACGAAGTTAATCAATCACGGATGAAGGCACTGTTAAATAAACTTTCGTTAGGCAGGCTTGTTTATGTTTATTTTCTACTAAAAAAGTTATTTACTTATAAAACCACAACAATTGATTTATCAATTGACGGTCAAAAGCATATATTTGAACAAACATGGTTTGTTACTGTTTCCAATCAGCCCTATTATGGCGGGGGAATGAAAATAGCTCCCGTTGCAGAGCCAGATGACGGTCTGTTTGATATTACTGTCGTTCACCAGTTATCAAGGTTAAAATTGCTGCTTGTGTTCGTTAGTGTTTTTTGGGGAAAGCACATTCATTTTAAAGAAGTGAAAACGTATAAGGGAAATGCCATTTCTATTCATTCTCCTGATTCACTATTTGTTCATGCAGATGGAGAGCATGTTGGACTTACACCACTGACTATTCAGCTTCAAGATAAAGCTGTTGAAGTGTTAACACGAATACGTTGTAAAAAGCAAGTTGAGCTGAAAGAGAGGGACAGGAATGAATGGTACTGACAGAAAATTTCTTGCCTATTTAGATGAGCTCCATATCATTACGATTCTTCTGCCACTTTCCTATCACGGGGGGGTGTCGTCCGCTTTCTATCTTGTTAATGATTCTGGAAAGTGTCCATTGGACATTACTGCGAAGAGTGAAATAGTCGATCATCATAAATATATTTGTAGGTTTTCAGAAGATTATTCTTTTGAAAAGCAATATTGGGTAGTAGATGAGCATGGAGGGAAAACAGACCTTCAAATTGGTGCAGTGATTCGGACAAAGAGTTTTGACGAGAGGTTCTACTATGATGGAAATGACCTTGGTGTACACCTTTTTGCAGACGAAACTCGCTTTAAGCTTTGGGCACCCACAGCTATCCAGGTAAAATTAAAAATTACTCCTCCAGAGAGCAGTTTTTCGGAAATCATCAAACTGAAGCGGGGGGATAGAGGAATATGGTCTGTTACGGTTCCGCGGAATTTAGAGCTCTATCACTATAGTTTCCTGGCCTTAATCAACCATGAATGGAGGGAGGCCATTGATCCATATGTGAAAGCGGTAACGGTTAATGGAGAATTGGGGGTGATCGTAAAGCCAGACAGCCCACCAAGACCTAGGCCTGAATTGCCTCCCATAGAAAACCCTGTCGATGCAGTTATTTATGAAACACATATAAGGGACTTTAGTATCCACCCTCATAGTGGGATAAAGAATAAGGGATTGTATCTCGGAGCGGGGGAATTTCATACAAAAGGAAAAGACGATGAACCGACTGGGGTATCGTATGTAAAAGAGTTAGGTATTACGCATCTTGAGTTTCTGCCCTTTCATGACTATGCAGGTGTAGATGAGTTGACGCCCAATAAGGATTATAACTGGGGATACAATCCTCTCCACTTCAATGCACCAGAAGGTAGCTATTCGACCAATCCTTCCGACCCTTACTCTAGAATTAAAGAGTTAAAAGAACTAATAAATCAAGTCCATGAAAGTGGTCTAAGGGTCATTATGGATGTAGTTTATAATCATGTATTTATTCGAGAGGATTCTCCCTTTGAAAAAATCGTTCCAGGTTATTATTTTCGTCATAACGAATTAGGATTGCCTTCAAATGGAACTGGTGTAGGAAATGATATTGCATCCGAGCGGAAAATGGTTAAGAAATTTATCATTGACTCTATTCGCTATTGGATGGAAGAGTACCATATTGATGGCTTTCGCTTCGATTTAATGGGGATTTTAGATGTGGAAACCATGAGAGAAGTGCGAAACACGTGTGACAGTATTGCAGAAGGCATATTGATCCTTGGAGAGGGATGGAATCTGAACACACCCCTTCCTACAGAACAAAAAGCGACCATTGCTAATCAAGCAAAAATACCCCAAATTGCTCAATTTAATGATAAATTTCGTGATGTTATCAAGGGAAGCACTTTTAATATATTTGATAAAGGATATGCACTTGGGAATGAGCATTACTTGGATGCAGCATTAGAGGTAATAACGGGGAGTATTGGGTTTAAGAAAAGAAATTTGCGACTTTTTAATGAACCCACCCAAACAGTAAATTATGTTGAATGTCATGATAATCATACTCTTTGGGATAAACTTCAATCCTGCCTTCCACACGTTGATGACACCGAACGAGCACAATATCATCGTCTGGCAACCGGAATTGTTTTGTTATCACAAGGAATTCCTTTTCTCCATAGTGGGCAGGAGTTTTTCCGTACCAAACAAGGCGAAGGAAATAGTTACTGTGCTCCTGACCAGATTAACCAACTTGATTGGGAGAGAAAGAGTCAATTTATAGGTAATGTAAATTACATTAAAGGTTTGATTGCGATCCGCCAAGCCTTCCCTTGTTTTCGAATGAGAACTTCTGATGAAATTCGAAGCAATATTCGTTCACTCCCATCTTCACCTCCCATCCTAGCGTGCATCTATCAAATGGTTCACGATGAGGTAATTCTAATCATTAATCCGTCAACAACGGAACAAGGATTTACTCTTCCAAAGGGAGATTGGTCCATTTTGGTTGATAAAAATTTGGCGGGAATTTATTCCAAAGGAGTCCTTCATGGAGGCGATGTCAAGATACAACCTATTACTTTAAATGTTTTACTAAAAAAATAGTTTCTCGAGATTACTTGACGAAAAAAGGCAATAGGAGATAAAATTTATTAAGATGGCTATTGTGTGCAATGGTTTCAATAGCTTTTTTTTTGTTTTATAAAAAATAAAAGCTGTTGAATGAACTCTGGTTATTTTAAACCTTCCAGCAGCACAGGTTTTACCTCCGAATGATTTGGGGGAATAAGCCCAATAGAACGGCATAAATTGAAGGTGAACGATTTTGGAACATATACTAGGACAAGAGTGGGAAATTACCCCTGCCGGAGGCGCCACTGGTGAAGCCTTTTATGCAGAATATGAGGATCAAAGGCTTTTTTTAAAGCGTAATTCCTCTCCATTCCTTGCGGTTCTTTCAGCAGAAGGCATTGTCCCAAAGCTTGTTTGGACCAAACGGTTGGAAAATGGAGATGTAATAACAGCACAACAATGGCTTCCAGGCAGAGAATTAACGCCGGCAGAAATGAATCAAGAGCTTGTTGCCAGGCTTCTGAAGAAAATTCACTGCTCAAAGCCAATGCTTGGAATGTTAAGTAGGATAGAGAACTCGCCATTACACCCGGAAACCATTTTTCAATCAGTGGTCAATGAGTTAGACGATCAAGTTCGATCCTTAGAGGAAACACAAAAAGCAATAAACTTTTTAAAACATGAAGCGTTACATGTATATTGTGATGAAAAAGTAGTTTGTCATGGTGATGTCAACCATAACAACTGGCTGTTAGCAGAAGACAACCAGTTGTATTTGATTGATTGGGATGGAGCCAGGATTGCAGACCCTGCTATTGATCTTGGATTACTCTTATATTGGTATATCCCACAAGAAAATTGGCAGGATTGGCTAAGCATGTACGGGAAAGAACTAACAGACCATCTAAAGTTAAGAATGAAGTGGTATGTGACCGTGCAAACTTTATCTTCCATTCAGTGGCATAAAAATAAAAACCGTCTGGAAGAGATGAACAAATGGATTCATTTTTTACATGAAATCCTATAAATTATGAAAATTGATCAATATCGTTAACCCATTGTGATAAGTTATTTTGATTAGATAGAATATGTTGATCTAAATCAGCCGTTTGTGCACCATTTTGGCTATACTGGTACACTTCCTGTAAAATGTTTTTAACATTTTGATCGACTTGTGTGTTGACCATTAGAGATTTCACTAAGCGTTCTAGTTGTTCACATTCCGCTACGGAACCACAGCAATCGGACTGATGGTTGTTCAATATATCTTTTAGTAATGTTACTTGGTCACCATGACTTAATGGCATAAATGGACACCCTCTCAAGTGGTATTTAAAAAGAATTCACACAGTTAGGTTGTGAATTCTTTTTCTGTTTATGCGTTTTCTTATTTTCCAACAAGAACCGCTTGCATGTGAAGGTTTTGAATGATAAGGTTTGAACGAAATTATTTTTTTAGGAGTGTCAGAATGAGACTTAGACATAAACCTTGGGCAAAGGATAAATTAGATCAACATCCACAATTTGTTGTAGCAAATCCCGAAATGCACAAAGGTAATTGGCATAATGTATTTGAAAAAAGCCAGCCGCTTCATATTGAAGTTGGTACTGGTAAAGGGCAATTCATTACAGGAATGGCAAAGGCCAACCCTGATATAAATTATATTGGTATTGAATTACATGTCAGCGTCATTGTAGCAGCCTTGGATCGTTTAATTGAAGCAGATTTGCCAAATTTAAAGCTTTTAAATGTAAATGCAGCTGATTTAGGTAAATATTTTATGAAAAATGACGTAGACAGAGTGTATTTAAATTTCTCTGATCCATGGCCGAAATCCCGTCATGAAAAGAGAAGGTTGACCTACAAAGATTTCTTGAAGCTATATGAGGATATTTTGGTCGATGGCGGGGAAATTCACTTTAAAACAGACAATCAAGGATTATTTGAATATTCCTTAACGAGCTTTTCTGCCTATGGTTTATTATTAAAATATGTAAGCCTTGATTTCCATAAGAGTGGGTATGAAGGAAACATCATGACAGAATATGAACAGAAGTTTTCTGAAATGGGACAGCGAATTTATCGTAGTGAAGTTAAATATCAAAATGAAAAGTAGGTATTTTAGGGCAGTTCATTCCGTGAACTGTCTTTTTGTTTCTCCTAACCATGTGACAATGTTAAAATATAGAAAAATGCGACAACAAAGGGGAATAAAAAATGGAAACATTAAAGGTTGGTCGTGTATCTTTGACATGGTTATCAGGCGGCGTCACAAATTTGGATGGGGGAGCCATGTTTGGAGTTGTTCCAAAAGGGTTATGGTCGAAAAAGTATCCGTGTAACGATAAAAATCAAATTGAGCTCCCTACCGATCCCATTCTCATTCAAATGGATGGAAAAAATATACTAATCGAATCAGGATTGGGAAAAGGAAAATTAACGGAAAAACAATTAAGAAACTTTGGTGTGACACAGGAATCTGAGCTTGATTCATCATTAGAAGAGTTAGAATTAAGTGTGGATGAAATTGATTATGTTCTAATGACCCATCTGCATTTTGACCATGCAGGTGGATTGACCAAGCTTGTGGATGGCCGTTATGTTTCAACATTTCCAAATGCGAAAATCATCACTTCACAAGTGGAATGGGATGAAATGCGAAATCCTAATATACGTTCAAAAAATACATATTGGAAAGAGAACTGGGAAGCTGTTGAAACCCAAGTTGTACCTTTTGAAGGAGAATGGTCTTTAGGAGCTATTAGGATGATTCATACAGGCGGGCATAGTAACGGTCATTCTATTGTTATAATTGAAGATGGTGGAGACATCGCTATTCACATGGCGGATTTAATGGCGACACACGCCCATCAAAATGTATTATGGGTGATGGCTTATGATGACTACCCTATGGACTCCATCTTTGCTAAGGAAAAATGGTTTCCACATGGGGTGAAGAAAAATGCCTGGTTCACCTTTTACCATGATGCATTCTATAGAGCGGTAAAATGGGACAATGAGGGAAAACTAGCTGAAGTAATAAAAAGAAAATAAAAACAAAAAAGTCGTACCCATCACGGATACGACTTTTTAACTACTTTCATAATGGGAAAACGTCTATAAGAGTACCGGTCTGTGCATCAGCAATAAATTCATATTGCTCAGTAGAGCCTTCATTATTTTTTGAAATACCACCTTTGTATACACGATAGTGTATGTGCTGCTTTTCATATGGTTCAGTTTCCATATGTATCCAGGAACCGGTGATGGGCCCATTTTGTTTAAACTGTTTTTTTACATGTTCCAGTACCTTTTCGGGTGACACATTCGTTTTTTGATCCATTACTTCTTTTACCACATAACCGCCAATTAAACCGACCGCAGCACCAACGATGAAAGATTTCCAGTTCATAGTCAAGGACCTCCAAAAAATAAATTGGAAAAGATTACGTATAAGGATTCTCCTCTCAGTATATCGTATTTGGAAGTAAGAAGGTAATATTACTTATATCGGATGAAATATTGGTAAGAGGCACGAAATTTCTGTAAAATAAACATATACATAAGATCACAGAATCTATTTCTGAAGGAGTCTCAAAATGAATGAACAAACATTAAAGCTTTTTAAAACCTTAACAGAGCTTCCAGGTGCACCAGGAAACGAGCATTTAGTAAGAAAGTTTATGAAGGAGCAATTAGCTCTATACTCTGATGAAATTGTTCAAGATCATTTAGGTAGTGTTTTTGGCCTAAAAAAAGGACATGGTCAGGGACCGACAGTGATGGTTGCAGGCCATATGGATGAAGTAGGTTTCATGGTAACTTCAATTACTGATAACGGAATGCTTCGTTTTCAGCCACTTGGCGGTTGGTGGAGTCAAGTGCTTCTAGCCCAGCGAGTTCAGATTATGACAAATAATGGTCCTATCATTGGCGTGGTAGGTTCGATTCCACCACATCTTTTAGATGAATCAAAGCGAAACAAACCAATGGAAATCAAGAATATGCTAATTGACATTGGTGCAGACAACCGGGAAGATGCAGAACAAATCGGCATCAAGCCGGGGCAAGCTATTTTGCCAATTTGCCCATTCACCCCGATGGCAAATAAGAAAAAAATCATGGCAAAGGCATGGGATAATCGGTATGGCTGCGGCTTAGCGGTTGAACTTCTTCAAGAATTAAAAGATGAAACATTACCAAACACCCTTTATTCAGGTGCAACTGTTCAAGAGGAAGTTGGTTTGCGTGGTGCTCAGACAGCTGCAAATATGATTAAGCCTGATATCTTCTTTGCACTGGATGCTAGTCCTGCCAATGATATGAGTGGAGACAAACTAGAATTCGGCCAATTAGGCAAGGGTGCTTTACTTCGAATCCTTGATAGATCCATGGTTACACATCGTGGAATGAGAGAGTTTGTTCTTGATACGGCGGAAACACATCAGATTCCGTATCAGTATTTCGTTTCACAGGGGGGTACGGATGCAGGCCGTGTTCATCAATCCAATGAGGGCGTTCCTAGTGCTGTAGTTGGAATTTGTTCACGCTACATTCATACCCATGCGTCGATCATTCATATTGATGACTATGCCGCAGCAAAAGAATTAATCGTAAAACTTGTTAAAGCATGTGACCAAACAACGGTCGATACCATTCGATCAAACAGCTAATTTTTCGGGAAGCATGGTTTATGCTTCCTTTTTACTTGGGCTATGTTAAAGCCATTATAATTTTGACACACCAGTTGATTGGAGCGGAAGGCACGAAGACTCCTGTGGGAGTATGGTTCAGGGGAGACCCCGCAGGCGCAAGCGCCGAGGAGGCTCGCCGAAACACCCACGGAAAGCGAAGTGCCTGGAGCGGAAATCAATAGACAATTTTAATAGAGCTCTTATGGAAATGGAGATAATACTATGAAAATTATTATTGGCTCTAAAAACCCAGCAAAAGTTTTAGCAGTAAAAAATAGCTTCATTCATGAGGAAATGGAGTTTTTAGTCTTGGATATTCCATCGAATGTGAGCGATCAGCCTTTTTCTGATGATGAAACGATCCGTGGAGCAATCAATCGGGCTGTAGGAGCATTAAATCAGGGGAATGGTGACATTGGTATAGGTCTAGAAGGCGGTGTTCAAGAAACATCCCACGGTCTGATGCTCTGTAACTGGGGAGCACTAGCCGCTCGAAATAGGGAGCCTATTATTGCGGGAGGGGCAAGATTTCTTCTTCCTGAAGAAATTGCTGTAAGGCTTAGAGCCGGAGAAGAGCTTGGTCCAGTCATGGATGATTATGCAAAAATGAAGAATGTTAGGAAACACGAGGGAGCTGTAGGGATTTTCACAAATGGTGTAATCAATCGGGGAGATATGTTTACACACCTCACAAACCTTTTGGTGGGTCAATATTACTATCAAAAAAGCAATTAACAGAACAGAATAGCTATTTTTCGACAACTGCATTCGACAAAAGTCTTGTCATTTGAATAATCTGGCAGGTATGATATATTTATGGGACTTTATTCGTATGTACGGGAGGAGAAAAAGCTGAAATTCTTAAAAACCATTACTATTTTCATACTATCGCTGCTATTACTAAGTGCTTGTAGCGACAATGCTTCGTTAAAAGATGAAAGTAAGTCTGCAATAAAAACAGCGAAAGCTACGTTTACTGAAAAAGAGAAAAAGCCAAGTAAAAAGAGTGGGAAGATTCACTTTTTCTTACCTGCAGGATATGTTATAAAAAGTAAATCAGCTAATAATATTATTTTAAGAAGCGGTTCAGATACGTATATTCTTTTCTATAACCCACAAGAAAGCACAACAAGTGATGTTGTGTATAAAGCTACTGTCGATCAATATAAGGAATTATATTCAAATGAGAAATTTACTTCTTCCGAAAACAAGCTTGGGTTTATAACCATTAAGCACCTTAAAGACGATGGTTTAAATGAATTAACAATCGGTGTGGGCGGGGCAAAAATAACGACACAATCTGAAACGAGTGATTTGGTAGAAAATACGAAAACGATGATGCAAATAGTTAATTCAGTCAAGTTTACAAAATAAATGGAGGCGTTAAGTATGAAGAATTTAGAATCAATGGAGCAATTTGAACAACTTCGGGATCAAGGGAAAACCATTTTTATGTTTTCTGCAGGCTGGTGTCCAGATTGTCGGGTAATTGAACCGATTCTTCCAGAGATAGAAGCAAAATTTAATGAATACACCTTTGTTCATATAGATCGTGACGATTACATTGATTTGTGCCAGCAATTAGATGTATTCGGCATTCCAAGTTTTATTGCCTTCGAAAACGGAAAGGAACTCGGCCGCTTCGTAAGCAAAGATCGGAAAACACAAGAAGAAATTGAACAATTCATCAATGGTTTAAAATAATAGGCTATGTAAAAAATATTGTTGATTTTATACCCTGTTGAATGGAGCCGAAATCAATAGACAAATATAACAAAGCTAAATAATAAGTTCTGGGGCTGACTCTTTGCTTTTGAGTCAGCCTCATTTTTATTGTACAATGGATTAGCAGCCCTTGAAGGGAGGAATAAACATGAAAATGGATAGTAAAAAAATGAGAAGAGAATTAGAAACTCGTTTAGCTAATGAGGAACGAGCCATTTCTTATGACCGAGATAAAGACACTCTCAGAATTGAAAATAAAGCAACGGGTAAGGGGATTACCGTCACAATACCTGGAATTATAGCCAAATGGCATGCTGAGAAAGAAAAAGCGATTGATGAAGTCGTTTATTATGTAAATGAAGGCTTGCAAGCAATGGAGGATACCGTTCAGTTAACCGATCATGAAAAGAGTATTTTTCCGGTTATTCGTTCTACGTCTTTTCCTATCGAATCAGAAGAGGGAAATCCGTTCTTAACCGATGAACATACGGCAGAAACGAAGATTTATTACGCCTATGACATGGGGAAAACGTATCGGTTAATTGACCGTCGAATCATGGAAAAGGAAGGCTGGGAAGCGAACAGAATTAAGGAGATTGCTTTGTTTAACGCAAGATCTCTGTCAGCTCCTCTAAAGGAAGACCAGGTCGCTGGGAATAGTTTTTATTTTCTTAACACCAATGATGGGTATGATGCAAGCCGAATACTAAATAAAGGCTTCCTAAATGAAATACAGAAAAGAATGGTTGGAACGATGGTTTTAGCCGTTCCACACCAAGATGTATTAATCATTGCGGATATTCGTAACGATAGAGGATATGATGTTATGGCCCAGATGGCTATGAGCTTTTTTGCAAATGGCCGTGTTCCAATTACAGCTTTGTCATTTATCTATGAAAATGGGGAATTAGAGCCCATTTTCATTTTAGGGAAAAATAAATAAAATGAATGATAAAAGGATCACATCAAGTGGTCTTTTTTCATTACTTCTTTGGGGGATATATCCAATTCGAATATATTTAGACTTATTCTGAGAAATTATCTCGAAAAAATATCAAATACTGATAAAATAGAATGATAGATGAAAGTAGAAAGAGTGATAGTTTTGAGCTGGATCCAAAACTTTTTTCAAAAGTTTAAAAAAGATGAGGAAGAGGAATTAAACGAATTTGTTATACATAACACTAGAAACGATGAGCTTCCACATCAAAACCAATACGAAAGTTTAAAGGATTTAGATACGAGAATTTCCTATCAATATCCAAAAGGTGGACTGCGTTCTTCCACTACACCTTTACATGAAGTCAAGCCCAAAGCTAAGGAGGTTGTCCGACAGCAGAGGATTTTGGAGAAACAGCCTGAAAAGAGAAGAAGAAGGGAACAAAAAGAATCCCAACCTGTAAAAACGGAAGTGCCAAAACCAATCAAAGAACCAAAGCAACAACCGAGAATGAGGGGCCCATTTCACCCAACAGAAATTCCTTCTCCTATTTTCGGATTTAACAGGCCTAAGAAGACAGAGCTGATTGTGGAGCATGAATTAAGCCAATTTTTAAATGAAGAGGATAAAGATCAGCTTAACCATTCAGCTGTATTTGAAGAGCTAATTGCTGAGGCGTCCGTTAACACCGCTGAGGAATACAGTATTGAATCATTGCCGGAAAATGTGATAGAGACTATTGAATATGAGTCTGAACCATTGGAGGTCGAACCGCATTTACCGGTTGAAACTTCTGTTGAACTACAACCTGAACCTGAAGATGTAATCGAAACTCAACCCGAGCAGCCTGAAACCAAGCGTTCTCGTTTGCCATTTAATGTAATGATGTTAAAGCAGGATAGAGTAAAATGGGAAGAAAGACAACAAAGACAACAAAGAAGAGAATGTGAGCAGCCTATTCAGGCACGTGAGAACATTTTAGTAGAAAAAACAGTTGATACCTCATTAGAAAGATTACTAGACAGGGCATTGGTGGAGCCAAAAGATAGTACGATTGAACAACCAGTTGATAAGCCGAAAGAAAAACCAACTGAAAAGCCAATTATACAGGCTGTCGTATCATCTCCAACCGTAGTGGGAAAAGTTGAACAAAGAACGTCCAATGGTACTTATATGCTCCCACCATCAAGTCTATTACATCCGCCAGTTAAAGAAGATAGAGATATTGGTTGGTTGTTAGAGCAAGAAGAACTCCTAAATATTACATTGAAAAACTTTAATGTTGGCGCAAGTGTGGTCAACGTGACCCAAGGTCCATCTGTCACCCGCTTTGAGGTACAACCCGAACCAGGAGTAAAAGTAAATAAAATTACCAATCTAAGTGATGATATTAAATTAAGTCTAGCAGCAAGGGATATTCGGATTGAAGCACCGATACCGGGAAAGCATACTATTGGAATTGAAGTGCCAAATCAAAAGTCAAGACCTGTCTTTATTAATGAAATCATTCAAAGTAATGTGTTCCAAGAATCTACTTCGCCACTAACAGCAGTCATGGGACTGGACATTGCAGGGAAACCGATTGTAACGGACCTAAATAAAATGCCACACGGGTTAATTGCAGGGGCAACAGGTTCAGGTAAAAGCGTATGTATTAATACAATTTTAGTTAGCCTGTTATGTAAAGCCAGCCCAGAAGATCTAAAGCTTTTACTGATTGACCCAAAAGTGGTAGAACTTGCACCTTATAACCGAATTCCACACCTTGTTAGCCCGGTCATTACCGATGTAAAAGCTGCAACAGCTGCATTAAAGTGGGCTGTGGATGAAATGGAAAGGCGATATGAGCTCTTCGCTCATGCGGGTGTTCGTGATATCAACCGATTTAATGAAGTCGCAATAAAGCATAAGCGCTATTCTGATAAACTGCCTTTTATTGTGATAATCATTGATGAGTTAGCTGATTTAATGATGATGTCACCAGCAGATGTGGAAGAAGCAATCTGTAGAATAGCTCAAAAAGCAAGGGCATGCGGTATTCATCTTATTGTAGCTACACAAAGACCTTCGGTTGATGTTATAACTGGATTAATAAAAGCAAATATTCCAACCCGAATTGCTTTTTCAGTTTCTTCCCAAGTGGATTCACGTACCATTATTGACATTAGCGGGGCGGAAAAATTACTCGGCCGTGGCGATATGCTGTTCTTAGAAAATGGATCATCGAAACCTGTAAGATTACAGGGAACGTTCGTATCAGATGAAGAAATTGATCGTGTGGTTGCCCATGCAAGGGATCAACGCGAACCAGAATATTTATTCGAACAAGAAGAGCTGCTGAAAAAGGCCCAAATAATAGAGGAAGAAGATGAACTCTTTTATGAAGCTTGTGAATTTATTATTGAGCAAGGGGGAGCATCCACTTCAAGCCTGCAACGGCGCTTTAAAATTGGCTATAATAGAGCAGCAAGATTAATGGATATACTTGAACAAAATGGATATATTACAAGTGCAAATGGAAGTAAGCCTCGTGATGTCCTAATAACAGAAGCAGATTTAGAAGCCATTCATGAATAATACAAATAAATAACCCATCGTATTCTTTCTAGATACGAACAAATAATAATGAGTGCCAATTCTGGGTGGATACCAAAGATTATTGACACTAATAGTTTTTACGAGAAAACAATGTTATAATAATTAAATGATTTTAATTAAGTAAGCTTACTTGATCAGTAATTCTATAAACAATGTCAAATACAGACAGATGTCATATACTGTTTTACAGATAGACGTTGGTTGGAGGTTCTTCTATGACTATTTACCATTTTGTAGGTATTAAGGGGTCTGGGATGAGTGCATTAGCACAAGTTCTGCATGATATGAAATTTGAGGTTCAAGGCTCCGATGTCGAAAAGCGCTTTTTTACTCAACTTGCCCTTGAACAATCCGGAATAAAAATATTTCCCTTTCAAAAGGAAAATATCAAGCCAGGAATGACGATTATTGCAGGAAATGCCTATCCAGATACCCATGAGGAAATTCAAGAGGCAATGAAGCTTGGACTTCCAGTAGTAAGGTACCATCGTTTTTTAGGCGATTTTATGCAGAATTTTACCAGTGTTGCGATTACAGGTGCACACGGAAAAACCTCTACGACAGGGTTACTGGCTCATGTTATTAAAGGAGCTAAACCTACGAGCTTTTTAATTGGCGATGGAACCGGAAAAGGACAAGAAGGGGCGGAATATTTTGTATTTGAGGCGTGTGAATACAGAAGGCACTTCTTATCGTATTTCCCTGATTATGCCATTATGACAAACATTGATTTTGATCATCCAGATTACTTTGCCAATATTGAAGATGTATTCTCAGCTTTCCAAGAGATGGCTGTTCAAGTGAAAAAGGGAATATTTGCTTATGGTGATGATGAACAGCTTCAGAGGATCCAGGCGAAAGTTCCCGTATTGTTTTATGGATTTGGCGATGAAAATGATTATCAGGCGAAAAATCTTGTCAAATCAACCGAAGGAACAACCTTTGATGTATTTATACGTAATACTTTTTATGACACATTCTCAATCCCTACATTTGGGGATCACAGCGTGTTAAATGCGCTTTCAGTCATCGGGTTATGCCACTATGAAGAGATTGATGTTACGATCGTGAAAGAACAATTGCTAACATTCCAAGGTGTGAAAAGAAGATTTTCGGAAAAGAAAATTGGAACACAAATCTTAATCGATGATTATGCCCATCATCCTACTGAAATCAAAGCAACCATTGATGCGGCAAAGCAGAAATATCCGGATAAAAGAATTGTCGCTGTATTCCAACCACATACTTTTACACGTACCCAAGCCTTCTTGGAAGATTTTGCAGAGAGTCTTCGTCTAGCAGATAAAGCGTACTTGTGTGAAATCTTTGGGTCGGCTCGAGAAAATCATGGAAAGCTGACAATTAAGGACTTACAGGAAAAAATTGAAGGTTCTGAGATTCTATCAGAAGAAAATACTGCAGTATTAAATGAATACGACAATAGTGTCATCATATTTATGGGTGCAGGGGATATTCAAAAGTTCCAGGAATCTTATGAAAAACAAATCATTCAATAAACAAAAGAGAGGCTGACACAAATAAGTGTCAGCCTCTCTACTGTTTATTTTATAAGAAAGTATAAAATCCGACTTTGAGAATTGTCCAG
>NZ_JBCNAC010000012.1:0-5556 GCF_050477885.1 Neobacillus rhizosphaerae
CGCTTCCGCTTTTCTTATTTTAAATTGTCAGGATTTAATACTTCCAACTCTGGTAGCACGAAGAGACCATCTTTTCGAATGAGTACATCGTCAAAATAGATTTCCCCTCCGCCATACTCCGGACGCTGAATGTTAACCATATCCCAATGAATATTAGAGTGGTTTCCATTAAACGCATCATCATAGCATTGTCCAGGAGTGAAGTGGAAGCTGCCGGCAATCTTTTCATCGAATAAAATATCCTGCATCGGATTTAAGATGAAAGGGTTTACTCCAATTGCAAACTCTCCCACGTAGCGTGCTCCCTCATCAGTATCAAAGATTTTGTTAATACGACTAGAATCATTCGATTCAGCCTCAACAATTTTTCCATCTCTAAAAGTAAGCTTAACATTTTCAAAGGTAAAGCCTTGGTAAGGAGACGGGGTATTATAAGTGATGACTCCATTTACTGAATCACGAACTGGAGCTGTGTATACTTCTCCATCGGGAATATTTAATCTTCCTGCACATTTAATAGCAGGTATATCTTTTATAGAGAAGCTTAATTCTGTTCCAGGTCCAGTGATACGAACCTTATCTGTTCGGTTCATCAGTTCAACCAAGCTGTTCATTGCTTGATCCATTTTACCGTAATCCAAGTTACAAACATCAAAATAAAAGTCTTCAAATGCTTCTGTGCTCATTTTGGCTAATTGCGCCATTGAGGAAGTTGGATATCGAAGGACAACCCATTTTGTTTTTGGTACGCGAATATCACGGTGTACCTTTTTTCCAATTGTAGAGCCGTGAATTTTCATTTTTTCATCTGGAACATCTGCTTGTTCATTGATGTTATCTCCAGAACGCAGCCCTATGTATGCATCCATTTTACTCATGACTTTTGCTTCAAAATCAGCCATCATATTATATTGCTCTTCTTCGGCACCAAATAATAGCGCTCGGTCAACCTGATGATCTTTTAACAGAACAAATGGATATCCACCTGCAGCATAGGCTTCCTTCACCAACGCGGTAACAAGCTCACGTTGCAACCCAAAATTCTCAATTAACACCTTTTCACCTTTTTGGAGCTGCACAGAATAATTAATTAAATTCTTTGCCAGCTTCGCTATACGAGGATCTTTCATAGTAACGCCTCCAAACAATTATGTAAGTACAATACTTATTGTAACCGAATAATGACTGAAAGTTGAAAAATAAAGTAACTTCTTCCGTATGAATAGTGAATTTTTTTTAAGGAATAGCAGGAAAACAAGACAAATTAATGGAAGTAGTATAAGATATTAGCGAGGTTTATATCCACGATGGATGGGTAATACATATTGATATAGTTAAGGCGGAGGTGCACGATGCAAATTATTTTATACTTAAGCGTAGCCTTGATAGCCATTGCGTTTTTTGTGCTAGTTATTTACCTATCAAAAACGCTTAAATCACTTCAGGGTACACTTACAAGCGTTTCAGTAACACTGTCAGGATTAGAAAAACAGTTGGATGGGGTAACAAGCGAAACCACATTACTTTTACAAAAAACCAATGCGCTTGCTGAAGATATTCAGCAAAAATCCGAAAGTTTAAATAGTGTGGTGGATGCTGTAAAGGACGTTGGAGTGACCGTTTCCAAATTTAACGGAACATTACTGAATTTAACCAATACGGTAGACCAGCAAGTAGAAGATAGTAAAGAAAAAATCTCACAAATAGTTCAATGGAGTAATGTATTCCTTGAATTGAAAGATAAATGGCAAGCTAGAAAGCAAATAAAACAAGAACAAGAATCAGAACAAATGATTAAAAGAGCAAGATCTCATTAGAATTAAAGGAGGAACGAAGATGTCTAATCGAGAATATGAGTCAAGGGAAGCGAATCAAAATCGTAACGACGAATCTTCCAACAGCTTTATCCTAGGAGCTTTTATTGGGGGGGTAGTTGGAGCAGCAGCAGCATTACTTTTTGCGCCTAAGTCCGGGAAAGAGCTTCGTTCGACGTTAACGAATCAAGCAGGTTCAATTATGGACAAGAGTGGTTCATTACGGGAGAATGTAGTTAGTAAGAGCAGTGAATTAGCATCTAAAACGGCATCCATTTCCCAAGGAATTGTGCTTCAATCCTCCGAACTAGTAAATAAGGTAAAGGGAAAGCAATCTCCAAAAGAAGAATCTGAGTTAACTTATATTCCAATCCAACATGGAAAAGAAAAGGGAACTGTAAAAAAGTCGAATGAATCTGGTCCAAGTGACAGTGAAGACATTCGAAAAAAATTAGAAGAAGCTCAAAAAGCTTTTGATGAAGAAGAGAGCAAGGTAAAACTTTAATAGTTATATTATTTGTGATACAAACGGTGAAGTGATAAAATGACTTCACCGTTTATTTTTATTTAAAGTAGGTCGGCTTCATTGTTGACAGTATGCTTTTTTAATGGAGGAATGTAAAGATGCTAGAAAAAATTGATTCAATTGAGCAATTTGATGAAATAGTAAAAAATGAAAGTAGATTTTATTTGTTAAAGCACAGTTTAACATGTCCGATCAGTCATGCTGCGTACAAGGAGTACGAAAAATATGCAAATGAAAATCAGAATATGCCAACATATTTCTTAGCGGTACAAGATTCACGACCACTTGCTAACGAGATTGCAGAAAGATTTCAAATTAAACATGAATCACCACAAGCAATCCTTATTTCAAATGGAGAAGCAACTTGGAATGCTTCACATTGGAAAATTACCAATAAGGCACTACTAAATGCAAGTAGTGTAACTCAATAAGCAATACTAGAAGGGGATGAATGTTCATCCTCTTCTTTATAAAAAAATTTAGACACTTGTGTTAAGTAGTTAACATAAAATATTTTTATATACCTACGGTTACTTTAATGCTTAAAAGCGTTTAATCGATAAAGAAAAAATAGGTGACAAAGAAATATCTTTCCGCTATAATAAAGCCTAATTATTGAAATATTATAAAATTAAAAATTTTTTAGTGTAAATCATTATGAGTTTTAGTAACTGATTTGCAAATGAAAGGACGGGTCGAATATGGGCAAAAAGATTGAATTGGATCAATTAAGAACACGTGTCGATGAGTTAAACTTGGAATTATTGAGGCTAATTAATGAAAGAGCTCAACTCGTCCAAGAGATTGGGCGGGTAAAAGAAAATCAAGGTGTGTACCGTTACGATCCAGTCCGTGAAAGAAAAATGCTTGATATCATTAAAGAGAATAACGATGGTCCATTTGAAAATTCTACAATAGACCATATTTTCAAAGAAATTTTTAAAGCAGGTTTAGATCTTCAAAAGGATGATCATGAGAAAGCCTTGCTTGTATCTAGAAAGAAGAAGCCTGAAAATACGATTGTTAACCTAAAGGGAGAAACTATAGGTGATGGTAAGCCGCATTTTGTGTTTGGTCCATGTGCAGTTGAATCCTATGAGCAAGTAGCTACGGTTGCCAAGGCGATGAAGGAAAAGGGCTTAAAGCTACTCCGTGGAGGTGCATATAAACCAAGGACTTCTCCTTACGATTTCCAAGGATTAGGTGTGGAAGGGTTAAAAATCTTAAAGCGTGTAGCGGATGAATACGATATGGCAGTAATTAGTGAAATCGTAAACCCAGCCGATATTGAAATGGCTTTAGATTATATTGACGTGATCCAAATTGGTGCACGTAACATGCAGAACTTTGAACTATTAAAAGCTGCAGGGGCCGTAAATAAACCTGTACTGTTAAAAAGAGGGATTGCTGCAACGATTGAAGAGTTTATCAATGCAGCAGAATACATCATGGCACAAGGAAATGGTCAAATTATCCTTTGTGAACGGGGTATTCGGACATACGAGCGTGCTACTAGAAACACGCTTGATATTTCGGCAGTTCCAATTCTTAAACAAGAAACCCATTTACCAGTAATGGTAGATGTGACTCATTCTACAGGTAGAAGAGACTTGTTATTACCTGCTGCAAAAGCGGCGATTGCCATTGGTGCAGACGGAGTAATGGCTGAGGTTCATCCAGATCCGGCAGTTGCCTTATCTGATCAAAAACAACAAATGGACCTTGACCAATTTGACAAATTTTATAATGAATTACTTGCATCAAACTTTGTACGGATTTAATTTTTTGGCTGTGTTAAAGAACAGTGTTAATTTTTTATATCCTGTTGATTGGAGCGGAAGGCACGAAGACTCCTGTGGGAGTATGGTTCAGGGGAGACCCCGCAGGCGCAAGCGCCGAGGAGGCTCGCCGAAACACCCACGGAAAGCGAAGTGCATGGAGCGGAAATCAACAGACAATTTTAACAGAGCCAATTTTTAAAAAAACCTCCTGCACATGCTTGCAGGAGGTTTTTTTTGAGGATTTTTAGAAAAAAATACAAAAAATGTTGACAAATGCAATTGCGGCTTTAATATTCTTATCGTATCATTAAATACATACTAAGATTGTTTATTATCTCACAATCAATATTATGACTAGGTTTTTAATAACAGATGTAAAATAAAGAAAACAATGTACGTTACAGGAGAGTGTTCTAAGTGAATATAACTATTTATGATGTGGCTAGGGAAGCAAATGTATCAATGGCGACAGTTTCCCGTGTAGTAAATGGAAATCCAAATGTTAAACCAGTAACCCGGAAAAAGGTGTTAGAGGTTATTGAAAGATTAGGGTATCGTCCTAACGCAGTAGCAAGAGGATTAGCTAGTAAAAAAACAACAACAGTTGGCGTAATTATCCCAGATATATCTAATATCTTTTTTGCAGAGTTAGCTCGAGGCATAGAAGATATTGCAACTATGTATAAGTATAATATCATTTTGAGTAATTCTGACCAAAACAAGGACAAAGAGTTACACTTACTTAATACTATGCTTGGGAAGCAAGTAGATGGAATTGTGTTCATGGGAGGTAATATTACCGCAGATCACGTGGAGGAATTTGAGAAATCTCCAGTACCGATTGTTCTTGCGGGTTCAATTGAGGAGTCAAATAAGATTCCGTCAGTTAACATTGATTATGAAGAAGCAGTATATGATTCCGTAAAGGAATTCATTGAAAAGGGCCATAAGAATATAGCCATTGTGGTGGGACCGCTTCATGAACCGAAAAATGCCCAGAAAAAACTTAAAGGGTATCAAAGAGCCCTTCAAGAAGCCGGGCTTCCTTATAATGAAGAGCTTATAGTTGAAGGAGATTATACGTACGATTCAGGTATTGAAGCCTTTGAAAAATTACTTGAGGCATCAGCAAGACCAACGGCCATTTTAGTTGGAGCAGATGAAATGGCACTTGGAGTAGTTCATGGGGCCGAGGATAAAGGTTATAAAATCCCTGAGGATTTTGAAGTCATCACATCAGACAATACCAGATTATCACTGATGGTACGTCCGCAGCTTACAACCATTGTGCAACCACTATATGATATTGGAGCCGTTGCAATGAGGCTGTTAACTAAATTAATGAATAAAGAAGGCGTTGAAGAACAAATTGTCGTACTTCCTCACCGCATTGAGCATCGTAATTCAACGAAATAATTAGAAAAGCGGAAGCGCC
>NZ_JBCNAC010000013.1:0-13030 GCF_050477885.1 Neobacillus rhizosphaerae
CTGGACAATTCTCGAAGTCGCATTTTATACTTTCTTATTATGAAATAAGGGCTTGCCATTAAGATGGCAGGCCCTTTTGACTTTTTTGATGATTACGAATAGGGTATAGAGCTTTTTCTAACGTAATCACATTCTTTTCTGTAATCTCCGCTTTTCTTGGGATGGGTGTATATAAGTTGTCAGGGTCGTCCCATTCCTTCGGTAAACCAACGGGAGACTCTTTTTGCCACTGTTCAATCCATGCATCGGGTAGATTCCCTGAACAATTTGAGTTTTCTGTCATCTCGAGCCAGATGAGTGCCCATGCTCTTGGAACCACCCGCCAAATGTCATACCCACCGCCACCTACTGCAATCCATTTTCCATTGCAGTATTGATGAGCAATTTCATGAGCAATCTTTGGGATTTCACGATAAATTTTCATCGTTGCCGATAAGTGCGTTAACGGATCAAAATAATGTGAATCAGCTCCATTTTGAGTGAGTATTACATCAGGCTTAAAAAATTCAGCCACCTCTTTTATGGAGTTTGTATAGGCGTGGAGCCAGGAATCATCTTCTGTAAAAGCATCGACAGGTATGTTAAAAGAATACCCATAACCCGGTCCCTGTCCTCTTTCATTGATATTTCCGGTACCTGGAAATAAATATCGTCCGGTTTCATGAATGGAAAGGGTGCAAACATTGGGGTCGTCGTAAAAGGACCATTGGACACCATCCCCATGGTGGGCATCTGTATCTACATATAAAACACGTGCATGATATTTTTCTTGAAGGTATTTAATTGCAACCGAACTATCATTATAAACACAAAATCCAGACGCTTTTCCACGGAACCCATGGTGTAAACCACCTCCAAGGTGAAGCGCATGGAGAGACTTACCTGTCATGACCTGGTCGACTGCGGCTAAGGTACCGCCTACTAATAAGGCACTGGCCTCATGCATGTTCGGGAATATGGGTGTGTCTTCTGTACCTAATCCATAATTTTCAGCGATTTCTTTTGGAAGTTCTCCTTGTCCTGCTTTCTTAACCGCTTCTATGTAACTTCGATCATGTATAAGGGCTAACTCTTCATCCGTTGCCATCTTAGGGGGGATGATATGCTCAGGATCTAACGCATTCATCTTCTCCAACAAGTCAACGGTTAGTTTCAGCCTAAATTGGTTAAAAGGATGATGACTGCTGAATTTATAATTCAACAGTTCTTCTGAGAATACAAAGGAACACCGATCACTCATATGGAAATCCCCGGGAGGTTCGGCCATAGTACATGATGCCCGGCTAGCTTAAGATCCTGAATAAGGGCTGTTGGATTCATTGTCTGAACTCTAATGACCAGGATTTTAAAATGTTCATCGGTCTTGTCTGGATAAACAAGAACACTCAAAATGTTAGCCTTTCGATTTTTAATCACATTTGTAATGTCGCTAAGGATACCAGCGAGATTTGGAACTTTTATTTCGATTTGAGACCCCGGCTGATGGGCCCCTGTTAATTCAACCAAGGTTCGGAGTAAATCCGTTTCTGTTACGATTCCCACTAGTTTACGGTCATTAATGATGGGGATACAACTGATTTTATGTTCATAAAATAGGCCAGCCACTTCTTCAACGAAATCCAGTGGATGCCCTGTAATCATATCTCGCTCCATAATCGTCTCAAGCGGCTTTTTCAGATCTTCGGGATGCTCATTCGCATGAAAAATGGAGGGAGTTGCTTCCCTTATTTTAGCGACAGTGACTAACCCCATTAAATGTCTTTGATTATCAATGACAGGTATATGGCGTATTTTTTTTGTTTCCATTAATTTCATCGCATCAGCAATGGTGTCAGTTGGTAAAAGTGTGGCAACATCTGTTTTCATAATTTCTTCCACTATCATATCAATCACCTCAGGTCTCAAGTGAATTTCAGCTAATATTTAATACATAAACCGGTTCATAAACCGAAGACGGTCAAATTTTTGGATGGATTCCATATCGACTCTCTTGCCCATTCGAGCCATGAGACAGTTAGCTGGATGGGAGCAAATTTCCGGATCATCCGTCGCATACCATTCAAGCCCACCGGCATTCATCATTTTTTCCATTACTTTTCGATAATCCCACACATTTAGCTTGGTCCCTTTTAGATCCCAATGCCAATAGTACTCTGTAGTGATCGTAATATAATCTTCCATTGCATCATCCATCATGGAAACGATTAACAGGTTTTTTCCTACAGAGCAGCCTCTAAATTGTGGAATTACCTCGATGGCACCCAATTCAATTAAATTATCCATTTTCCCTTCAGACCATCTTTCGAGTGGATCTGGATATAAATAAGTAACGTAACCAACAATGGTGTGCTGATATCTGGCAATAATAATTCTACCTTCTGGAAGATTGGCAATACCCACTAAAGCTTTATGCTGTTGTATTGGAGGACGAAAAGCAACAAGGTCTTCGTGAAATTCATAACCTGCTAATTTATCAGATGGAATTGGGCCTTCAATAATTAAATTCCCATGAGGTGTTTTCAATTCTTTTGCATTGTATGTTTTCTTGTGTTCCATAAGGTCACCTACCTTAAAAAATCGTTAGTTAATTCTATTATACATAAAATCTAGTAAGAGAAAGCGGTTTCACTAAATTTTCTGTTTTATACAGGAGTCTTCGCGCCTTCCACTCCAATCAACATAGTTTTAAATCAATTATTTATGAATAATAATATTTAAAAAATTGTGAATAGTTCCTATTTGTACTATAATAATCTCTATAAAGCAAGAGGGGGAGATAGTAATGAAAGTGGAAGCGCTGCCAGTTGTACAAGGAGACCATAATCTAAGTAATTATGATGAAATGTACAAACAATTTGACTGGAAAGAAACAGAAAAGGCATTCTCTTGGAGTGAAACAGGACTTGTTAACTTGGCATATGAGGCCATTGACCGCCATGCAAAGACCTTCCGAAAAAATAAAATTGCTCTTTACTATCGAGACGGTTTTCGCAATGAAAAGTATACGTTTAAAGAAATGAAGGATCTCTCAAACAAAGCTGGAAATGTGTTAAAGAGTTATGGGGATGTAGAAAAAGGAGACCGTGTATTTATTTTTATGCCTCGTTCTCCAGAGCTTTACTTCACTGTTCTTGGTGCTATTAAGCTTGGAGCCATCGTTGGTCCTTTATTTGAAGCCTTTATGGAAGGCGCAGTTCGTGATCGCCTGCAGGATAGTGAAGCTAAAGTTCTTGTAACTACACCAGAATTATTGGATCGTGTACCTGTGGAAGATTTACCTGCCTTAAAGCATATTTTCCTTGTTGGAAAAAATGTGGAGGAACAGGGCAGATCCATTGACTTCCTTGGAAAATTTGAGAAGGCAAGTAAGGAACTTAAGATCGAATGGGTAGACAGAACAGATGGCTTAATTTTGCACTATACATCAGGTTCAACCGGAAAACCTAAAGGGGTATTGCATGTACATAATGCAATGATTCAGCATTATCAAACGGCAAAGTGGGTTCTTGATTTAAAAGAGGATGATGTTTACTGGTGTACTGCAGATCCAGGCTGGGTAACAGGAACGTCTTATGGTATTTTTGGACCGTGGTTAACGGGAACGTCTAATGTCATTGTCGGAGGACGTTTTAGCCCTGAAACCTGGTATCAAATGATTGAAGACTTTGGGGTTACCGTTTGGTACAGTGCCCCTACTGCCTTCCGAATGTTAATGGGTGCGGGAGATGAACTTGTAAAGAAATTTGATTTAAGCAGCCTGCGTCATATTCTCAGTGTGGGAGAACCATTGAACCCAGAAGTGGTCAAATGGGGTGTAAAGGTATTTAACCATCGCATTCATGATAACTGGTGGATGACGGAAACAGGTGCGCAACTGATCAGTAACTATCCATGTATGAAAATTAAACCTGGATCAATGGGTAAGCCGATTCCGGGCGTGCAGGCAGCAATAGTCGATAATCAAGGAAACGAATTGCCGCCATATCGAATGGGCAATCTGGCCATTAAAAAGGGCTGGCCTTCAATGATGCACACCATTTGGAATAATCCTGAGAAATTTGAATCCTACTTTATGCCAGGTGACTGGTACGTATCCGGAGATTCTGCTTATATGGATGAGGATGGCTATTTCTGGTTCCAAGGTAGGGTGGATGATGTGATTATGACATCAGGAGAGCGTGTAGGACCATTTGAAGTGGAAAGCAAGCTTGTGGAACACCCAGCAGTAGCAGAAGCAGGCGTAATTGGTAAACCTGACCCTGTACGTGGAGAAATTATTAAAGCGTTTGTTGCGCTACGTGACGGCTTTGAGGCTTCTGAAGAGCTAAAAGAGGAAATTAGGCAATTTGTCAAAAAAGGTCTAGCAGCCCATGCTGCACCAAGAGAAATTGATTTCAGAGATAAACTTCCAAAAACAAGAAGTGGTAAGATTATGCGACGCGTATTAAAGGCGTGGGAGCTTAATTTGCCAACAGGCGACCTTTCAACTATGGAAGATTAATAGAAACAAAACCCGCACCGGCATTCGGTGCGGGTTTTTTCTTATTGTACACTAGGAAATTACAAAAAGTACTAGTGTGGGTAATTGGATTTGTTATCTGAATCTAGCTCCAGCGCCTAGCCCCTCTGGGTCAAATAACCTTCGGCACGAAAAGTCTAAATGCGGACTTTTCCCGCCGAAGAACATTTGCCTGTCGGGGCTGAACGAGGCGCTTCCGCCCTTTGTTCTTTATGGTGTGGGCGTTTCTGTTGGTGCAGGAACTGTGGCACCCACCTCAACTAGATTAGACGGAGCGGATTCATTACCGGCTATATCTACTGCTGTTACATAAAATGAACCATTTCCTACCGTGTAGGAAAGACTTGAGCCGTTAATAATACTAGCTACTTTGGTCGATAACAGCCCACCTTGATATACTCGGTAGCCGACCACATCATTGTCTCCTGAGGGAGACCAAGATAATGTATTACCGGAAATACTTAAGTTAACAGCATTAGGTCTTTTTCCGTTATCCACCATTTTGGCTGTAGGTACAAGAATTTTACCCCAACGATCCTTTTGTGGAATGAGCTGGCTATAGTCTTTAAATGTTTTACCAACCATACGAGTAATAAAGTCCGGGTTTAATATTAAGCCATATTGAGCGAATTCCTTTGGAGTGGAATCCAATGCTAAATACTTTTTGCCGCTGATGGTAACATAATTTCCTTCAACTAAGCTATCGTCCACTTTCGTTGGCACATCATTCACATTAAAGTAATCACTTTCGATCAGACCAGCCTTCGAACAAGCAGATGAGGGAAGCATGCCGGAAACCGCACAATAAGAACGTTTAACGATACCACTAGGCATTTGGAATGACTCTTTAGGATTAATCAAATCAGGTTTAATTTTATAGGCTGCATTCATTAATTCAGCCCAAAGATTATTTGTTCGTTGACTATACGACATGCCTGAAATCTTTAATGATTTTGGCGTATCGTACCCTGTCCATATACCGAAGGTAATATTAGGGTTGGTGGCAACGAACCATGAATCCTTATATTCATTACCTGTTCCTGTTTTACCAGCCCAATCTGCTCTGAAATTTAATTTGCTATTAATTCCAGCTGCGGTTCCCATTTTGATAACATCGCGCATCATATCAAGTGTTAAATAAGCGGTTTGTGGTTTGAAAACATCGACAGGTGTTACATCGTGCTGATAAATCACTTTGCCGCTTTTATCTACGATTTTATCAATCATATAGGCATCGATGAACTTCCCACCGTTAGCAAATGTGCTAAACGCATTTGTATTTTCCTCAACCGTAACACCATAAATGGAACCGATAGCAGCTGACAGGTTTGTATGATCATCCTTTGTTAGTGAAGTAAAACCCATTTTTTCCAAATATTTCGCTGGGTTTTGATGAACAATTTCGGAATATACCTTAACCGCTGGAACGTTATACGATTTCGCAAGTGCATAACGTGCTGACACAATCCCACTGTAGCGGTAGTCGTAGTTTTGTGGCCAAGGCTTACTTCTACCTGGAATAAAATTCAACGCAACATTTGGTATTGGCGTTCCAGGTGCTGCTTTTCCCAATTCAATCGCTGGTCCATAGACAAGCAGCGGTTTCATGGTAGAGGCATTAGGCCGTAGAGCAGTTGTGGCATGATTCATTTGTTGGTTTTCATAGTTTCTTCCGGCAACAAAGCTGATAATCCTACCGGTTTTATTTTCGATTAATTCGGCGCCGACTTCTACAGGCTCCATCACGGTTTTTATTTCACCTGTTTCAGGATCCTTTTTTTCCTGTGCTTTAGCAGGGCCGAAGTTTTTATAATTATCCTTTACCTTTTGCATGGCATCATATATATCTTTGTTGATGGTTGTGTGAATTTCATATCCATTTTGGTGTAAATCTCGGCTTGCTAATGTTTTATATTTGTATAATAGCTGGTCATCATTTTTTAATTCTTTTTCTGTGTAGCCGTCTTTCTTTGCTAGTACAGTAGTAAGGACCTCAACAGAACGTTTTTCAATTTCATCTGTAAGAAAAGTATTTGTATGAGAATATACAGTAGGTTTGAGAAAATCCTTTCTAATATCATAGGATGATGCCTCGGCATACTGTTTTCCATCTATGTAACCACCGTCATACATTCTTTTTAAAACTGTTTTCATCCGTGTAAGACCTGGTTCTAGATTATTCTTTAAAACCGGTGTTCCATTGTCATCCCTTGTAAATGGAGTATAACCAAATGGACTTTGAGGCAGGCCGGCAATGAACGCTGCTTGTGGGAGAGTTAACTCACTTGCCTTTACGCCAAAAATTCCTTTTGCTGCTGCCTGAACACCAGCTATGTTTTGTGCAGAAGCATTTCTTCCAAATGTAGAAACATTAAGATAAGCCTCAAGGATTTCCTTTTTGTCGAAAAATTTCTCTAAACGGAGTGCAAGTAGAATTTCATTAGCTTTCCGTTGGAAGGATACCTCATTGGTTAAAAGTTGGTTCTTAATTAATTGCTGTGTTAAGGTACTTCCACCTGATTGAACAGAAGAATTCGTTACTTCCTGGAAAAGAGCACGGAAAACGGCCTTGGGAACAACCCCATTATGCTTATAGAAGTATTCATCTTCAGTCGCGACTACAGCATTAATTAAATTTTCTGAAACTTGATCCAACTTTACTTCTTCGCGTATAAGGTCACTGCGAAGTCTGCCGAGGTAAACATTATCAGCATAGTATAAATCAGATGTCTCCGTGTAATTATAAATATCCTTTTTCATACTCTCATAAGAACGGACCGGTTCATCTTTCACAAGGGAGGCAAAATACCCAGCTCCTACACCTGTTGCAAATGAACCTCCAAGAATGACAACCGTCATCACAAGGAGAAAAAGGTTCCAAACTACTTGATAAGTAATTCTTGCACTTTTTACCGTTTTTTTATGGGTAAACAAGTTGAGTATGGACTTTGCTTTTTCCATCCAGGCTTGCATTTTTTCATTCATCAATAGCATCACCTCATCTAAAATCACATACATTATAGCATATAGAAGGTATAAAAACTGACAACCTTCTACATTTTTCTGAAATTTCCAGTGGATGTTTGACATGTTACTTGAAATGTGATAAAAAAAGCTATAGTTAATTTTAATAAAAAAGCTTTGAAGGGAACCAACTGTAGTTCTTCTATCCCTGTTTCTAGAGAGTCAGCGGTGGTGCAAGTTGACACAAATAGAAGAATGAATTACCTCCTCGAGCTTTCTCTGTGAACAGACTGTTTAGTAATGGAGAACGGTTAAAACCGTTATTGTTTTCAAGTTGGAGGAATAGTATGTCCTCAAGCTGGGTGGTACCGCGTATTTTTACGTCCCTGCATTTTGCAGGGGCGTTTTTATTTTTTAATGGAGGGGATTGGAATGGATTTATTGCAGGATTTAGCCTGGAGAGGCATCGTCTACCAGCAAACGGATGAAGAAGGTTTAAAGGATTTATTAGTTAAGGAAAGTATTTCTTTATATTGTGGAGTTGACCCTACAGCTGACAGTATGCATATCGGTCATTTACTTCCGTTTTTAACCTTAAGAAGATTTCAGCAGCACGGTCATCGTCCAATTGTCCTAGTTGGCGGCGCTACAGGTCTAATTGGCGACCCTAGTGGAAAAAGTGAGGAGCGAAAGCTTTTAACTCTTGAAACGGTTCAAGACAACGTGGCGGGAATAAAAAAACAGCTTGAAACTATTTTCGAATTTGAAGGCGAAAATGGGGCGATCATGGTTAATAACTATGATTGGGCAGGTAAAATGGATGTAGTTACATTCTTGCGTGACATTGGTAAGCATATTGGTGTAAATTACATGCTTGCTAAAGACACGATTGCTTCACGACTTGAAACAGGTATTTCATTTACCGAATTTACTTATACAATATTACAGGCAATGGACTTCAATCATTTGTACGATCATCATAATTGTAAGTTACAAATTGGCGGAAGTGACCAATGGGGCAACATTACTTCAGGTTTGGAGTTAATTCGTAAAACACATACGGAAGATACAAAAGCTTTCGGTTTAACTATTCCTCTTGTTACAAAATCAGATGGTACAAAATTCGGTAAAACAGAAAGCGGGGCAGTATGGTTAGACCCAGAAAAAACAACACCATATGAATTCTACCAATTCTGGATCAACACAGCAGATGCGGATGTTGTTAGATACTTAAAGATTTTTACGTTCCTTACACACGAAGAAATTGAACAATTAGAACAAAGTGTTCAAGAAGAGCCGCATCTTCGTAAAGCACAAAAGGCATTAGCAGAAGAAATGACTCGTCTGATCCATGGAGAGGAATCTCTACAGCAGGCCATTAAGATTTCTCAAGCTTTATTCAGCGGGGATGTGAAAAACCTTTCTGCTGCTGAAATTAAGCAAGGCTTTAAAGATGTTCCTTCCTTTACTGCAAGTGAATCGGATGGAAATCTAGTGGAATTACTAGTTGCTGCAAAAATTTCTCCTTCCAAGCGTCAAGCGCGTGAAGATATCGCCAATGGAGCTGTTACTGTAAACGGTGAAAAGGTTACTGACACGGCCTATGTCCTTCAGGAAACTGATCGAATGGAAGGCCAGTTTACGATTATTAGAAGAGGGAAAAAGAAATACACATTAATTAATTATTAATAGGTAAAGGGCTTTGATGAATCAGAGCCCTTTTTCTTGAGGAGAAATATAAAAAAAATCCCCATACCAATGGTATGAGGATTTTTTTACTATTAACGAGAGTAGAACTCAACGATAAGAGATTCGTTAATTTCAGCAGGTAATTCAGAACGCTCAGGTAAGCGAGTGAAAGTACCTTCTAATTTGTCAGCATCAAATGTTAAGAAATCAGGTACGAAGTTGTTCACTTCGATTGCTTCTTTAAGAACATCAAGGTTGCGTGACTTTTCACGAACGCTGATAGTTTGACCAGCAGTTACACGGTAAGATGGGATATCTACGCGTGATCCATTAACTAGGATATGACCGTGGTTAACTAATTGGCGAGCTGCACGACGAGTGCGAGCAAGACCTAAACGGTAAACAACGTTATCAAGACGTGATTCTAATAACGCCATGAAGTTTTCACCGTGAATACCAGCTAATTTGCCAGCTTTTACGAAAAGAGTACGGAATTGGCGCTCGTTAACACCATACATGTGACGAAGCTTTTGCTTCTCTTGTAATTGTAATCCGTATTCAGAAATCTTTTTGCGTTGGTTTGGACCATGTTGTCCAGGAGCGTAAGGACGCTTTTCTAATTCTTTACCTGTGCCGCTTAGAGAGATTCCAAGACGACGAGATAATTTCCAGCTTGGGCCAGTATATCGAGCCATGAATGACTCCTCCTTAGTGTTTTTATTTTGGTAAAATAAAAACCGGTATGAGACTCTTTGATAGCCATTTTGTTTTCATGCACCTTCGCCCTAGCAGCTAAGGGTTACAAGATACACCATCAAATGAAAGAACAAAAACTCTCATGAGGAACAAAATGAGACTATTCAAGTGTTCACATAGGCTGCAATATTTTACACAAAGAGTATTATATTATTTTTATTCCTCTAAAGTCAAGTATATTTTTGTTAACCCAGAGTTCGAGGAATGACATTCAAACAGAATCGTAAAAAAAATTAATAAATTATTCAAAAAAAGTATATCAATTGCTTACGTATTTTAACTATAATTAGGGTGCGATGTATATATTTGGGATTTTTGATAATGAGGAGATTTAATATTTTGGATATAGTTGATTTTAGAAAATTATATGAAATAGCAGAAAAGCTACATTCGTTTTTAGATGAAGAAGGTCTACTGAGCGAACTATTGGTTATTCTTAAAGAAGAATATCCAAACTTTTCATATTTCCTGTTATTGTCACAGACTACCTACAAACATAGCGACCTCCCAGTCATTGACCTGGAATATGATAGTGAAAATATTGTAGCAACAAATGCATATTTATCTGGTATTGTTCAATATGAGTTTTCTCATACGGAAAAGAGTACCATTCTTTATGCACCTTTAAAAGGCAAGCAGGGGGTTTATGGGGTGTTACAGATTATTGCACCTAATTCTCAGGATATTCCGACTAAAGAAGTGGAATTTATGACCTTGTTGGCAGAAAGTGCAGGAGCGGCTCTCGAAAATGCCCACCACTATCAGCAGTCAAGAAAGACCATCTTAGAGCTTCAATTAATTAACGAAACTTCCTATCGTTTGAATTCTAACCTGCCATTAGCTGATACATTGTCATTTATGGTAGAACAAATTAAATCTTCCTTTAATGCACAAGAGGTTGGTTTCTTTTTAGGCTCTACTGAGATAGCCAAGGTCAAAATACTCCCTGGTTCCACACCCTTCTTTTTTTTAACAACTGCTCAAACCTATATAGATTACATAAAAGGAAAATTAAATAAAGAAAATGCTCCACTATTATTTGGGGATATTAGTCTTCCACTTGCCAATCCGAGTACATGCTTTCATTCTATAATTGTTGTACCATTAGTACTTGGTAAGAATTTAAAAGGGTTTTCGATAATCATGCATGAAAAACCCTATTTCTTTTCTTTTGAGACATTTCAACTTCTTCAGACATTAGTACATCATTTATCACTTTCCCTAACCAACTCCATGTTGAGAGAGGAACTTAAAAAATTAGTTACCACAGATCATCTGACAAAGCTCCATTCACGTAAATTTTTAGATGAAAAAATCCAGTCTTCAATGAATAAAGATAACGAAGGCACTTTTATACTTATTGATATTGATAATTTCAAGAAAATTAATGATACCTACGGTCATCAAATAGGCGATGAAATACTCATTCAAGTCGCAAATTTCATTAAAGGAAATATCAGGGGGAATGATGTGGGGGCACGCTGGGGCGGAGAAGAACTCGCCATCTATCTTCCCAAAGTTCCTTTAGCGGCGGGAGCGGCTATCGCTGAAAGATTAGTGAAAAAGGTATCTGAGAATTCTAATCCACACATTACTGTGTCATGTGGTGTTTCTTATTGGAATAGGGAAGAACCTGATACGTATCAATATCTGTTTAAAAGAGCAGATGAAGCTTTGTATCATGCAAAAGGGACAGGGAAAAACAAAGTAGTTACACAAAGTGATAATAGTAAGGCAAGTTAGGGGCTGCATCATGGCAGATTCAGCCTCTTAACGATTTTGCCCTATTCATCATATTCTATAAGAAATAATGGTAGCGCTTACAATTAGGAGGAGTCCATATTGAAAGATAAAAAACCGCGGTTTGAAACAGAAGTCATTCATTTTGGCTATCATCCCGAAGAACATCAAGGAAGCTTAGTTCCCCCGTTATATCAAACATCCACCTTTACCTTTGAGAGTGCCGAGCAAGGGGAAAAAAGGTTTGCCGGGAAAGAAGAGGGATATATTTATTCAAGATTAGGGAATCCCACCGCAAAAATTCTGGAAGACAGAATGGCTGCACTTGAAAAGGGGGAAGCCGCTTTAGCTTTTTCGTCAGGCATGGCGGCCGTGAGTGCAGTGTTAATTGCTTTAACAAAATCGGGTGACCACATTCTATGCTCTCAGGGTGTTTATGGTTGTACATTTGGATTACTCGAATTATTACAGGAGAAATATCATATTGAACATGATTTTTCATTAATGGATAAAAGAGAGACCATTGAAAATCAAATCAAACCAAATACAGCCTGTATCTATATCGAGACTCCCATTAACCCAACTATGAAGCTGGTTGATCTTCAAATGGTTGCAGATGTAGCGAAAGAAAAGGGGATTCCAATAATAGTGGACAATACGTTTTGCTCTCCTTATTTACAAACTCCAATTACAAATGGCTGCGATATTGTCATTCACAGTGCAACAAAATATATTTGTGGACATGGCGATGTTATTGCTGGAATCGTTGTTGGAGGAAGAGAGATTATTAACCAAATTTCAAGGACAACGCAAAAGGATATAGGGGGAATTATCTCGCCATTCGATGCGTGGCTTTTATTAAGGGGGTTAAAATCGCTTCCGATACGGATGGATCGCCATTGTGAAAATACAACTTTTCTATTTGAATTTCTTAAACAACATCCAAAGGTAGATGCTATTTATTATCCTGGGGATTCAGAGCACCCCGATTACGCAATAATGAAAAAACAAATGAAAAAACCAGGGGGACTTATATCATTTTCGATTAAGGGAACGAAGGAAACGGCTCAAATGTTTATGAATCAGCTCAACTTAATCAAAATTGCGGTAAGTCTTGGAGATGCAGAGACATTAATTCAACATCCGGCTACAATGACACATGCTGTTGTTCCGGACGAGGAGCGGTTAAAAATGGGGATTGATCAAACCTTGCTTCGTCTTTCAGTGGGCCTTGAAGCCTGGGAAGATATTAAAGAGGATTTAGAGCAGGCATTTGATAAAATCTAAAAAAACTCGCCTTAGCGAGTTTTTGTTTTTGTTTAAAAAATTATAAAAAGGTCCTAGTGTGGATAACTGAACTAG
>NZ_JBCNAC010000014.1:0-18992 GCF_050477885.1 Neobacillus rhizosphaerae
AGAACATTTGCCTGTCGGGGCTGGACGAGGCGCTTCCGCCTTTTATTCTTAAAGATAAGTTACGAGAACTTCTACGAATTCTTCCAGTTTTTGTTGATCAAGCCTATCAAAACGGTTCAATTCAGGAGAATCAATATCTAAAACGCCGATTAATTGCTCTCCTTTTAGAAGTGGAACAACTATTTCTGATTGTGAAGCAGCATCACATGCAATATGTCCAGGGAACTGATTTACGTCTTCAACAAGGAGAGTTTCCTTTTTTAGTGCAGCAGTACCGCAAACACCCTTGCCAAGAGGAATGCGAATGCATGCTGGGAGTCCTTGGAAGGGACCTAACACTAGTTCGTTATTCGTATCTAGTAGATAAAATCCTACCCAATTAACACGGTCTAGAAATTGGTTCAATAAGGCAGAGGCATTGCTAAGATTGGCAACTTGATTTTTCTCATCGTGAAGGAGAGCCTGTAATTGCTTCTTAACAAGTCCATAATTTTCTTCTCGAGTTCCAGTGTACATTTCGACGTTAAACACGGTATTTCACCTTTTTCTCTTATAATTTATATTTTATTTTATCAGAAATGAGAGAAATTGAGCATACTTTGTCGATATTTTCTTAAAGGAATCAATTGTGACACCAAGAATCATTATGGTAAGGGGATTATGGGAAATACCTGAAGGGGGAGAATGCATGAAGAAAAATGCAAAAGAAGCAATTGTTAAGGCCGCTATCACGTTATTTAATTCCAATGGGTACTCAGGAACGTCAATTAGAGAAATTGCTCATGCAGCTAATGTTAATACCGCAACGATTGCCTATCATTTCGAAAATAAAACAGGTCTCTTAGAATATTGCTTTATGCATTTTTTTGAACAGTACACCCGAAAGATAGAAGCAGCCTATGCATCTATTGAAAGGGGGGCAAAAGAGTGTTTAAAACGTGTGGTAGCTGATTTGCTCCATTATCAATGTGAGAACTACCAACTTGCCAGTTTCATCTACAGGGAGATGTCGATGGATTCCCAAGTAGTCAGGGAAATCATGTCCACCTATTCTTTAAAAGAGAAATATTATTTTCAAAAAATATTTGAACGGGGTTTTGAATGGCATGAATTCAGACCACATTCCATTCCATACTTAATTATACAGCTAAAGGGATTAATCATGATGCCCTTTATGAATAGCAATTATATGAGAGAAGTACTATATGTATTTCCGAATGAACCATTTTTTGAGCAAAAATATCTTAAGGATCTTCACTTATGGATTGATAAAACACTTTGTTCAGATATCCCAATGAAAAAGGGAGCAGCACTAAAATAGCGGTAATCGCTATTTTTTTTTTATTTTACAAAAAAATTGAAAATAATAGTCAAAAAATGTCGTTTACATGGTATCATAAAAGCATTGAATTGAACTTAATGAGTTTTTCTAAAATAGATGATTTGAATACATAGTAGAATCAATGTTGTTTGAAATAGGGGGCTTACTTGTGAAATATATCATTGGATTTTTCATCCTATTATTAGCCTTATTTGTAGTGGGATATTTAATAAAGAAAAAGTATTTTAAAGAAATGGATCGATTGGAAGCATGGAAAATCGATATCATGAATCGTCCCATTCTAGATGAAATGTCAAAGGTAAAACAGTTAAATATGACTGGTCAAACCGAGGAACTTTTTGAGCGTTGGCGTAGTCAGTGGGATGATGTTGTAACAGTTCAGCTTCCTGATTTAGAAGAAATGCTTTTTGATGCAGAGGAATATATTGATCGCTTCAGATTCAACAAGGCGAAAGATGCCCAACAGGCCATTAACACAAAGCTAATGGAAACTGAGGAACAAATTAAAAAGATACTAGAAGAGCTACATGAACTAGTAGGAAGTGAAGAAAAGAACAGGGTAGAAATTGAGGAGCTTAAGGAACTTTATAGAGAATCTAAAAAAATGTTACTTGCTCATCGTCACAGTTTTGGTAAGTCTGAAAAGCACTTAGAAGCAAAACTAAATGAAGTGGCTCAGAAGTTCCAGGAATTTGATGAAAAAACGGAGCTTGGTAATTATCTTGAAGCTCGAGAAGTAGTTTTACTTATTCATAGTCAGCTTGGAACAATCAAGAACCATATGGATTTAATTCCTCAGCTTTTAATTGAAAGTCAATCTCTGCTACCCAATCAGCTAGCAGATTGTCTTGAAGGCTACAGAGAAATGACAGAGCAGGATTATCACTTAGAGCATTTAAATGTAACCACTGAAATACAACGCCTTGAAGAGAAAATTGCTGAAAATATTCGCTTGATTGAAACCACCGAAATTGACAAAGCAGAAGAGGGTATCAAGGAAGTAAAGGATCGAATTGATATCCTTTTTGACCTCTTGGAGAAGGAAGTACACGCTAAGCATTATGTCATGAAAAATAATAAGGTTGCTGCTGAACAACTTGCTACTGCTATAGAGGAAAATAAAAATCTTTCAAATGAACTGATCCATGTTCAAGCGAGCTATCAATTATCAGATAAAGATTTAGAAATCCAAAATAATCTAGAAAAAGAACTTACAACGGTGTATAAGCATTATGAGATTTTAGTTGAAAAGTTAAAGATGAATGAAACGGCTCAATCAGCGATTAGTAAAGAATTAACTGAGTTAAAAGATCAGCTGGATATGATATGTGAAGGGCAGCAAGATTTTGCCCAAAAACTTCAGGCCTTGAGAAAGGACGAACTGGAGGCAAGGGAAAAAATTAAGGAACTTACCAAGAAAGTAGCAGAGACTGTTCGTCTTGTTTCAAAAAGTAACGTTCCTGGTTTGCCTGGGGATTATAAATATCTAATAGAAGACACAAACGAAAGTATCAATAATGTCCGATACCAGCTTGAAGAAAAGCCTCTAAATATAGCTGCTCTGAATCAGTATCTAGAAATTGCAGTACTGACAGTAGAAAAACTGGTAAATTCAACGATTGAGCTTATTGAAAATGTCACTTTGGCTGAAAAAGCAATTCAATACGGAAATCGTTACCGTACCCACCATCCATCAGTTGCTAAAGGTTTAGTAGATGCAGAAACTGCATTCAGACAGTATGATTATCAAGAAGCTTTAGAACAGGCAGCGGCAACTTTGGATGGAATTGACCCAGATGCATTAAAGAAGATAAAAGCTACAATTGAAATGGATTAGAAATGATAAACCGATTTAGCAATTGCTAGGTCGGTTTTTTTGTATAATATTTTTTTAAATGTATCGGTTTTTATGTTAAGATTTTATTTTGTAAGTTCGTCTTCATATGGAGGGGAAATTTAAATGATTTATTTAGATAATAGTGCAACGACAAAGCCATATAAAGAAGTACTTGAATCTTATGTAACTGTTTCAAGTGAATATTTTGGAAATCCCTCTTCATTGCATGGATTGGGGATGCAGGCAGAGAAGCTTTTAACTCAAGCGAGGGAGCAAGTGGCAAAGCTTTTATCTGTAAAACCTAATGAAATTTATTTTACCTCAGGTGGAACAGAAAGTAATAATATAGCGATAAAAGGTGCGGCATTATTAAATAAAAAAAGAGGTCGCCACCTCATTACTACAAGTGTGGAGCATGCCTCCGTTCGTGCAGTTATGGAGCAGCTGGAACAGGATGGATTCGATATTACCTACCTCCCTGTCAATCATCAGGGGAGGGTAAGTGTTGGAGACGTTGAAAAGGCTATTCGCAAGGACACCATCTTAATTTCAATTATGCATGTTAACAATGAAGTGGGTACTATTCAACCGATTAAAGAGGTAGGCGAAATGTTGAAAAAATACCCATCCATCCTTTTTCATGTTGACGCGGTCCAAGGTGTCGGAAAGGTTCCTCTTTCTATCCACATAAATAGAATCGATCTATGTTCCTTTTCTGCTCATAAATTTCATGGTCTTAAAGGGACAGGTGCTCTTTTTATTCGAGAAGGGGCCAAGCTTGCACCTTTATTTTCGGGAGGGAATCAGGAAAGGGCTATTCGAAGCGGTACAGAAAATGTGGCAGGTGCTGTAGCAATGGCAAAAGCACTTCGGATGACTTTAATGAAAAGCGAAGCAGGTATAGCAAAAATGAAGACCATCCAGAGCATGCTAAGAACAGGGTTAACCAACTTAGAGCAAGTAACTATTCATACGCCTGAAGAGAATGCTGCTCCACATATATTAAATTTATCATTAAGAGGCTTGAAATCTGAAGTATTAATTCATGCCCTTGAGCAGGAAGAAATATTTGTTTCGACAACGAGTGCGTGTTCGTCAAAGAAGAAATCACCAAGTGGTACATTACTTGCTATGGGTGTGCCAGAAGAGAAGGCAGACAGCGCAATTAGGATTAGCTTATCCTTTGAAAATACGCCTAAAGAAGCGCAAGCAGCGGTTGAGGCTATTGAAAAAGCTGTTAAACACATACGAAAGGTTATGAAATAAATGAATTATGATCGTATACTTATACGTTATGGAGAAATCTCAACCAAAGGGCGGAATCGTCATAAATTTGTAGAAAAACTTAGAAGAAGTGTTGTAAATGCACTTACCTCCTTTCCGAATATAAAAGTTGAAGCAAGTCGCGACCGAATGTATGTCATTTTAAATGGTGAAGACGGGAGGGAAATAATGAAAAAGCTAAAGGAAATATTTGGGATTCAATCCTTTAGTCCTGCGATTAAGGTAGAAAGAGATGTGGAGAACATCAAACAAGCCACTTTGGAGCTAGTAAGTTCCATATACCGTGTAGGAGAGACCTTTAAGGTTACTCCTAAGCGTTCTGACAAAACCTTTGAATTGGATACTGACGGGATAAATCGAGTCATTGGGACACATCTACTAAAGAATATTCCAGGTCTCAAAGTGAATGTGAAAGAACCCGATATCAATGTGAGAATCGAGGTTAGACAAGAAGCAGTATATTTATCTTGTGAAACCATACAAGGTGCGGGTGGACTGCCAGTTAAATCAGCTGGCAAAGCAATGCTGATGTTATCTGGTGGGATTGATAGCCCAGTTGCAGGTTATTTATCGATGAAACGGGGATTAGAAGTTGAAGCTGTCCACTTTTTTAGTCCTCCGTTTACAAGTGAAAGATCAAAGGAAAAGGTCATTGATCTGTCTAGAAAGCTTGCAGGAATTTATGGTTCTTTTAAGCTCCATATCGTGCCTTTTACAGACATTCAGCAAGCCGTCCGAGAACAAGTTCCCGAAAACTATACAATGACAACAACCAGAAGAATGATGCTCCGCATTACTGATGAAATTAGAAAGCAACGAGAAGGATTGGCGATTATTACGGGGGAAAGCCTTGGTCAGGTAGCTAGTCAGACGTTAGAAAGTATGTATACCATAAATGAAGTAACAAATACCCCTATTTTACGTCCATTGATTTCGATGGACAAAACCGATATTATAAAAATCGCCAAAGAAATAGATACTCTTGAAATTTCGAATCGACCATTTGAAGATTGCTGTACGATTTTTGTACCTGCTTCTCCAAAAACAAAGCCGAGGAGAGAAAAAGTCGAGCGTTACGAAAGTTTTTTTGATTTTGAACCATATATCAAGAAAGCGGTGCAGGAGATTGAGACTCTAATCATTACCGCTGAAGACGATAACGATTCACACCTGGAGTTTAATGCGTTATTCTAATAAAGCAAATTAAGAATTTTTTGTGAACATTTACCATTTGTAAGATAGAATGAAGAACCTAACTTCTACACATTCTATACTCACAAGGAGGTGAATATCACATGGCAAACAACAATAACTCAAATCAATTGCTAGTACCTGGTGTACAACAAGCTCTTGATCAAATGAAGTATGAAATTGCTACTGAATTTGGTGTTCAACTTGGTGCTGACACTACTTCACGTGCTAACGGTTCTGTTGGTGGTGAAATCACTAAGCGTTTAGTCGCTATGGCTGAACAACAATTAGGCGGATTTGCTCGTTAATCCAAAACAAAATACGATGGCTACAGAGAGTGGGAGTAATCCCGCTCTCTTTTATTGTGAAAAATATTTTTGATTGAATAATAATTTTAAATTTTTTAATAATTTTGTATAATAAGGTTTGTGGGATATTTGTAAAGGGGGAGAACGATGAAAAGGGAAGATTTGATTGCACCTGAAAAGTATAATCTTGTTTCTGAAGTAGAACGTTTTGCAAAAGATCCAAACAAAGTGGCATTGAAATGGGAAAGTGAGTCTGGGGAGACAAGGCAAGTTACATACGAAAATTTATTGAAGCAAGTAAACCAAGCAGGCAATGTTTTTATCGCAAATGGCTTGAACAAAGGCGATGTAGTTCTTGTGATTGTACCGCGTCTTATTGAAGCCTACGTAGTCTATTTAGCTGCATTAAAAGCAGGAATGGTTGTAATACCAAGTTCAGAAATGTTAAGGGAAAAAGATTTGCAGTACCGAATTTCACATGGGGATGTGAAGGCGGTTGTAAGCTATTATCCATATGTAGACCAATTTAAGAACATAACTGAAACACAGCCGCTAGTAAAGTTTACAATCGGGGCAGCGGAAGAGGACTGGATTCACCTAGATGCAGAAATGAAACAGGCAAATGATGATTTCCCACTTGCTGATACATTAAGAGATGATATGGCGTTTTTATCTTATACTTCTGGTACAACCGGAAATCCGAAAGGGGTTGTTCATACCCACGGTTGGGCTTTTGCTCATTTAAAGACCGCTGCACCAAAATGGCTTGCTATCGAAGAAGGGGATACCGTATGGGCAACAGCAGGTCCTGGCTGGCAAAAGTGGATATGGAGTCCGTTTTTATCAGTTCTTGGTTCAGGGGCAACGGGTTTAGTCTATAACGGAAAATTTGAGCCCAAAAAGTATTTAAGCCTTTTGCAAAAATATGCAGTTAATGTATTATGCTGTACACCAACTGAGTACCGCCTAATGGCGAAGGTAGATAATTTAACTGATTATCAGTTACCAACCCTCCAAAGTGCGGTATCTGCTGGGGAGCCATTAAATCGTGAGGTTATTGATACGTTTAGAAAACATTTTAACGTTGAAGTTCGTGATGGGTATGGTCAAACGGAAAACACATTGCTTGTAGGTGTAACAAAAGGGATGGAATTGAAACCGGGATCGATGGGAAAACCAACGCCTGGTAATAGGGTGGAAATCATTAACGAAGAAGGACAGGTTTGTGCCATTGGAGAGGTTGGAGATATTGCTATCCACGTAGAAACCCCAGCATTATTTAAAAATTATTATAAAGATCCTGAAAGAACCGCTATGCAATTCCGTGGGGATTATTATGTAACCGGAGATAAAGCTAAAATGGATGAAGATGGATATTTCTGGTTTGAAGGACGCGGGGATGATATTATTATAAGCTCGGGCTATACCATTGGACCATTCGAAGTAGAGGATGCTTTAGTTAAGCACCCATTTGTAAAGGAATGTGCAGTGGTGGCCAGCCCAGATGAAATTCGGGGATTCATTGTTAAAGCATTTGTTGTCTTAAAAGAGGATATAGATCCTGCTGACCCAGAATTAACAAAGAACCTGCAGGAGCATGTTAAAACATTAACTGCACCATATAAATATCCTAGAAAAATCGAGTATTTAACTGAACTTCCGAAAACGACTTCAGGTAAAATTCGTCGTATTGAGCTCAGACAAAAAGAATTTTCCTCAGCCAAACAAGTTTAATGAAACGAAGAGCAGGCGGTGACTTCCGTCTGCTTTATTTTATGGGCGGAGCAATAGTATTTAATTAGGAATAATTTAGTAAGCAAAATAATCCCCTATTCTAGGTATTTCAAGTTATAATTAAGATTATTTCGATACTAGAAAGAATAGGGGCTCGAGAATTAATGAAAAGAACAGAAATTCAGCAGGGAGCCATTCATGCCGGCTTTTCCTATTTACTTTGGGGATTGTTGCCCATCTATTGGAAGCTTTTAGCCGATGTTAATGCACAGGAAATACTGGCGAACCGAGTATTTTGGTCTTTTATTTTTATGCTTGTAGTTTTGATTTTTACGAAAAAGTGGGGACTGTTTGTCCAAACGTTTAGAGGATTTGCTCAGAATAAAAAACAGCTGTATGCATTAACGATTGCTTCGTTACTCATAAGTGTCAATTGGTTCATCTATATCTGGGCAGTGAATAGTGGGCATATGATTGATGCAAGCTTAGGGTATTATATTAATCCACTAGTCAGTATTCTTTTAGGAATGGTGGTTTTAAAGGAAAAATTAACAATCTATCAATATATCTCCTTTGTGCTAGCTGCCGTTGGGGTTGTCATCTTAACAGTAGCTCATGGTGCATTTCCTTGGATTGCGATTACCTTGGCCGTATCCTTTGGTTTGTATGGATTAGCGAAGAAGCTGATTAACGTTGATTCAGTAGTGGGATTAACTTTAGAAACCATGGTGGTAGCTCCAATTGCCGCTATTTATATGCTTTTCTTATTTAGTCGTGGTGCGAATACTCTTTTATCTTCAACTATGGGTACGGATTTACTTTTAATTGGGGCAGGAGCTGCGACCGCTGTACCTTTGCTTTATTTTGCAAAAGGAGCTCAGAAAATCCCATTGTCCCTATTAGGGTTTTTACAATATATTGCACCTACACTTACTTTGCTTTTAGGTGTTTTTGTGTATAATGAGCATTTCTCGAAAGTTCAGCTTTTGTCATTTATGTTTATTTGGTCAGCGTTAACTATTTATTCGCTTTCAAAAACAAAGCTAATTTCAGAAAAAGGTTTGAAATGGCGAAGTGAAAAGAGAACAAGTATTTAATATAAGAGGCAGACTCCATACAAAATGAGTCTGCCTTTTATTCTTATAAATAGGTTCTCTTTACTTTTTCCCAGAAAGAGTTGTCTTTTAGTTTTAATGTTTTTAGCTTTTTATCGCTGATTTTCACTTGGATTTTGTCGACATGGCGGATGCTTAAGGCTTCGTTATCCATGCCCATGGTTGGATGATCATTTCCTTCAGAAATGACTTTAAGTGTCAGGGTACGCTCGCTTCCTAAAATAAAGGAAGCGCCGAGTGTCCGGTAACGATTGGTATTCACTGACGCAACCTCGCTTACCTGCATACAAGACAATAGAGGATCGACAACTGAACCATTTACTGATTTATTATAGGCCGTACTTCCTGTTGGTGTTGCAACGATTAAACCATCTCCGCGAAAGGTTTCGAAATGGAGCTGGTCGACGAATACATCCAAAACAAGTGTTTTAATGATAGAAGATCGTATGCTGAACTCATTTAAACATGGGAACGTCCCTTGGCCATCAACAGTTACCTCAATAGTTGGATAACGACGGACCTCTATATGTTCATTTGTTGTAATTGCTTCTATCATTTTTGAGGTATCACTGATTCGAAAATCACAATACATACTTAAACTATTTTTAGTGGAAATTCCCATATAAAGACAATCATCGCGAAAGCCTGTTTTTCTAACAGCTTGCAAAAAGGTCCCATCATCGCCAATACTGGCAATAATATTCGCTTTCCGATAATCATTTACCATGGTAAAACCGTAGCGCTCAGCCAATTCAAAAAGTGGAGCGGCTTGCGTAAGCATGTCCGCATCACGCTTATGATAAAAATAGATGTTGCGTCTTAATTCCATATTGTGTGCCTCCTGTAAGATGTTGGCGAAAATATTTATTACTAAGAATTAAACTCTGATAAAATTAGGTTCGTCTAAAATTAGTTTAGCATTTTTTAGAGACAATATGAAAGCAGTTACATCTCATTAGATAAAATAAAGAGGGGGATTCAACCGTTATCCACGTAGAGCGTTAATCAACACATAGGAAGCAAATAAATGGCTTGTCAATATCAAGTTGGCAGGTTTATTTTTTTACGATAAGCGAATAATAATAGGCTGAAAGGTGGTGAAGGAGTTTGGTTTGGGTCCTAATCATTGTATTAATACTAATGCTCTTATTCGTCCTACTTATTTTTTCTAAATTAACGATTCTTTTTAATTACTACCATTTTAATGACAATGATGACCTGAAGATAGAGTTTAGGTTGTGGTTCGGCTTAATTAAATACAAAATAGATGTTCCCTTAATAAAGATTGACGATAATTCCCCTAGCATTATTGTTAAGAGAAAGAAGAAAAAGGGGAATGAAAAAACGAAAAAAGACAATGTGTCAGTGGACCAAATTGATAAAAGTGATGTTTTGACAAGTTTCAATAATACAAAAGAGCTGCTCGAGCATGTGTTTAAGTTGCATTTGATTGTTAGGAAGTTTTTTAAAAAGGTATCTATTAAAAAACTTGAATGGCATACGATGATTGGAGTAGGTGATGCAGCGTATACGGGTATTATAACTGGAGGGCTATGGGCGATTAAAGGAAGTATAATAGGACTTCTCAGTCATTATCTTGCCATGAAACAAACTCCGGAGTTATCGGTCACCCCTCATTTCCAAGTTGCTGTCATTCAAACACGATTTACAGGTATTTTTCAGTTCCGAATCGGGCATGCTATTCTCGCAGGATTAAAGCTGATTAAATTCTGGAGGGGCGGGTTACCGCACTTAAAAAGCAAAGCAAAGTATGCAAATGAAAAAACTAATTCTGTTTGAAATAGGAGGAAAGATCCATGTCCGACCATCCAATTCAAGGTTTGATGACAACTGCAATGGAAAGTTTAAAAGAAATGATTGATGTAAATACCATTATTGGGGATCCGGTTGAAACCCCTGATGGTAGTGTTATTTTAACAGTTTCTAAGGTGGGGTTTGGGTTTGCTGCTGGTGGTAGTGAGTTTAAACTAGACAGCGGCCAGTCTCAGGGGCAGGGGCAGAGTCAAGGCCAAGGTCAAGGTCAAGGTCAGCCGAAGCTTCCGTTTGGTGGAGGAAGCGGGGGTGGTGTATCCATTACTCCAATCGCCTTTTTAATTGTTAACTCGCATGGGGTTAAGATGCTTCACCTGGATGAAAGCACTCATTTATATGAGAAAATATTGGAGCTTGCTCCACAAGCAGTTGATAAGATTCAGCAAATGTTCTCGAAGAAAGATGAGAACAAACAACAACAACAAAATCATCAACAGAGCCAACAGGCACAGCAACATAAACAAGAACTTGAGTTTTAAATGAATGGGTTAATCTTCTCTTAAGGGAAGGTTAACTTTTTTCTTGATGCTCAATAATTGCAAAACAGGGTTTGAAAAGATATATTTACACTGTACATATTAAAGCAAATTCATTTTTTTCATGTATTGCTTTAACACGACAAAGGAGGATGTAAGGATGGCAAATGTAACTTTTAAGGGTAATGCAGTAACATTGTTAGGGAATGAAGTGAAGGTAGGAGACAAGGCTCCAAATTTCACAGTATTAGCAAATGACTTATCACAAGTGACTTTAGACGATACGAAGGGACAGGTTCGTTTAATCAGTGCAGTACCTTCTCTAGATACTGGTGTATGTGATGCGGAAACACGCCGTTTTAATGAAGAAGCTAATGGTTTAGGGAATGTTAAAATCTTAACTGTAAGCGTGGACCTACCATTTGCTCAAAAACGTTGGTGTGCAGCAGCAGGAATTGAAAATGTTCAAACCTTATCTGATCACCGTGATCTTTCATTCGGAGAGGCATATGGCGTTGCGATTCAAGAATTAAGACTATTAACTCGCGCTGTGTTCGTAGTAGATTCTACAGATACAGTGACATACGTAGAATATGTGAGTGAAGCAACGAATCATCCTAACTATGAAGCAGCAATTGAAGCTGCTAGAAATGCAAAATAAAATAGGTATAACAAGGCCTCGGCATTTTGGCGAGGCCTTTATACTTGTTTAAAAAATACATACTCGTATAAAATGAATAAGGAAATTTAGTAACGGAGGGGAATAGATGAAAATTTCTCCAATAGAACAACTATTTACAGTATTTAATGAAACGGCACTTGTTTTACAAGAAGAATTGTCTTGTAGTTATCTGGAGGCATTAGCCGAAACAGGAGAAAACATGTTCCAAGGCATGATTCTCCAGGACGAGTTAAGTGAACTAACTACAAAAAGGTTAAAAAAGCAGTACGAAGAAATCCATTTGAACAAGTATTCCAAGGAGGATATACGTAAAGCCTATCAGCTTGTTATTTTGAAAGGGATGAAAGAAAATGTTCAGCCCAATCACCAAATGACTCCTGATTCAATTGGATTACTTGTAGGATATTTAATTGACCGATTTGTAAAACAATCCACGTTTAGGCTTCTCGATCCGGCGGTCGGAACAGGGAATTTACTAACGACTGTTCTAAATCATGTGTCTAAAGAGATTACCTCAATAGGAGTAGATGTCGATGATATCCTCATTAAACTTGCCTATGTAAACGCAAATTTACAGGAACATCCTATCCAGTTATTTAATCAGGACGCCTTAGAGCCTTTATTTATTGATCCAGTGGATGCTGTAATAGCTGATTTACCTGTTGGATTTTATCCAAATGATGTACGGGCAACAGATTATCAATTAAAGGCAAATACTGGACACTCGTATTCGCATCACTTATTTATTGAGCAAAGTGTACGACATACAGTACCTGGCGGATATTTGTTCTTCCTTGTTCCAAGTGGTCTTTTTGAAAGTGAACAATCTGCACAGCTTCGTGAATTTTTAAAAGAGCATGTAATCATTCAGGGTCTTCTGCAATTGCCTGAAACGATGTTTAAAAATAAAAATGCAGCTAAAAATATTTTTATTTTGCAAAAAAAGGGCGAGGGAGTCCAGCCTCCGAAGCAGGCATTGCTCGTAAACTTACCAAGTCTGTCAAAGCAGAATGAAATGGATCGAATCCTATCACAAGTAGAAAAATGGTTCCAAGAAAATAAAGGCTAAAATCGGTGAAAAACCCGGTTTTAGCCTTTTTTAGTTTTAGTTAAAAATAGAGAAAAATTTGAATATAATTACATTTGCTCTGTAACCGTTGCCAAGCAATTTATTCCTTGAAATGTCCCATATTCAGTGATTAAATGAGGAATTGAGGGAAATAAACAAGGTCGGTTTGCGCAAAATAAAGGTGTACTAAACTAAAATTGCATATTCACGACGTTGTTATATAAAAGGAGCGGTTAGCTAAATGGCAAAAATTATTGCAATCAATGCGGGGAGTTCTTCCTTAAAGTTTCAATTATTTGAAATGCCTAGTGAAGAAGTAATTACAAAAGGTCTTATTGAAAGAATAGGATTAAGTGATTCAATTTTTAATATTACAGTTAACGGTGAAAAAGTCCAAGAAGTAACTGATATACCTGATCATGAAATAGCAGTAAAAATGCTATTAGATAAATTAACTACACTCGGTATCATCCAATCACTGGATGAAATTGAAGGAATTGGTCATCGTGTTGTACACGGTGGAGAAGCATTTAATGACTCTGTACTGATCACAGATGAAGTTTTAAATAAAATTGAAGAACTTTCGGAGCTTGCTCCACTGCATAATCCAGCAAACTTAACAGGAATCCGTGCATTTCAAAGTGTTCTTCCTAATGTACCAGCGATTGCTGTGTTTGATACAGCTTTCCATCAAACAATGCCGGAAAGTTCTTTCCTTTATAGTCTTCCATATGAATACTACAAAGAATACGGTATCCGTAAATACGGCTTCCATGGAACATCTCATAAATATGTTTCACAACGTGCAGCAGAATTACTAGGTCGCCCAGTTGAACAACTTCGTTTAATTTCTTGTCATTTAGGAAATGGTGCAAGTATTGCAGCTATAGAAGGTGGAGAATCTATCGATACATCAATGGGCTTTACACCACTTGCAGGTGTAACAATGGGTACACGTTCAGGAAATATCGACCCTGCGTTAATTCCATATATAATGGAAAAAACGAACCAGACTGCTGATGAAGTTCTAGATGTATTAAATAAGAAGAGCGGTATGTTAGCTGTTTCTGGATTCTCAAGTGACCTAAGGGATATTGAAATTGAAGCCAAAAAAGGCAATGAGCGTGCACAGCTAGCTTTAGATGTATTTGCAAACCGTATTCACAAATATATTGGTTCATACGCGTCCCGGATGTATGGTGTAGATGCGATTATTTTTACTGCAGGTATTGGTGAAAATAGTGATACCATTCGGGAAAATGTCCTAAAAGGTCTAGAGTTTATGGGTGTATATTGGGATCCTGCTCTTAACAAAGTAAGAGGAGAAGAAGCTTTCATTAACTATCCTCACTCTCCAGTGAAAGTAATTATTATCCCGACTAATGAAGAAGTAATGATCGCTCGTGATGTTGTTCGCTTAGCACAATAACTTTTTAACTTAAATCTACAAAAAGGCAAAAGCTGATAAAAATGGCTTTTGCCTTTTTATGGTTATATCTCTTTATGCTATACTAAAATGAGAAGCTTTTTGAGGAGGGTTCATACGATGCCATTTACAGACCGGGAAACAAAGGTATGGAAAGAAATAGGCGAATGGGAAAGGAATTTATTAAATTACGAACCAAATGACTTCCAATTAACCTACGAAAAATATTTGGAGCGTTCTTTCTCAATTTTACCTGAAACGGTTCAGAAACAATTTTTTTCCCTCGTAGATAGCTGGCTGTTTCATTTACATGGTATGATTCAAGGCTCTCAGCTTCAAATGGATGCAAAAGAAAGAATTCTTTCTTCTGGAAGGGTTTTTAATAACGATTTAGAAAATATATCAGACTTGAAAAACTTGGATATTAATCAACTACAATACATAGCAGAACAACAAATTGCAAGGCATCGCCTGTATTCCTTTGCTCAAGGAGGTTTAGCCGGTACGGGAAGTTCTCTACTTTTAGGCATGGATATCCCAGCAATGGCTGTCATTAATTTGAGGATTGTCCAATTAATCGCCATGACTTATGGATATGAAGTTAACACTCCTTATGAAATGATGACGTCCCTAAAGGTATTTCATATAGGTACTTTGCCTCCAAGAATACAAAAAGAAGGCTGGGTCATGTTAAAAGATGAATTAGAAGAGTACGAAAATCCTTATTTTTATGAGGGTACTGAAGACATTACCGATATTACCTGGCTTGAACAACCCTTGCAACAATTATTTAAAGGAATGGTTATTGCCTTGTTTCGGAAAAAAATGATTCAAGGGATGCCGCTTGTCAGCATGGCCATTGGTGCAGGAGCAAATTATCAGTTAACGAGGAAAGTAACGGAATTAGCTCATAAATATTATCAATACCGCTATCTAAGAGAAAAAGAGGAGTTTCAAATATGAGCACGCAGGAACATAAACGGGAAGCCCCCAAGAGCATCAATTGTAAGATAATTACAGTCAGCGATACAAGAAATAAGGACACAGACAAAAGTGGTAAGCTGATGATTGAGCTGCTTGAGCAGTCTGGACATCAAATTATCGATTATGTGATTGTAAAGGATGAAAAACAACCCATTCAAGATGAAATTTTAAAAGGGTGCGGTCGTGAAGATATAGATGCAATCCTAATTAATGGTGGAACTGGGATTGCAAAACGGGATGTCACTATTGAAACGGTAAAAAGCTTGCTTGATAAAGAGATTGTAGGCTTCGGAGAATTGTTTAGGATGTTGAGTTATCAAGAAGATATCGGTTCTGCTGCAATCCTCTCAAGAGCAATCGCTGGTGTAGTGGACAATAGAGCAGTCTTTTCTACCCCGGGTTCTTCAGGTGCGGTAAAGCTAGCGATGAATAAGTTAATTTTACCTGAATTAGGGCATGTGGTTAGAGAAATTAAGAAAGATTTGTAATAGAGAAAGAGGATGACAGTTTAGTGTCATCCTCTTTTTAGTGGTGAGCTTTTGTGGAAAGTGTTTGGTTTGCTCTATACCAAAGCCATAGGTCATTGATGATGGAGGCCAATTCTGCAATCTCTTTGTTCAGTTGGCATGAACGAATGAAGTCACTTTCGTCGGAAAGCTCTGCTTGTTTATAATTAATTTGATCTTCGAGGTTTCCAATTCGGTCAGGAATGGAGCCGCGTATTTGTTCCCAATGAAAAAGAATATCTTGTTGAGTTTCTTTGTTATGTTGATCCCAATCTACTGTTAGGTCAGGAAGAAAGATACCTAATCGCTGATCAAAAGAAAAGTGGTCCTTCATTTGGCTGCCTCCAAGCTGTGTAATAATTTATATTCTACTATAAATTGCAACATCCTTCACACCAAAAATCTTTTTGGTAAGTAAGTAAAAAAAGGGCGTGCACAAAAGCTGCACGCCCTATATATAATATTTAACTTTTCTCAGTACGGACAACGAGTACATCACATGGTGCATATCTTGTAATATGTTCAGATACACTTCCAATAAAGAATCTCTCTACAACATTCATACCTGTAGCACCACAAATGATTAAGTCTACATTATGTTTTTTAGCAATGTCTCTAGGGATTCTTACTTTTGGGGAACCGAAATCAATCTCATATTGGACTTCTGCTATCCCGGCATCCATTGCTTGTTTTTGATAATTTTCCAGCATGTCTTTTGCAAGCTTTTCTGCTCGCTCCCCTATAACCGTATCATAGGCTTCGATTAATGCAAATGACCGGGTATCAATAACATGAACTAGGAGTAGGTCAGAATTATTTCTTTTCGCGATTTCAATACCTTTTCTTAAGGCCCAATCTGCTTCTTTCGATCCATCAATAGCGACTAAAATATTTTTATATTTGAGTCCCATGATTATCATCTCCTTACCTAAATTATACATTATTTAACAACGAATAACTGTTGCAATTTTTCGAACAATAATGGAGTAGCAGCCTAAAATGAAGGGAGATTTGCTAGATGGAAAAACGGGATCCAAATAACCAATATTCATTTGAATTCGATGAACAAGGTTCGAATGAAGTAAGTCAACAGATAATGAATTCCTATAATAGCGGTTTTATAGGAGAAGGAGCGGCAGTAGCCGACCAAGCTGATTTTAACGCTACCACTGCATCAGTAGATACTGACGGGTACACAGAAAGCTAGGCATTAAGATGTTGGAAGGAAAGGGCTGTCCTAATAGGATGGCCTTTTCCTTTGTGGCAAAAGGTATTTAGTAGACATATATCTAGGAATTTTCCTTTTATGAGGGGCATTTACCCAAGAGTTTATCTAAGGAATGCATATTCTTTAGTGTGTGAAGTAAATAAATTGAGGAGGAATAAACATTGACTACTGAAATTTATGGAGTGCCTACGATGAACCAAGCTGATGAAAGAATTCGCCCTGGTTTCGGACATTTTGGTGGTTTTGGACATTTTGGTGGTGGCTTTGGCCGTCCGGGCTTTGGGTTTGGCGGCTTCGGTCGTCCGGGATTTGGCTTTGGTGGTTTCGGCCGTCCAGGATTTGGTTTTGGTTTTGGTCGTCCATGGGGCTGGGGCTTTGGTGGATTTGGGTTACCGTTCTTGGGTGGGTTAGCTGCAGGGGCATTATTATCAGCACCATACGGATATGGATATGGCTACCCTTATTATGGCTACCCTTATTATGGCTACGGTTATGGTTACCCTTACCCATTCTGGTAATAAAAATAAATAATAAGAGCTTTGCTTCTCAGCAAAGCTCTTTTCCACAATTAATAAAAAATGTTTAGGTGTCACAGGATTTTTTTGGTAAAATGGAATTGCTTTCACTGATTATTCGAACCATTTACTACTGCTTATATTAATTGGAGGTATGGACATGCGAATCGGAATACCCAAAGAGATAAAAAATAATGAAAACCGTGTAGCAATGACACCTGCTGGAGTGGTCAATCTTGTGAAATTTGGCCATGAGGTCTTTATTGAAAATGGAGCTGGGGTAGGCTCTGGCTTTTCTGATGAAGATTATATAAATGCAGGTGCACAATTAGTAAAAACCCCTGAGGAAGCATGGTCCAAGGAAATGGTCATGAAGGTAAAAGAACCACTTCCAATTGAATATCAATATTTTCGAGAGGGATTAATCTTATTTACATATTTACATTTAGCGCCGGAACCTGAATTGACTAAAGCATTAATTGATAAAAAAGTAGTCGGAATTGCTTACGAAACGGTTCAGTTATCGAACCGAAGCTTACCATTATTAACCCCAATGAGTGAAGTCGCAGGGAGAATGGCCGCACAAATTGGTGCCCAATTCCTTGAAAAGGTTCACGGGGGGATGGGGATTCTTCTTTCGGGTGTTCCTGGTGTACAAAGAGGAACGGTTACGATTATTGGCGGTGGGGTAGCTGGGACCAATGCCGCTAAAATGGCAATTGGATTAGGTGCAAAAGTGACTATTATTGATTTAAATCCAGATCGCCTTCGTCAATTGGATGATATTTTCGGGTCTGACGTGACTACGTTAATGTCTAATCCTTATAACATTGCAGAAGCGGTGAAAGAATCTGATCTAGTCATTGGTGCGGTTTTGATTCCTGGTGCAAAGGCACCAATGCTTGTTTCTGAAGAAATGATTAAGACAATGAAGCCGGGAAGTGTAGTTGTTGATATCGCCATTGATCAAGGTGGTATTTTTGAAACAACAGATCGTATAACTACTCACGATAATCCAACGTATGTAAAGCATGGTGTCGTCCACTATGCAGTGGCCAATATGCCTGGAGCAGTACCGCGAACATCAACTATTGCATTAACAAATGTAACTGTTCCATATGCGGTGCAAATTGCGAACAAGGGCTATCGTAAGGCATGTTTAGATAATGAGGCATTGCTAAAAGGAATCAACACATTAAACGGCTATGTGACATATGAAGCAGTCGCTGAAGCGCAAGGACTCAAATTCGCAGATACAAAGGCATTGTTAGAAAATCAGTAAATTATAAGACAGGAGAAGAGGGGGGCAAGAAGCCTGCCTCTTTTTTTGTAAGAATCAGGTGGGATTTTACGGAAATTTTTTCTACATTATCAAAAATGGAGTTTAAAAGAGAACCGGTCACGTAGGAGAGGTCTACGTGACCCAAAAGGCTGAAAGGAAGGGATTCCGGTCACGTAGGAG
>NZ_JBCNAC010000015.1:0-4222 GCF_050477885.1 Neobacillus rhizosphaerae
CATTCTACGTGACCCAAAAGGCAGAAAGAAAGGGAGTCCGGTCACGTAGGAGAGGTCTACGTGAGCCAAAAAGCTAGCAGGATAGAGAACACGGTCACGTAAGAACAGACCAAGTAAGATCAGACAAAACTAGAAGAATTGATTAAAATAAGAATAGAGCTAAACCTAAACATATAAAAAAACCAGCTTCTTTTCAGAAACTGGTTTGAGTGCTAAGTATGGAGCCGCCATTGCCGTAAGAAATATAAGAAAGTTTTAAACCACCACTCCTCAAAGTGGGTGTTTTCAGAAACTTTTCTGCGTGTCCTCCATGTCTTATAGACAGAGGCTTGTCATTCCAGCTTCAATGGTTAAACTCCCTGTTACAGCTTAAAGGTTAAAACTTTATTATGATTACGTACAACGCAGCTTGTAATAGTATATTACCTCAATTAAAACGAAAATACAATGCCAAAAGAATCCAAATCTGCTTACTTAATGATTTGCAGTTCTTTTGGGAATTTGGTCAAAATCTTCGCTCCATCCGCAGTAATAAACACATCATCCTCGATACGCACTCCGGCAACATCAGGGACATAGATTCCTGGTTCAATGGTATAAACCATACCTTCTTCAATAATCAGCTGATTTGTCTCAGTTAAGGATGGATATTCATGAACACTAATTCCTAGGCCGTGACCAAGACGGTGTGGAAAATACTCACCGTATCCTGCTTCAACGATAATACGACGGGCAGTGAGGTCAACGTCTGCAGCACTAACACCAGGTTTACTAGCCTCTATAGCTGCTAACTGCGCTTTTAAGACTGTATCATAAATTTCCTTCTGTTTGTCGTTAATGTCACCGTATGCAACTGTTCTTGTGATGTCTGAACAATAACGATCCACAACTACACCCAAATCAAATAAAACTAAATCGCCTTTTTGAACCTTGGTATTGCCTGGATTACCATGAGGAGAGGCAGCATTCGCACCGGTCAGAACCATTGTTGAAAAAGACATCTCTGTAACGCCTTTTTGTTTTAAGGCAAACTCTAGTGCATTTAGAATGTCTAGCTCTGTTTTCCCTTCCTTGATTTCATTAACCCCGAATTCAACCGCATAATCAGCAAGTGCACAAGCCTCTTCGATAATTTTTAGTTCGGAAGCATCTTTGACCATTCGGAGGAGTCTTAATTTTTCCTCAACTGAAACAAAAGTGGAATTAGGGAATAATCGTAAGAGCTGTTCATACCGCTCCACATTCATATGCTCTTTCTCGATAGCAACCTTTGACACGCGACCCATTCTTTTATTGATAGAATTTAAGATCAATTCCCATGGATTTTCAATGTCACTATAGCCGATTATTTCATGCTCCCATCCAGATCGTTTAGCATCATGTACTTCCATGCCTGGGCAAACCAGGAAAGGCTCCTCCTCTTGAAACACAGCGAGGGCGAGTAAGCGTTCATGCGGATCGGTATAGTAGCCGCTTAAATAAAATACATTTTCGGAAGAAGTAACAAAACTGACTTCAATGTCATTCTCCTTCATCCATGCTTGTAGTTTGTTCAATCTTTGATTCATATTTTTCTCCCCCTAAAATCAAATCCAATTTGAGAGTAACAATATAAGTTTGAATTGTAAACTATCTGTGATTATCTTGTGCTAAATCAGAAGGTTTATGGGTATAAATGAGGAAGGAATTTCTATATTATTTATGGAAGTACTATTAAAAAGATTAGGGAGGGTTACAAAAATGAAAGTATCCTATCATGGTCATTCAGTGGTGCAAATTCAAACCAATGGAAAAACCATTATCATTGATCCATTTATTACAGGTAATGGGTTAACAGATTTAAAATTAGAAGAAGTTAAACTGGATGTTATTATTCTCACACATGGTCACGGAGATCATGTAGGTGATACGGTGGAATTAGCAAAAAGAAACAATGCCCTTGTCATAGCCAACGCAGATCTATGCGCTTTTTTAAGCTTCCAAGGAGTAAGGACTCATGCCATGCATATTGGAGGGGCCTATCAATTTGAATTTGGTAAGGTAAAACTGACACAAGCTTTTCATGGCTCGGGCTATGTCATTGATGGCAGCCAGGAGATTATTTACTGCGGAATGCCAGCCGGTATTCTTTTTATGAATGAAGGCAAAACCATTTATCATGCAGGTGATACTGGGCTCTTCTCAGATATGAAACTTATAGGTGAACGTCATCCGATTGACTTGGCCTTCTTGCCAATAGGAGATAATTTTACCATGGGACCGGAAGATGCAGCTTATGCAGCAAAACTGTTAGCTGCCAAAACAGTTGTACCGATTCATTACAATACATTCCCGCCAATTAAGCAGGATCCAAACAAGTTTTTAGAATTGCTTGAGGATAAAAACGGTAAAGTGCTTCAACCTGGAGAATCCATCGAATTTTAATCATCTTCTTATGGAATCACAGACTTTTTTTCCTCTCTCTTGCATAAAGATGGAACAAGCAGTCTTTTTTATAGGGAGGAAATGAAAAATGAAAAAGAACAGATACTTACTTTGTCTGCTCCTTTGTGGTCTTATGCTTTATTTTGCTGTTCCTAGATTATCGATTCATAAAGATGGCCCTCAAGGTATATTCTCATTAGCTTGGCTGGCCTTTGCATTGATGGTCATTGCTGGTAACTTAACAGGGTTGCTTTATAGTCCAAAAAGACAAATACAAAAGCTTCAAGCTGGCCGATTAAAGAAAAAGTCCAGGTCATTTCATTGATATTTAGACAACAATGTGAGAAACCGCATTGAATCAAGGCTTTTAACACTTTATAATAAAATTTAGACTAATCTGGTAGTGTTGCCACCAGATAATTGGAATTCAAATATAAAGGGTGAAGGTCTTGGCTACTAAGCACGAACAAATTTTACAATATATTGATGGACTTCCTGTGGGGGAAAAAATTTCAGTGCGCCAAATCGCCAAGGCGATGACCGTAAGTGAAGGGACAGCCTATAGAGCGATTAAGGAAGCTGAAAATAAAGGATACGTCAGTACCATTGAAAGAGTAGGAACGATTAGAATTGAACGTAAGAAGAAAGAAAATATTGAAAAGCTTACATTTGCGGAAGTAGTAAATATCGTTGATGGGCAGGTCTTAGGTGGAAGAACGGGTTTGCACAAGACACTGAATAAGTTTGTCATTGGTGCCATGAAGCTTGAAGCAATGATGCGCTATACGGAGGCTGGTAATCTGTTAATTGTCGGTAACCGTACGCAGGCGCATGAGCTAGCATTAAAAGCAGGGGCTGCTGTACTGATTACTGGTGGATTTGATTCTGAAGAGCATGTGAAAAAGCTTGCTGATAGTCTTGAACTGCCTGTTATTTCAACTAGCTATGACACATTCACTGTGGCAACCATGATTAACAGAGCAATTTATGACCAATTAATCAAGAAGGAAATTATTTTAGTTGAAGATATTTTAACTCCCATATCTGAGACCTATTATTTAAAAACTACAGATAAGGTTTCTAAATGGCATGAGTTTAATCAAGAAACAAAGCACAGTCGATATCCTGTAGTCGATCAAAATATGAAAATTCAAGGTATGGTAACAAGCAAGGATATTTTAGGACAGGATTTAGAGACGTCGATTGATAAGATTATGACGAAGCAGCCAATGACGGTGAATGGAAAAACGAGTGTCGCTTCGACTGCCCATACAATGGTATGGGAGGGAATAGAAGTACTTCCAGTTGCTGACGACTCCAATCGATTAGAAGGGATCATAAGCAGGCAGGATGTATTAAAGGCATTACAAATGAATCAAAGGCAGCCGCAGGTCGGAGAAACAATTGATGATATTGTAACAAATCAAATGGCACTCATTCAGGGGAAGTTAAAAGGAGAAGAAGTATATTCCTGTGAAGTAACCCCTCAAATGACGAACCATCTTGGAACTATTTCATATGGTGTATTTACAACCATCGTATCTGAAGCAGCTAACCGGGTCCTTCGAAGCTATAAAAAGGGAGACCTAGTAGTTGAGAATATGACCATCTACTTTATCAAGCCCGTTCAAATGGAGAGTACCTTAGAAGTATATCCGAAGATCCTTGAAGTCGGACGGAAATTTGGAAAGGTAGATGTTGAAGTGTTCAACGATGGAATTTTGGTAGGAAAAGCGATGATGATGTGCCAATTAATTGATCGTCAATAAGAAAAGAGAAAGCGCCTTGGTCAGCCCCG
>NZ_JBCNAC010000016.1:0-34033 GCF_050477885.1 Neobacillus rhizosphaerae
GGCTAGGCGCTGGAGCTGGACAAAAAACGAAGAGGTTGACCCCCTGGAGTCAGCCTCTTCGTTTTTTTATTTTTGCGCTTCGTAAAGCTTAGCTTCCTCTACTGCGAATGGAAGGTAATGTTTATACTTCTTAAAACCTATCCAACTGAAAAATGCACCATAAATGATAAAAATAACGGAAACTATTAGAGTTGATGTAGATTCAGAAATAAATAGTAAAAAATTTAAACCAAAGAAACAAACAAAAAGACCGAGTGCTATATTTGATTTTGCGGAAAGCCATTTCTTTTCTACTTCACGGTTGCTTCTAAAGTATTTTGTCTTATAAAATAAATAGAAAGCGAATAATATGAAAACTAATAAAGCAAATACAAACATGATTGGATCCTCCAGTTTTGAAAATCATTATTATTTTACCTTTTTTTTTATAAAAAAGCCATGATTGGTTCTAAGGAGCAGTGTTTATGATTGAGCAAATTTTAGCAACAATTGAACAATATGAAACCATAATAGTTCATCGACATGTCCGACCCGATCCGGATGCCTATGGTTCACAGGGTGGACTGGCAGCCATTTTACAAGAGTCGTATCCGGATAAAAAGATTTACGCAGTAGGTAAAGAGGAACCAACTCTTCATTTTATGCGCAGGCTGGATGTGATTGACGATGAGATGTACAAAGGAGCCTTGGTCATTGTTTGTGATACAGCAAATGCAGCAAGAATTTGTGATGACCGATACTCATTAGGTGATAAGCTTATTAAAATTGATCATCATCCAAATGAAGATCCATATGGTGATTTATTATGGGTAGACACCAGTGCCAGTTCGTGCAGTGAGATGATTTATGAGTTTTATTTAGCCGGTAAAGAAAAAGGGTTAAAGATGAATGATGAAGCAGCAAGACTGCTATTCGCTGGTATTGTCGGTGATACGGGAAGATTCCTTTTTCCGAGCACTACAGAGAAAACTTTTTCTTACGCAGGTGAACTGATCCATTATCACTTCTCTCGTACTGAAGTATTCGATAAGATGTATGAATTGGATGCACATATCATCAAGTTGAACGGGTATATCCTTCAGAACTTTGAACTTCAGGAAAACGGAGTCGCATCCGTTATGCTTACAAAGAAGTTGTTAAAGGAATATGGAGCAAGACCTGCAGAGGCTTCCTTATTAGTCGGAATTTTAGGGAATGTAAAAGGAATTAAAGCTTGGGTCTTTTTCATTGAGGAAGAGGATCAAATTCGAGTTCGTCTACGTTCAAAGGGGCCGGTCATAAATGGCGTCGCTAGAAAGTTTAAAGGTGGAGGCCATCCACTTGCTTCAGGCGCTTCCATATATTCTTGGGATGAAGTAAATCATGTCTTAAAAGAACTAGATGAGGTATGCCGGAATTATACCAAATAGGATAAATGCTAAAAAGAAGGGCTGACCCAAAAGGGGTCAGCCTCACTCTTATTCAAACTGTATCTCAAGTTGTATGGATAGATTGGTATAAATTACCATTTCCTTTACTTTAAGTTTGTATCGTTTATCATTGATTTTAATCGGTTTATTTTCAATTATTTTTTTCAGGAGATCCTTACTTTTATAGACTGTATCTAAATCCTTGGCAAGCATCATACTAATATCATCTTTGACGGAGTCTTCTGTCTCTGAAACACTAAGTAAATCTAGCTTATATTTTTCCCAGTTTGTAATCTTTATATTTATTTTTTGAACCGTCAGCTGTTCGATATTCCGCTTATTCATTTCCTTATATTCTTCCTGCCAAATTTTTTTTTCTTCGTTTAGGTCAATAATTTTCTGTTGTTGTATCCGTAATAATTCAGTGTTTTCTTCCTGCCATACCCCGTAAATATATAGAAAGATACACCAGCTTATTGCACCGCCTACTGCGGCACCTGCAAAAAAACGCTGCCAGGAGGGTCTTCGATAATAGGGTGGAATCCTCATGATGAAATATGCTCCTGTGTTAACCAATTGATGATTAGGGCACCTGTTTGCGCGCCACCTAATGCGGAGAGAATTAATAAAAATTGTTTGAAAATATCTTTAGTATCTGCATTAAATAAACCTCTTTCAAAGGTATAAACCGTATCGAATGTACCTCCTATTGCTGCTACGATTGCCCAAATTCTGAGTGCTGCAGATAAGCGATAGACGGTTGTCAGTGGAGGTTGTCCCGTTAAAAAAGAAGCAATTCCACCAATAAGTGACCCCCCAAGTACAACTCCTAAAGCAATAAAGTAGCTTTCAATAAATGTAGGAAAAAAACCAATTTCTTTCATCCCTTCAACCGCCTCTTTACATTATAAAGACTTATATATCATTTATATGGACAAGTATGTGCATTTATGTTTTTTGATTACTTTAATATTAACAATGAGAACATATTTTCTTTTTTTGAGATTAAGTTTTATAATAATTAATAGATTAAGTTAAGGAACGGTGTAGCAGTATGTCTTTTATTCACCTTCATGTATATAGTGCCTATAGTTTGTTGACGAGTACAGCGTCTGTCCCAGAGTTAATTAACACTGCACATAAAAAAGGGTTTACTGCGCTTGCTTTAACCGATCGAAATGTGATGTACGGTGCTATTGAGTTTTATAAAATGTGTAAGAAGAAAAATGTAAAACCAATAATGGGATTAACTGTAGATGTGGAAAGTGAAATCACAACGAACGAATCCTATCCTCTCGTTTTACTTGCAGAAAATGAAAAAGGCTTTAAAAATCTCTTGAAAATATCCAGTGCTGTTCAAACAAAATCCAATCACGGGATACCGCAAAAATGGTTAAAACATTATGCGGAAGGGATTATTGCCTTAACACCTGGAACAGAAGGTGAAATTGAACAATTAATTATTAATGGCAACGTTGAAACAGCTAAGAATCTAACTGAAAAATTAGCTGCCATCTTCGGTAATGGGAACTTTTTTCTCTCTATCCAGAATCATCAGATAGAACAGGAAGTTATAGTTAACAAACAATTGAAACAGATGAGTAACGAGTTAAATATTCCTCTTGTTGCAACCAATCAAGTACATTACCTAGAAAAAGAGGATATGTTTGCCCATGAATGCCTGTTAGCTATTAAAAACGGAGATAAGCTTCAAGACGATCATCGTGAAAAATTAGAAGGTGACCAATATTATTTGAAAACGGCAGCGGAAATGGTAAATACCTTTTCTGAAATACCTGAAGCTTTGGAGAATACACTGCGCATTGCCAAACGGTGTAATGTAAACATTGAACTAAACAAGACCTACTTACCTTCATTTCCAACCGAAAACAATATGCCGGCAGATGAATATTTAGAAATGTTATGTAAGCAGGGATTAAGTGAGCGGTTCTCTTCAATTGAAAAGGGCTATTTTGAACGGCTATCCTTTGAACTTGCCGTTATTAAACGGATGAATTTTAGCAATTACTTTTTAATTGTTTGGGATTTTATGAGATATGCACGGGAAAATGGAATTTTAACAGGACCGGGAAGGGGTTCAGCTGCTGGTTCACTTGTGGCTTATGTTTTGTATATTACCGATGTCGATCCAATCGAACATCAGCTTCTTTTTGAACGTTTCTTAAATCCTGAACGCATTTCCATGCCTGATATTGATATCGATTTTCCCGATCATCGTCGTGACGAAGTCATTGAATATGTTGCCAAGAAATATGGAAAGCTGCATGTTGCTCAAATTGTTACCTTTGGAACGCTCGCTGCAAAAGCGGCGCTGCGAGATGTAGGAAGGGTTTTTGGCTTGAATTCTAAAGAATTAGAGCAGCTGTCCAGATTTGTCCCGTCCCGGTTAGGAATAGACTTAAAATCTGCCTTTAAAGAATCTGAACCATTTAGAAGATTTATCAATGAAAGCCCAATGAACCAAAGGCTTTTTCATGTTGCTGTAAAGCTTGAGGGGCTTCCTCGCCACACATCCACACATGCGGCAGGTGTGGTCATTAGCGAGAAACCGCTAATAGATTTAATTCCTATTCAACAAGGATCATCTGAAGTGTATTTAACACAATACTCAATGGAATACCTTGAGGAAATCGGCCTGCTTAAAATGGACTTTTTAGGTTTACGAAATTTATCTTTAATTGAATCAATTTTGTCCTCTATCTATCGCATCACCAAACGGAGAATTAATATAGGTTCCATTCCGCTAAATGATCCCGAGACCTTTCAATTATTAGCTAGGGGTGAGACAACTGGTATTTTTCAGTTAGAATCAGAAGGGATGAGGAAGGTATTAACTCGTCTAAAGCCTTCCAGGTTTGAAGATATTGTTGCGGTTAATGCATTATACCGTCCTGGTCCAATGGAAAATATCCCACTGTTTATTGAACGTAAACATGGCGATAAAACCGTAGAATATCCCCATCCAAATTTGAAGCCGATCCTTGAGAATACTTATGGTGTCATTGTGTACCAAGAACAAATCATGCAGATTGCCTCTACAATGGCAGGATTCTCTCTAGGGGAAGCGGATCTTTTAAGAAGAGCAGTTGGGAAAAAGCAAAAAGAGGTGCTAGACAAAGAGAGAAATCATTTTGTTCAAGGAGCACTTCAAAAGGGATATAATCAGTCACTGGCCAATGAGATATACGATTTGATTGTTCGCTTTGCCAATTATGGTTTTAACAGAAGCCATGCAGTTGCCTACAGTATGATTTCCTACCAGTTAGCCTATTTAAAAGCTAACTATCCTATGTTTTTTATGGCAGGGCTGCTTACCTCTGCTATTGGTAATGAAACAAAAATAGCTCAATATATTATGGAGACAAAACAAAAAGAAATGACCATTCTGCCTCCATCCATTAATTATAGCGTCTTCTCCTTCCAAGTAGAGAACGGGGGAATTCGTTATAGCCTGGCAGCTATCAAAGGCGTAGGAGCTGCCGCTTTAAAGGAAATCTTTCAAGCAAGGAAGCAGAAAAAATTTGATGACCTTTTTGATTTTTGTATACGAGTTTCTTCAAAAGCCATTAATCGAAAAACACTAGAATATCTTGTTCACTCAGGCTGTTTTGATGAGTTTGGTGAGGACCGTGCAGTTCTTCTCGCTAGTTTAGATGTAGCAATTGAACATGCGCAAATTTTTAACCCGGATGATTCAAGTCAATTTGACTTGTTTGAAGATGAGTTCATGCTTAAGCCAAAATATGTTCAAGTCGATCCTATCGATTTGGAGCACAAACTGGCATTTGAGAAAGAGGCACTTGGCTTTTACCTTTCGGATCATCCTATATCGCTTTATGAAAAAGAGCTTAAACGACAGGGAGCCACGGTACTATTTCATTTAAGAAATGATGATAAAAGGGTTTCATCGGGCGTGTATATTTCAACAATGAAGGCAATTCGGACGAAAAAAGGAGATTCGATGGCCTTTTTAACTGTGAGTGATGGCAGCGGAGAAATGGAAGCAGTTGTATTCCCAAATGTATATAAAAAATATCAAGCCTTTTTAGAACAAGGGAATTTCGTATTAATTGAAGGGAAAATTGAAGAACGAGAAGGAAAGTTGCAATTTATAATTCAACAAGTGTTTGAGCTAGAACAATGGCTACAAACAAAGTCACTAAAACAGCCAATATTATATTTGAAAATTTCTGCAGAATTGCAAGATGAGAACATTCTAAATAAAATAAAACAAATTTTGACGGAATACAAAGGGAATGCGTCCGTTATTTTGCATGATGAAGCTACTCGAAAAACCGTTAAATTAGGTGCTGAAAATCAGGTTCACCCAACCCCGGAATTACAGCGAAAATTAAGAATAATCCTTGGGGAAAAAAATGTGGTACTGAGAGATTAATCTTTACAACTATGGCAGATATGTTATAGTGATAATGAGACGAGTGTGGTCTGACCACTATTGTTGGACTTAAATTTAGCGAAGTTATTATTCTATTGTAATCATTTAAGGGGTGACATATCTTGACTTTACGTGAAGAAGCATTGCACATGCATCGAATTAATAAAGGAAAATTAGAGTCGAAATCCAAAGTTCCTGTGCGGAATGCTCATGATTTAAGTTTAGCCTATTCTCCAGGTGTGGCAGAGCCATGTAAAGATATTTATGAGAAACCAGAGATGGTTTACGAATATACCATGAAAGGAAACATGGTTGCTGTTGTTTCCGATGGTACTGCAGTGTTAGGTCTTGGGAATATTGGACCTGAAGCAGCACTGCCTGTAATGGAAGGGAAAGCAGTATTATTTAAAAGCTTTGCTGGTGTAGATGCCTTTCCAATCTGTTTAAATACAACGGATGTGGATAAGATTGTTGAAACGGTTAAGCTGCTTGAACCGACCTTTGGGGGCGTAAATCTTGAAGATATCGCTGCTCCAAATTGTTTTGTTATCGAAGAAAGACTAAAAAAAGAAGCCAATATTCCTATTTTCCATGATGATCAGCATGGTACAGCCATTGTTACTGTGGCTGGCCTCGTTAATGCACTAAAATTAGTTGGCAAAAAAATGACTGAAATTAAAGTAGTCGCAAATGGTGCTGGTGCTGCAGGGATTGCGATTATTAAATTACTATATAGCTATGGTGTAAGAGACATTATCATGTGTGATACAAAGGGAGCCATTTACGAAGGACGCCCACAGGGAATGAATGAAGTAAAAGCAGAAGTAGCAAAGTATACCAACCGGGATAGCTTATCAGGCAGCCTTGCAGATGTTATTAAAGGCGCGGATGTATTTATTGGTGTATCTGTAGCAGGCGCTTTAACCAAGGATATGGTCGCTTCCATGAACCCTGATTCCATTATTTTTGCAATGGCTAATCCAGTACCAGAAATTATGCCGGATGAAGCAAAAGAAGCCGGAGCAAAAGTAGTTGGGACAGGCCGTTCTGATTTTCCAAACCAAGTAAACAATGTACTTGCTTTCCCTGGTATTTTCCGTGGAGCTCTTGATGTTCGTGCTACACATATAAATGAAAAAATGAAAGTGGCTGCTGTTGAAGCGATTGCGAACTTAATCAATGAGGACGAGCTAAATGCAGACTATGTGATTCCAGCACCTTTCGACCCAAGAGTTGCCCCTGATGTAGCAGCTGCGGTAGCGAAAGCGGCAATGGAAACAGGTGTTGCCCGCCTAAAGGTTGACCCAGAAGATGTAAAAGAAAAAACACAGAGGCTCGCTATTATCGGTAAAAGTGAGTGATCAAGTAAGTGACCAATACAAAAGTATATATAGAGATTGTAAAGCAGCTTCGAGAAATGATTACAATAGATGGTTTAAAGACCGGAGATAAAATACCTTCTGAACGTGAATTGTCTGAGCGCCTGAATTTCGGGCGCTCTTCCGTTCGAGAAGCCCTTCGAGCATTAGAATTACTTGGATTAATTGAAACACGTAGAGGTGAAGGGACTTTTATTCGGGATTTTCGCGGACATCAGCTAGTACAGCTCCTCAGCACATTCATTCTGCAGGATGAAAAAGCAATACGAGATGTTTATGAGACAAAAAATTATATTGAGATGGACTGTCTCCGATTAGCAATTCAGCGAATGGACATTCAAACGATTGATCATATGAAAGAATGGGTAGAAAAATCAGATCGTATACAGGATGATGAGTTTTTTTATCGAATCATAGAAATGGCTGATAACCATCTATTTTTAAGATTGTGGGGAATATTAAAGGAATATTATTATTCTTTAGATTTTCCACATAGGAACTATAAGAAAGAAAATTATTTATTAATACTTGAAGCATTAGCTACAAAAGAAGAAGCAAAAGCGGTTGCTGCTTATTATCAGCTTCGAAATTTGTCATGTTTTAACGACAAAAACTAACAGATTTTGAATTCATTTTATTTTATAGTGAAAGTGATACAAGCCCTCTGATCAAGGGTATTTTTTACTGAATGGTGGTCTGACCACTTTTGACAGATAGGTATGAAGTTGATGTAGGATAGAAAGACTTCTAGATAGCATTAGATGGAGAATCTTGCTAAATAGCAGGAGCGTTCACAAGGGAGGTTTCATTTTGGCGCTTAAAGATCTTTTTTCAAAAAATCACACAAAGAAGAAGAAATATGCAACAATTCCAACGGAAACAGCTAAAAATGACGTACCTGAAGGGATTATGACAAAGTGTACTTCATGTAAAAAAATCATGTACACAAAGGAACTAGTAAAAAACTTTAAGGTTTGTTTACATTGTGGTTTTCATTTTCAAATGAATTCATATGAGCGGATTAACAGCTTTTTAGATGAGGGAAGTTTTGAAGAAATTAATGAGGACATGATTTCTGAGAACCCACTTGGTTTCCCAGATTATCTGGAGAAGCTAGAAAAAGACAGACAAAAAAGTAAGTTAAACGAGGCTGTTGTAACAGGTGTAGGAGCCGTAAATGGCAAAAAAATAGTTTTGGCGATAATGGATGCCTCTTTCCGCATGGGAAGTATGGGTTCTGTCGTGGGTGAAAAAATTACCCGTGCAATTGAGAAAGCAGATGAACTCTCCCTGCCTTTTATTATTTTTACCGCGTCTGGTGGTGCCAGAATGCAGGAGGGTGCATTGAGTTTAATGCAGATGGCAAAAACAAGTGTCGCGTTAAAGAGGTTTAGTGAAAATGGTGGTCTCATTATTTCGATAATGACACATCCAACAACTGGCGGGGTATCAGCAAGTTTTGCATCATTAGGTGATTTTAATTTTGCTGAGCCAGGAGCCCTCATTGCCTTTGCCGGACGACGCGTTATTGAACAATCTATTCGAGAAGAATTACCTGAAGATTTTCAAACGGCGGAGTTCCTATTAAAGCACGGACAGCTGGATGCAATTATTTCACGTGAGGTCCTAGTAGAGAAAATCACAAACATATTAGAAATTCATCAACCTGGAGGTGAGCTCGAATGGTAGGCGAATTAGAATTTGAACGCCCAATAGTGGAGTTAAGAAGAAAAATTACCGAACTAAAAGAGTTCACTAAAACAGCAGATGTCGATTTAAGTTCTGAAATAATTAAGCTAGAAGCTCGACTTGAAAAGTTGGAGCAGGATATATATGAGAATATTAAACCATGGGATCGTGTACAAATCGCCCGTCATCCAAATAGACCCACAACTCTTGATTATATTTCTTATCTGTTTGAGGATTTCTTTGAGTTACATGGCGATCGGACCTTTGCGGATGATGAAGCCATCGTAGGAGGAGTCGCCAAGTTTAAGGGATTACCAGTCACAGTTATTGGCCATCAACGTGGGAAAGACACGAAAGAAAATATCCGCAGAAACTTTGGAATGCCCCATCCTGAAGGATATCGAAAAGCACTTCGTCTCATGAAGCAGGCTGATAAATTTAACCGTCCGATTATCTGTTTTATTGATACAAAGGGAGCATATCCAGGTAAGGCTGCAGAAGAACGAGGCCAGAGTGAAGCCATTGCACGAAATTTATTTGAAATGGCGGGGCTTCGCGTTCCTGTCATTTGTATTGTTATTGGTGAAGGCGGAAGTGGCGGTGCTCTTGCACTTGGGGTGGGTAACCGAATCTACATGCTGGAAAACTCTACCTACTCAGTTATTTCACCAGAAGGAGCGGCAGCTATACTATGGAAGGATGCATCCTTAGCTAAAAATGCTGCAGAAACAATGAAAATCACAGCTCCCGATTTGAAAGAACTGGGAGTAATCGATGAAATTATCACTGAAATTAAAGGCGGGGCACATAAGGATGTTAAACAGCAATCAGAAGAAATTGAAAAATGTCTAATGTCTTCGCTTAAACAACTTCTTAAACTATCAGAGGATGAATTAATTGCAGATCGATATAATCGTTTTAGGACAATTGGTGAATACACAATAGTTAATGATTACATTGGTGCTAAATAAAAAATCGTGCTCCTTGGGGCACGATTTTTTCACGTTCACATAATGTTCAAGGAAATTTCTATGAAAAGTTAATGATGACGCTTTCAATTGCGAATAAAACGCTTCCAGTTCACTAATTATTCCGTCTATTATATTTACTAATATGAATCGGTTGTTAAGGTGATTTCTTCGTGTTATTTTATAAATATTCGTAGGTTTTATGTAAATAATAAAATAAGTACATCCTGAGATAATCTAGTGTTATTAACATTTGTATTCAGAGGGTTTCTTAATCAATGATTGAGGTGATAGGTTTGAAAAGAATTGGGGTACTAACGAGCGGTGGAGATTCACCAGGGATGAATCCGGCCATTCGTGCCGTTGTCCGGAAAGCAATTTATCATAATGTAGAGGTTTACGGTATTTATGGCGGTTATGCAGGATTAATTTCTGGTAATATAAAGAAGCTTGAGCTAGGTTCTGTTGGTGATATCATTCACCGTGGCGGTACCATGCTACATTCAGCTCGCTGTTTAGAATTTAAAACAAAAGAAGGACAGCAGCAAGGAATAGACCAAATGAAAGCTCTTGGAATTGAAGGGCTTGTAGTTATCGGTGGGGATGGTTCCTATCGTGGAGCAAAAGCATTAACAGAACAAGGTTTTCCTTGTGTTGGTGTACCTGGCACGATTGATAACGATATTCCAGGTACTGAGCTTACAATAGGCTTTGATACTGCGTTAAATACAGTAATTGATGCAGTAGACAAAATACGTGATACTGCTACCTCACATGAAAGAACGTTTGTAATCGAAGTAATGGGTCGCGATGCGGGTGATATTGCTTTATGGGCGGGTCTAGCTGGTGGAGCAGAAACCATCTTAATTCCTGAAGAAAACTATGATATGAATGAAATTGCCGAAAGACTTCGCAAAGGGCAAGAGCGTGGTAAAAAGCATAGTATTATTATTGTGGCTGAAGGAGTTTGTAGTGGAGTTGAATTCGCGAAACAGCTGTCAGAAGCAACTAACTTTGATACAAGGGTATCCGTATTAGGTCACATCCAGCGGGGTGGTTCACCAACTGCAGCTGACCGAGTACTTGCTAGCCGATTAGGTGCAAGGGCAGTAGAACTTTTAATCGAAGGAAAAGGCGGCCGTGCAGTAGGTATTGAAAAGAATCAGCTTGTTGATTATGACATCATTGAAGCTTTAGGTAGAAAACATACATTGGATCTTGAGCTCTTCAAGTTGTCCAAGGAATTATCAATTTAAAGAATAGCGTTTGTCTTTTCTAAAATGGGAGGAAATAAAGCATGCTACGAAAAACAAAAATCGTTTGTACGATTGGTCCTGCTAGTGAAAGTGTTGAAAAGTTAACTCAATTAATCAATTCGGGTATGAACGTTGCTCGATTGAACTTTTCTCACGGCGATTTCGAAGAACATGGTGCTCGAATCAGAAATATTCGTGAAGCAGCAAAAGAAACTGGTAAAACAGTAGCGATTCTACTTGATACAAAAGGTCCAGAGATCCGTACAAACAACATGGTAAACGGTGCAATTGAGCTTAAGGCTGGAGATAATGTGATTGTCTCTATGACAGAAGTCGAAGGAACAGCTGAGAAATTCTCTGTTACATATCAAGGTTTAATTGAAGATGTACATGTTGGTTCAAAGATTCTATTAGATGACGGCTTAATCGGTCTTGAAGTAATAGAAGTGAATAAAGCCGCAAATGAAATCCATACAAAGATTTTAAACAGCGGAACATTAAAAAATAAAAAAGGTGTAAACGTTCCTGGTGTGTCAGTTAATCTTCCAGGAATCACTGAAAAGGATACAAAAGACATCCTGTTCGGTATTGAACAAGGAATTGATTTCATCGCTGCTTCCTTCGTTCGCCGTGCAAAAGATGTCTTAGAAATCCGTCAACTTTTAGAGGAAAACAATGCAACACATATCCATATTATCCCTAAAATTGAAAACCAAGAAGGTGTTGACAACATCGATGAAATCCTTGAGATTTCTGATGGCTTGATGGTTGCACGTGGTGACCTTGGTGTGGAAATTCCTGCTGAAGAGGTTCCTCTTGTTCAAAAAATGTTAATTAAGAAATGTAATGCCCTTGGTAAACCAGTTATTACTGCAACACAAATGCTTGATTCCATGCAACGTAATCCAAGACCTACGCGTGCAGAAGCTAGTGACGTAGCCAATGCTATTTTTGATGGCACGGATGCCATTATGCTTTCAGGTGAAACAGCTGCTGGAATATATCCAGTTGAAGCGGTCCAAACCATGCACAATATTGCTTCTCGAGCAGAACAGGCATTAGATCATAAAGAAATCTTATCTAGCCGCAGCAAAGACACTGGACATAATCTAACAGATGCAATCGGTCAGTCTGTTGCCCATACAGCATTAAATTTAGAAGTTAATGCCATCATTACACCAACTGAAAGCGGACATACTGCTAGAATGATTTCTAAGTATCGTCCGAAGGCACCGATCGTTGCTGTTGCAGCAAATGACAAGGTTTCTCGACAATTGTCACTTGTTTGGGGTGTCTATTCACGTATCACATCAATGTGCTCAACTACTGACGAAATGCTTGAGCTTTCCGTTCAAGAAAGCTTAAACAGTGGTATTGTAAAACACGGTGATTTAGTAGTTATTACTGCAGGGGTTCCTGTTGGTGAAGCTGGTACAACGAATTTGATGAAGATTCATGTTGTCGGCGATATTATTGCTAAGGCACAAGGAATTGGCCGTAAATCCGCATTTGGGAAAGTAGTTGTTGCCCATGATGCAAAAGAAGCTTTAGAAAATGTGAAGCAAGGTTCTATTCTTGTTACATTAGGAACGGATCGTGATATGGTTCCTGCACTAGAAAAATGTGCTGCTCTTATCACACAAGAAGGCGGATTAACTAGCCATGCGGCTGTAGTGGGTCTAAACCTTGGAATTCCTGTCATTGTTGGAGTCGACAATGCATTAGAATTATTTAAAGAAGGTCAAGAGATCACTGTTGATTCATCGAGGGGTGTTATTTACAACGGCCACGCTAGTGTCCTATAGGTAAAAAAGAAAAGAAGGGGAAACCCTTCTTTTTCTACATAATAAAACTAATTCGTTACCAATCGTAATATAATAGAACAAGCCGATTGGAAGGGGACAAAACATGAGGTATTTATTTTTGTTGATTCTTGTGATTCCTGCGATTGATATTGGAGTTCTTCTCTTGTCTGGGAAAACAATAGGGGTTTGGCCCACTATAACGATCATTATTTTAACAGGTGTCCTTGGTGCCTATTTGGCAAAACGAGAGGGGCTTCAGACCATTCGTAGGGCTAGAGAGCAGCTTAGCTATGGGGAGATTCCTAGTGAAGCGGTTTTGGATGGAATATGTATAATCATTGGGGGAACACTGTTGATTACACCTGGCTTCGTCACTGATTTAACAGGATTTCTTCTGCTTTTTCCACTAACCAGAAGGCCATTTAAATATTTAATAAAAAACCTGTGGCGGAATAGAATTGATAAAGGTAATATAAAAATCATTAAATAGAAAAACGTCAGCTGCTACACAGGCTGACGTTTTTCTATTGTTTAGGTATTTATAAAAAAGGAACGAGAGTGGATAACTGAACTAGTTGTCTGAATCTAGCTCCAGCGCCTAGCCCCTCGGGTCAAATAACCTTCGGCAAGAAAAGTCAAAAGGCGGACTTTTCCAGCCGAAGAACATTTGCCTGTCGGGGCTGGACGAGGCGCTTCCGCCTATTGTTCTTACGCTTCTTTTCCTTTAATGAACGTCCATACATCATGAAACACATTGGCTCTGTAGAGTGTGCTGATAATAACCAGAGTAACAGGACCGACAATTAAGCCTAAAAAGCCAATGGTTTTAAATCCTACAAATAAGGCAATTAGTGTGGCTAATGGATCTAGACCGATACTAGAAGAGAGGATTTTCGGTTCCATAATCTGCCTTTGAACAAGGACAATGATATAAAGTACACCTAAACCAATAGCTAGGCCCATATTCCCTGAAATAGCCGAGTATATAATCCAAGGTACGAAAACTGCGCCAGTTCCAAGGTATGGGATGATATCGACAATCCCCGTTAGTAGAGCTATGGTTATGGCATAATCAACCCTCAGGATAAGCAGGCCAATTAGAATGATAACGGTAGTAATAGAAATCAGTGTTAATTGTGCTTTAATAAAACCAAATAAAGCCTTTTTTAAGTCAATGAAGACCTTCTGCCCGCTTGTTTTTGCTTTTTCAGGTAAAATCCTTCCACCAAGTAAGGATAGTCGATGCCAATCTTTACTGATAAAGAATGTAGCTAATAATGAGAAAATAAGGACTGTGGCTGCGTTTGGAAACCATGATAAGATATTTGGAATATTTCCGAACAAACCTTGGATAAACGATCCAACGGTTGTTCCGATTTTTTGACCAACATTTTGAATGTTACCAATGATTGTATCCTGTTGACCAGCATCAAGCTTATTGAATACACTAGTTAACTGATTATAAAGAGGGATAATCTGGCCAGTAAAATAATTCTCGATATATTCAATTAATGTATCAAGGTGTTCAGGAACGACTTTAGCTAAATAAGCTGCTCCAGAGACGATTTCTGCAACTAAAAGTGTTATTAACCCTGCAAAAAAAGCAAAGATAATAATGAGTGCAATTAAAACTGCAAGCGCTCGAGGCATTTTTGCTTTGTGTTCGAAAAAATTGACGAGCGGGTTAATCAAAAAGGCGATCGCAAGAGCAATTAAAAAAGGATACGTTACTTTTGATAAATAAAAAAAAGAATACAGGGCCAAAACAACGGCTCCAATGACAAGAAGAAATCTAATTGTCCGATTTATGTACTTGGAATTCAAAAACAACCCTCCTTAAAATCTAATTTATAGTATTAGTTTAACATTTTATGAATAAAACTGCATAAATTTCCAAAAACATAGACTGTGCATTACATTACTACGTAATTAAATAGGAAAGGTTTCAGATAAGAATATATACCACATTTTTACTCCATTGAGTTATTATGGTACGATAATTTGGATAAAGGATGGTGAACAAATGGTTAGTGAGTCATTGTTTTTTCTTTTATTGCTTCTAATCATTGGATTTATTGCTAAGAATAGCTCGTTAATGGTGGCTGTTGGTATATTACTTATATTAAAAGCAGGCGGGATGGAAGCGAAGTCCTTTTCCTTCATACAGTCTAAAGGAATCAACTGGGGAGTGACTATTATAACGGTTGCTGTTTTAGTACCCATTGCAAGTGGGGACATAGGTTTTAAGGATTTAACAGGTGCATTTAAGTCATCTTATGCCTGGATTGCACTCATTTCTGGAATGGCTGTGGCATTACTCGCAAAAGGGGGAGTAAAATTACTGGCGGATGACCCTCAAATTACAAGCGCACTTGTATTAGGAACCATTCTATCTGTATCTCTTTTCAAAGGGGTAGCGGTAGGTCCTTTAATTGGTGCAGGTATTGCCTATGCAGCCATGAAAATTTTTAGTTTTTTTAGCTAGTTTTTTTTTGGAATAATATTTTTTTCGATTTTTCGACGCCTTTTCATTCACAAAAATCTGATAATTGTTTATAATAGGCTTGTAAGCGTATCCTTTTCTACATAAACCATATATATATGCTGAATTACTTGTAAAATAGTTTTTTTAATGTGATTGAAAGGGCATACATCTATTTGTGACTATCCCGAGCAATCGCTCAGTCAGTTTTTACGAATGAGTCAATTGGTAGAGTATTATACTCTGATAATACCATTTGCCATGTATTACATCCGTGTTAATCACTAAAGGGGTTTTATTTCTCTGTGTTTGTTTTCCAATGGGGATATTAAGAATGTGAGGAGAGATTTATTATGACAGTAACACGCGGTCTTGAAGGGGTAGTGGCAACAACTTCTTCCATCAGCTCTATTATTGATGACACGCTAACATATGTTGGCTATGACATCGATGATTTAGCAAAAAACGCAAGCTTTGAGGAAGTCATTTATTTATTATGGCACCGCCAGCTGCCAAATGCTGAACAATTAGCTGAATTAAAACAGCAGCTTGCAGAAAATGCTGCGCTTCCACAGGAAGTGATTGAGCATTTTAAAATGTACCCTATTGATAAAGTACATCCAATGGCAGCACTTCGTTCGGCTGTTTCCTTGCTGGGTTTATATGATGAAGAAGCAGATTTAATGGATTCTGAAGCCAATTATCGTAAAGCAGTACGACTGCAGGCAAAAATGCCAGCAATTGTTACTACATTTGCCCGAGTACGAAAAGGTCTTGATCCAATTGCTCCAAGACAGGATCTAAGCTTTGCAGCAAACTTCCTTTACATGTTATCTGGGAATGTACCTGAGCCAATCGCTGTTGAAGCAATTGATAAAGCGCTTGTCTTACATGCGGATCATGAGTTGAATGCTTCTACATTTACAGCACGTGTTTGTGTAGCTACACTTTCTGATGTTTACTCTGGAGTAACGGCTGCAATCGGTGCACTTAAAGGTCCTCTACACGGGGGAGCTAATGAAGCAGTAATGAAGATGCTTACGGAAATTGGTACAATCGAAAATGTTGAGCCATATGTTCGCGGTAAGCTTGAAAAGAAAGAAAAAATTATGGGCTTTGGTCACAGAGTATATCGTCAAGGTGATCCACGTGCGAAACACTTAAAAGAAATGTCTAAGAAATTAACAGAACTTACTGGTGAGCCGCACTGGTATGATATGTCTGTTAAAATTGAAGGAATCGTAACTGGTGAGAAAAAGCTTCCACCAAACGTTGATTTCTATTCTGCTTCTGTTTATCACAGCTTAGGAATTGACCACGATTTAATGACGCCAATCTTCGCAGTAAGCCGTGTTTCTGGCTGGTTAGCTCATATTTTAGAACAATATGAAAACAATCGTTTAATCCGTCCAAGAGCAGAGTATACTGGTCCTGGAATGCAAAAATATGTACCGATCGAACAAAGAGTTTAATATTTTACTTTTTTTCAAAAAATTGATTCAATATGATAGAATGAATCAAAGGGTAGAGGTAAACTCTCTACCCTTTGATTCAGCATTCTTCGATGTGAACGAACAAAGTTCAAAGTTTTTTACATAACTAGGAGGGAGAACAACTATGCAAGGCGAAAAAATTACGGTTACAAATGGAGTATTAAATGTACCAAACAACCCAATTATCCCATTTATTGAAGGGGACGGTATTGGACCAGATATTTGGGCTGCTTCAGAGCGTGTATTAAATGCAGCAGTTGAAAAGGCTTATAAAGGCGAGCGTAAATTAGTATGGAAGGAAGTTCTTGCTGGTGAAAAAGCGTTCAACCAAACAGGCGAATGGCTTCCATCAGAAACACTTGATGAAATCAATGAATACTTGATTGCAATCAAAGGTCCACTAACCACTCCTGTTGGCGGTGGAATCCGTTCCTTGAACGTTGCTTTACGCCAAGAGTTAGACCTATTTGTTTGCTTACGTCCGGTAAGATGGTTTGAAGGTGTTCCTTCACCAGTTAAGCGTCCACAAGATACAGATATGGTAATCTTCCGTGAAAACACTGAAGATATTTATGCTGGAATCGAATATGAAAAAGGTTCTGAAGCAGTTAAAAAAGTAATCGACTTCCTTCAAAATGAAATGGGAGTAAATAAAATCAGATTCCCTGAAACTTCAGGTATTGGTATTAAACCTGTTTCTGAAGAAGGGACAACTCGTCTAGTACGTGCAGCTATTAATTATGCAATCAAAGAGGGTCGCAAATCCGTTACACTCGTGCATAAAGGAAATATCATGAAATTTACTGAAGGTGCGTTTAAAAACTGGGGTTATGAGCTTGCAGAAAAAGAATTTGGTGATAAAGTCTTTACATGGGCTCAATATGACCGCATTAAGGCTGAGCAAGGTGCAGATGCTGCAAACAAGGCACAATCAGATGCAGAAGCTGCAGGAAAGATCATTGTAAAAGATGCTATTGCTGATATCTTCTTACAACAAATTCTTACTCGCCCACGTGAGTTTGATGTTGTTGCTACAATGAACTTAAACGGTGACTTCATTTCTGATGCACTTGCAGCACAAGTTGGTGGAATTGGTATTGCACCAGGAGCAAACATCAACTATGAAACAGGACATGCTATCTTTGAAGCAACACATGGTACTGCTCCTAAATACGCTGGTCTTGATAAAGTAAATCCTTCATCAGTTATTTTATCAGGTGTATTAATGCTTGAGCACTTGGGTTGGAATGAAGCAGCTGATATGGTAATTAAATCTGTTGAAAAAACCATTGCATCTAAAGTGGTAACTTATGATTTCGCGCGTTTAATGGAAGGTGCAACTGAAGTTAAAACATCTGAATTCGGTGATGAACTAATTAAAAATATGGAATAAGCTAACTGGAATAGGCATAAACAAGAATAGTTGCAGGGGCTGTCTTTAACGGCCCTGCAAACTAAATATCCTACATATAAGGGGAGAGTTACATGTCATTAAACCGTAAAAAGGTTTCAGTAATCGGCGGCGGATTCACTGGCGCGACTACAGCATTTTTGCTTGCACAAAAGGAACTTGGTGATGTAGTTTTAGTTGATATTCCTCAAATGGAAAACCCAACTAAAGGGAAAGCATTAGATATGCTTGAAGCAAGCCCTGTTCAAGGGTTCGACTCAAACATTACTGGTACATCTAATTACGAAGACACACGCGATTCTGATATTGTAGTTATTACTGCGGGTATTGCACGTAAACCAGGCATGAGCCGTGATGATTTAGTGCAAACAAACCAAAGAGTAATGAAAAGTGTAACGCAGGAGATTGTGAAATATTCTCCAAACTGTACTATTCTTGTCTTAACTAACCCAGTGGATGCCATGACATACACTGTATTCAAAGAATCTGGTTTTCCTAAAAACCGTGTAATCGGTCAATCAGGAGTCCTTGATACTGCTCGTTTCCGTACGTTTGTTGCTCAAGAGTTAAATCTTTCTGTAAAAGATGTTACTGGATTTGTTTTAGGCGGCCACGGAGACGACATGGTTCCACTAGTTCGTTATTCTTATGCTGGTGGTATTCCATTAGAAACATTGATTCCTAAAGATCGTTTAGAAGCCATTGTTGAGCGCACTAGAAAAGGCGGCGGCGAAATTGTTAACCTTCTTGGTAACGGAAGTGCCTACTATGCTCCTGCAGCCTCACTAGTTGAAATGTGTGAAGCAATTCTTAAGGATCAACGTCGTGTATTACCTTCTATTGCTTATCTTGAAGGCGAGTTTGGCTACGAAGGCATTTACCTAGGCGTTCCAACAATCCTTGGGGCAAATGGTATTGAAAAGGTTATCGAGCTTGACCTTACTGCTGAAGAAAAAGCAGCATTAGATAAGTCCGCTGAATCAGTTCGTAATGTAATGAATGTTTTAGTATAATGGAAAAAAGAAATTCGGGGTGTATGCCCCGAATTTTCTCTATATTTATGTGAAATCGCTTACAACGGAGGTGCAATGGATGCTATTAGGGAAGAAGAGAAAGTTAGGCCGAAAGATTGAAGAAATAACAGTTGGTGAGAAACTATCATTAACAGAAAAAATTGAAGACAAGGATATCCTTCTATATTTAGGATTAACAGATGACGCAAACCCATTATACATACAGCATGATTATGCAACACAAACACCATTTGAAAAACCGATTGTACCTAGCATCATGTTAACAGGCATTATCACTTCGGCTATTTCAAAATACTTACCTGGCCCAGGAAGTCATATTTTAAGTCAAGAAATTGACTTTCCGAAGCCTGTCTATCATTATGGAACAGTCGAGTGCCTATTTGAAGTAATTGATGTACAGAGGAAAGAACATACCATCTTAATCAGTGTAGTGGGAACCAATGAAAAAAATGAAACTGTAATTCAGGGAAAAGTCAAAGTCTGCCCTCCACATCGGTTAGAAGATTTTCACGGAAAAGCCTTAGAGAATTTTTAATAGAACTGAACGAAGGAATGTGATTTTACATTCCTTTTTGCTTTTTTATGGCTTTATTAAAGAACATGTTATTTTTATCCACTGTTGATTGGAGCGGAAATCAACAGACAAGTTTAATAAAGCCTTTTTTATAAAAAATACATATATACTTTGTTAATTTTTTGTAAAGATAATAAATGAAGAAGATGTATCTCTAGGAAATACATGTTCTTTATTATTATAATGAAGGTATCTTGAAATAGCGGGGGATATTATGAAAAACAAAGTACTTGTTGTAGATGATGAACAATCGATTGTGACATTACTCCAATATAATTTAGAACAGGCGGGCTTTGAGGTTTTAACAGCTATGGATGGGCAAGAGGGGAAGGAATTAGCCGAAACCGAATCTCCTGATATTCTTGTTTTAGATTTAATGCTGCCAAAATTAGATGGAATGGAAGTATGCAAACAGCTACGTCAAAAGAATATCATGATTCCTATTTTAATGTTAACAGCGAAAGATGATGAATTAGATAAAATTATTGGTTTAGAGCTCGGTGCAGATGACTATATGGTCAAACCATTTAGCCCAAGAGAAGTGATTGCACGTGTGAAAGCTATTTTAAGAAGAACACAGTTTCAAACTGAGGCTCATGAAGAAGTAGAAAAGAATAAAGATGATCTAATTGAAATTGGTAAGTTGAAAATCTATCCAGAAAAATATGAAGCTTATTTTCAGGAGGAACTCCTTGAATTAACATTAAAAGAGTTTGAATTACTTCTCTATTTGGCACAGAATAAAGGTCGGGTATTAACAAGGGATCAGTTATTAAGTGCTGTTTGGAATTATGAATTTGCTGGCGATACTAGAATAGTTGATGTTCATATCTCTCACCTAAGGGAAAAAATTGAAGAGGAAACGAAGAGGCCTGTTTATATAAAGACACTTCGTGGTCTTGGTTATAAGTTGGAGGGACCAAAAGAAGAATGATAAAATTTCGTACAAGACTGTTGATTTCACTGGTTTCCACTATTATTACAGTGTTGATTGCGATTGGAATATGGTTGACCCATTTATTTAGAAATGACGTTTTTGAATTACTAAAGGGTCAATTTAAAATTGAAATATTACTCATACTCTTCCTTATTCTAGTTATAGTCTTAATTGTCATCAGTTTCTTCTGCATTAGAACTACCTCTAGGTATTCAAAGCAAATTGGAGAAGCAACTGATGTTGCCATACAACTGGCAAACGGTAATTACCGTGCTAGAACATCTGTAGGTAAGCTTGATGGAACAGGAATGTTGGGATCTTCTATTAACATGCTGGCAGAAAACCTTCAAGAATTAGCCAAATCACAAGAAATGCAGCAGGACCGCTTAGGTGCGTTAATAGAAAATATGGGTTCAGGTTTAGTATTAATTGATAGTCGCGGATATATCAGTCTCATAAACAAAGGCTTTGTGGAAATCTTTCACATGGATCCTACAAATTATTTAAATAAACTTTATTATGAAGTGATTGATTCTGAAGAAATATGTCAATTGGTTGCAGAAGTGTTTCGAACTGAGCAAAAGGTAAGTAAGCAATTATCTATTCCCTTATTAATAGAAAGAAAATTTTTTATGGTTTATGGTGTACCTATTATTGGGAAAAACAATGTTTGGAAAGGGGTATTACTTGTTTTTCACGATATTACGGAAATAAAAAAGCTGGAACAAATTCGCAAGGATTTCGTGGCAAACGTATCCCATGAATTAAAAACGCCTGTTACGTCTATTAAGGGATTTACTGAAACCCTTTTAGATGGTGCTATGAATAATAAAGAAACGTTAGAATCTTTTTTATCCATTATTCTAAAAGAAAGTGATCGTCTCCAGTCACTCATTCAAGATCTATTGGAGCTTTCGAAAATTGAGCAGCAAGGATTTCAATTAATGTTAACAGAAGTAGACTTAAAGTTGTTGCTTGAAGAAGTAATCACCCTTTTAAGTGGAAAGGCAGAAGCTAAAAACATACGCCTTGAATTTTATAATAAGCAGGAAAAGGTGCAAATCATTGCTGATGTTGACCGTTTAAAACAAGTGTTTATCAATTTAATCAGTAATGCTATTTCCTACACACCTTCCGGAGGCGATGTGAAAATTATCCTCCTAGAACACAATGAAAAAGTCAGAATCCATGTGAAGGATTCTGGGGTAGGCATAAAAAAAGAAGAGATTCCAAGAATATTTGAACGTTTTTACAGGGTAGATCGTGCAAGAAGCCGAAACTCAGGTGGAACAGGTCTTGGGTTAGCGATTGTAAAACATTTAGTTGAGGCTCATCATGGGCAGATCAGTGTTAGAAGTATTTTAGGGGAAGGCAGTGAATTTATCCTAGAACTTCATAAATATTTGAAATGATATTGGATGGTGAAGAAGATGGAAAAGAAAAAGCTTGTGCTGATAGACGGTAATAGTATAGCTTATCGTGCTTTTTTCGCATTACCGCTCCTTAATAATGATAAGGGGATTCATACGAATGCAGTTTATGGTTTTACAATGATGTTAATGAAAATTTTGGAGGATGAAAAACCAACGCATATGCTTGTTGCCTTTGATGCGGGAAAAACGACCTTCAGACATAAAACCTTTGGAGAGTACAAAGGGGGCAGACAAAAAACGCCGCCAGAGTTATCCGAGCAATTTCCGTTTATTCGTGATTTATTAGATGCCTACGGAATATCTAGGTATGAGCTAGAAAATTTTGAGGCTGACGATATAATTGGAACGCTTTCCCTAACTGCTGAAAAGGATGGGTATGAAGTCAAAGTTATCTCTGGGGATAAAGATTTAACCCAGCTTTCTTCGCCACATACTACTGTAGGAATCACTAGAAAAGGGATTACGGATATAGAGGAATATACGCCTGAGCATATAGCTGAAAAATATGGTCTTACACCAGAACAGATTATCGATATGAAAGGTCTTATGGGGGATGCATCGGATAATATTCCTGGTGTGCCCGGAGTGGGTGAAAAGACTGCCATTAAGCTGCTAAAAGAATTTACAACCCTTGAAAAGCTGCTTCAATCTATTGATCAAGTAAACGGGAATAAGCTTAAGGAAAAATTAGAGGAATTTAAAGACCAGGCATTAATGAGTAAAGAGCTGGCAACGATTGAAAGGAAAGCACCCGTCGAAGTAGATTTAGAAACAATCGCCTTTGAGGGCTATATAAGAGAGAAGTTAGTGCCCCTCTTTAAAGAATTAGGCTTTCATTCATTATTAGACAAGCTGGGGGAAGATACTACCGTACATAAAGATCAGGAACTTGTAGATATCGAATATGTGATTCCTTCCGAAATAACTGAAGATATATTTGCTGAAAATAATTATTTTTATGTAGAACTTCTTGATGATAATTATCATTATGCAGAGATAATTGGATTCGCCCTTGTGAATGAAAAAGGACATTTCTACTTGCCAACGGAACTAGCATTGAAATCAGAGACGTTTAAAAACTGGGCAGAAGATGAAGGGAAAAAGAAAACCGTTTATGATGCGAAACGATCGGAGGTTTCATTAAGAAGGCAGAATATCCATCTAAAAGGTACAGACTTTGATATTTTAATGGCTTCCTATTTGATTAATCCTTCGGAAACCCAAGAAGATCTTGCTGCGATTGCACAAAAATATCACTTTCATAACATCCAGTCGGACGATTCCTTTTATGGGAAGGGAGCCAAAAGAAAAGTCCCTGAAGAGCCAAAGCTAGCAGAACATCTTGTTCGTAAAAGTATTGCCATGGCTGAAATAAAAGATAAATTGGAAGATGAATTACGAACAAATGAACAATATGAATTATTTAATGAGCTTGAGATGCCGCTTTCACTCATTTTAGCTGATATGGAATCGTGTGGAATAAAGGTAGAACAGGAACGTCTGCAAACGATGGGCAGAGAACTAAATGAGCGACTAGTGGAAATAGAAGAGAAGATTTGTGAACTTGCGGGAGAAAAATTTAATATTAATTCCACAAAACAATTAGGTGTCATCTTATTTGAAAAGTTAGGTCTTCAAGCATTAAAGAAAACAAAGACCGGTTATTCTACTTCGGCTGATGTGTTGGAAAAGTTAGCTGAGGATCATGAAATAATTGAGCATATCCTTCTATATCGACAATTAGGCAAACTTCAATCCACCTATATTGAAGGTTTATTAAAGGTAATCGATCCAAAAACAGAAAAAGTGCATACAAGATACCAGCAAACATTAACCGCAACAGGACGATTAAGCTCCATCGACCCGAACCTGCAAAATATTCCAATCCGGCTTGAAGAAGGAAGAAAAATTCGTCAGGCGTTTGTCCCATCTGAGGAAGGCTGGGTAATTTTTGCAGCCGATTACTCTCAAATAGAACTTAGAGTGCTTGCTCATATTGCTGGGGATGAAAAGCTGATCCAGGCATTCAAAGATGATCTTGATATTCATACAAAAACGGCGATGGAGGTTTTCCATGTGTCGGAAGATGAAGTAACATCTAATATGAGACGTCAGGCAAAGGCTGTTAACTTTGGAATTGTTTACGGGATAAGTGACTACGGGCTTTCACAGTCATTAGGGATAACACGTAAGGAAGCTGGACGTTTCATCGAGAGATACTTAGATACTTACCCTGGTGTGAAAGAATATATGGATGATATTATTCACTCAGCAAAGCAAAAAGGCTATGTTTCCACATTAATGCAGAGAAGACGTTATCTTCCTGAAATCACCGCCCGAAACTTTAATTTGAGAAGCTTTGCTGAACGTACAGCCATGAATACTCCTATTCAAGGGAGTGCGGCAGATATTATCAAGAAGGCAATGATTGATATGGATGAGGCTTTAAAGGATAAAGGTTTAAAGACACGCTTATTGCTCCAGGTGCACGATGAATTGATTTTTGAGACACCAGAGGATGAAGTAGCTATTCTTCAAGAACTAGTTCCAAGTGTCATGGAAAATGCTCTTGAATTGAAGGTGCCATTAAAAGTGGACTATTCCTATGGTCCAACCTGGTTCGACGCGAAATAAATAAAAGGAGGATCCATATTGCCAGAGCTTCCTGAAGTAGAAACAGTGCGAAAAACGTTAAAAAAACTGGCTCTTAATAAGACAATTGAAGAGATAACTGTCTACTGGCCTAAAATTATTAAAAATCCTGTAGAGATTGAGCAGTTTATTGATGCATTAAAAAAAGAGACTATTGTTGATGTTGGTCGAAGAGGGAAGTTTCTTATCATATATACAAATCACTATGCGCTAGTATCACATTTACGGATGGAAGGAAAGTATGGACTTCATCCGAAGGAACTTCCTTTTGATAAACATACACACGTCATTTTTCATTTTACTGACGATACTGAATTACGATATAGAGATGTCCGGAAGTTTGGAACGATGCATTTATATAAAAAGGGAGAAGAATTTACAAAACCTCCATTGATAGAACTTGGTCCTGAACCCTTTTCAGAAGAGTTTACTCAAGAATACCTGTCTCAGAAACTGAAAAAAACCAATAGGAAAGTAAAACCTGCCTTACTCGATCAAAAATTACTAGTAGGTCTTGGCAACATATACGTGGATGAGGCCCTTTTCCGGGCTGGAATACATCCAGAACGGCTTGCTAGTACTTTAACTGAGGACGAAGTTAGCCTTCTTCACAGTGAAATTGTGGCTACTCTAGGAGAAGCGGTGAAAAAGGGAGGGAGTACGATTCGTTCCTATGTTAATTCCCAGGGGGAAATTGGTATGTTCCAGCTTGAATTATATGCATATGGGCGAAAAGGGGAACCTTGTAAAAATTGTGGAACCCCTCTTGAAAAAACAACAGTCGGAGGAAGAGGCACTCATTATTGCCCAAGCTGTCAGAAACTATAATGTAAGCGATATGAATTTGAGAACAACAATTCAATAACAATGGATGGGCTCCTGCCATATACTATCGTAGTGATTTTCAGGAAGGAGTCCTAGACGTCATGGTTCAGTTGTTCTCACTTCTCATATTAGCCTTTGCCCTTAGTCTTGATAGCTTTAGTGTAGGGTTTACCTATGGATTAAGGAAAATGGTCATGCCAATCAAATCCGTTCTCGTTATTGCGACCTGCTCGGCAGCCTCTTTAATGATTGCTGTGTCAATTGGGCATGGCTTAGAAAAAGTAATATCACCGAATATTACGGCAAAACTAGGGGGATTCATTCTGATTGCTCTAGGTGCCTGGGTATTGTACCAATTTTTTCGGCCCGAAAAAGAAAAAGAATTAGTGGAACATGAAAAAACAATCGTAAACCTTGAGATCCGCTCCCTAGGATTAGCCATTAGTATATTAAAAAAACCCATGTCTGCTGACTTTGACCATTCAGGGACCATTACAGGAATCGAAGCATTAATGTTGGGCTTTGCCTTGTCATTAGATGCCTTCGGGGCTGGGATTGGAGCAGCTATGCTTGGATTTCCTCCACTATATTTAGCTCTTACTGTCGCAGTCATGAGCTCGTTATTCGTCCTGTTAGGAATAAAAAGTGGCGCTTTTTTCCATAAATTCGATTGGATCCAAAAGTTCACGTTTTTACCTGGGGTTTTATTAATCATTATTGGTATTTGGAAATTATGATACCTGAAAGGAAAAAAGCATGTCATTAGTTATCGGTTTAACTGGCGGAATTGCCAGTGGAAAAAGTACGGTATCAACAATGTTCAAGGAAATGAATATACCAGTAGTCGATGCTGATGTGGAGGCTCGCCTTGCTGTGATGAAAGGTGAAGTCGCCTACTTTCAAATAATTGATACGTTTGGAAAAGACATTTTATTAGAGGACGGGGAAATTGATCGGCAAAAATTGGGCTCGATTATTTTCCACCAAGAAGAGAAACGAAAGCTTTTAAATGAAATAGTCCATCCGGAAGTTAGAAAGAGAATGATAGGGCAGGTTGAAAAGGCTTCGCAAACCGGGGAAGAAGTCATTGTCCTGGATATCCCTCTTTTATTTGAAAGCAAGCTAACCTATATGGTCGAGAAGACGATTCTTGTATACGTGAATTATGACACTCAATTAGAAAGACTTATGAAGCGAAATAGCCTCTCAATTGACGATGCAAAGGCAAGAATACAGTCACAGATGCCGCTAAACGAAAAAATGAGATTAGCAGATGCAGTGATTAATAATAATGGATCAGTAGAAGAAACAAAAAAACAACTCATCAACGTATTAACTCAACTTGGAATAAAAATTCAATAACAAAAAAGGAGAAGGGGAGCCCCCTTTCTCCTTTTTTTGTTAAAAAACCTATTAAGTTATCAGAATTATAAAACATTTAAAAATCCGCAGTTTATTCATCACAATTTAACCTATATATGTTATACTAATTACAAGAATACAACTTAAAAGTATAACATTAATACGGAAGGGGCCGTAAAATGAAGTCACGAATTGCAATAAATGGGTTTGGGAGAATTGGAAGGATGGTTTTTCGAAAAGCAATCCTTGAAAAAAAACTTGATGTAGTAGCAATAAATGCGAGCTATCCGGCTGAAACATTAGCTCATCTACTTAAATATGATACAAATCATGGACCTTTTCAGGGAGAAGTTATCCCTTTAGATAACGAATTAATTGTAAATGGTAAAAGAATTAAGTTACTAAGTGACCGTAACCCGGAGCAGCTTCCATGGAAAGAGCTAGGGATTGATATCGTGATCGAAGCAACTGGAAAATTCAACTCCAGAGAAAAGGCTGCTCTGCATCTTACAGCAGGTGCTAAAAAAGTGATTTTAACTGCACCAGGGAAAAATGAGGACGTAACAATCGTTATGGGTGTAAATGATGAAATGCTAGATATTAATCAGCATGATATTATTTCAAACGCATCCTGCACAACGAATTGTCTTGCACCAGTTGCAAAGGTTTTAGATGAGAAGTTTGGAATTGAAAGTGGTTTGATGACAACGATTCATGCTTACACTAATGACCAAAAGAATATCGATAATCCTCATAAAGATTTACGGAGAGCTCGTGCCTGTGGACAATCTATTATCCCTACAACAACAGGTGCGGCTAAAGCACTATCACTAGTATTGCCGCAATTGAAGGGCAAATTACATGGGATGGCACTACGAGTACCAACACCAAATGTTTCACTTGTCGATTTAGTTGTTGACCTACACCAAGATGTAACGGTTGATGATATTAATAATGCCTTTAATGAAGCTGCACATGGCAGATTAAGAGGAATTTTAGATTTAACTATGGAACCGCTTGTATCAGTGGACTTTAATACAAACGAGAATTCAGCTATCATTGATGGGCTTTCGACAATGGTAATGGGGACAAGAAAGGTTAAGGTTTTAGCTTGGTATGATAATGAGTGGGGATATTCGTCTCGTGTCGTAGACCTGGCTCTTTATGTATCACAGCAAATAGCTAAATCCTCACAGGTTAAGGTAGGATAGATCAGAATAAAATGGTACAAAAATGCTGTCGATTGACAGCCTTTTTTTTGTCCTAGCCTGTTCCATTATGGGACAGTAAGGCATAAAATACTTTTGAACTATTGTTTTTTAATTATTATATATAGAGGATTACGCCCACCCAGCCTAGTTACAAAAATATCTTCTGAAAATTTTATATTGATAGGTTGCAAAAAAAATATAAACAAAGTATACTAGTCATCGTGAACTTCTTGAAATTAGGTACCTATTAATTACTTAAAGGGTTAGGACCTCTCTGGACTAACTTTCCCCCGTGGTAGTTATAAGATACCGTCAATAACCGGATTTCAGGAAACCATCATAAAAGGTTAGAGGGGGAAATAAGAATATGGAAACAATGGGACGACACGTAATCTCTGAACTTTGGGGATGCGACTTTGAAAAATTAAATGATATGGATTTTATTGAAACCACTTTTGTTGAAGCAGCTCTTAAATCAGGTGCGGAAATCCGCGAAGTAGCTTTTCATAAATTTGCTCCACAAGGCGTTAGCGGCGTTGTAATTATTTCTGAATCACATCTTACAATTCACAGCTTCCCAGAGCACGGATATGCAAGCATTGATGTATATACTTGTGGTGATTTAAACCCTAATGTAGCTGCTGATTATATTGCTGAGGCTTTAAATGCTCAAACACGTGAAAATATTGAAATTCCACGTGGTATGGGTCCAGTAAATGTTAAGCAAGCAAAGGTACTTTAATCCGAAAAAATGATCGAAGGGGTGTACGAACTATGTACACCTCTTTTTATATTTTCCTCATTATGTTGTAAAATAAAAATAAAAAGGAAGAATTTTTGGAGGGTACTATTTAAATGAGTTTATTCGGACGCTTTAGAAGTCAAATTGAAACATCTGATCAAAACAATGATGCTTCTTTAAAGACTCATTACTATAAGGGCAATTTTAATAAGATTTTTGAATCGATTGAAAAAATATTTCATGAGGATGCTGACTGTCGCATTTTAACGGTTTCAAAAGAGCATGGGGAGATTGCGATAGAAATCAAAAAGCCCTTTCCTTGTTTCCTGATTGTGACAATTGTTTCTGTTAAACCATTAGAAACTGCTGTAGACTTTAATATTTCAACTGAACGATTCTCTATCTTAGGTAATTACCCTGAATTAAAAAAGAGAGTGGTCGCTTATTACGATCGGTTAAATCAATTACATACTATGATTAAAGAAAAATAAAACTCCTAATACTTGGACTTGTACAAAGGTCTGCTTTTTTATAAGATAAAAGTAGGAAATTGTTCGGATTTCGTGAGATTTGGAGTTGATTAACAATGAAATGCCCTTCATGTCAAAATTATGGTACACGTGTGCTTGATTCTCGGCCTGTTGATGAAGGACGTGCAACACGGAGAAGACGGGAATGTGAAGAGTGTGGCTATCGCTTTACTACATTTGAAAAAATTGAAGAGATTCCTTTAATTGTAGTAAAGAAGGAAGGTACAAGGGAAGAATTTAGCCGAGATAAAATACTAAGGGGCTTGATTAAGGCGTGTGAAAAGCGGCCTGTTGCCTTAAAGGAACTAGAAGATATTACACACGGTGTCGAAAAGGACCTAAGGAGCCAGGGGATTTCTGAAATTAAAAGCGAGGCTATTGGCGAAATGGTAATGGATCGACTTGCCCATGTAGATGAAGTCGCATATGTAAGATTTGCTTCCGTATATCGCCAATTTAAAGATATTAATGTATTTATCGATGAATTAAAGGAACTGATAAAAAAAGAAAAATCGTAATGAGCTAAAGGGTCGTCTTTGGCTCTTTTTTCACTATTGAAAGAGAAAGGTTGGAATCATATGGCGCAGCATTGGCAGGAAATTCTTCCTATCGACCGTTATATTGTAGCAGCCGATGGGCTGCTCCATGAGTATGACCGGAAAGTGCTGACGTTTCTATACCAGCCCTTGATTGGGTCAACTTGTTTAAGTTTATATATGACACTCTGGGCGGAACTGGAAGAAAACAGACTTTGGTCTGATTCATCCACGCACCATCTGCTAATGAACTTGTTAGGGTTAAATTTAAAGGATATATATGAAGCGCGTTTAAAGCTAGAGGGAATAGGGTTATTAAAAACCTTTGTTAAAACAGATGAGGGAGATCGGTCCTTTATTTATGAACTGGTCCCGCCATTAACGCCTGAACAATTCTTTTTGGATGGAATGTTAAATATTTTTCTTTATCGAAAAATTGGAAAAAACCATTTTGCCCGTCTGAAACGATTTTTTTCTGACCAGCAAATGCCAAAGGAAAAAGAATATCAGGATGTAACCAGGGCCTTTCAAGATGTGTTTGCTTCAGCTACGCCTGGTAGTCTTCAATATCTTCAAGGTATTTCTGAAGAAATGGAACAAGAGGAGAATCAACATTTTATCGGTCGGTATGATTCGAAACCAATCCAAATCGAATTAAATACATTTGATTTTGACTTATTGATAGCAGGGTTAAATGAATCTCTTGTACCTAAAAAGTCTCTAACCCAAAAGGTAAAAGAGGTGATAAGCAATCTAGCCTTCCTGTATAATATTGACCCTATTCAGATGAAAAATATTGTCCTAAGTGCAGTCAATGAATCAAGTGAAATTGATATGGAAGAATTGCGTAAGGGGGCCCGTGATTGGTATCAGTATGTCAATCAGGATCAGTTGCCTAGTTTAATTGAACGAACGCAGCCTGCGGCCCAGCAGGTTCAAAATGATGAACCAAAAACACAGGAAGAAAAACTCATCCGTTATTTAGAAACCACTTCCCCATTAAGAGTGTTAAAGGATTTGTCTGGCGGTGGAGAACCATCGAAGTCAGATCTACAGATAATTGAGGAAGTGATGTTCAAACAAAAGCTTCTTCCAGGTGTAATAAATGTTCTCATTCAGTTTGTGATGCTCAAAACAGATATGAAACTTACTAAAGGGTATGTAGAAAAGATAGCAGGCCACTGGGCGAGGAAACAAATAAAAACAGTGAAAGAAGCAATGGACTTAGCAAAGAACGAACATCGAACGTACATCGGTTGGACAGATAACAAAAAGGCTGGAAGGCCGTCGAAGCAAAAAACTATTCGTAAAGAGCTCATACCGGAGTGGTTTGAGGAAAGTCCTGAAGAAGGAAACGCAGCTGCCCAAACGAATAAATCAGAAGATGACGAAGCGAAAAAGCGTGCAATAGAAGAAAAATTAAAGGCGTTTAGAAAGTAGGGGGTGAACAAGATGGAAAGGATCAATAGAACATTACAACGGTTAGCATCAAATGAAAGCTTTAAAAAACGGTATGAAAAACAGCGCCAGGAGGTTCTTCAGAATCGTGAGATTAAATCGTTTTTAGCGCGACATCAGGATGAAATTACACCAGAGATGATTGATAAAAGCATGAGTAAGCTTTATGAGTATACAAAGCAAAGTCAGGATTGTGAGCGCTGTGAAAGCCTTGGAAAATGTATTAATTTTATGCAAGGTTACCACCCGGAACTCGTATTATCTTTGAATTCGATTGATGTGATTTATAAGCGTTGCCCTAGAAAAGTGATGGCAGATGAGAAAAAGAAAAACGAAAAGCTAATTAAAAGTCTTTATGTACCTAAAGATATATTGGAAGCTACCTTTGAGGATTTTGAAGGGGACACTGGTCGACTGGATGCAGTGGACAAAGCTGCGACTTTTTTAATGAATTATGAGCAGGGCAAAAAACAAAAAGGATTATATCTTTATGGGAAATTTGGTGTTGGTAAGTCCTTTTTATTAGGTGCCATAGCAAATGAACTCGCAAAAAAACAGATCTCATCAATGATTGTTTATGTTCCTGAATTACTAAGAGAGATGAAAAGCTCTATTGCTGATTCCACACTAAATGAAAAAATAGAGGCATTAAAAAAAGAACCGGTGTTAATGTTGGATGACATCGGGGCGGAAGCAATGTCAAGTTGGACAAGAGATGAAGTATTAGGTCCAATCTTACAATTTCGGATGCTTGAAAGTCTTCCCACATTCTTTACCTCGAATTTTGATTTTCAAGGTTTGGAGCATCATTTAACTTACAGTCAGCGCGGTGAAGAGGAAAAGATGAAGGCCATGCGGATCATGGAGCGAATTCGCACCTTAAGTGATCCGGTTCTAGTTAGTGGTCCAAATAGGCGTTAGGATGAATAAAATATGTTTTCATGGGATTACCGGTTCACCAGGTAGTCCTTTTTTTATTATTATAGTAAAACTGTGGATATCTAACTTCTATTTTGGCCAAGTCCCCCATATATATTTAACAGACAATGCCTCAAAGGGGGGATTTGGTTGGCGGAAATCATCTTCCAAAGCAAGCTGGATGCACAAAAATTTTATCACCACTTGCTGAAGTACGTACCATATAATCCAATGAATGAAACTATTCTTCTTATAGAAGATCGACATATAGTAAAAATAGTTGATGTTTGCTTTTTTACGGATTTGTTTGACAGGGTGAAATCGGCCTTTTATCAGTTTATAACAAATACGAAACGGGATCATTGGTTTAGAGAGATAGTAAGGGATCAATATTATTATACCGACATGGAAGAGCAACAGCAGATTATTGATATTATCTATTCCATACTGGACGGGCAAAGAGAGGATCTTGCTGTTTTATTAAAAGAAATAAAAGAAGAGCCTAATCTAATTAGTACGGCGATTGATGAGATCCTTCATGAAAATGTCACTTTCTCTTTTGACTCTTTTGTTAAATTTCGCCTGCGTTCCTATCTGCAAACGCTAGAAAGCTATGTTGAGATTGCCATTGATGAATACAAAATGGAGCAGGAATATCAAATGTTTGTGCACATGCTAAGAGACTTTTTAGTGAACCGCGAACCCAAAATGGATACGCTTCATTTATTGTTCGATGAGGAAATTACATTTTTTAATGAGGATTTTGTTGAAATTAAAAGAGGCGAATTAACAAGATTGATTGATAGAAGGTTATTGGTGAATCATCCTGTTTATGTTGACTCCGCTTCCATTGCACCGCTGCTGTCACTTGCACCAACGTCTATTTTTATTTATACAAAAGATGCTGATGAGCCGCTGGTTAGAACCATAAAGAATATATTTGAGGAAAGAGTAACCCTTAAGGAGTATGGCGCACTTCGTGAGATAAAAAATTGGACTGATGAAAAAAAATCATCCGAAAATCATGCATAAAAAATAAAATAATGTCAATATTTAGTTTTATGCACCTTGCAATTTTAAAAGTAAATCATTATAATAACGTACATAGCAAATATGTAGTAAAAGTAATGATAAGGACAACAGTATTTCATTTACGGTTTCTAGAGAGGAAGACCTCCGGCTGAAAGTCTTCTAACACGGGATAAATACTTACCACCTTTAAACTTCAGCAGTGAACATTTCCTGTTTTATGGAATTAGTAATTGTTGACGGCAACAGCCGTTACCTGACCAAAGTCATGATCAATCGTTTGTGTTTGAACATGAAAAATTGGGTGGAACCACGTGTTAATCAAAACTCGTCCCTATTCCAGGGACGGGTTTTTTTATTTTTGGCTATGTTAAACGGGTCTGTTGATTTCCGCTCCAGGCACTTCGCTTTCCGTGGGTGTTTCGGCGAGCCTCCTCGGCGCTTGCGCCTGCGGGGTCTCCCCTGAACCATACTCCCACAGGA
>NZ_JBCNAC010000017.1:0-13390 GCF_050477885.1 Neobacillus rhizosphaerae
TGTAAAAATCAACACTGTTCATTAACACAGCCTTATTTTTAAAAAGCGATTGACGGATATTTTTAGTCCTGAGACGCTCAAATTTAAAGGAGGAATTACCATGTCAGACGTTGTTAAGATTTCGTTTCCAGATGGGGCAGTAAAGGAGTTCCCGCGTGGAACAACAACGGAAGATATTGCCGCTTCCATTAGCCCAGGCCTAAAGAAAAAAGCCATTGCTGGTAAATGGAATGGACAGATGTTCGATCTTCGCCGTCCAATTATGGAGGACGGTTCTATAGAAATCGTTGTTCCTGAATCAAGTGATGCGTTAGAAGTATTGCGTCACAGTACAGCGCACTTAATGGCTCAAGCTGTTAGAAGACTGTATCCCAATGTAAACCTTGGTGTAGGTCCAGTAATCGAGGGTGGATTTTATTATGATATGGATCTTGAGGTGTCATTAACACCAGAGGACCTTCCAAAAATCGAAAAAGAGATGGCGAAAATCGTTAATGAAAATATTGAGATTGTTCGCAAGGAAATAAGCCGTGCAGACGCTGTTCAATTATTTAAAGAGGCAGGCGATCCTTACAAGCTTGAACTCATTGAAGCGATTCCTGATGAAGAAACAGTGACAATCTACGAACAAGGTGATTTTTTTGACCTTTGCCGTGGTGTCCATGTTCCTTCAACTGGAAAAATTAAAGAATTTAAACTTTTGAGCATTGCAGGGGCTTACTGGCGCGGTGATAGCAATAATAAAATGCTGCAGCGTATCTATGGAACAGCTTTCTTTAAGAAAGAGGATTTGGCTGAACACCTCCGCCTTCTTGAAGAAGCAAAGGAACGTGACCATCGTAAAATAGGTAAAGAGTTGAGCTTATTTACAACAAACCAATTAGTCGGTCAAGGGTTACCACTATGGTTACCAAAAGGGGCTACTATCCGCCGTGTAATTGAACGATATATCGTTGATAAAGAACAACGACTTGGTTACGACCATGTTTATACACCGGTTATGGGTAGCGTTGATTTATATAAAACTTCTGGTCACTGGGATCACTACCATGAAGATATGTTCCCGATAATGGAAATGGAGAACGAACAGTTAGTTCTACGTCCAATGAACTGCCCACACCATATGATGGTGTACAAAAATAGTATCCACAGTTATCGTGAACTGCCAATTCGTATTGCAGAACTTGGCTTAATGCACAGATATGAAATGTCAGGAGCATTAGCCGGATTGCAACGTGTTCGTGGAATGACTTTAAATGATGCGCACATTTTCGTTCGTCCAGATCAAATTAAGGATGAATTTAAACGTGTGGTTAACTTAGTCCTAAATGTTTACAAAGATTTCAACATTAACGACTATTCGTTCCGCCTATCTTACCGCGACCCACAGGATACTGAAAAATATTTTAACGATGATGCAATGTGGGAAAAAGCGCAAAGCATGCTGAAGGAAGCTATGGATGACCTTGGTTTGGATTATTTCGAAGCGGAAGGCGAAGCTGCCTTCTATGGTCCAAAGCTTGATGTTCAGGTGAAAACAGCACTAGGTAAAGATGAAACTCTTTCCACTGTTCAACTTGACTTCTTACTTCCAGAGCGATTTGACTTAACTTATGTTGGAGAAGATGGTAAGCCTCATCGTCCGGTTGTTATCCACCGTGGTGTCGTATCTACAATGGAACGTTTTGTTGCCTTCTTAATTGAGGAGTATAAAGGAGCATTCCCAACTTGGTTGGCACCTGTTCAAGTTCAAGTAATTCCTGTTTCTCCAGGAGCCCACTATGAATATGCCAAGCAAGTACAGGAACAGCTTCAAAATGAAGGTTTCCGTGTAGAATTGGATGGCCGTGATGAAAAGATTGGTTACAAAATCCGTGAAGCACAAATGCAAAAAATACCATATATGCTCGTTGTCGGTGACAAAGAAGTGGAAGATCATGCGGTTAACGTTCGTAAATATGGTGAGCAAAACTCAGAAACAAAGCCATTTGCTGACTTCCTTGCTGCTATCAAAGCGGAAGTACAAAGAGGATAAATTTTTTAGAAGAGAGGGTCACTCCTCTCTTTCTTTTTTGATTTTGAAAAAAATATATTGAATAATTTTAGGTTTCTTGCTACAATAAATTTCGTTGTCATGAATAAATAGTTCGTTTGACAATACGTCTTTGTTTATGTTATAGTTACAAAGGTTAAATTGAATATGGTTTTGGGAAAAGAAGAAGCACCCGCTTCTCACCTGATTGACGCATCTGGCAGTTGGCAGGTTTTACGTGAACTTTTTGTTTATTTACTTATGTTTCGTAAAGTGTGGGTGTATTCATCCGCACTTTTTTGTTTGTGTACTTAAGAAATAGCACTTATAAAAAGTTTTATACCTGTCGATTCCAACTAGGGTGTCAAATAGTAAGGTGAATCAATCTTGTACCCAAGACGTTGTATTCGTGAAAAAACCTTGGAGGTGGCTAATTATTAGCAAAGACATGTTGTTAAATGAGGGCATCCGCGCTCGCGAAGTTCGTCTGATTGACCAAAATGGCGAACAGTTAGGGATTAAATCCAAAAACGATGCGTTGGAGATCGCCGGACGAGTAAATCTTGATTTGGTACTTGTAGCACCAAATGCAAAGCCTCCGGTAGCCCGGATTATGGACTATGGCAAATTCAAATTCGAGAATCAAAAGAAAGAAAAAGAAGCTCGTAAGAATCAAAAGATTATTACTACTAAAGAAGTTCGTCTAAGCCCAACGATAGATGAGCATGACTTTAATACAAAGCTTCGTAATGCTATTAAGTTTTTGGAAAAAGGCGACAAAGTAAAAGCTTCCATCCGTTTCAAGGGTCGGGCAATTACACATAAAGAAATTGGTCAACGCGTTTTAGACCGTTTCTCTGAAGCATGCAAGGAAGTAGCGACTATTGAGTCACATCCAAAAATGGATGGCCGAAGCATGTTCTTGGTTTTAGCACCTAAAGCTGATAAGTAATAAGGAGGATATTCCAATGCCAAAAATGAAAACTCACCGCGGCGCTGCAAAGCGTTTCAAAAAGACTGGTTCTGGTCAACTTAAGCGTGACCATGCTTATACAAGCCATTTATTCGCGAACAAATCTACAAAAGCTAAGCGTAAACTTCGCAAAGGATCTCTTGTTTCTAAAGGCGATTTCAAACGCATTCGTCAATTATTAACTTACGTTAAGTAATCTCGGACAGATTGATTTATTATAGGAGGGAAATTACATGCCACGTGTAAAAGGCGGTACAGTTACTCGCAAACGTCGTAAAAAAGTTCTTAAATTAGCAAAAGGTTATTACGGTTCAAAACATACATTATATAAAGTTGCTAACCAACAGGTTATGAAATCTTTAATGTATGCGTTCCGCGATCGTCGTCAAAAGAAGCGCGACTTCCGCAAACTTTGGATTACTCGTATCAATGCAGCAGCTCGTATGAACGGTCTTTCTTACAGCCGTTTAATGCATGGCTTAAAGCTTGCTGGTATCGAAGTAAACCGCAAGATGCTTGCTGAATTAGCAGTAAGCGATGCTAACGCATTTGCTGAATTAGCAAACCAAGCTAAACAACAACAAAAATAATTAAAGATATAAAGCCATTCTCTATTGAGGATGGCTTTTTCTATAAGGGGGAGTCAGCTTTGGATAGTAAACTGGTTTTACTTTTGGTCTATGTCATCATGAGCCTAATAGGACTTTTTATTATGGGAGAAGATAAAAAGCGTGCCAAGAAGCATCAATATCGAATTTCTGAGCGGACATTATGGCTGGTAGCAATATTCGGCGGTGCCATCGGAACGACTGCAGGGATGCAGATTTACCGTCATAAAACAAAGCATTTAGCATTTCAAATCGGCTTTCCCTTTCTAGCGGGAGTCGAACTGATACTTTTAATAAAGGCTTGGTGGTGATCGTATGCAGCTAAAAAAACTATTTGAGATGCAAAAGGCATTGGATTCACATATAGAAGAAAAACATCAACTTCAGAATGAGGCTTTATTTGATCGCAAGGTTCTTGCCTTGCTTGTGGAAATTGGAGAATTGGCAAATGAAACTCGTTGTTTTAAGTTTTGGAGTGTCAAGCCTTCCTCCGAGAAAGCTGTGATTCTTGAGGAGTTTGTGGACGGAATCCATTTCATATTGTCACTAGGAATTGAGTGTGGTTTTGATAATATTGAAATTAATTTAACTCGGAAGCAATCAACATCGGATGTAACCGAACAATTCCTAACTGTATACGAGACAATCGGTTTGTTCCAAAAGAGCAGGGAATTTGATGATTATTTAAAGGTTTTTGAAGCTTATTTGCAGCTGGCCTCCTTGCTTGGATTTGATGAGAAAGAAATGGAGCAGGCATATTTTCTTAAAAACGAAGTAAATTATCAAAGACAACAAAATAACTATTAGCAGAAAAATTGTAAATTTACAGTTTTTTTATGTATAATGAAGGTCGGATATACATAATTAGGGGGGCTAAATAAGTGGCAAAACTTGATGAAACATTATCGATGTTAAAAGACTTGACCGATGCCAAAGGGATTCCCGGCAATGAGCGTGAAGTACGCGAAGTAATGAAGAAATACATAACTCCATTGGCTGATGAAGTAACTACTGACGGTCTTGGTAGTTTAATTGCTAAGAAGGTTGGTAAAGAAGGTGGCCCAAAAATTATGGTTGCCGGTCATTTAGATGAAGTCGGCTTTATGATCACACAAATCGACGATAAAGGCTTCTTGCGTTTTCAACCAGTTGGTGGTTGGTGGGGACAAGTCATGCTTGCACAGCGCGTTACTATTGTTACAAGAAAAGGCGATGTGACGGGTATTATCGGGTCAAAGCCACCACATGTTTTATCAGCTGAGGCTCGTAAGAAACCAGTTGAAATTAAAGATATGTTCATTGATATCGGTGCATCTAGCCGTGACGAAGCACAGGAGTGGGGCGTCCGTCCTGGAGATATGGTTGTTCCATACTTTGAGTTTACAGTGATGAACAACGAAAAGATGCTATTAGCTAAAGCTTGGGATAACCGCATTGGCTGTGCCATTGCAATTGATGTATTACGACAGCTGCAAGGCGCTGATCACCCGAACGTTGTTTATGGTGTGGGAGCCGTTCAAGAAGAAGTCGGTCTACGCGGGGCGAAGACGGCAGCTGCTAAAATCCAACCGGATATCGGTTTTGCTGTTGATGTCGGTATTGCGGGTGATACGCCTGGAATTACTGACAAAGAAGCAATGAGCAAAATGGGCAAAGGCCCACAAGTTGTCATTTACGATGCTTCCTTAGTGGCACATAAAGGGCTTCGTGATTTCGTTACAGATACAGCAGAGGAACTAAACATTCCTTTCCAATACGAGTCCATTCCTGGCGGTGGTACGGATGCAGGTTCAATCCATCTAACACATAATGGGGTTCCAGCATTAGCGATTACGATTGCGACCCGTTATATCCATTCACATGCAGCCATGCTTCATCGTGATGATTATGAAAATGCGGTTAAGTTAATTGTCGAAGTAATCAAACGCCTAGACCGTGAGGCAGTTGACAAGATTACTTTTGAATAATAAAAAAGGAAATCCCCGGTGAAAGTCACCGGGGATTTTTTTTGCAAAAAAACTGCCGATTTTAATTTCGGCAGCAGCATGAATTTTACTTTAACCCAGTTTCAAGTGTTTCAAGCATTTCTTTTTTCTCTTCTTCAGAAGAATTCTTCCAGATGATTTCAAATAGAACGCCAAGACCTGGGAGCATTTTTTCCTCTCCATTTTGAATAGCATCTACAATTGTATCTTCTAATTGATCCTGCGTATTACCAGAGACATTGTGAATAATCGCATTTCGCAAATTTAAGTTCATAAAGACACACTCCTTTTTATAACCTTCATTCTTTTATATCATTTCTAATATGTGGTTTTATTATGTATACTTTTTAGGCTATAATGAAAAAATCAGAAGAGTTTTTTTAAAGGAGAACCGGTTTTGAAACATATTGAATCTGTAAATAATCCTAAGGTAAAACAATGGAAAAAGCTTTTAACGAAAAAAGAGCGGGATAAAACCGAATCATTTATCGTGGAAGGCTTTCATTTAGTAGAAGAAGCACTAAAACAAGGAGAACAGGTATTAGAAATTATTGTTTCCGAGAAAGTTGGCCTACCGCCGCGTTGGGATGTAAGTTCTACTCCAGTTACTCTTGTTACGGAGGAAATTTCTGATCTGTTAACAGAAACGGAAGCACCGCAAGGAATTTACGCTGTTTGCAGAATGCCAAGTAAGAGGACGGAGGCTCAGGCGGAAGAAGGTCAAACCTACTTATTGATCGATGCCGTCCAGGATCCGGGAAATCTTGGCACGATGATTCGCACAGCTGATGCAGCAGGGATTGACGCAGTGATCGTTGGGCGTGGTAGTGTGGATATTTATAACTCCAAGGTTTTAAGGTCTGCACAAGGAAGCCATTTTCACCTTCCAATTCTACGTGCTGACCTTCATGAATGGGTGGATAAGCTCCATGAAAAGAATATTCCTGTATACGGGACAGCACTTGAAGGAGCAGCTGCTTACACCGAGATTTCAGGTGGAGAATCTTTTGCACTTATAGTAGGTAATGAGGGAAGCGGTGTCGGTAAAGACATCCTCTCAACAACAACAGCCAATCTTTATATCCCGATTTACGGAAAAAGTGAATCCTTAAATGTAGCCGTGGCAACAGGTATTCTTCTTTATTATTTGAAAAAATAGGCGAAAACTAGTTTGACCTTAAACGGGAAATTATTATATAATAATGAACAATATTGAATAGTAAAAACGATGACGGAGAAAAGTATCTGATTAAGGACCATTTAGGGAGAAAGTGTCGTGACTGAAAACACTTTTATGGAAAGGTTCAGAGAAGTTCACCTCCTGAGTTGGCATCGGGACCACAAGCGGGCACTAGCCCTTTAGTGTAAAGATGCACCGGCCTAAGCCGTTATCCCAATGAAGCGAACACAATGTTTTTATACATACCGTGTTTACAAGGGTGGTACCGCGAATCAACAACCTCGTCCCTTTCCAGGGATGGGGTTTTTTTGTTTGTTTTGGCCGGCCACAAACATAATGACAATATTGAAGGAGGAATAGACATGCAAGAACGTTTAAAGGAATTGCAGGAAGAGGCTATTCAAAAAGTTGAACAGTCAACAAGCTTAAAAGAATTAAATGACATTCGTGTAGCGTATTTAGGCAAAAAAGGTCCAATTACAGAAGTGCTGCGCGGTATGGGTAAGCTTTCGGCAGAAGAAAGACCAGTTATGGGGGCTCTCGCGAATGAAGTACGTGAAGCCATCGCTGTTAAAATTGAAGAGAAACAAAAGGGATTGGAAGAAGCGGCTGTTTTAGAAAAATTAGCTTCTGAAAGTATTGATGTTACTCTTCCAGGACGCCCTGTTAAGGTAGGAAACCATCATCCATTAACAAGAATCATTGAGGAAATTGAAGATTTATTTATTGGAATGGGCTATCAAGTAGCAGAAGGTCCAGAAGTGGAGCAGGATTATTATAACTTTGAAGCTCTTAACTTACCGAAAGGGCACCCTGCCCGTGATATGCAGGATTCTTTCTATATTACAGAGGAAATCCTTCTTCGTACACATACATCGCCAGTACAAGCGCGGACGATGGAAAAGCACCAAGGCAAGGGCCCAATTAAGATTATCTGCCCTGGTAAAGTGTACCGTCGTGATAATGATGATGCGACACACTCCCATCAATTCATGCAAATCGAAGGCCTTGTCGTCGGCGAAAACATCCGCATGAGCGATCTAAAAGGAACCTTAGAGGTATTTGCGAAGAAAATGTTTGGGGACGACCGTGAAATCCGCCTTAGACCAAGTTTCTTCCCTTTCACAGAGCCTTCTGTTGAAATGGACATCTCTTGTAAAATTTGCGGCGGACGCGGCTGTAACGTATGTAAGCAAACGGGCTGGATTGAAATTCTTGGAGCAGGAATGGTTCATCCGAATGTTCTTGAAATGGCTGGCTACGATTCTAAGAAATACACTGGATTCGCTTTCGGTATGGGACCAGAACGAATCGCAATGCTGAAATACGGTGTGGATGACATTAGACATTTCTATACCAATGATGTACGTTTCTTAAAACAATTCTCAAAACATGAATAGGAGGTTACGACATGTACGTTTCATATAAATGGCTTCAGGATTATATTGATTTAACTGGAGTAACGGCTGATGAGCTAGCTAAAAAAATTACGAAGAGCGGAATTGAAGTTGAAGGAGTAGAGATTCTTAACGAAGGTATTAAAGGAGTGGTTGTTGGTCATGTTCTAGAGCGTGAGCAGCATCCAAATGCCGATAAATTAAGTAAATGTCTGGTTGATGTGGGCGAAGAGCAGCCTGTACAAATTATCTGTGGTGCACCAAACGTTGCGCAAGGACAAAAGGTAGCAGTGGCAAAGGTCGGAGCAGTACTACCAGGTAATTTTAAAATTAAACGCGCGAAGCTTCGCGGCGAAGAATCAAACGGCATGATTTGCTCTCTTACTGAGCTTGGTATGGAAGGGAAAGTCGTTCCAAAGGAATATTCGGAAGGAATCTTTGTTTTTCCAGCGGATGCAGAGGTCGGTGTAGATGCGCTTGAACTATTAAATCGTGATGATGAAGTATTAGAGCTTAGCTTAACTCCAAACCGTTCGGATTGCTTAAGCATGCTTGGTGTCGCTTATGAAGTGGCAGCGATTCTTGGCAGAGAAGTAAAGTTTCCAGAAACAAGCTTGGAGCCAACTAGTGAAAAAGCATCTGATTACGTTAAGGTAGTTGTTGAAGCAAGTGATGATAACCCGCTTTACATGGCAAAAATCATTAAGAATGTAAAAATCGGTCCATCCCCACTGTGGATGCAAACCCGTTTAATGTCTGCAGGCATTCGTCCACACAATAACGTAGTCGATATTACCAACTATATTTTATTAGAATACGGTCAGCCATTACATGCATTCGATTATGATCGCCTAGGTTCAAAAGAAATCCTGGTTCGCCGTGCAAACGATGGCGAGAAGTTTGTCACACTTGATGACGTAGAGCGGACATTGTCATCTGAACATCTTGTGATTACCAATGGTACCGATCCTGTTGCACTTGCTGGTGTCATGGGCGGTGCAAATTCAGAGGTAACTTCGGACACAACAACAGTTTTATTAGAAGCTGCTTATTTTAACGGTGGGACTGTTAGAAAAGCATCTAAGGATCATGGATTAAGAAGTGAAGCGAGCGCTCGCTTTGAAAAAGGTGTGGATCCAAACCGTGTCCGTGTAGCTGGTGAACGTGCAGCTTATCTGATGGCAAAGTATGCTGGCGGAGATGTGTTAGAGGGAGCATCAGAGGTCGATACACTTACTGTAGAACCAGCAGTGGTATCGATTACTCTTGAAAAAATCAATCGTGTCCTTGGCACAGAGCTTCATATGAGCGATGTAAAGGATATCTTTGACCGTCTTCAATTCTCAGTTAGTGTAGAGCAGGATACGATTACTGTTACGGCACCGACACGCCGCGGAGATATCCGAATCGAAGAAGATCTATTAGAAGAAGTAGCTCGTCTATACGGCTATGATAACATTCCAAAGACATTACCAATCGGTTCTACTACTCCTGGAAAGCTGTCCGAGTATCAAATGAAGCGTCGAGTGGTCCGTCAGTATCTTGAAGGAGCAGGCTTGTATCAAGCTGTTACTTATTCCTTAACAAGTGAGGAAAAAGCGGCACAATTTGCTCTTGAAAAGCGCGATACAATCCGTTTAGCGATGCCGATGAGTGAGGAACGCAGTATCCTTCGTTTAAGCATCATGCCACAGCTTTTAGAAGTAGTAAAATACAATAGTGCTCGTCAGAATGACAGCTTAGCCGTGTATGAAACAGGTGCTGTATTCTTGGCAAATGGCGGAGATATGCTTCCAACTGAAAAAGAACATGTAGCAGGTGCAGTAACTGGACTTTGGCACAGTCATTCATGGCAAGGTGAGAAGAAGGCAGTAGACTTCTTCGTTGTTAAAGGTATTTTAGAAGGTATGTTTGCGAAGCTTGGCTTATCTGACAAAGTTCAATTTGTTCAAGCACAGGTAGATGGAATGCATCCTGGCCGTACAGCTGAAGTTCTCTTAAATGATGAGAGGATTGGATTCGTCGGTCAAGTACACCCAAGCGTTCAGAAGGAACTTGACTTAAAAGATACGTATGTATTCGAACTATCCTTACAAGCAATCCTTGAAGCTGATGCACCAGTATTACAATACGAAGCGATTCCACGCTTCCCATCTATCACAAGAGACATTGCCCTTGTGGTAAACAGAGAAATGGTGTCAGTCACTTTGAAGGAGATTATTTTAACGACAGGTGCACCGCTTCTTAAAGAGGTTCATGTGTTTGATTTATATGAAGGCGACAAGATGGAAGAAGGCAAGAAGTCGATCGCGTTCTCATTAAAATATGCGGATCCAGAACGTACATTGACTGATGAAGAAGTAACAAAGGTTCACAGCAGCGTTCTTGCGGCATTAGAAGAAAAAGCAGGCGCGGTTTTACGCGGATAATCGTTTTAATAATAGAGAGAGGCTAGCTCGAGGGAATTACTTCGGGCTGGCTTTTTTTATGATTACTTTTCCAGTGAAGTTCTTTTCTTTGTAACAAATTTCGCTAAAAATCGGCAGGGATTTTGAAATTCTTTTAGAAAAACATTATTAAATTGAAAGGAGTGGGAATGATTGGTTGTTAAAGAAAGGAAAATTCCATTAGTTATGCTTATTTTAGAGGCTTTGTCCAGACGGCTACCCTTAAATTATCCTAAATACCAGCAGATTTTAGAGGAATTTAGGAAGGAGGCAAGCTGGTTACAAAGGTGAGGTAAGTCTTGATTATTTTTTACGTTTACTCCCAATGGATAAGTACACAATACTCCACGATTTGAACCTTCCAGATGGTGACTACAACTGTCAAATTGACACTCTCCTCCTAACACAAGAATTCGCCCTTATTATTGAAGTGAAAAATATAGCTGGCAAACTAATTTTTGATACAGAAAATGAACAGTTTATTCAAGTAAATAATGAGAAGGAAAAAGGTTATCCCTATCCCATCGCTCAAGCAGAAAGGCATCGACAGCACCTTGAGAAACTAATGGAAGAATATAAATTTCCACCTGTTCCTATTTTATATCTTGTGGTAATCAGCAATGGTTATTCTTCTTACGTAATCACCGGAAAAAATGCTCACAAAGTAAAGGCTCGAGTATGTAAAGCAGATGTTTTACTAAAAAGAATTTCTAGTATTGAAAATCAGTATTCCAAACCTATTCTCAATGCTAAAGAGATTCGAAAGCTTAGTCGTCTACTCATAAAACTGAATACAATTCCAACCAATTATATTTTTAAAAAATATCAAATTAATAAAACGGATGTATTAACTGGTGTCTTTTGCCCTACCTGCAATCATGTTCCATTGATTCGTAAGAAAAAGAAATGGTACTGCACTTCATGTAACATATACTCAAAAGATGCACATGTAACTGCCCTAACGGATTATTTTTTGCTAATAGATTTAAAAATTACGAATCAGCAATTTCGAGTATTTGCTCATTTGGATTCAATAGATACAGCAGGAAGAATGTTACGATCTGAAAAAAATTTAAAAGCAGATGGGACTAAGAAGATGCGTGTGTATATTCCGGTTAATTTTCCTTGAATTTGTATGAACGCAAATAAAACTAGCTTTATCGCAAATAAACATAGTCTTTTCGCAAATAAAACAGCTACTTACGCAAATAAAAGACGATTTTACGCAAATAAACCTACCAAAACTCGATTAGAAAGTACAAAAAGAGGAAGTCTCTAAGTAAATTACTAGAGACTTCCTCTTTTTTTCTATTTTTCTTTATATTTTTCATAAAAAGCATCATACTTCTTCGCCAAATCCACATCCAAATCAGTCAATCCCCCGGCATTCCACGATGTAAGCCGCAAAGTGACTAATTTATAGTCGATCGCTATAAATGGATGATGGTTGACTTCTTCAGACAACTCCGCAATTTTATTCACGAACGCTACACCTTTTAAGAACTCCTGAAAACGATATTTTTTCACGATGAATTTACCGTCGAGTTTCCAACCGGTTAACTCCGCAAGGCATTGATCAATCTCTGTTAAACTAAGTCTATTTGCCACGATATCCCCTCCTACAATAAGTGTATTCGCCACACTTACTAGAACTTCCTTTTATTCACAAGAGCAAGTGCTTTATCCGTATTAGCAAAGTGCAACTTCACAAAGGATGGGAGAATATCGCGGCCTTTACTTACAATAAGCTTGGCGGCTGCGACATCTACCTGTGCACCAGCACCCTTTGGAATCTTAAAACCTGCTGCTTCACTCAGCTTGTCTATATATTGGACAAAGGCGTAGCGAGCAAGAATACTAGCTGCAGCAACGGCTAAATGAATTCCTTCCGCTTTCGTGCTAAAACATACCTTTTCTTTAGCAACTGCTTTTTGGCCTTTCAGATGCTGAAAATAAGTACTAGACTGTACAAATTGGTCAATGAGGATCGCTTCTGGTTGCTCGGGTGCAATTTTCTCCAAAACATTTAATATCGCCTGATTATGTAGAATCGCCTTCATTTTCCCTTGTGACATCCCCGACTGTTGCAGCTTATTATATTTGTCGTTTTTCAATGTCATTAAGCTAAAGGGAACCACATCCTTGATCACCTTTGCAATCGCAATAATTTTATCATCATTTAAGTCCTTTGAATCCCGCACACCTAACTCTTTTAAAAGTGGAATATGTTCTTTTTTCACATAGGCGGCAACAACGGTAATCGGACCGAAAAAGTCTCCAGTCCCCACTTCATCGGAACCAATCGCAGACATTTGGCTGATACCCGGCGGCAAATCCCCTTTTGCAGAAGTAGGTACCTTTTTCGTTTTAGAAGCGGCCGCAGTCATTGCTGAGGAAGCAACACTGCCCCATCTCCCAGCTTCCTTTTCACTATCATTTCCCTGAAATAACACCTTGCCAGAATTGTATGCAGTGATGACACAACCAGGGGTCTTAGCTGAAAACACGCTTCCAGGTGGATTTTTTTCCAAAAGCTGCTTCGAGTAATACTTCTTCATTTCCGTAATTTCATTAATTCCTAATTTAATTACCACATTTCCCAAGTAAAAAACACCACATTTCCACTTATTATTATCTCTTAAACTCGAGCTATCTCTTAGTTTTTGACTTTGTTAAACTTGCCTGTTGATTTCCGCTCCAGGCACTTCGCTTTCCGTGGGTGTTTCGGCGAGCCTCCTCGGCGCTTGCGCCTGCGGGGTCTCCCCTGA
>NZ_JBCNAC010000018.1:0-15042 GCF_050477885.1 Neobacillus rhizosphaerae
CGTGCCTTCCGCTCCAATCATCAGGGTGTATAAATCAACACTGTTCAGTAACAAAGCCTACTTTTTAATTAGTTTGACTTTTCCAGTTCTAATAGTTCATGTTATGATAGAGAGTAGGATTCTTTGATTGGAGGCATTTGCGTTGTCAAACACACAAAAACACAGAACAACCGTAGATATTTACGGTCAGCAATACGTTATTATGGGTACGGAAAGCCCAAGTCATATTAGGCTTGTTGCATCTTTAGTTGACGATAAAATGCGGGAAATCAGTTCTAAGAATCCATCTCTGGACGTTAGTAAGCTTGCCGTTTTAACAGCCGTAAACGCAGTCAATGATTATATTAAAATTAAGGATCAATTGGACCGGCTGCAAACAGAACTACTAAAGGAAAAGGACTAATTTATCATGTTAGATTTAGCTATTATTATTCTCTTAATTATTGGATTCTTTGTTGGCCTAAAAAGAGGCTTTATTCTTCAACTTGTGCATTTAACCAGTTTTATTATTGCATATGTAGTCGCTACAATATACTATGAAGAGCTGGCGCCCAAGTTGACCCTGTGGATTCCCTATCCAAACCTAGGAGAAGGAACAACCTTAAAGCTCTTAACCGATAGCACCAATATGGAGACCGCATTTTATCGTGCCATCTCTTTTGTTATCATCTTTTTTGCAGTGAAAATTCTCTTGCAAATCATAGGATCGATGCTGGATTTCATTGCCCATCTTCCAGTACTACGCCAGTTAAATGTTTGGGCAGGAGGAATCTTCGGTTTCTTGGAAGTCTATCTCATTATTTTTATTTTATTATATATTGCGGCTTTGATTCCAATAGATTTTTTACAAAATCCTTTGGACAACTCGTTTATGGCTAAAGCAATTGTGAACCACACCCCTATCCTTTCACAGCAAATAAAGAGCTTGTGGATTGAATATACAGCTGCTTGAACTTCTCTGTAGCAGAGAAGTTTTTCTATTCTGCCATAAAGTAGGATAAAATGAAAATGCTAAATACGAGGCGGGTGAACCATAATGGAAGTAAATAAAAAAGATTTGATTCGTTTACTAGAAACGATTGCTATTTATATGGAATTAAAAGGAGAGAATCCTTTCAAGGTATCGGCCTTCCGTAAGGCAGCTACGGCACTTGAAACAGATGAGCGAACCTTAACAGAAATTGAGGATTTTACAGCGATCTCAGGAATTGGAAAAGGGACTGCCGCTGTCATAGAGGAATACATGAAAGGGGGGGCCTCTTCTGTATTAGCAGAGCTAAAGGAAGAAGTACCATCAGGCCTCATTCCGTTACTGCAGCTTCCGGGTCTTGGCGGAAAGAAAATTGCCAAGCTATACAAGGAATTAGGGGTCATAGACGTTTCCAGCTTAAAAGAAGCCTGTCAAACAGGAAAAGTACAGGCGCTTGCTGGATTTGGTAAGAAGACGGAGGAGAAAATCTTAAGTGCTATTGCGAATGTGGGTACTCGACCTGAGCGGCTGCCGCTAGCTTACATGCTCCCAATTGCTGAGGGAATCGAGGCAAGACTTGCTGAAACCTCGGATATCGATCGTTTTTCAAGGGCAGGAAGCCTGCGAAGAATGAGAGAGACGATTAAAGATTTAGACTTTATTATTGCGACTACTCAACCAGAGAGTGTTCGTCAGTCTCTATTAGGATGGCCAAATATCAAAGAAGTCATTGGTGCGGGTGATACGAAGGTATCTTTAGTTTTTGCCTTTGATTATGATGTCTCCGTCGATTTTCGTTTGGTGAAGCCTGAGGAATTTATTACTACCTTGCATCATTTTACAGGGTCAAAGGACCACAATGTTCGCATGAGACAGCTTGCTAAAGAACGAGGAGAGAAGATTAGTGAGTATGGAGTAGAAAATGTTGAGACGGGTGAAATTCTTACATTCTCATCTGAAGAAGAATTTTTCAAACATTTTGACCTTCCGTTTATTCCACCTGAAATTAGGGAGGACGGAAGAGAAGTTGATACATTCACAGCTCAGGAAGAATTAATTGAGCTTGAAGATATTAAAGGGGATCTCCACATGCATTCCACATGGAGTGATGGGGCCCATTCCATTGAGGAAATGGCGGAAGCGTGTCGTGCGAGAGGATATCAGTATATGGCGATTACCGACCATTCCCAATATTTAAAAGTAGCCAATGGACTAACTCGTGAAAGACTGTTAAAGCAGAGGGAAGAAATTAAACAATTAAATGAAAAATACGATGATTTTCTCATCCTTTCTGGAGTAGAAATGGATATTCTTCCTGATGGGACGTTAGATTATGAAGACGATTTCCTAGCTGAAATGGATTTTGTTATTGCCTCCATTCATTCGGCCTTTTCTCAGCCGATGGAAAAAATTATGGAACGTTTAAGAACCGCCTTAACAAATCACCATGTGGATTTAATTGCCCACCCGACAGGAAGAAAAATTGGCCGTCGGGAAGGATATGACGTGGATATTGATTTACTGATTGAACTAGCTAAAGAAACCAATACAGCTTTAGAACTAAATGCTAATCCAAATCGGCTTGATTTGGCTTCAGAATATTTAAGAAAAGCGCAGGATTCAGGTGTTAAGATTCTCATCAATACAGATGCACACCAAATGGATACATTAAAGCATATGGAAATAGGTGTTTCCACAGCGAAAAAGGGCTGGATAAAAAAATCATCCGTGTTAAATGCACTCGACAAGAATGATTTGCTTGAATTCCTGCATAATCGAAATTAAGGAGGATTCACTCCATGCAAGAAAGAGCATTAAAGGTATTAGAATTCACCAAGGTGAAGGAGCAACTGTTAAACCATGCTTCTTCATCACTTGGTATGGAAAAAATAAAGAACTTGATGCCATCAACTGATTTTGATGAGGTGGTTTCACTTCAAGCTGAAACAGATGAGGCTGCCACTGTTTTACGAATAAAAGGTAATGTCCCACTATCAGGGGTTTATGATATTCGTGCTCATGTTAAACGGTCGGTCATTGGGGGTGTTCTTAGCCCGCAAGAGTTGATCCAAATTGCCAGCACCATTCATGCCAGTCGACAGATGAAACGTTTTATTGAGGAACTTGCTGCTGAAAGAACAGAGCTTCCGATTTTATCCGAACAAGTAGAGCGAATAATCCCGCTTACAAACCTTGAGCAGGCTATCAAATATGCCATCGATGAAAGTGGAGAAGTATTAGACGGAGCAAGTGAGCTTTTACGTTCCTTAAGAAATCAGCTTCGCTCGAATGAAGCGAGGGTTCGGGAAAAATTAGAAAGTATGATTCGTTCTTCTAATGCTAGTAAAATGCTTTCCGATGCGATTGTTACTATTCGTAATGACCGGTTTGTTATTCCTGTTAAACAGGAATACCGTGGTCATTACGGCGGGATTATTCACGATCAAAGTTCATCCGGGCAAACCTTATTTATTGAGCCGCAAGTGATTGTGCAGTTAAATAATCAATTGCAGGATATTCGAGTGAAAGAGCAACTCGAAATTGAACGAATTCTTTCCGAACTTTCATCCCAAGTTGCTGAGTATGAAAGTGAGCTGCAGGTGATTGTTGCCGTTTTGGCAAATTTAGATTTTATTTTTGCAAAAGCAAGATATGGGAAGCAAATGAAAGCTTCTATGCCAATTATGAATAATGAAGGTAGAATTGCCTTATATAAAGCAAGACATCCATTAATTCCAATCGATGAAGTAGTTGCCAATGACATTATGCTTGGTAAAGACTTCACAACGATTGTCATTACCGGACCGAATACAGGGGGAAAAACGGTAACTTTAAAAACGCTAGGATTGTGTTCCTTAATGGCTCAGGCGGGATTACAAGTACCTGCCTATGACGGATCAGAATTGGCTGTCTTTGATGCTATTTATGCGGATATTGGTGATGAACAGTCGATTGAACAAAGCTTAAGTACGTTTTCATCACATATGGTCAATATCGTCGACATTTTAAATAAAGTGGACTTTAACAGCCTAGTTTTATTTGATGAGCTTGGAGCAGGGACAGATCCTCAGGAAGGTGCAGCACTGGCTATCTCTATATTAGATGAGGTGCATAGAAGAGGTGCTAGGGTCATCGCAACGACACACTACCCTGAATTAAAAGCGTATGGCTATAACCGGGAGGGTGTGCTAAACGCCAGTGTTGAATTTGATGTAGAGACATTAAGTCCAACGTATAAACTTTTGTTAGGCGTACCAGGCAGAAGTAATGCCTTTGAAATTTCCAAACGGTTAGGGCTAAATGATCGGGTAATCGAAGCTGCCCGCTCACATGTAAGTGAAGATACGAATCAAATCGATAAGATGATAGCATCCTTGGAAGAAAGCAAGCGCCAAGCAGAGATCGAACAACAAGAAGCCCATGATTACTTAAAGCAAGCAGAGATGCTCCATAAAGATTTGCAAAAAGAATTGATGGAATTCTACGAACAGAAAGATTCTATGCTTGAAAAAGCAGCTGAAAAAGCAGGAGAGATTGTCGAAGATGCAAAAACGGAGGCAGAAAAGGTCATTCGTGACCTCCGGAAAATGAGAACCGAAAAGCATGCAGATATTAAAGAGCATGAATTGATTGATGCCAAAAGACGTCTCGAAGATGCAGCCCCGGAAATTAAGAAATCAGCGAAACTTACCAATAAGAAAAGTAAGACGCATACCTTTATGCCTGGAGATGAAGTAAAAGTACTTACCTTTGACCAAAAAGGCACGCTAGTTGAACGTGTGTCAGCCAATGAATGGCAAGTTCAGATTGGAATTTTGAAGATGAAGGTCAAGGAGAAGGATATGGAGTATATGAGCACGCCGAAGCAAGTGGAGACAAAACCAATTGCTATTGTAAAAGGGCGGGACTCATATGTTAAACTAGAACTAGACCTTCGTGGTGAGAGATATGAAGATGCTATATTAAGAGTAGAAAAGTATATTGATGATGCCCTTTTATCAAGTTATCCCCGCGTATCCATCATCCATGGGAAAGGTACTGGGGCCTTAAGGCAGGGAGTTCAGGAGTATTTAAGAAATCATCGTTCCGTTAAAAAAATTCGCTTTGGAGAAGCTGGGGAAGGCGGATCTGGCGTAACCATAGTAGAATTTAAATAATGACCGGGGAGAATAAGCTATGGACCAGTTTTGGGAGAACGAATATATTCAAATAGCTGCCTATTATAGTGTAGTTATTTTATGTATGATTGTTTTTTTAGCCATTTTTGAAGTAGTTACGAAGTACAAAAATTGGGTTGAAATAAAAAATGGGAATATCTCTGTTGCGATGGCTACTGGAGGGAAAATATTTGGTGTAGCTAATATTTTTCGCCATACGATTGAGGCGCATAGTTCCTTACTTAACATGATTGGTTGGGGAATTTATGGTTTTACGCTTTTATTAATTGGCTATTTTATTTTTGAATTTTTAACCCCAAAATTCAAGATTGACGAAGAAATCCAAAAGGACAATCGTGCAGTGGGGCTGATTTCAATGGTCATTTCAATTGGATTATCCTATGTCATTGGGGCAGGAATTTAGTTAGGGGAGAAAAGAGTGGAGACATTAGCTAAAATCCTTCTTGGATTATGTGGCTTATTTTTGCTAATAGGAATTATATATATGGTGTTTTTTGCATAAAGAACGACTAAACAGATCTTAAGGATGAAAGAGGCTGACTCCAATCAGCCTCTTTTTCTGTACCATTATTATTGGGTTTCGTTGTTAATTGTCACATACTGTACTATAATAGATAGTGAAATTAGAATTTTTACAATTATTTATACAAAGAGGGAGGTTTATTATGTTAGAGTCTAAACCATGGTTAGACATTTATCCGAAAGACATTCCCGCTACACTGCACTACACCCAAGATCCTGTTCAGAGTTATTTGCAAAAAACAGCGGAAAGGTTTCCAGAGAAAATTGCGATTCATTTCATGGGAAAAGAATTAACCTACAAGAAACTTTATGATGAAGCCTTGAATTTTGCAGGCTATTTACAGGAAATAGGAATCTCGAAAGATGACCGAATTGCCATCATGCTCCCAAATACGCCTCAGGCTGTCATAAGTTATTTTGGTATTTTGATAGCAGGCGGGATTGTTGTGCAAACCAATCCTTTATATACGGAACGTGAACTTGAATACCAAATGAAGGATTCCGGAGCAAAGGCCATTATCACCCTAGATATCCTCTACCCCCGTGTATCAAAAGTCATGCCACTGACCGATTTACAGCATATTATTGTAACCGCTATCAAAGATTACCTGCCATTTCCGAAAAATCTTGCCTATCCCTTCATCCAGAAAAAACAATATGGAATTGTCGTAAAAGTAAAACATGTGGGAAGTACCCATCTGTTCTCAGAGATTGTAAAAATGAAACCTAAGAAATTAACCACATATGAAGTCAATCCTGAAGAGGACATAGCGTTACTTCAGTATACAGGCGGAACAACCGGTTCTCCAAAAGGTGTCATGCTTACTCACAAAAACTTAATTTCAAATACAGCAATGAGTGAAGCCTGGTTATACAAAGCAAAAATCGGTGAAGAATCCATGCTGGGAATTGTCCCCTTTTTCCATGTCTATGGGATGACGGTTTGTATGATTTTATCGATAAAGATGGCATGTAAAATGATTTTATTGCCTAAATTTGATGCAGTAACCACCTTAAAAACCATTCACAAACAGCGTCCAACCTTATTTCCTGGGGCACCAACGATTTACATTGGATTATTAAACCATCCGGATTTGAAAAAATATGACCTATCTTCCATTGAAGCCTGTATCAGTGGCTCAGCACCACTTCCACTCGAGGTTCAGGAGAAATTTGAAGAGGTTACAGGTGGTAAGCTTGTAGAGGGTTATGGTTTATCAGAAGCTTCTCCGGTTACCCATTCCAACTTCTTGTGGGATGTAGAACGAGTGAAGGGAAGTATTGGCGTGCCTTATCCTGATACGGATGTCAAAATTCTTTCAGTCGATACAGGTGAACCTATGCCAATAAAAGAAATAGGCGAAATTGTGATCAAGGGCCCGCAAGTTATGAAAGGCTACTGGAATCGTCCTACGGAAACCGATGAAGTCTTGAAAGATGGTTGGCTATATACTGGTGACCTTGGATATATGGATGAAAAGGGTTATTTTTACGTTGTTGATCGTAAAAAAGATATGATCATTGCAGGGGGATATAATATTTATCCACGAGAAATAGAAGAAGTTTTATATGAACATCCAGATGTGCTTGAGGCAGTTGCAGCAGGCGTGCCAGACTCATACCGCGGAGAAACAGTCAAAGCATATATCGTTTTAAAAGCTGGTTCAACTGTGACAGAAGAGGAAATGAATCAATTTGCAAGAAAATATTTGGCTGCCTATAAAGCACCGAGACTATATGAATTTAGAAAAGAATTGCCTAAAACTGCCGTTGGAAAAATTTTAAGAAGAATGCTTGTAGAAGAAGAGATGAGAAAGATAGAAGAAGAGAGTACAAAACATGCCTAACAGCAATAGCCTAGCTTTTTTTTTGAATTCATGGGCTTGTCTATAAAAAGAAATCATACTATCATAAAGTTGTTCAAGTTGTTCAACAGTATTTCTTGACAGAAATACATATAATAATTATTATTAAAATATGAATGATGATTCATTCATATTTTATTTTTGCTTAAAGCTTCAAAGGAGGGTTAGAAATGAAAAAGAGTAAGCCGAAATATATGCAGATTATTGATGCAGCAGTGATTGCCATTGCTGAAAATGGCTACCATCAGGCACAGGTTTCGAAAATTGCGAAACAGGCTGGGGTAGCAGATGGCACCATTTATCTGTACTTTAAGAACAAAGAAGACATCCTAATCTCTCTCTTTGAAGAAAAAATGGGAAATTTCATTGAAAAAATAGATAACATGATAGCAGGAAAAGGGACGGCGGCAGAGAAATTATTAATGATGATAGAAGCTCATTTCAGTATGCTCTATGAGGATCATCACTTAGCAATTGTCACGCAGCTAGAGCTCCGTCAATCCAATAAGGAATTGAGACTCCGAATCAACAATGTTCTAAAAGGGTATTTAAAGGTGATTGATAAGGTTCTAATTGAAGGCAAAGAAACAGGTGAGTTTTCAAATGACCTTGATATTCGTCTTGCCCGACAAATGATTTTTGGAACGATTGATGAAACGGCAACATCATGGGTAATGAATGAAGAAAAGTATGATTTACTTGCATTGGCATCCCCGGTTCATCGACTTTTAATTAATGGACTTGGAGGCCGGTAAAGTTAGATAGGAGGAGAAATTATTGGAATACTTAAAGTGGTCTAATCAAGATCGTATTGCTACCATTACGATTCAACGTCCTCCGGCAAACGCCCTTTCATCAGGTTTATTAAGGGAATTGTCGGCAGTACTTGACGAAATTGAACCGAACCGTGAAATACGCGTCATTGTTATTCATGGTGAAGGACGCTTTTTCTCCGCAGGTGCCGATATTAAGGAATTTACGACAGTTACTTCTTCAGAAGGCTTTGCTAACCTTGGGAAGTTTGGACAAGATTTATTCGAACGCATGGAAAAATTTCCTAAACCAATTATCGCAGCTATTCATGGGGCCGCTCTTGGCGGTGGATTAGAGCTTGCAATGGCATGCCATATCCGCCTTGTCAGTGAGAATGCAAAGCTTGGTCTACCTGAATTGCAGCTTGGTTTAATTCCTGGATTTGCAGGCACACAGCGTCTTCCTAAATATGTAGGTGTGGCAAGGGCGGCTGAAATGCTGTTCACTTCTGAGCCTATTACAGGCGTAGAGGCAGTCCAATATGGTCTCGCTAATCATGCGTATCCAGAAAGTGAAGTATTAGAGCAGGCCTACATACTTGCAGAAAAAATTGCTAAGAAAAGTCCTGGTTCCATCGGTGCAACGATTCAATTATTGAATTACGCCAAGACGGAAGAATTTTATGAAGGCTCACAAAAGGAAGCAGAACTGTTTGGTCAAGTTTTTGTTTCTAATGATGCAAAAGAAGGGATCCAAGCCTTTCTTGAAAAAAGAGAACCACATTTTAAAGGTGAATAAAGCTTCTTAAGCTTTTGCTTAGGAAGTTTTTATAAAAAATTTTTTTCTATAAAATTTTCTCAATCTTTAGAACTGAAAAAATGTTTGAATTTTCTTAGGAGGCGAAACCATGAACATTTATGTATTAATGAAAAGAACCTTTGATACAGAGGAAAAGATTACGATTTCAGGCGGCAAAATCAATGAAGACGGAGCAGAATTTATCATCAATCCATACGACGAATACGCGATTGAAGAAGCGATCCAAGTCCGTGATGCAAAGGGTGGCGAAGTGACTGTTATTTCTGTAGGAAATGAAGAAACAGAAAAGCAATTGCGTACGGCCCTAGCCATGGGTGCAGATAAAGCTGTTTTAATTAATACCGAAGATGATGTGGAAAACGGTGACCAATTTACAACTGCTAAAATCCTTGCCGAATATTTAAAGGATAAAGAAGTTGATTTAATTATTGGTGGAAATGTGGCTATTGACGGTGGAACAGGACAAGTGGGACCAAGAGTAGCCGAACTCCTCAATATTCCGTATGTAACTACCATTACGAAACTCGAAATTGATGGAACAAATGTAACTGTAACTCGTGATGTTGAAGGTGATTCAGAAGTCATTGAAACAAGCCTTCCACTTTTAGTTACAGCACAACAAGGGCTTAATGAGCCACGCTATCCATCTCTACCTGGAATTATGAAAGCGAAGAAAAAGCCGCTTGAGGAATTAGAATTAGATGACCTTGATCTAGAAGAAGAGGATGTAGAAGCAAAAACAAAAACAATTGAAATTTATTTGCCGCCTAAAAAAGAGGCTGGGAAGGTCTTAGCTGGCGATTTAAATGATCAGGTTAAAGAACTTGTTCAACTTCTTCATACTGAAGCAAAAGTAATCTAATCGTAACTTCATAAAAATTGTTTTCAGGAGGTAAATGAAATGACTAGAAAAGTATTGGTATTAGGAGAAGTTCGTGACGGATCATTACGTAATGTATCTTTCGAAGCTGTTGCAGCAGCAAAAACAGTTGCAGAGGGCGGAGAAGTTGTTGGTGTATTAGTGGGCGAATCTGTAAGCGCTTTAGGTACGGAGTTAGTTCAATACGGGGCTGATCGTGTAGTGGTAGTAGAGCATGAGAATTTAAAACAATATTCTTCTGATGGTTATGCTCAAGCCATATTAGCTGTAATTGATCAAGAGAAGCCTGAAGGATTAGTGTTTGGTCATACTGCATTAGGAAAAGACCTTTCACCAAGGATTGCTGGTAAGCTCTCATCAGGTCTAATTTCCGATGCAACGGCAGTAGAAGCAGCAGGCGGAAACATTGTATTTACTAGACCAATTTATTCTGGTAAAGCATTTGAAAAGAAAATTGTAACAGATGGCTTAATTTTTGCTACCGTACGTCCGAATAATATTGCCCCATTAGCAAAAGATGAAAGCAGAAGCGGTGAAGTTTCCTCACTATCTGTGGATATTAAAGACCTTCGTGCAATTATTAAAGAAGTAGTAAGAAAAGCAAGTGAAGGTGTGGACTTAAGTGAAGCAAAAGTAGTTATTTCTGGCGGTCGTGGCGTGAAAAGTGCAGAAGGTTTCAATCCTCTGAAAGAACTTGCTGACGTACTAGGGGGAGCAGTTGGTGCTTCTCGTGGTGCATGTGATGCCGACTATTGTGATTACTCCTTACAAATTGGGCAAACAGGAAAGGTTGTAACTCCAGACCTATACATTGCCTGCGGTATTTCAGGAGCAATTCAGCATTTAGCTGGTATGTCTAACTCAAAAGTGATTGTTGCAATTAACAAGGATCCAGAAGCGAACATTTTTAAAGTAGCTGATTACGGAATCGTAGGAGACCTTTTCGAGGTTGTCCCATTATTAACTGAAGAGTTTAAAAAACTTAAAGTTCACTCATAATAAAAAAGTGGAGAGCGAGCGGTAAAAATCCGCTCGCTTTTATCATTGAAAAAATCGAGCATACTTATCGCAGGATGGGGAAAATTAGTTGCGAAACATATTATTAGCTTGATATTCCAAACGATGGTATACTTTCGGTAGTAATTCAGTATTCAATAGGAGGTCAATATATAATGGCTATTTCACATTTAACAGATCAAAATTTCTCATCAGAAACAGGTTCAGGTACTGTACTTGTTGATTTCTGGGCACCTTGGTGTGGACCTTGTAAAATGATCGCTCCAGTTCTTGAAGAACTTGATGCAGAAATGGGAGACAAAGTAAAAATCACTAAATTAGATGTTGATGATAACCCACAAACAGCAGCTAATTTTGGTGTTATGAGCATCCCAACTTTATTAGTTTTCAAAAATGGTGAAGTTGTAGATAAAGTAGTCGGCTTCCAACCCAAAGATGCATTAGCAGGTGTGTTACAAAAGCACGTATAAACTTATAGAATATAAAACCTTAGCTGGACACGTTCTGGCTAAGGTTTTTTTGTTATTACAAAACCTCCCACTTTCCTTTATAGGCAGATGTGATAAAATTTTAAAGATAGAATAAAAGACGGAGGAGTGGCCGGTGTGAATGAAAACATTAAACAAAAATTGACCCTGCTGCCTGACCAGCCTGGCTGCTACTTAATGAAAGACCGTCAGGGGACGATTATTTATGTAGGGAAGGCTAAAATATTAAAGAACCGTGTTCGTTCTTATTTTACCGGCTCGCATGATGGTAAGACGTTAAGGCTTGTCAATGAAATAGAGGACTTTGAGTATATTGTAACCTCATCCAATATAGAAGCATTGTTACTTGAACTAAATCTCATTAAAAAATATGATCCAAAATACAATATCATGCTGAAGGATGACAAAAGCTATCCCTTCATTAAGCTAACAGCAGAGAGACATCCCAAGCTGATCATCACAAGAAAAGTAAAAAAAGATAAGGGGAAATACTTTGGCCCCTACCCCAACGTTGGAGCAGCAAATGAAACAAAGAAACTACTAGACCGTATTTATCCGTTACGAAAATGTGCGACACTCCCTGACCGAGTTTGTTTGTATTACCATTTAGGTCAATGTCTCGCACCATGTGTAAACGAAGTTCCTGAGGAACAGTATAAACAAATGACGGATGAAATTTCTCGCTTCTTAAATGGCGGATATAAGGAAATTAAAAAAGAACTAACTGAAAAAATGACGGCAGCGGCAGAAGAACTGGATTTTGAAAGAGCAAAAGAATTCCGAGATAAAATCGTCCACATTGAAACCATCATGGAAAAGCAAAAAATCACCATGACGGATTTCACGGACCGTGATGTGTTTGGTTATGCCGTTGACAAAGGTTGGATGTGTGTACAGGTCTTTTTTGTCCGTCAAGGAAAGCTGATTGAGCGGGATGTTTCCATGTTTCCCATCTACAATGAGCCAGAGGAAGAAATCCTAACGTTTTTAGGACAATTTTATCAAAAGGCCAATCACTTTAAGCCGAAAGAAATCCTGATCCAAGATGAAATTGATTTGAATATGACCGCACAACTCCTAGAAGTGAAGGTTCTTCAACCGAAAAAGGGACAAAAGAAGGACCTTGTTAACCTTGCAATCAAAAATGCGAAAATTGCCCTGAATGAAAAGTTTTCTTTAATTGAGAAGGATGAAGAACGGACCATTAAGGCAGTAGAAAACCTTGGTAAGCTTCTTGGGATTTATACACCGCATCGGATTGAGTCTTTCGATAACTCTAATATACAAGGGACAGATCCTGTTTCAGCGATGGTTGTGTTTACAGATGGGAAAGCGAATAAGAGAGAATATCGCAAGTATAAAATCAAGTCTGTAAAGGGACCGGATGATTATGAATCGATGAGGGAAGTAACTAGAAGAAGGTACTCGAGAGCCTTAAAAGAAAGTCTTCCTCTACCGGATCTTATCATTATTGATGGTGGAAAAGGACATGTTGAAACGGTTAGGGATGTTTTAGAAAATGAATTAGGATTAGATATCCCACTTTCGGGTCTCGTAAAGGATGAAAAACACCGTACGTCGCAATTGTTATACGGCAATCCGTTAGAAATTGTTCCACTTGAACGGAACAGCCAGGAGTTTTATTTGCTACAACGTATTCAAGATGAGGTTCACCGCTTTGCCATTACCTTTCACCGCCAAATACGTGGAAAGAGCGCCTTCCAATCCTTGTTGGATGATATCCCGGGGATTGGGGAGAAACGCAAAAAACTATTGCTCAAACAGTTTGGTTCGGTGAAAAAAATGAAGGAAGCGAGTCTAGAGGAATTCACAGACATTGGTATTCCATCGAATGTGGCAGAAGAGTTAATGAAAAAACTTCTAGAATAGTTATTGTCAGAATAAATTGACCATGCTATAATTAGTGAAAATTTAAATTACTATCACTTTATAGTACTAAAGTGAAGGTAGAGGTGCGAGCTTCAAGAGTAGTGATTCTGAGAAGGATGAGCTTCAAGGAAGAATCATGAAAGGGGATGTTCGCCGAAGTAAAGAAAGTCTCATTTCTTTCTTTGCTGGTCCTGTATTGAATAAATGCCGGATTGTCAAGACGTGTGTCTTGGAGAGCTATCTTACGTTATTTGTTCAGGAATTTATTTTTCGTGTTCAAAAAGCAATGAGATGCCTCTCATTGCTTTTTTATTTATGTTTTTGTAGCAAAATAGGTAGAGCATAACTGAAAGAAGGGGAAAAGATGGGCTTAGTTGTTCAAAAATTCGGGGGAACCTCCGTTGGCAGTGTAGAAAGAATTTTAAATGTTGCAGCCTGTGTAAAAGAAGAAACAGAGAGAGGCAATAACGTTGTTGTAGTTGTTTCTGCAATGGGAAAATCAACGGACCAGCTCGTGGGTCTAGCGAAAGAAATTTCCAATCAACCTAATAAACGGGATATGGATATGCTCCTTTCGACAGGCGAGCAGGTAACGATCGCTTTATTATCCATGGCCTTAAATCAACAAGGTCTACCAGCGGTTTCTTATACAGGTTGGCAGGCGGGAATCGTAACCGAACCGGTTCATGGAAACGCACGAATTTCAAATATCAAGACAGAATCCATTAAAAACCAACTCACAAAAGGCAAGGTTGTTATTGTTGCCGGATTCCAAGGAATTACTGAAGATGGGGAAATAACCACTTTGGGCCGAGGGGGTTCTGATACAACAGCGGTCGCCCTGGCAGCGGCGTTAAAAGCAGATAAATGTGATATTTATACGGATGTAACGGGTGTATTCACAACAGATCCGAGATATGTGAAAGAGGCCCGTAAGTTATTATCCGTTTCCTATGATGAAATGCTGGAGCTTGCTAATCTCGGTGCAGGTGTACTGCATCCAAGAGCGGTAGAATTTGCTAAAAATTATCAAGTGAGACTTGAAGTTCGTTCAAGCATGGAGAAAATCGAAGGAACAGTCATTGAGGGGGAAGCAACAATGGAACAAAATTTAGTTGTACGTGGTGTCGCATTTGAAGATGAAATTACAAAAGTTACCGTTTTAGGGTTATCCAATTCCTTAACCAGTTTATCAACGATTTTTACAACTCTTGCTCAAAATCACATAAACGTTGATATTATTATTCAAAGCACAACAGAAGGGGGAACGGCTAATTTATCATTCTCCATACATACCAATGATCTGTTAGAGACATTAAAGGTATTAGAAGATAATAAAGCTGTACTTGGCTATGAACAACTTGATGCAGAAAACAAACTGGCAAAGGTTTCTATTGTGGGTTCAGGCATGATTTCTAATCCGGGTGTGGCTGCGAAAATGTTTGAAGTGCTTGCTTCAAATGGCATCCAAATCAAAATGGTCAGCACCTCTGAAATTAAAGTGTCTGCTGTTTTAGAAGAAAAGAATATGTTAAAAGCAGTTGAACTCCTCCACAGCGCATTTGAGCTTGGAAATTAACAAAGAAGAGGCTGACTCGTTCAACTCGAGTCAGCCTCTTTGCGATGATCAAGGAAAGTATAAATTCGACTTCGAGAATTG
>NZ_JBCNAC010000019.1:0-70019 GCF_050477885.1 Neobacillus rhizosphaerae
AGAACATTTGCCTGTCGGGGCTGGTCAAGGCGCTTGCGCTTTTCTTACTAAATTACATCTTTTCGATCCCATTTAACAGTAAATTGGACTTTATTTGCTTTTTTTACTGGGTGTTCAAACGCTTCTGCAATCACTTCTTTTTGTAGTTCAATTTGTTGGGCAAGGAAGCCAGCTTCGAGTTGGTAGAAGTGTTCTGCTTTTGATTTTACACGAGAAACAATGAGTGGGCTTACTAGTTCGAATTCGATTTCATTTTTTGTCTCTTTTATTATTTCAAGCTGTCCCCAAGAAGCATTAGTAAAAAACTCAACTAATGTTTCGTGGTCAGGTAATGGGAACTTTCGTGCAAGACGTTTTCCTGCCCAGTATAAGATTTCAGGAGTGTCTTTACCTAGGATCTCTGGCAAAAGGTACTCCCTAATGATTTCATACCCAAACATTGAAATGGTTCTTGGTTCTGGTTCTTCATGATTCAAATGTTGATTAACGGCTGTACTTTCTTTCACAAGCTTCCCCTCTTTCTATCATTCTATTATATACAATTTGATTTATTTTTCAGTACTGAATTGCTGAAAATGTGAATTAATCCTTTTAAGAATGATATATTATTTCGGAATATCATATCTTATTTATCATCATAATTATCTTATCCGTTTGATGGGAAATACCAACCCGTTAGATGTTGGTAATTAAATGTAATAATATGGGTTGTGAGGTAAACTGAAGCGGCTGTTCTACTTAAATAGGTACTATCCTATTATAATATCAATATATTTTAAAAATTTTATTTTTTGATAAAGATTGTGTATCCGTTTTCTTGACGCTCTATGTCGATGGGAGTAAAATGGACATGTCACATTATTGTCACAGTGGTATTGGGTTAAGTTTCTTTAAGGGGTACATAGGAGAAAGAGCTTAACATCATTTTTTAAAAATTAAGGGGGGTAAATGTATGGCGGGGAATCGAGAGTTTGCTAATCGCAGATTACATTCGCTGCTAGGGGTCATTCCAATTGGAGTGTTTCTTACACAGCATCTTGTAGTCAACCATTTTATCACTGGAGGTCCAGAGTCTTTCAATAAGGCTGCAGGCTTTATGGGAAGTCTACCATTCCGCATTGTCTTAGAAACTGTAATTATTTATTTACCATTGCTATTTCATGCAATCTATGGACTTTATATTGCTTTTACCGCTAAAAGTAATGTAAAAAGATTTGGTTTCTTTAGGAACTGGATGTTCATGCTTCAACGAGTATCAGGTGTAATTACGCTCATCTTTATTACGTGGCACGTTTGGCAAACACGTGTAGCAGCGGCGTTTGGTACGGAAGTATCCTATGATATGATGCATAATATTTTGACATCACCATTTATGTTTGTTTTCTATTTAGTGGGGATCCTTTCGGCTATTTTCCACTTTGCAAACGGACTTTGGTCCTTCTTAGTTAGCTGGGGGATTACAGTATCACCTCGCTCACAAGTTATTTCTACATATGTGACCGTTGGTGTTTTTATTGTTCTTTCTTTCATTGGAATTCAAACACTTATCGCATTTGTTCAATAACCATTTAACGGTCGGAAAAATATAGTATTTTTTGGATTAAGGGAGTGAGTCACGAATGAGTAAAGGTAAAGTGATCGTAGTCGGCGGCGGCTTAGCTGGCTTAATGGCTACCATCAAGGCTGCAGAATCAGGAACTCCGGTAGAGCTTTTTTCTCTTGTTCCGGTTAAACGTTCTCACTCTGTTTGTGCCCAAGGCGGTATTAATGGAGCAGTAAATACAAAAGGTGAAGGGGATTCTCCGTGGATTCACTTTGACGATACGATTTATGGCGGAGACTTTTTAGCGAATCAACCGCCAGTTAAAGCTATGTGTGATGCAGCACCTGGTATTATCAATTTATTTGACCGGATGGGTGTTATGTTTAACCGTACACCAGAGGGTCTTTTAGACTTCCGCCGTTTTGGAGGAACCCAACATCACCGTACAGCATTTGCTGGTGCGACAACTGGTCAGCAATTGTTATATGCATTAGATGAGCAAGTTCGTCGCCATGAAGTGGACGGATTAGTTACAAAATATGAAGGCTGGGAATTCCTTGGTGCGGTCGTTGACGATGAAGGCGTCTGCCGTGGGATTGTTGCTCAGGACTTAAAAACAATGGAAATTAAATCGTTTGCCGCGGATGCAGTCATTATGGCAACCGGTGGACCTGGAATTATTTTTGGTAAGTCAACAAACTCTGTAATTAATACAGGCTCCGCTGCTTCTATTGTTTATCAGCAGGGTGCATATTATGCAAACGGAGAAATGATTCAAATTCATCCAACTGCTATTCCTGGTGATGATAAGCTTCGCTTAATGAGTGAGTCCGCTCGTGGTGAAGGTGGTCGTATCTGGACGTACAAAGACGGAAAACCTTGGTACTTCCTAGAGGAAAAATATCCGGCTTACGGAAACCTAGTTCCACGTGATATTGCGACACGTGAAATCTTTGATGTATGCGTTAGTCAGAAACTTGGAATTAACGGCGAAAACATGGTTTTCCTTGACTTATCTCATAAGGATCCACATGAGTTGGACGTTAAACTGGGCGGAATCATTGAAATTTATGAAAAGTTCATGGGAGATAACCCACGTAAAGTCCCAATGAAAATTTTCCCAGCTGTTCACTACTCAATGGGTGGACTATGGGTTGATTATGACCAAATGACAAGTATCCCGGGTCTTTTTGCTGCTGGTGAGTGTGATTTTTCACAACACGGTGCTAATCGACTAGGTGCGAACTCTTTACTTTCAGCGGTATACGGCGGAATGGTTGCAGGACCAAATGCGGTTAAATATATCAATGGCCTTGAGAAGAGTTCTGATGCTGTATCTTCTACTGTTTTTGACCGTCATGTGAAGGAACAGGAAGAAAAGTGGAATTCAATCATGTCACTAAACGGTACAGAAAATGCATACATCCTTCACAAGGAACTTGGTGAATGGATGACAGATAACGTTACAGTTGTTCGTTACAATGATAAGTTGCAGCAAACTGATGAAAAGATTCAGGAACTATTAGAACGCTACCAGAACATCAATATCAACGATACATCTAAGTGGAGCAACCAAGGGGCAGCATTTACTAGACAATTACAAAATATGCTTCAATTAGCACGTGTTATTACAATCGGAGCGTTAAACCGTAATGAGAGCCGCGGTGCTCACTATAAGCCTGAATTCCCTGAACGTAATGATGAAGAGTTTATGAAAACAACAATGGCGAAATTTGTTGATTCAAAATCAGCTCCAGCCTTCCATTATGAAGAGATTGATGTATCTTTAATTAAGCCACGGAAACGAGATTATACTACAAAGCATTAATAGAAAGGGGAGTGGGTAATAATGTCTGAAAATAAAACAGTTAAGTTTCTAGTTATGCGTCAGGATACACCGGATTCTACTCCTTACGAAGAGGAATTTGAGGTTCCATATCGTCCGAATATGAACGTCATTTCCGCTTTGATGGAAATTCGTAAGAATCCTGTGAACGCAAAGGGACAAGCCTCTACCCCAATCACTTGGGAAATGAACTGTCTCGAAGAAGTCTGTGGTGCTTGTTCAATGGTTATTAACGGTAAGCCTCGTCAATCCTGTTCGGCACTGATTGATCAATTAGAGCAACCTATCCGTTTAGAGCCAATGAGAACATTCCCAGTTGTGAGGGACCTTGCGGTAGACCGAAGCAGAATGTTTGATGCTTTAAAGAAAGTGAAGGCATGGATTCCTATTGATGGAACATACGACTTAGGACCAGGACCTCGTATGCCAGAGAAAAAGCGTCAGTGGGCTTATGAGCTTTCAAAGTGTATGACATGTGGTGTCTGCCTAGAGGCATGTCCAAATGTGAACAGTAAATCTGACTTTATCGGGCCGCAGCCACTTTCTCAGGTTCGCCTATTTAACGCACATCCAACAGGGGAAATGAATAAGGCGGAGCGTTTAGAAGCGATCATGGGTGAGGGCGGTCTTGCAAACTGTGGTAACTCACAAAACTGTGTTCAATCTTGTCCAAAAGGTATTCCATTGACTACCTCCATTGCTGCATTGAACCGTGATACCACTTTCCAATCATTTAGAAACTTCTTCGGAAGTGACCATAGTTAATAAGTTAAGGGTCTTTAGTTCCTATGATTTGAATCTTAAAACCTTCTTTTCTAATAAGAAAAGGAGGTTTTTTAGTTTTTAAGGTGCACAGTTAGAATAGCGGTGTTTTACTTCCTTTGTTATACTACATTTATCAGTACCTTTTACAAAGGAAGGGAATCCATTGAAATCAAAACTTCCACTTTTCATCATTTTTATAGGTGTTATCGTTATAGGAGTAGGCATTTGGCAACTAGTTGATGTAAAGCTGCAAACGAATCATTCATTAGAGAAGGCAAAGGAATTAGTTTCAAAGCAGCCAGCTGATCCTTCCTATAATAAGAGGAAAAACGATAGCCCTCCTCCTCAAACGGGTGATACAGTCGGACTATTAGCGATTCCCAAAATTAAAGCTGAGCTAGCTATTATCGAAGGAACAGATCCGGACGATCTTGAGAAGGGTGTCGGACATTACAAAGGCTCTTTTTATCCTGGTGATGTAGGGCAGATTGTTTTGTCAGGACATAGGGATACGGTATTTCGGCGATTAGGTGAGCTGAAAATTGGTGATTCACTACAGATGCAAATGCCCTATGGAAATTTCACCTATGAAATTACCCACACTAAAATTGTTAAGTCAAATGATACAAGTATTATCACCCTACAAAAGCAGAATGAAGAACTAATTGTAACTACCTGCTATCCATTTCGTTATATAGGGAATGCGCCAAAACGATATATCATTTATGCAAAGCTTACAGGTTCCTAATTGTTAGGGCCTTTTTTTTATTTTCTTATTAGAAAAAAAGTCACTACATTTGAATCGTTCACATAAGATATGGTGACTAAATATATACCCACCCCGTGTTCATAACTGGCGAAGGCAAGGAGGGTTACATTACTTGAAGGAGAATGATTATAATCACAAGCCGTTACTCACCAAACGTGAAAGAGAAGTATTCGAATTACTAGTACAAGACAAAACAACGAAAGAAATCGCTGGTGAATTATTTATAAGCGAAAAAACGGTTCGAAATCACATATCAAATGCCATGCAAAAGCTTGGTGTTAAGGGGCGTTCACAAGCAGTTGTAGAGCTCCTTCGAATGGGAGAGCTAGAACTTTAAATATGACCGGCATCCGTTTAGGAGGCCGGTTCATAAGTCTCATACCATAAAAAGAGCTGTAGTTATTACCAATCGTTTGAGTAATGGTTGGTAATGTAATATTTAGAATAAGTAAATGGAAAAATGTTCAAAATATATTGAAAAAATAATTAGTTAATTTTACAATGAAATTAGGATAAAAGATTTAATGCTTTTATCTTAATTAGGGGCAAATTGCAATGTTAACTAGATAAAGATTGATCGTTCTTTTCAGCTTCAAAAGCAAAAGGGTGGACTTGAATTAGACCAAAACTATTGTTCTAAACGCAAGCCAAGATGGGAATAAATCCATCTTGGCTTTTTATATAATGACAGGTGAATACGGGAAAGGAACTGATAAAGAGAGATGAATGGTTCTGTAGCAGCAATTAAGAGTGAAAAGAAACTGTTATTAAGACATTTTTTAGATGACAATCTAAGCAGATTTGAAACCTTGTTTGCTTGTAATCCAGATAGTATTTTTACCATGGACTTAGAAGGGTATCTTGTTCAAGTGAATCCTGCATTTGAAAGCTTAACAGAATTCTCAGTGGAAGAGTCTTTGCAATTGAAACTCCAATTTCTTTTTCCAATTGAAGATATGAATAAAGTATTTCACCATTTTCATAAAGCTTCTTTCGGCGAATTTCAAAATTTTGATTGTAGGATGCAAAACAAAGCAGGAAAGCTCATTGATTTGAATATCACACAAATCCCTATTAGTGTTGAGAACCAAATAGTAGGTGTCTGCGCGATTGCAAAAGATATAACCCATTTAAAAAGAAAAAAAGAAGAAGCTAGAAAAGTAGAAGTCATGCATCATATATTGACTGATAATGTACTCGATATTATTATTAGTACCAATTTATCGGGCGAAATTCTTTATGTTTCCCCCTCCAGTGAGCATATTCTTGGATATACATCTGAAGAATTATACAGAAAAAATATTTTTTCATTCATACATAGAGATGACACTGTTCGAGCTTTTGAGGATCGAAAAAGTGTTTTGAATGAACATGTAAATGGAAGGGGCTCCTATCGTGTTGCCAAAAAGAATGGAGAGTATATTTGGGTTGAAATGCTTTGCAAACCAGTTATTGACCCTGATACCCATCTTGTTTTAGAAATAGTAAGTGTCATAAGAGATATAACAGAGCAGATCAATACAAAGGAGCTCTTATTAAACTCAGAAAAACTAAGTGTCGCAGGACAGTTGGCTGCGGGGATTGCACACGAGGTTCGGAATCCACTTACCGCAATTAAAGGATTTCTACAGCTAATGGAAAATCAATTAGATAATAAGACATACTTTACTATTATCCAATCTGAAATCGATCGGATTGAGCTCATTTTAAGCGAATTATTGGTCCTAGCTAAGCCTCAGGATTTGAAATTTGAAGTAGAGAATATCATAACACTAATGGAAAACGTAAAGACCCTGATAAATACACAAGCCATTATGAATGGAGTTCAAATAAAAACCATTTATGATAGTGATAGGTTTACCATTCGCTGTGATAGAAACCAGTTAAAACAAGTGTTCATTAATATATTGAAGAACTCTATCGATGCGATGCCAAAAGGTGGGGTGATTACCGTTGGAATGAAACAGCACGGTGAAGGTAAGGTCAAGATTATTTTTAAGGATACTGGGTGTGGCATGCCACACCATATTTTAAAGAGAATTGGTGAACCTTTCTTTACAACTAAAGAGAGCGGTACAGGTTTAGGGATTATGATTTCAAAGCAAATTGTTGAGAATCATCGTGGCAGTGTTCATTTTTGGAGTGATAAAAAAGGAACAATGGTTGAACTCATTCTACCTGTGGAAAGCTAGGATGCTAACTCGGCATCCGCTTTTCTTACTTAAGTCTTGAATTTTTTGCGAAAAAAGTAGAAAATAAGTACAAGCTTGAGACGTTCAGCTTGGCATAAGGGCTTTAATGAAAAGTCTTGAGGAGAAGCCTATTAATAGGAGTGTATGAATAGATGAAACTCGAAAATTCACAAAAAGTGGATGGGGACGTAGTAGCGAACATTGAAAAGGATTTAAGGTATATTTCCGGTATTATCAAACAAAAAGGAAGAGAAATGCTGGGTAATTATAAGATTACTCCGCCCCAATTTGTTGCATTACAATGGCTCTTTGAAGACGGTGACATGACCATCGGCGAGCTTTCTAATAAAATGTATTTGGCGTGCAGTACAACAACGGATCTGGTCGATCGAATGGAGAAGAATTTGCTTGTGGAACGAGTAAAGGACCCAAGTGACCGCCGTGTGGTTAGAATTCATTTATTAGAAGAAGGAAAGCGGATTATCGATGAGGTGATTAAAAAACGTCAGGTATATCTAGAGGATATTTTAATTGATTTCACTTCAGAAGAAATCCTTCTTCTTCAAGACAGCTTAAAAAAATTACATCAAGAAATGCGTTAAGAATGAGGCGAGAAGTTTGAAGCAACCAATAGGTGTCATTGATTCAGGTGTCGGAGGATTAACCGTTGCCAAAGAGGTAATGAGGCAGCTTCCAAATGAAAAAATCATCTATTTAGGTGATACCGCACGCTGCCCCTATGGTCCAAGGACGACAAAAGAAGTAAAGAGATTTACATGGGAGATGACCCGTTTCTTATTAGAAAAAAACATCAAAATGCTTGTTATTGCTTGTAATACCGCAACCGCTGCAGCTCTTGATGACATTCGTAAGGAACTTTCTATTCCTGTAATCGGAGTTATTAATCCAGGAGCACGTGCTGCAATTAAACGAACAAAGAACTATCGGGTGGGCATGATCGGTACAGAGGTAACGGTTAAGAGCGGTGCATATGAAAAGGCGTTGAAATCGCTGAATAGCCGGATTTTTGTAAAGGGACATGCGTGTCCGAAATTTGTCCCGCTTGTTGAGAGTGGGGAATATGATGGACCAATTGCTGAAAAAATTGTGAACGAAGCGTTAAAACCCATGCTGCAGCAAAACTTAGATACGCTTATTTTAGGCTGTACGCACTATCCATTACTTGAACCACTCATTAAAAAGACGATGGGTACTGAAGTGAATGTGATTAGTTCTGGTGATGAAACGGCCCGGGAAATCAGTGCCATCCTCGAATATAATGGTTTGCTAGAGACATGTGAGGAAGAGCCTGAACATGAGTTTTACACGACTGGTTCCAGAAGGATTTTTTCGAAAATTGCTTCACAGTGGCTGGGATTTCCTATTAGTCCTGTTAATAAAATTAAACTTTAATTGGAAGAGGTTGTCTCAAAAGGCAGCCTCTTCTTTTAATATGTAAAAAATTTTTTAATAGAAAAGTTCTATTTTTCTTTCATAAGGCGGTCTAAATTCTTACATGGCTCGTATACATGTTAGTACAAACTGTCTTAGGGGGGAATTATGATGTCTAATAATAAAGCAAAAATTATTGGTTTAACTGTTCTTACTTCAACCGTTCTACTTTCTGGCTGTGGCTTGTTTGGGACCGAAACACAAAAGAAAATCGACCCGCCAAAAACTGTCGTGGAAAATAAGACAAGTAAGGAAACAACTGCAGTTAAAAAAGAAAATGCAGAAAATGTCGTAAAGACAGAATTATACTTAATTGATAAAAACGGCTATGTGGTACCACAGACCTTAGCATTGCCAAAAACATCTTCCGTAGCAAAACAGGCATTAGAATACCTAGTGGCCAATGGACCTGTCTCCGAACTGCTGCCTAATGATTTTAGAGCTGTCCTGCCGGAGGATACCGAGCTTTCTGTTGATATTAATAAAGAAGGTGTCGCAACAGTCAACTTCTCGAAGGAATTTAAAAATTATCAGCCAGAGGATGAGATGAAAATCCTTCAGTCCGTAACATGGACACTGACTCAATTTGATAATGTGAAATCAGTCAAACTTAAGATGAATGGTCATGACTTAACGGAAATGCCCGTTAATGGAACACCAATCAGTGAAAATCTTTCAAGAGCAACGGGTATTAACTACGATACAACAGATGTAGTAGATATCACGAATACGAAGCCTGTAACCGTCTATTATATTGGTGGAGAAGAGGGTTCTTACTACTATGTTCCAGTTACTCGCAGGGTGAGTGCGAGCGAGACAAATAATATCGTTGCAGTGGTAAACGAGTTAATAAAAGGTCCTAGTGAAAAATCAAACCTTGTATCAGAATTTATGTCTGATGTAAAACTACTTGAGGCTCCTAAATATGAGGACGGTAAGGTTACCTTAAACTTCAATGAAAATGTATATGGAAGCTTTGGTAAGAAGGTCATCTCTCAAAGTTTATTAGATGCACTGGTTCTTTCCTTAACGGAACAAACAGGTATTGAGAAGGTTGCTGTCCAAGTAAAAGGAAAAGCCGAGTTAAAAAATGATAAAGGGAAAAAATTGACTGAGCCGGTAACTCGACCAGAAAAAGTCAACACAGGTAGTTTTTAAAAAAAGTTTTTTGTTATACTATATAGTGACAATGAAAGAGGTTGGCTAGAAGGCCGCCTCTTCTTTATTTGGAATAATAGACAAGAGGCAAAGCTTTACGAAATGAAGGAGGAAGTACAAGTGCGTGTGGATGGAAGAGAACCATTACAGCTAAGACCAATACATATTGAAACCAATTATTTAATGCATCCTGAAGGTTCTGTCCTTATTTCTGTTGGGAATACAAAGGTGATTTGTACAGCCAGTATTGAAGAGAGAGTTCCTCATTTTATGAGAGGGGAAGGAAAGGGCTGGATTACCGCAGAGTACTCAATGCTTCCTAGAGCGACAGAGACTAGAAACATTCGAGAATCATCAAAAGGAAAAGTGTCTGGCCGTACAATGGAGATTCAGCGCTTAATAGGCCGTGCACTGAGAGCGATTGTAGATCTTTCAGCACTAGGAGAAAGAACTGTTTGGATAGATTGTGACGTGATTCAAGCAGATGGAGGCACGCGTACAGCCTCTATTACTGGTGCATTTGTCGCGATGACGATTGCTCTTAATAAACTGGCAGAGAAAAAGTCACTTACAAAGTTTCCTATAACTGATTATTTAGCTGCAACTAGTGTAGGAATTTTGCATAACAAACAAATTGTACTGGACTTAAACTACGCGGAAGATTCTAAAGCTGAAGTCGATATGAATGTAGTCATGACAGGAGCCGGTGAATTTGTAGAATTACAGGGAACGGGAGAGGAATCGACGTTCTCCTATGAACAACTTCAAGGACTGCTTTCCACTGCTCAGGAAGGACTAATGGAGCTATTTGAACAGCAAAAAGCTGCCTTGGGTGAGAACATTACAAAGAAAATTGAAGCACGTAGAAAAAAATAAGAGGGGAACCATGATGAAAGAAGTTATTATTGCTACTAAAAACCCTGGGAAAGCCAGAGAATTTGAACATATCTTTGCATCGAGAGGTATTGAAGTCAAAACATTGCTAGATTTTCCAGAGATTCCAGAGGTGGAAGAAACCGGAACTACATTTGAAGAAAATGCTATTCTAAAAGCAGAAGCGATCTCTCAAGCCTTAAATAAAATGGTCATTGGTGATGATTCTGGTTTGATTGTGGACGCTCTTGAAGGAAGGCCGGGAATCTTTTCTGCCCGCTATGCAGGGGAACCGAAAAATGATCAGAACAATACCGAAAAAGTGTTAGCGGAATTGAAAAATGTCCCAGAGGAAAACAGGACAGCCAGATTCTACTGTGCATTGGCTGTTGCCGTACCTGGTCAAACAACAATGACGGTGTCAGGCACCTGTGAGGGTCGTATACTTAATGAACCTAGAGGGGTAAATGGGTTTGGGTATGATCCGGTGTTTTATGTGCCGGAGAAAGGTCTAGCTATGGCGGAGTTAACTGCTGATCTGAAAAATAAAATCAGCCACCGTGCAAATGCGTTGAAAAAGCTCGATGTATTGCTAGATTCTATTTTAGAAAGCCCTGAACAGTCATGAGCAAGGTTTTAATTGTGAGTGACAGTCACGGGTTAACCAAGGAGCTCGAAGTCATTAGAGAAAGGCATTTAAAGGACGTAGATGTTATGATTCACTGCGGAGATTCACAGTTAATGCCTGATGACGGGGCGATTACTGGGTATGTAACCGTGATGGGGAATTGTGATTTTGGTGGAGGATTTCCGTTAGAGACGGTCTTAGAGATTTCTGGACATAAATTTTTTGTTACACATGGTCACCGATACTCTGTTAAAACTTCTTTAATGAGTTTAAAATACAAGGCACAAGAACTTGATGCGGATATCGTCTGTTTTGGTCATTCGCATGTATTAGGTGCAGAAGAAATCGATGGAACAGTGTTTTTAAATCCAGGAAGCATACGCCTGCCTCGTGAGCGGTTGGAGAAGACTTATATGATCCTGGATTTGAATGATGAGAAAGTGAAAATGTCCGTATATGAGGTTAATGGTCAGGAATTGACGGATTTAGCTTGTGAATTTAATCTAAGTAGATAAGGGGGAACTTTTCCCCCCATTATTTTATTGGATAAATAAAAAGAAGAGTGTTGACTTTTTGATAGTAGGATAATATAATAAATCTTGTCTTAAGGAACAATTAATATGTCCCAGTAGCTCAGCCGGATAGAGCATACGCCTTCTAAGCGTACGGTCGGGAGTTCGAATCTCTCCTGGGACGCCATTTTCTTGTAAGATGTAAACTACATACCAATCATATCACTCACCCGTGTTGGTGAGTTTTTTTTGTTTAGAAAATTATAAAAAGGTCTGAGCGTGGATAACTGAACTAGTTGTCCGAATCTAGCTCCAGCGCCTAGCCCCTCGGGTCAAATAACCTTCGGCAAGAAAAGTCAAAAGGCGGACTTTTCTCGCCGAAGAACATTTGCCTGTCGGGGCTGAACGAGGCGCTTCCGCCTTTTGTTCTTGTCTACAAATTATGCTACACTAATGTCCAACAATAATCTGAAGGACGGTATATTATGAAAAAACGGGAACAGCCGAAAAGAAAAGATAATGTCATTTACTTTCCCGGACTAGAAAAAAGGTTAACAGATAAAGGGTTGGAAAGCCTTGAGAAGAAAAAATTTAAAGAAGCGATTCCCCTTTTAGAAGAAGCTAGAGAACTAGACCCGGATAACGATAATATATTAATTGGCCTTGTACTCGCCTACTTTGAAGCAGGCTCTTTCAAGAACGCCAAGGTACTGGCGAAGGAGATGCTGCTTAAGGGAATCGGTGACTATATTCAGTTGGTGGATTTGTATTTGACCGTGTTGATTCAGATGCATGAATACCATGAGATTGTCTCTACTATTGAGGCTCTCTTTGACGAAAAGGAAATCCCGACAGAAAAACAAGATCACTTTCTAACCATCCTTCAATTCAGCCGAAGGATGGCCGAAAATCGTCAGACACCAACAGAAGAAGAAAACGTTTTCGAGGAAACCAATGCAAAAGAGCTAAATCTATTAACAACCAAAAATCTAAACGAGCAGCTACTGCTTATTTCAAGCTTAGCGGAAAAAAACATTCGCCCATATGTAAATGAAATAGCTGATTATTTAAAATCAGAAACAGGGCATCCGTTTCTTAAAACAGTGCTGTTAACTCTTTTAAAAGAGCAAGAAATAGATAGAGATTTTGTGATAAAGAAATTTACGAGTGAAGAAAGTTTCCACCCATTCAACCTGCCTGAAGTAAGGGTTCACCCTAAAATGAACAGGGTAAAGGAACTACTAGAAGCCCAGTTAGAGAGCAATAATCCTGTTCTATTTGAACAGACCATCGGAATGGTAGAACGAACTTTTTTTATCAGTTATCCATTTGATTTCCAACCGGAGAAACCAGCAGCGTGGGCGGCAGCCTTTCATTTATTAGCTGAAGATTATTTGGGGATGGATGGGAAAGTCGAGAGGCTTTCAAGTGAATATCAAATTCCAATGGAAGAAATTGAGCAGGCGAGGGCTCAAATAGAGGAAATTGAGAAAATTTCTTATCCTAATATATAGGCTTCGCTGTTGAAAGAAAACAATCCTGTGTTATAATGTAGGGGTTGCATTGTGTAAAAAACTATATTTTACATTTAAAAATGGAAGAATGGCTTGATGGACAAGACATTTTCCGACTCAATTCGTTACGAATGATATGAGAATAGATTTGTTGGAGGGAAAAAGGTATGACAGTAAAATGGGAAAAATTAGAAGGAAACCAAGGCGTCCTTACAGTTGAAGTAAGTGCTGAAGAGGTAACAAAAGGTCTAGACGCAGCGTTCCAAAAAGTTGTAAAACAAGTTAGCGTTCCAGGCTTCCGTAAAGGTAAAATGCCACGTGGCATGTTTGAAAAGCGCTTTGGCGTAGAATCACTTTACCAAGATGCATTAGATTTCATTCTTCCAGAAGCATATGGAAAAGCAATCGATGAAACTGGAATCGAGCCAATTGATCGTCCTGAAATCGATATCGAGCAAATGGAAAAAGGTAAAGAGCTTATCTTCAAGGCAACTGTTACAGTAAAGCCAGAAGTAAAATTAGGCGAATACAAAGGCCTTGAAGTTGAAGAATTAGATACTAACGTAACGGACGAAGACGTTGCAAACGAATTAAAAACTCTTCAAGAGCGTCAAGCTGAGTTAGTAGTGAAAGAAGAAGGAACTGCAGAAAACGGTGATACAGTTGTTCTCGATTTCGAAGGATTCGTTGATGGCGAAGCTTTCGAAGGTGGAAAAGCTGAAAACCACTCGTTAGAATTAGGTTCTGGCTCTTTCATCCCTGGCTTTGAAGAGCAATTAGTTGGAGTAAAAGCTGGCGAATCTAAAGACGTAGAAGTTACATTCCCTGAAGAATACCACGCTGCTGAGCTTGCTGGTAAGCCTGCTGTATTCAAAGTGACTGTTCATGAAATTAAAGGGAAAGAACTTCCTGCATTAGATGACGAGTTTGCTAAAGATGTAGATGAAGAAGTTGAAACATTAGATGCTCTTAAAGAAAAAATCCAAACTCGTTTAGTAGATAGCAAAAAGCATGAAGCAGAGCACCACCTACGTGATACTGTAGTTGAAAAAGCTGCTGAAAATGCTGAAGTTGAAGTTCCAGAAGTAATGGTTACAAATGAAGTAAACCGTATGCTTCAAGAGTTTGAGCAACGTTTACAAATGCAAGGTATGAACCTTGAGCTTTACTTCCAATTCTCAGGTCAAGACGAAAATGCATTACGCGAGCAAATGAAGGAAGAAGCACAAAACCGCGTAAAAGTGAACTTAACTTTAGAAGCGATTGCTAAAGCTGAAAACCTTGAAGTAACTGACGAAGATGTAGAAGCTGAGCTAGAAAAAATGGCTGGTATGTACAACATGACAGTTGATATGATTAAACAAGCTCTTGGCGGTTCTGAAGGTATTAAATCAGACCTTAAACTTAAAAAAGCAGTTGACTTTCTTGTTGAAAACAAGAAGTAAATTTTAACCATTTAAAAAACAAGGTGCGATTTTTATCGTGCCTTGTTTTATACATTTTTCTCATTACATATTATAATAAGGACAGGGAAACCTGTTTATTATCCGGCTGAGGTATTTCGCAGGAGTTTATTTTTATTTTCAATGGGCAGGAAATGGAGCAAATAAAAGCGAATAATTAATTTCCAAACAGTTTTAAGACTTAATTTCAAAAAATATGGTTAAGATTAATGAGTACATAAGTTTTCCATCGACTTACACAAACAAAAAGTAGAGAAGAAAAAACATAATTGCATAATGCGTTTTATTTCCAGTCCATTGGCTTCATGTGTTACAATGCAAAATACATACCACTGAATAGTTAGAAAAATATAGACTTTTGTTTGTGTAAATCACTGCTTCAAATAGGGTACTTACAACGTTTTAAGGGGTGAAAGGATTGTTTAAATTTAATGATGAAAAAGGGCAGTTAAAGTGTTCCTTCTGTGGCAAAACACAGGATCAAGTTCGTAAATTAGTTGCCGGGCCGGGAGTTTATATATGCGATGAATGTATCGAGCTTTGCACAGAGATCGTGGAAGAAGAACTTGGAACGGAAGAAGAAGTTGAATTTAAAGACGTTCCAAAGCCAAAGGAAATCTGTGAAATTCTTAATGAATACGTCATTGGCCAGGACCAGGCGAAAAAATCTTTATCAGTAGCGGTATACAATCACTATAAGCGGATCAATTCTAACAGTAAAATTGATGACGTTGAGCTTTCAAAGAGTAATATTTGTATGATTGGACCAACTGGTAGCGGTAAAACATTATTAGCACAAACATTAGCGCGGATTTTGAATGTTCCATTTGCAATTGCCGATGCCACTTCTTTAACAGAGGCAGGGTATGTTGGAGAAGACGTAGAAAATATTTTATTAAAATTGATTCAAGCTGCTGATTATGATGTGGAAAAAGCAGAAAAAGGAATCATCTATATTGATGAAATTGATAAAATCGCCCGTAAGTCAGAAAACCCATCCATTACACGTGATGTTTCTGGTGAGGGTGTGCAGCAGGCATTATTAAAAATTCTTGAAGGGACAGTTGCAAGTGTTCCGCCTCAAGGTGGAAGAAAGCATCCACATCAGGAGTTTATCCAAATTGATACTACAAATATTTTATTTATCTGCGGTGGAGCATTTGACGGAATCGAACCAATTATTAAACGCCGTTTAGGCCAAAAGGTAATTGGATTTGGATCAGATGTGAAACAGGTGGATGTTTCTCAAAAAGAGCTTCTTTCAAAAGTATTGCCTGAAGACTTACTTCGTTTTGGATTAATTCCAGAATTCATTGGTCGTCTTCCGGTGATTGCGAGCCTTGAACAATTAGATGAGGCAGCATTGATTGAAATTTTAACAAAACCGAAAAATGCGCTTGTTAAACAATATCAAAAAATGCTTGAAATCGATGATGTAGAGCTGCAATTTGAAGAGGGCGCATTAGAGGAAATCGCGAAGAAAGCAATTGAACGAAAAACGGGTGCCCGTGGTCTTCGTTCAATTATTGAAGGAATCATGCTTGATGTTATGTTTGATCTTCCTTCACGCGAAGATATCACTAAATGTATCATTACGAAGGAAACTGTCTTAGAAAACAGTATTCCAAAATTAGTGTTAGAAGATGGAACGGTTGTTGCAGAAGAAAAATCTGCATAATCTTTTAAAGACCTGGCTCTCTGCCAGGTCTTTTTACTTTTTGTGGTTTATTCCTCCTTCCTGCAGGAAATACTTATTAATATATAGTGAGTATGTAGTAGGAGGGAAATGTATGAGTTGGACGGGGATTGCCTTATTTATACAGCTGTTTTTCGGAATTATCATTGGGCTGTATTTTTGGAATTTGTTGAGGAATCAGCGTACGCAAAAAGTGTCCATTGACCGGGAATCCCGTAAAGAAATGGAGCAGCTTCGCAAAATGAGGTCCATTTCATTGACTGAGCCATTAGCTGAAAAAGTGCGCCCTACAAGCTTTAAGGATATTGTAGGCCAAGAGGATGGGATTAAATCATTAAAGGCGGCCCTTTGTGGACCGAATCCACAGCATGTAATTATTTATGGACCACCGGGAGTTGGAAAAACGGCTGCTGCACGTCTTGTTCTAGAAGAAGCCAAAAAGAATCAAAAGTCACCATTTAAAGCATCCTCTGTGTTTATTGAATTAGACGCCACAACAGCACGGTTTGATGAAAGAGGAATTGCAGACCCTTTAATTGGTTCTGTCCATGACCCTATTTATCAAGGTGCAGGCGCAATGGGACAGGCGGGAATACCACAGCCCAAACAAGGTGCAGTGACAAATGCCCATGGTGGAGTGCTCTTTATTGATGAGATTGGTGAATTACACCCAATCCAAATGAATAAACTTCTAAAAGTATTAGAGGATCGAAAGGTCTTTTTGGAAAGTGCCTATTATAATGAGGAAAATACGCAAATACCAACGCATATTCATGATATTTTTAAAAATGGACTTCCTGCCGATTTCCGTTTAATTGGTGCCACTACTAGGACTCCGAGTGAAATTCCTCCGGCGATTCGTTCACGATGTATGGAGGTGTTCTTCCGCGATTTAAATCAGGAGGAAATTGTGGAAGTGGCGAAGAAGGCGGCTGAAAAAGTAAATCTAGAAATTAATGAAACAGGTGTTAATACCTTATCTACATATGCGAGAAATGGCCGTGAAACGGTCAATATGATCCAAATTGCAGCTGGACTTGCCATTACAGAAGACCGTAATTATATCAAGGATGAAGACATTGAGTGGGTTATCCATTCTAGTCAAATGACTCCAAGGATGGAAAGAAAGATTAATGATATTTCCCATGTGGGTCTGGTGAATGGACTAGCTGTGTATGGGCCAAATTCTGGTGCCTTGCTTGAGATTGAAGTTACAGTCATCCCGGCAAAAGACAAGGGAACCATCAACATAACTGGTATTGTTGAAGAAGAAAGTATTGGCGGTCAAGGGAAATCCATTCGCCGGAAGAGTATGGCACGCGGTTCGATCGAAAATGTGATTACGGTTCTCCGTTCGATGGGAGTGCCTGCAAATGACTACGATATCCATGTTAATTTTCCTGGCGGTGTTCCAATCGATGGACCTTCTGCAGGGATTGCCATGGCGACAGGGATTTATTCCGCCATTTATAAAATTCCAATTGATAACACGGTAGCTATGACTGGTGAGATTAGTATTCATGGTAATGTGAAGCCTATTGGCGGTGTTTATCCTAAGGTAAAGGCAGCGAGAAAGGCAGGAGCCAAAACCGTCATCATTCCAGAGGAAAATATGCAAACGATCTTGAATGAGATTGACGGAATCAACATCGTTCCTGTTACCCATCTACATGAAGTATTCGAGATTGCCCTAGTCCAATCCTTTGGAAAGCACGAAGCCATTCCAGCCTCGATTGAACTAACAAAGAAAGAATCGATTTAATATAAATAGCATATAAAACTTCGGTCTGTTTTTCATAGAACAAACCGGAGTTTTTTATTGCTTATCTCTCAAACCAAATCCAAAATGAATATAGGAAGATTTCCTTACGTTTGGGGAAAATATAAATTATATTGAAAAAGAGATCACGAATCTCTAAAAATAGACACCATATTATAAATACGTTAGAATTGTACAAAGACTAATCTGCTATTAGTAGTAGGAAAACTAGGATTGCATGTGGAGGTGCAGTATATTGACGGAAAAGAACGAATGGATCGTCCCCCTCCTGCCGCTTCGAGGATTGCTTGTTTATCCGACAATGGTCCTACATTTAGATGTAGGCCGTGAAAGATCTGTACAAGCACTCGAAAAAGCAATGGTAGATGACCACTTAATTTTTTTAACAACTCAAAAAGATGTATCAATCGATGATCCATCCGAAGAGGATATATACAAAATTGGTACTTTAACTAAAGTGAAACAAATGCTAAAACTGCCTAACGGTACCATTAGAGTATTGGTAGAAGGCTTAAACCGAGCGGAAATTGTTTCATTCTATGAGGAAGATGAGTACTATTCGGTAAGCGTGGTTACGTATGATGATCCTGACACTAAGGATGTTGAAGACCAAGCCCTGATGAGAACAATGCTTGACTATTTTGAGCAATACATAAAACTCTCTAAAAAAATCTCGGCAGAAACGTATGCCTCTGTCGCTGATATTGAAGAACCTGGTAGAATGGCTGATATTATCGCTTCTCATTTACCACTCAAGCTAAAGGAAAAGCAAGAAATCCTTGAGACAATTGATGTAAAGAGCCGTGTAAATCGCGTAATTGATACCATTCATAATGAAAAAGAAGTACTTAATTTGGAAAAGAAAATTGGCCAACGAGTCAAACGGTCGATGGAACGGACGCAAAAAGAGTATTATCTTCGTGAGCAAATGAAGGCCATTCAAAAAGAATTAGGCGATAAAGAAGGCAAAACAGGTGAGATTGCTGAGCTGACAAAAAAAATTGAACAGGCTGAAATGCCTGAGCATGCGAAAAAGGCCGCCCTTAAGGAATTAGATCGATATGAGAAAGTGCCATCTAGTTCGGCAGAAAGTGCAGTCATCCGTAATTATATCGAATGGTTGATCACAATACCTTGGTCCAAAAAGACAGAGGATGATATTGATATTCTTCGAGCCGAAAAGGTATTAAATCAAGATCATTACGGATTGGAAAAGGTTAAGGAACGTGTACTTGAATATTTGGCGGTACAGAAGCTGACTAATTCCTTAAAAGGCCCTATTCTTTGTTTAGCAGGACCTCCTGGTGTGGGAAAAACAAGCCTTGCCCGCTCTATTGCCACATCACTGAATCGCAACTTTGTTCGAGTGTCCCTAGGTGGAGTACGCGATGAATCTGAAATACGCGGACATAGAAGAACTTATGTGGGTGCCATGCCTGGACGCATTATTCAAGGAATGAAAAAAGCAGGAACGATTAACCCTGTCTTTTTACTAGATGAAATTGATAAAATGTCTAGCGATTTCCGTGGAGATCCATCTTCAGCTATGCTGGAAGTATTGGACCCAGAACAAAACCATAATTTTAGTGACCATTATATTGAAGAAACCTACGATTTATCAAAGGTCATGTTTATTGCGACAGCTAATAATTTGTCTACCATTCCTGGTCCATTGTTAGACAGAATGGAAATCATTACGATTGCAGGCTACACGGAACTTGAAAAAGTACACATCTGTAGAGACCATTTGTTACCGAAGCAAATTAAAGAAAATGGTTTAACGAAGGGGATTCTTCAGGTTCGTGATGATGCGATACTGAAAGTGGTTCGTTATTATACTCGCGAAGCCGGAGTACGAAGCTTAGAGCGTCAAATGGCGACCATCTGTAGGAAGACAGCGAAAATCATCGTTTCCGGTGAAAAGAAGCGGGTAATTGTTACTGAAAAGAATGTAGAAGAATTTTTAGGAAAGCCACGATTCCACTATGGAATGGCTGAAACTGAAGATCAAGTAGGGGTTGCAACTGGTTTGGCTTATACGACAGTTGGTGGGGACACCCTGCAAATAGAGGTTTCACTATCACCAGGTAAAGGAAAACTTGTTCTAACAGGTAAACTTGGCGATGTGATGAAGGAATCTGCACAAGCCGCATTTAGTTATATTCGCTCAAAGGCGACTGAATTGGGTATCGAAGCAGATTTTCATGAAAAATATGATATTCATATCCACGTACCAGAAGGAGCTGTTCCAAAGGATGGACCTTCTGCGGGAATTACAATGGCAACGGCACTCGTATCGGCTTTAACTGGTAAACCGATTCGTAGAGAGGTTGGAATGACTGGTGAGATTACACTTAGAGGAAGAGTTCTACCAATTGGTGGTTTAAAGGAAAAAACTTTAAGTGCCCATCGCGCAGGTCTGACGAAAGTCATTCTACCAAAGGACAATGTAAAGGATATTGATGATATTCCAGAAAGTGTAAGGAATGAACTAGAATTTGTACCAGTCTCACATGTAGATGAAGTTCTAAGACATGCCCTTTTAGAAGGTGATACTAAATGAAGGTAGTAAGTTCAGACATTGTCATCAGTGCGGTTAAGCCAGAGCAGTATCCAGAAACAGAATTGCCTGAATTTGCCCTTGCAGGGCGTTCAAACGTAGGAAAGTCGTCTTTTATTAATAAGATGCTAAATCGTAAAGGATTAGCGAGAATTTCATCTAAGCCAGGTAAAACGCAAACGTTAAATTTTTTCCTGATCAATGAGATCCTGCACTTTGTCGATGTCCCTGGGTATGGATATGCCAAGGTTTCGAAGACAGAAAGGGCCGCATGGGGAAAGATGATTGAAACGTATTTTACGACTCGTGAGCAATTACGGGCAGTCGTTTTAATCGTTGATTTACGCCATCCACCGACAGCGGATGATGTGATGATGTATGATTTCTTAAAACACTATGAAATCCCATGCATTGTTATCGCAACGAAGGCAGATAAAATCCCAAAGGGAAAATGGCAAAAGCATCTTAAGGTCACACGCGAAACATTAGACCTTGATAAAAATGACCATATGATTGTCTTCTCTTCTGAAACAGGAGAGGGAAAAGATAAAGCATGGTCCTTGCTACAGAGTTATATGTAAGTAAGGACATAGAAAAACGCCTAGCAGTTAAGTGTCAGGCGTTTTTTCTATGTAGAACTGGAAAATTTCCCTGTTATTTTTTCTTTTTTAGTAGAAAATAAATACCAACAACAATTAACAGAGCGGGCCAGAATTTCCAAATAAAGCTCATGCCATTTTGTAGTAAGCCAAGATAGCCGGCAATTTTATCATAAAATAGCAGCAATACCGCTAAAATGAGAAAGAGGAATGCTTGAAACAAGCCAGTATTTGTTTTTTGAAAACGAAGGAAAAAACCAATTGATATAATGAGAATTAACATGCCAATGGTATGGCTTGGCCAAAAGGACACATGACCAACAAGATGAAAGTGAAGACCGAAACCACTCATGATGACTCCAGGAAGAATGGCTTCATGTTCCTTAGCTGAATAGCCCTGACCTAAAAAAGCAATCCCAACGATCATCAGCAAGGTAGGCCATGTATAAAATTGTTGAAAAATAGTAATTCCTGTTTGCTGCAGTAAAAAGTAAGCTCCAAAACCAATTAGAATAATTCCGGGGAAAATTCGCTGATTTTTCATTAAAAAACACCACTTCCAATAAGGTTCACTTGAATCTATTCTATTTTTTTGATACTGTACTTAAGGAAGTAATAGATAAAAATAAGTCCTACTATTTTTTTATCATAACATATCTTTCGTTTTCTGTTCACATTTTCCGAGCAAAAGTCGAAATTGCTCATGATATAATCATACTAGTTAATACTGCTAATGTACTATTAAGTGGGGGTGTACGAAACAAATGCATACTTTAGTAATCGGTCTTAACTATAAAACTGCCCCTGTAGAAATCCGTGAGCGGTTGACATTTAATGAAACCGAACTTGTGGATGCCATAAAAAAGTTAAACACTAAAAAAAGCATCCTAGAAAACATCATCTTGTCTACATGTAATCGTACGGAAATTTATGCGGTTGTCGATCAACTCCATACTGGTCGCTATTATATAAAAGAATTTCTGTCCGAATGGTTCGGCATGGAACAAACGGAATTCTCTCCATTCTTATTTGTTTATGAAGACGATGGAGCCGTAGAGCATTTGTTTAATGTTACGTGCGGACTCAATTCCATGGTTTTAGGGGAAACACAAATACTTGGGCAGGTTCGTACTAGCTTTATGCTGGCACAACAGGAGGAAACGACTGGGTCGGTATTTAATCACTTGTTTAAACAAGCAATTACGGTAGCCAAACGTGGGCATTCAGAAACAGATATCGGTGCTAATGCCGTTTCTGTCAGTTATGCTGCGGTTGAACTGGCTAAGAAAATCTTCGGTTCTCTTGCGAATAAACATGTATTGATTTTCGGGGCGGGAAAAATGGGTGAATTAGCAGCCCAAAACCTGCATGGTAACGGTGTGAAAAAGGTAACAGTCATCAATCGTACGTACGATAAAGCAAAAACCCTTGCCAGCCGTTTTAATGGCGAAGCGAAAACGTTAGCTGACTTACAGCAGTCACTTATTGAAGCAGATATTTTAATTAGCTCAACGGGTGCAAAAGACTTTGTCATTACAAAAGAAATGATGGCTAAAGTTGAGAAAAAGCGTAAGGGTAAACCATTATTTATGGTAGATATTGCTGTACCGCGTGATCTGGACCCAAGAATTTCAGAGCTTGAGAATGTCTTTTTATACGATATTGACGATTTAGAAGGCATTGTTGAAGCAAACTTGCAAGAACGCCAAAAAGCAGCAGCCAAAATTAGATTGATGATCGAAAAAGAAATCGTTGAGTTCAACCAATGGCTTGGGATGCTTGGCGTAGTGCCAGTCATTTCCGCTCTTCGCGAAAAGGCTTTAGCCATTCAAGCTGAGACAATGGTAAGCTTAGAAAGAAAATTGCCAAACCTATCAGATCGTGACCTGAAAGTATTAAACAAACATACAAAGAGCATTATCAACCAGCTTTTAAAGGATCCGATTTTACAAGCGAAGGAACTGGCTGCTAGACCAGATGCCGAACAGGCGATGGATTTGTTTATTAAAATATTCAATATTGAAGAGCTTGTTGAAGAACAACATTCGAGAGCAGCCGAAGTTAATTCATCACCGGTTCTTAAACCACAGGCTTCCTTTCAGTCATAAGGGGTACTGTCTATGTTCGACGTCTTTATGACAAGGCTTCATGAATTAACGGTTGTTCTATATGCCTTCAGTGTGTTGTTATATTTCTTTGATTTCATTCACCATAACCGGAAGGCAAACCGAATTGCCTTCTGGTTACTTGCATTTGTATGGGTTTTACAAACGGTTTTCCTATTTTTCTATATGACAAAAACAGGAAGGTTCCCTGTACTAACGATATTTGAGGGACTCTATTTTTATGCTTGGGTATTAGTAACATTGTCAATTGGGATAAATCATTTACTGCGAGTCGATTTTATCGTCTTTTTTACAAATATCCTTGGTTTTACCGTTATGGCGATTCATACCTTTGCTCCAATGCAATACCATTCTCATATCATGGCCAAACAGCTAGTATCTGAACTACTGTTAATCCATATAACAATGGCGATTCTTTCATACGGGGCATTTTCCCTTTCGTTCGTATTTTCAGCCCTTTACCTGCTTCAATATGATTTATTGAAACGGAAGAAATGGGGAGCACGGCTTGTTCGACTGGCAGATTTAGATAAACTTGAAAGATCATCCTACATATTGGCTGTCATTGGTGTTCCGATGCTACTACTCAGCCTTATTTTAGGCTTACAGTGGGCATTTCTAAAAGTTCCTGGAATGCCGTGGTACGATATGAAAATTATTGGGTCGTTTTTGTTGCTAACGGCCTACAGCATCTATTTATATCTCCGGATCGGGAAAAACCTATCTGGCAGAAGGTTAGCAATTTGGAATACGGCGTCATTTTTAATAGTATTAATTAATTTTTTCTTATTTGGTCGATTATCATCGTTCCATTTATGGTATGCATAACCTTAGGAGGCAGTCATGAGAAAAATTATTGTTGGTTCTAGACGAAGCAAATTGGCATTAACACAAACCAATTGGGTAATTGAACAGCTAAAGAAGCTGGACCCTCGGTTTGAGTTTGAAGTAAAAGAAATCGTAACAAAAGGGGATAAAATCCTCGATGTCACTCTTTCAAAAGTGGGCGGAAAAGGGTTATTCGTTAAGGAAATAGAGCAAGCTATGCTTGATAAAGAGATTGATATGGCCGTTCACAGTATGAAAGACATGCCAGCTGTTTTACCTGAGGGTCTTACAATCGGCTGTATTCCTTTCCGTGAAGACCACCGTGATGCTCTTATTTCAAGAGATCATGTTAAGTTGAAAGATTTAAAGCCAGGCGCAATTGTAGGGACGAGCAGCCTTCGCCGCAGTGCTCAGCTATTAGTTCAACGTCCAGACTTAGAGATTAAATGGATCCGTGGAAATGTGGATACAAGACTAGCAAAATTACAGGAAGAAGAATATGATGCCATCATTTTAGCAGCAGCAGGACTTTCCCGCCTTGGCTGGGCTTCTGACGTTGTAACAGAATTTATTGATGCCGATATTTGTATTCCTGCTGTTGGGCAAGGAGCACTATCCATTGAATGCCGTGAAGACGATAAAGAATTACTAGAGCTGTTTGAGAAATTCACCTGCAAGAAAACAGAAACAGCGGTTCGTGCCGAGCGTGCTTTCCTGCAAAAAATGGAGGGTGGCTGTCAGGTGCCAATTGCTGGCTTTGCCCGAGTAGAAGAAAATGATGAAGTCGTATTAAATGTTCTTGTTGCTTCTCCAGAAGGTCAGGAGATCTTTAAAGAGGAACTAAGAGGACAAAATCCGGAAGAGCTTGGTGTTCAGGCTGCTGATTTATTAATTAAAAAAGGAGCCAAGGACCTGATTGATAAGGTGAAACGGGAGCTGGAAGGTCAATGATCCAATCATTGCCCTTGCTTGATAAAAAAGTCCTTGTTCCTAGAGGCGAAAATCAAGCAAAATCCTTTTCACAGCTAGTAGAAAGAGAGGGAGGGATTCCAATCGAAATCCCTCTTATTGCCTTTCGACCTATTGAAAAAGTCGATCGCCTTCAAGATTCTTTGAAGGCCCTTGATACATATGATTGGATTATTTTTACAAGCAATGTAACGGTTGAGACCTTTTTTTCTTTTTACCAAAAGGAAGAGTTGGATGAAAGATTTCCTAAGATTGCAGTGATTGGGAAAAAGACGGCAGAGTGCTTGAAGGAAAAAGGGCTAACTGCTACATTTGTTCCATCTGCCTATGTGGCTGAAGTATTTGTTGAGGAGTTTTTACCTTATATACAAAGTGGAATGAGGGTTTTGCTTCCAAAAGGAAACCTTGCGCGGGAATACATCTCACGAGCCTTATCAGAAGCCGGAGCTATGGTGGATGAAATCGTCATTTACGAAACCTATCTGCCTGATGAAAGCCGGGAAAAGCTGGCAAGAATGCTGGCTGACCAGCAGCTAGATATTCTGCTTTTTACAAGTCCTTCCACGGTGGATCATTTGATGGAGGTTGTCAAAGATTTCGGCCTTGAAGAACAGCTAAACAAGTGTGTCATCGGCTGTATCGGTCCGGTAACAGAGAAAAAGCTAGTGGAACACGGGCTCGTCGTTCATGCTTCACCAGAGGAATATACCGTAAAAGAAATGATTAAAAGCACAATTGCTTATTTAGATGTGGAGGAATTATAAATGGAACTTGAATTTAAACGTCATCGCCGCCTACGTTCTAGTGCCAGCATGCGCGCACTTGTTAGAGAAAATCACTTGAAAGCGGAGGACTTTATTTATCCGCTGTTTATTTATGAAGGGGAAAACATCCGCAATGAAGTTTCATCCATGCCAGGTGTGTTCCAAGTATCCATGGACCATCTTCAAGCTGAAATGGAAGATATCGTTGCTCACGGCATTAAGTCTGTCCTTTTATTCGGTATTCCTGCGACGAAGGATGCGTGTGGTGAACAAGCTTATCATGACCACGGTATTGTTCAGGTAGCCACTCGGTTTATTAAAGAACACTTCCCAGAAATTATCGTTGTAGCAGATACTTGCTTGTGTGAATATACAAGCCATGGACACTGTGGCGTCGTAGAAGGTGAGAAAATCCTTAATGACGAGTCATTAGAACTTCTTGTAAAAACAGCCGTGGCACAAGCTCAAGCTGGTGCAGACATTATTGCTCCATCTAACATGATGGACGGCTTTGTTGCTGCTATTCGTGCCGGTCTTGATGAAGCTGGATTTACAGAGATTCCGATCATGTCCTATGCGGTGAAATATGCTTCTGCGTTCTACGGACCGTTCCGTGAGGCAGCAGAGGGCGCACCACAATTCGGTGACCGTAAAACCTATCAAATGGACCCGGCTAACCGCATGGAAGCATTCAGAGAAGCAGAATCAGATGTGGCTGAGGGTGCTGATTTCTTAATTGTTAAACCAGGTATGCCATACCTTGACATCGTTCGTGATATGAAAAATACCTTTAACCTGCCTATTGTTATTTATAACGTGAGCGGTGAGTATTCCATGATTAAGGCAGCTTCTGCAAACGGCTGGATTGACGAGAAAAACACCGTTCTTGAAATGTTGATGGGCATGAAGCGTGCCGGTGCTGACTTGATTATCACTTATGCAGCAAAAGATGCGATTCGCTGGTTAAAAGAAGACCAATAAACATTTTTGAAAAGAGGGAAAAGGATGCGCTCATATACTAAATCAATTGAAGCATTTAAAGAAGCCCAAACCCTTATGCCTGGCGGCGTAAACAGTCCAGTTCGTGCCTTTAAATCAGTGAATATGGACCCGATTTTTATGGAAAGAGGAAAAGGGTCTAAAATTTATGATATCGATAGCAATGAATACATTGACTATGTACTTTCATGGGGTCCTCTGATCCTTGGACATACAAATGATCGTGTCGTGGAATCAATGAAAAAAGTAGCGGAGCTTGGTACTAGCTATGGTGCTCCTACTTTGATGGAAAATGAGTTGGCAAAGCTTGTGATTGAACGTGTTCCATCAATCGAAGTGGTTCGGATGGTATCATCAGGTACGGAAGCAACGATGAGTGCCCTTCGTTTAGCAAGAGGATATACAGGTCGTAATAAGATTTTGAAATTCGAAGGCTGCTATCATGGCCATGGGGATTCCCTATTAATTAAAGCTGGTTCAGGTGTGGCTACACTCGGTCTTCCTGACAGCCCTGGCGTTCCTGAAGGGGTAGCATCTAATACGATTACGGTAGCATACAACGATCTTGAAGGCGTAAAATATGCGTTTGAGCAATTCGGTGAAGATATCGCCTGTATCATTGTTGAGCCAGTTGCTGGGAATATGGGTCTTGTTCCGCCGCTTCCAGGATTCTTGGAAGGGCTGCGTGAGATTACTTCCTCTAATGGCGCTTTGCTTATTTTTGATGAAGTAATGACTGGTTTCCGTGTGGGTTACAACTGTGCACAAGGTTATTTCAATATAACGCCTGATATCACTTGCCTTGGAAAAGTAATCGGCGGAGGACTTCCTGTTGGGGCATACGGTGGTAAGGCTGAAATCATGCGCCAAATCGCTCCAAGCGGACCGATTTATCAAGCAGGAACACTTTCAGGTAACCCGCTTGCTATGACAGCAGGTTATGAAACATTGAGCCAGTTAACGCCGGCACATTACGAGGAGTTTATCCGTAAGGGCGATCTTCTTGAAAAAGGCTTTAAGGCTGCTGCTGAAAAGTACGATATTCCTATTACGTTTAACCGTGCTGGATCTATGATTGGTTTCTTCTTTACGAATGAAGAGGTTATTAACTTTGAAAAAGCAAAGACATCTAATTTAGAGTTCTTTGCAGAGTACTACCGTGAAATGGCGGAGCAGGGTATCTTTTTACCACCTTCTCAATTCGAAGGATTATTCCTATCGACTGCCCATACGGATGAAGACATTGAAAAAACGATTCAGGCAGCGGAAGTTGCTTTTTCGAAGCTTAAATAAATCTAGTTGTAGGCACCCACCCATTATGGTGGGTGTTTTTTTGCGGGGATAATTTGGTTAAATGTGGTAAATTATCCAATAACCCTGAAAAATGAGCCAATCCATCACAAAAATGAGCCAATCACTGGCTAAAATGAGCCAATAATGTTTAATTTTGAGCCAATCATTAAAATTCAATAATAAAATTACCTGAATTTAAGTTTGTAAACGCCAAAATAGCTTGGTTTGTGGTGCGAAATTACACTCGATCATGCATTTGAAATGATTTATCAGCGAATTTTGAGCTTCTATCAGCGAATTTCCCTAATGTATCGGCGAATTTATGATTTTTTCAGCGGATCGAACTTTTTTATCAGCGAATCACGATTCTCCTAATTCTTTCCCTCCACAATAATGTTTTTTATCATAAAAAAACCCATTGGTTCATAGAGTGTAAGTGACATAGTGATTTTGCGTGAAGGATACGAAAGGAGGAGTCGCTTTGTCCCAAGAGAATCAATCGTGCCTACGATTTTCTTTGGAGGAATCTTTGTGGTTTAGAAAAGGACAGGAAGTCGAGGAACTTCTATCGATTTCTCTAGACCCGGATATTACCATCCAGGAAAATGATCAGTACGTAACCATACGTGGTTCGTTGGAGCTCACCGGCGAATATAAAAGTTACGAACCTAGCAATGAGGGTGGCGAACAGGAAGTAGCGTCACAAAAGTTTGTAGAGAGGGTGGCAGAACGCGAGGAGGGCACCTGTGAATTTTCACATCGCTTCCCAGTCGATATCACCATCCCAAACAATCGGATTCAAAGCATCTATGACATTGATGTTCTCGTTGAATCTTTCGATTATGCTACACCAGAGCGCAGCTGTCTCAAGCTATCTGCAGAATTGACCATTAGTGGTTTATATGGTGCAGAGCAACAGGAACAAGAAGAACCTGAATATGAGGTACTTAACCGTTACGAAACAGAAGAGGCTGAGGAAGAAGCAGCCATTGAACAAGCGGCAGTTCAGAGCACATATGAAAACAACTTCTTATTTGAAGCGGAGGCAAGAAAACAACAGGAAGAGGAAGAAGTAGAAGTATTGCCGAAGTTCCCAACCTTTAACTATCAGCCTTCAGCAGAAGAACAAGAAGAATTTGAGCCTGCATGGGCCAGAAATGAAGGCGGCCAGCCGGTTGAAATCGAAGAAGAGGAAATCGTTGTTCAAGAACAACCGGCACCACAACCAGAGGTTATTTTTGAAGAGGAAGTAGTGCATGTAGAAGAAAGCTCATCATCCCCTGAGGAAGCACCGAAGGTCAAGAAGAAAAAGGCAGCAAAGAAGAAGAGTATGACACTTACCGAATTTTTTGCAAGGAAAGACGAAAACTCAGCCCAAACCAGTTTAAGAGTGTGCATAGTACAGAAGGGGGATACAGTAAATACCCTCGCAGACCGTTATGATGTCACGGTTCAAAATCTGTTGCGTGAAAATAATCTGGAACTCAATCAAGATGTGTATGAGGGTCAGGTATTATACATCCCTAGTGCTTTTGCAAAAAAATAACCATTCACGAGTGTTGAGCGGGTTTTATTTAACCTGCTCAGCTTCTTTTAAAAGCTATTTCGGCTTTTTCATTGAAAGAAGGGCGAATTCAAATGAATGAGACCAACCGAGTACAACAGCTGGCACCGATTTTACAAAATTATTATATTGAGCCTCATTTTGTAGAGGAGTATGGCACCGTACAAAAAATTTATTCCAATAAAGGGACATTTGCCTTAAAGAAAATCAATCCCTCTATCGGGACTGATTTCATTCGCCATGTTCATCTTTTATACCAAAAAGGGTTTAATCGCATCGTCCCAATTTATCCAACAATGGACGGCAGGTATGCCGTGTTGCACGAAAATGATCTGTACTATCTCATGCCCTGGATGCCAAATGATCTAAAAGATAACCGCGAGCAAACTAATCTTCAGTTATTTCGCGAATTAGCGAGACTTCATACCCTATCGGCAAAAGAAATCACTGTCAACAAAGAAGAACGAACAGAGCATTATGAAAAAACCATTCAAGAGATGGAAAAACAGCAGGAATTCCTGGATGGATTTATCGATCAATGCGAAAAAAAGACCTATATGTCTCCGTTCGAATTATTGTATTGCATGTATTATAACGAAATTAGCCAAGCGCTAAGATTTTCAAAAACAAAATTTGAAGAATGGTACGAGAGCACGAAGGAAAACGAAAAGGCCCGCATGGTAATAACCCATGGGAAATTAGCTTCTGAGCATTTTTTGTATGATGATCGAGGATACGGCTATTTTATTAATTTTGAAAATGCCCGTTATGGTTCACCGATACATGATTTGCTCCCTTATATTTCTCGTGCAATCAATACCAGACCAAAGCGGAGTGATACGGCGATTGACTGGGTGTATCATTATTTTAAATACTTCCCGTTTAAACCGGATGAGAAGTTATTATTTTTCAGCTATTTAGCTCTTCCCATTCCTATCATACAGGTAGCGGAGAGCTATTATCGAAAGCAGCGGCCAAAGAATGAGCTGAGGTATGTAAGCCAGCTGCAGCACCGATACTGGCATTTAAAGAATTCTGAGTATATTGTAATGAAAATGACGGAAGTAGAAAACGCACAAAAAGCAAAAGAAGGAGCCCAGCAGCAGTCATAACTCTGCAAGATGGGCTCCTTAAATAATGTCAAAATAAATGGATACAGCAAGAACAAGAAAACAGGTTAATAGTAGTACATCAAAGACGGTTGGTAAAAGTAACGTCCGGATAAATTGAAAAATACTAAACGGAATAATCAACTGGGCAGCAATCCTTCGGCACGTGATGAACCAAGGCTTGTATTTGTATTTATGAAAATTCCTCTTCATCCCAGAACCTCCCCTTTGGGATTTGACCTTTCTTTTATATATATTCCAATTGCCTATAGAAGTTCTCCATTAAAATACATACAGTATAAAAAATAAAAAAATTGGTTATCATGATTGACGTCAAACCCTTTTTTTCGGTAGTATAACTATATAATTTAAAAAACAAGCAACGACAGGGAAGAGTACGATGCCAGCCTACTTTTAGAGAGGGAAATCATTAGCTGAAAGATTTCCTAAGAGGAACATCAGAAGGTCGCCCAGGAGCTTCTTCTGCGAAAAGGTCCAATGATCTGATTAGTTGAAGACGGATGAAATCCGTTATCCCGTTAAGTGCCAATCATATTTTTATGATTGGAAAAAAGGTGGTACCGCGAAGCAAACTCCATTCGTCCTTTTATGACGAATGGGGTTTTTTGTTTTTTCACGGAAGTTAAGAAGGAGGAATTTTAGATGGAAACAAAAGAACTAACAATGCCAACGAAATACGACCCGCAATCAATTGAAAAAGGTCGTTATGACTGGTGGCTACAAGGAAAGTATTTTGAAGCAAAGGATGACGAGGGGAAACAGCCATATACCGTTGTTATTCCACCGCCTAACGTAACAGGTAAGCTTCATCTAGGTCATGCATGGGATACAACCCTTCAAGATATCGTTACACGTATGAAACGGATGCAAGGCTATGATGTTCTTTGGCTTCCTGGTATGGACCATGCGGGAATTGCCACACAGGCGAAGGTAGAAGAGAAGCTTCGCAGTGAAGGCAAAAGCCGTTACGATTTAGGACGTGAAAAATTCGTTGAAGAAACATGGAAGTGGAAAGAAGAATATGCGTCCCACATCCGTCAACAATGGTCAAAGCTTGGTTTAGGCTTAGATTACAGCCGTGAGCGCTTCACTTTGGATGAAGGGTTATCAGATGCCGTTCGTGAAGTATTTGTTACTCTATACAATAAAGGATTAATTTACCGCGGTGAATATATTATTAACTGGGATCCTTCTACGAAAACAGCCCTATCTGACATTGAGGTAATCTATAAAGATGTTCAGGGTGCTTTTTACCATCTGAGATATCCTTTAGCAGATGGCACTGGATCCATCGAGGTTGCGACAACACGTCCAGAAACGATGCTGGGTGATACAGCTGTTGCGGTTCATCCTGAAGATGAGCGCTATAAGCATTTAATTGGCAAAACCGTCATTCTGCCAATCGTTGGCCGTGAAATTCCAATCGTAGCTGATGATTATGTAGATATGGAATTCGGTTCAGGAGCGGTTAAAATTACCCCTGCACATGACCCGAACGATTTCGAGCTTGGTAACCGTCATAATCTAGAGCGTATCCTTGTGATGAATGAAGACGGCTCTATGAACGATAAAGCAGGAAAATATAAAGGCATGGATCGCTTTGAATGCCGTAAGCAAATTGTAAAGGACCTTCAAGAACAAGGCGTTCTTTTCAAAATTGAAGAGCATCTTCATTCCGTAGGTCATTCCGAACGTAGTGGTGCAGTTGTTGAACCTTACCTATCCACGCAATGGTTCGTTAAGATGCAGCCATTGGCAGATGAAGCAATTGCTCTTCAAAATAAAGAAAACAAAGTAAACTTTGTTCCTGACCGTTTTGAGAAAACCTACTTGCGTTGGATGGAAAATATCCGTGATTGGTGTATTTCACGTCAGCTTTGGTGGGGACACCGGATTCCGGCATGGTACCACAAAGAAACAGGTGAAGTATATGTTGGTCAAGAGGCACCAGCAGACGCTGAAAACTGGGAGCAGGACAAAGACGTATTAGATACTTGGTTCAGCTCAGCATTATGGCCGTTCTCAACCATGGGCTGGCCGAACAAAGAAGCAGCAGATTTTAAACGTTACTTCCCAACAGACGTTCTGGTAACAGGTTATGATATCATTTTCTTCTGGGTATCCAGAATGATTTTCCAAAGCATCGAATTTACAGGTGAGCGTCCGTTTAAAGATGTTCTGATCCATGGTCTTGTTCGTGATGAACAGGGACGTAAAATGAGTAAATCACTTGGTAATGGTGTGGACCCAATGGATGTCATCGATCAATATGGGGCAGACTCCTTACGATACTTCTTATCGACAGGATCGTCTCCAGGTCAGGATTTACGCTACAGCACTGAAAAAGTTGAAGCTACCTGGAACTTCGCTAATAAGATTTGGAATGCTTCTCGTTTTGCCTTAATGAACATGGACGGCATGACCTATGAAGAAATTGATTTCAGTGGTGAAAAATCCGTTGCGGATAAGTGGATCTTAACGAGGTTAAATGAAACGATTGATCACGTAACCAAGCTTTCTGATCGCTATGAATTCGGTGAAGTGGGTCGTGCGCTCTACAATTTCATTTGGGATGACTTCTGTGATTGGTACATCGAAATGGCGAAGCTTCCATTATATGGTGAAGATGAAGCGGCTAAGAAAACAACTCGTTCTATCTTAGCTTATGTATTAGATCAAACGATGCGTCTGTTACATCCGTTTATGCCGTTCATTACCGAGGAAATTTGGCAGAACCTCCCACATGCTGGTGAGTCCATTACAACGGCTGCATGGCCAGAGGTGAAATCAGAGCTTTCCGATGAACAGGCAGCACAGGATATGAAGCTTCTTATGGAAATGATTCGCGCGGTACGTAACATTCGTGCGGAAGTGAATACACCAATGAGTAAAAAAATTAAAATGTTGGTTAAAGCGAAGGACGTATCAATTCTAAAAGCTGTCGAAACAAACCGCAGCTATATTGAGCGCTTCTGTAATCCAGAGGAATTACAAATGGGGATCACTGTTGAGTCACCTGAGAAGGCTATGACGGCTGTCATTACAGGCTTAGAAATCATACTTCCGCTTGAAGGCTTAATTAACATTGACGAAGAAATTGCCCGCCTTGAAAAAGAATATGAAAAATTAAATAAAGAAGTAGAGCGGGTTCAAAAGAAATTAAACAATGAAGGATTTATGAAGAAAGCACCAGAAAGTGTCGTTGCTGAAGAGCGTGCAAAGGAACAAGACTATCTAGAAAAGAGAAACATTGTTGACGCACGTATTAAAGAATTAAGAGGATAATGAATGTTGGTGAGGCGAATTCCACTTTGGAATTCGTCTTCACTTTATAAAAAAGGGGTGTCACGAAATGTTTACTACATATAAAGAAGCCCTAGACTGGATCCACGCAAGATTACGGCTTGGGATTAAGCCTGGTTTGAAGCGGATGGAATGGATGATGGACAAGCTTGGGTCCCCTGAAAAGAAGATTAAAACGATTCACGTAGGTGGCACAAACGGAAAAGGTTCAACGGTCACCTATCTTCGAAATATTCTAGAAGCAGCAGGATATGTAGTGGGTACTTTTACCTCACCATATATTGAGCAATTTAATGAGCGCATTAGTGTGAATGGAAAACCGATTACCGATGAAGAGCTTTTACACCTGGCCAACGTCATTCGACCATTGGCGGATGAATTAGAAGAAACAGAGCTTGGCGGGCCGACTGAGTTTGAAGTGATCACCGCTATGTCGTTTTATTATTTTGCAGAGATGGGAAAGGTAGATATTGTGGTTTATGAAGTAGGTCTAGGGGGACGATTCGATTCCACTAACATACTGCAACCATTAGCTTCTATTATTACGAATATTGGATTGGATCACACAAATATTCTGGGAAACTCATATGAGGAAATCGCTTTTGAAAAAGCAGGAATCATCAAGGAGCACACTCCGATTTTTACGGCAGTCAAACATCCAGGAGCTCTTAACGTAATAGAGAATCAGGCAGAAAAAATGAAGGCACCGATTTATCGATTGAATCAGGAATTCTCTTTAAGTGGACACGAATCATTAGCTAAGGGAGAAGTATTCAATTTGACCACACAAGAACAAATGATAAATGGGCTCGAAATCAGTATGATCGGTCAGCATCAAACGGAAAATGCGGCCCTTGCAGTCTGTGCAGCAAAATACTTAAATCAAGAGGGTTCGTTTCCTATCAGTGATCAAGCTATTAGAAAAGGCTTGAAAAAGGCTTACTGGCCAGGCAGATTTGAAATCCTATCTGAAAAACCGTTAGTCATCATTGATGGGGCTCACAATGAGGAAGGGATTACAGCTCTGGTCCAAGAATTATCAACGAGATATAAACAGCAACATATCCATATTGTATTTGCCGCATTAAAGGATAAAAAGCTGGATGAAATGATTGCAAAGCTGGACCAGGTAGCGAATCAACTCTCATTTGTCAGCTTTGACTTTCCTCGAGCAGCTTCAGCAGAAGAATTACTACAAATCAGCCAATCGGCTAATAAACTGGCTATCGACAACTGGGAATCCTATCTATTAGAAGAAATTCAGGACCTCGATTCTAAGAGTATCTTGGTCATAACCGGTTCACTATATTTCATTTCTGAAGCAAAGCCACAAATTTGTAAATATTTGAAAAATATGACGATTTCTTTGTGACAAGCTATAGTAAAAGTGGTAAAATGATTTTATCTTGAATTTGTGATAATTGGGGGAGGTGGGGCAAGATGAATGTGAAACCACAAACAAAACAAGCCATTTTTCTTGTATGGTTTTTATTAGTTCCTTCAGGGCTGTGGTTTACCTATCATACGTACCCGCCTGAGATTAACGGGCATTGGATAGATCTATTAGCCTTTTTGCTATTAACCTCAGTGGTTGCCTCCATGCCTATTGTCATTAACGAAATGTTTATCTTTTTAATTCAATGGGTGGCGCTCGCTACCTTTTTGCGGTTTGGTTTATTTGTAGAAATCATCTTTGCACAAATTGCAGTCGTAGTTTTAGTTCTAAAGCTGAGGATTCTCCGTAAGGGTGAATTGTTCCGCTTACCGCTTAATTTGATTATGTTCTTTTTCGTTTCTTTTTTAAGTGGCGGTTTATATTATTTACTTGGTGGAGATACAGGAGAAAAACTAAAAATTAATGCAGACTTCTTGTTTCTGGCGGTCTTGTATGCTGTACTAAGCTATACTTTAAATCAAGTAATTCTCGCATTTAATTTGTATGTGATTTATAAAAGTAAGGATCCCTTTTTTGGGAAAGAATTATTTGTCGAAACAATCACAACGTTAATTACTTTCCCAATTGGATTCATCTTGTACATTCTCTATAATCAAGTGGGCTTATTAGCCCTTCTGTTTGTAGGAATTCCGTTTGTCAGCTTATCTATGGTATTTAATCTCTACTATTCTAGTGAAAAAATAAATGAGTACTTGCAAAAGGCAGCGGAGATTGGTCATCAAATGGCTGAACGCCTGTTTATTGAAGATGTTGTTGACCTATTCATTAAAAAATTAAGTGAAATGCTGCCGGTGGATTATACTTATATCCTTGAGGCCAGTGGCGATGAACTGAAATTGATTCGACGGATTGAATCAGGAAAAGTATTACCAAATGATCAGCAGTCTATGAGTATCCATGAAGGAATCAGTGGAATGGTTTGGGCAAACCGAAAGGCCTTTTTATTCAAAACAAAGAAAGATTGGATTGAGTATTCGAATGGTTACATTCCGGAGGATGCCGAGAGTATTCTAGGTGTACCCATTATTCGAAGTAAAAAGTTAATTGGTGTCTTACTATTAGCATCAAGAAGAAAACGAGCTTATGAAAAATCGCAGCTAATGATTATCGATATTCTTTGTTCTCATTTTGCTGTCGCTATTGAAAATGCACGCCATTATGAGCAAACTAAGAGACAAAGCGAGCGTTGTGCCTTAACGAATCTATATAATTATCGTTACTTTGAGAATATGCTAACAGAAGAATTTGAAAAACTCACCCGTTTCGAACTCAAAATGCTTTCACTAATTATTCTCGACATTGACCATTTTAAAAACGTGAATGACACGTATGGCCATCAAAGTGGTAACGAGATTCTTTGTGAACTTTCTAATCGTCTAAGTAAGCTGGTAGGAGGACGAGGGACTGTTGCACGTTATGGTGGTGAGGAATTTGTGGTCCTATTACCGGATGTATCAAAAGAAGATGCCTATCAAATGGCTGAACTCATCCGTCAATCCATCGCCAACTGGCCATTCAGCATAAGCCAGTCGTTAGACCAAAAACAGCAGCAGGTCAGAATCACTGCTTCCATCGGTGTGGCAACCGCACCAGAAGATGCCGAAGATGCATTAGCATTAATCCGCCATGCAGACCGGGCACTTTATGTGGGGGCGAAGCGGGCAGGTAGGAACCGGGTAGCGGAGTATTCTTCATGTTAAATATAATAATACAAAAAACCGCAGGTTCCACTTTGGGACCTGCGGTTTTTTTAGTATTTAACTTTTGTTCCTTTGTCCGCATTAAAAAGCCATTCACTAACTGCAGGAGTATAACAAGTATTTTTTGCAATTGGGTAGTCAACTAGTTTAAAATTGGAATCTAGCTTGTATGTTTTACCTGTAATACAAACCCCATATGCTTCCCCAATATTTACAATGGTGTTTGCGAAAATAGCATCCCCATATATATTTATTCTAGCTGAGCCTTGCAAGGTTAACTTAGTAATGTATGCATCCCCTTTTACAGTTACAGAGCGTTTACCTTCTATAACGATATCATTACTAAAATAAGTTGAATACTCATAAGGTTTATCTTTATTTTTATCTTTGGAGCTATTCAGCAATAAAACTTGTTGTGTTTCATTCGTTGTATAAGAGGATGGTGCTGGTTTTGGCTGCCCTACTTTATTCGATTGTGAAATTTTATCGATTGTGAAAAAACCATTAACTGTTGCGGGTTCACCTGACGCAGTTCCTTTACTCTCAAAGTTAATAATGATCTTATTTGAAACAGCATCAGAATTAGGGGGATCTATGGTTTTAAAAGTGATTTCAAATTTATTGTTAGTAGTGTCAACCTCTACTGGGGCTATACTATTCCTTAAAGATGTTAATAATGCTTCATGGAAATAATAGTCATAGGACTTAGTATTAGTTGCAATAGCTTTTTTTGCTGTAGCAGTTGCCTTAGCTGTGGTAACTAAATTAGTAACTATGGGCTGATAATAGGTTATCCCCATTTCTGCTAAGTCAGTGGCTTTGTTATGGAAATCAGTTTTTTTTACTTGAGTTCTAGCGTTTAATGCTGCCCCACTTAAGGCTAAACCTAAAATCATTACTACAGTCATAACAATCATAACAAGAATCAGCGTGTAACCTTTTTCGCTCTTTATAATAATCACCCCTAATACTGTTTTATAACTGTGTTTACCTCATATGATTGTCCTTTTTGATTAAACACCTTTATATATATAGTAAGTGCTTCTGCTGGATAAATAACTTTTTCACCAGTAAGTTCAACCTCATCAATTTTAATGTTTATACTCAATCCTTCTTTTTTCATTGGAACGAGGTCTGTGGATGATTTACCGATATAGACGTGTTCACTATCATCATATTTAATTAAATAATATTCTTTTGAATTAACATCAAGGGAATGCAACGATTCTTTTTGATGGTAATTTTTTATAGTAGCTAATATTAGATTAGCTTCTTGGTTTAAATTTACCTTTTCTGAAATATTATTGTAGTTTTTTTTTGAACTAATTAGTACTCCATATATGACTGAAGAAATAATTAACAGAATTGAAAGGGCTGCTAAAACTTCCACTAGCGTGATTCCTTTTTGATTTTTCATGTCTCACCTTCGAATATAAGTGTATGTTTCAGATTTATTACCAGCACTTGTAGGATCTTGGACAATGATTTTAAACATAATTAGATTCTGGGAGCTATTTTTTGATATTTCCACTGTTACATCATACCTAGGATCAATAGTATCATCTATTAATCCTTCTATTTCAGTTTTTGTTAATGGTGTTTTTATTACCTGCTCCGAAGTATTGATAATAAAATTGTCAATTAAATCTTGTTTTGTAATTTCTATTTCAACTAAGTTAACAATTTTTTGTGCAGTTTGCATAGTATCTAATTTTTGATCGTTATTCTTGGTAAATAATGCTGACTGGGTAAAAAAGCTTATAAAAGATGTTAGAATAATTGCCAGCAATACAATTGAAACCAGGATTTCTACTAATGTTAGTCCTTTTTGACTACGCAATCTTCCCTCCATAAAAATTCCCGCCTTCTGCTTTAAAAATACTTAATAGTATTATACAATATTTAGTAGGCGATTTTTGTCTAATATTTGAAGAAAAGAACAAAAAGTAATAGATTTTGATAAAAAAATGTTGTTTTTTAGGATATATGAATTAATATGTGAGGGTGTGAATAGATGGTATCAATAGCGTGGGCCATAAGTTCTATGTTTGGACTTATGTTAATTATAGCGATCTTACCATTAGGATTTACTAGTAAAGGTAAGATATATGTTGTAATAACTAGTTTTTTGTTAGCGATAGGAGGACTAGCAGCCGTTCCAGTGTTTCCGCTTTGGGAAACTGCATTAATGCTAATGTTAGTTATTATTTTACTAGCATACTTTATGGGAAACCGTAGTGGGGCTATGATTTTTAAGGGAAACACTGTTGAAGAAGAAGTTCCAAGTGCAGAATATATCACTCCTGTCCGAAATACAAAAATAGAAAAAGAAACCACTAATATAGAGCTTACTGAGTTAAACATAAAATTACCTTTTGTTTCTGACAGTAACCTGCAAGGTCAGAGTGCAGTCCTACAAGTAATGGAAAAAACATTCAATGAAGAAAGTAATATTTTAGAAGAAGATATTTCATTTTTATTAGAGCGGAATAGAATTACTGTTAACGACGAACAAAAAATAGTTGAGGTCACACCAGAAATCGATTATTTATCTGAGATAGAGAGTTTGCTAGATGGAGATTTATCAGTAGGGAAAAACTATGTGAATAACGATTTCTTGGAGAAAGTGGACGATTTACTGCCGTTCCAAGAAGATGATTCAGAAGGATTGCCAATATTGGACGAGTTAGAAAGTTTAATAGATAATGCATCAGCAATGCATTATTCAAATAAAGAGGTGGCAGCAGCTCAAGATGAAAAGGAAGTTAAGAAAAATTTAATCTTACAAAAGTAATCTGAGGGGGAGAAATTTGAATAAGAGTCATCAAATTATTAAGCTGTTTATTGTTTTACTATTTGGTACAGCATTTATTTTTAGCTTCTCCCATTATGGTGCGAAAGCTTTCGATAAATTAACAAATGCTGACGGAAGGTTTTCGGATGGAACGACTATTGGAACCCTTGACCTGTCAGGCAAAACGAAGGAAGAAGCTATTAGTCTTATAGAACATAAATATACAAACTGGCCAAAGGAAACGACTATTCAACTGCAATATGGAGAAACAACTGCTGATATTGATTTAAGTCAATTTCATTTAGATGCGAATAAGACCATCAATTCGGTTAAAGATGGTCAAAAAAATAAAGCTGTAATGACAATTGACAAAGCTCAGATAGTAGAACAAGTAGAAATTCTATTTCCACAATTAAAAAGCAGTGATCTTGACGTAGACAAACTCACCCTTAGTTTAAATGAAATGGCTTCACTATTTGAAGCAGGGTCTCATAGTTTTAATATCTATAATGACTTTCTACTAGCTGCGAGCAAAAAAGAGACTATTTTAAATTCCGTTGTAATTGATTTAGACAATGTTCCGTTTGATCTCCAGTCCTTAGTAGAGAAAAATCCCACAATCGAACTTCAAAAGGAAACCACTTTCTCACTGCTAGACTTAGCGAAAAAAGATAATATAAAAGATAGTTATGCATTAGATGTATTAGCTACAGGTATTTATCAAGCAGTGCTACCATCGAACCTTAACATTATCGAAAGAAACATCAGCAGTTCATTACCAGAATACGCATTATTAGGCTTTGAAGCGAAAGTAAATCAAAGTAAGGACACAGATTTAGTTATAGCTAACCCTAATAAGGCAAAGTATAATCTGGAGCTGCAATTAACCAATAGTCAATTAAAGGTTACCCTAATGGGTGAGAAGTTTGCTTACAACTATAAAATTAGTACAAAAGAAGAACAAAAGCTCAAGCCTAAAGTGATTGTTCAATACAGCCCATTACTTTTACCAGGAAAAACCAAGGTTCAGACAATTGGGACAGAGGGTCTTATTATCAGGGTTTATAGAGATGTTTATCAGGGAGAAGCATTTATAAAAAGTGAATTAATTTCTGAAGATTACTATCCTGCCACCTATCAGGTTGAGATTCATGGACTAGGAGATAATGTTCAAAGTCAACCTGCTGTAACTACAAGCCAGACAACTACTGAGAATAGTAGTCAGACTACGACTCCATCAGACTTAACTGGAAATACATCAACAACAAATGGGGACATAACACCACAACAATCATCTGATAGTGACATTTGGGGAAATCCGAATGAACAACCAAAATAAAGCAGGGATAAACTATGAAGCAAGTTAGAAAAAGACTTGGTGATTTATTAATTGAAGTGGGACTAATTACCCTAGAGCAGCTCCAACTAACACTGGAGGAAAAGTCGAAGAATCAAAAAATTGGGGAGGCGCTCCTCCAAAGAGGATTTATTACTGAACAACAATTAATTGAAGTGCTCGAATTCCAGCTTGGTATCCCACACATTAGTTTATTTAACTATCCTTTTGATACAAATCTTTTTTCCCTTATCTCTAAAGAATCGGCCAGAAGAAATTTGATTATTCCACTAAAGCGAGAAGGGAATAAGCTCTTTGTCGCTATGGCAAATCCAATGGATTTTATTGTCATTGATGATTTACGCTTATCTACAGGGTTTCAAATCCAGCCCGCAATAGCCACAAAGGACGATATTCTTCGCTCAATTAATAAATATTATAATGTCGATGAAGGATTAGACGAACTCCTAGGTGAATTAAGGCAAACGGAAAAGGGCCGGTCAGAAGATGTTACAGACCTTGATTCGCCAATTGTCCGTCTTGTGAACCAGATTCTAGCGAATGCCGCTGTTCAAAAGGCGAGTGATATTCATATTGATCCCCAGGAGACGAAGGTCGTTGTTCGCTATCGTGTTGACGGTGTTTTACGGGTGGAACGAGTTTTACCTCGCCACATGCAAGGGGTACTGACAGCTAGAATAAAAATTATGTCTAATCTGGATATAACTGAACACAGGACACCTCAGGATGGCCGGATTAAAATGAATCTCGATTTTCATCCCGTGGACCTACGTGTTTCAACATTGCCCACGGTATATGGTGAAAAAATCGTTATGCGCCTTCTTGATATGGGTTCAACATTAAATGACCTAAATAAGCTTGGATTTAACGCACTGAATATGAAACGATTTAATGAAATGATTGAAAAACCAACTGGAATTGTGCTGATTACAGGTCCAACCGGGTCGGGGAAATCTTCCACGCTTTATGCAGCATTAAATAAATTAAACAGTGAAGAGGTCAACATAATTACTATCGAAGATCCTGTTGAGTATCAACTAGAAGGAATTAATCAGATACAGGTGAACACCAATGTAGGGATGACCTTTGCGGCTGGATTAAGGTCGATTCTTCGTCAGGATCCGAATATTATCATGGTCGGCGAGATCCGTGATAAAGAAACTGCGGAGGTAGCTATCCGTGCCTCTCTTACTGGTCACTTAGTGTTGAGCACCCTTCATACAAATGATTCAATCGGTACCGTAACCAGATTGATGGATATGGGAGTAGAACCCTTTTTACTTGCATCTTCTTTAAGTGGAATTGTATCTCAGCGACTTGTACGAAAAGTGTGCCGTGATTGTCAAGAAATACAGGAACCAACTAAACGCGAGCATGAAATTTTTGCAAGACGCGGGATGAAAATTGAAAAGATTACACGTGGGAAAGGGTGTTCCTCCTGTAATATGACCGGTTATAAGGGTAGGATTGCCCTTCATGAAGTACTGGTGATCAATGATGAAATGAGTCGGGCAATGATGAATGGCGAGTCATTCCAAAGGCTTAAGGAACTGGCTAATAAAAATAGAACCATCTTCTTGATAGATGATGGCTTGTTAAAAATTAAACAAGGGTTAACAACGACAGAAGAAGTACTGCGCGTAGCAATTTTGGAGTAGGAGTAAATGAACATGAGAGAAAAAATCGATTCCATACTTAGGGCTGCGATTGAATATAAGGCATCCGATGTTCATTTAACTGTCGGAGTCCCTCCAGTCATGCGGATTAATGGTGATTTAAGAAGATATGGTGCTGATAATTTGCTGCCAGCAGATACGGAAGCTATGGCAAAAGCTATTATTCCTGATAATATGTGGGACATTTTTAAGGAAAAAGGGGAGTTGGATTTCTCATATGGTGTTCCAGGCAGTTCGCGGTTCCGTGTAAATGCCTATCATCAACGAAAAAGTGTCTCTCTAGCCTTAAGGGTTGTTGCATCTAAGGTTCCAGCCATTGAAGACTTAGACCTTCCAGAGATTGTCCATAAGTTAGTAGAGAAGCCACAAGGACTTATTCTTGTAACGGGTCCAACCGGAAGTGGAAAATCAACAACTTTAGCTTCTATGATTGATTATATGAATCGCACGATGAGAAAACATATTATCACCTTAGAAGATCCAATTGAGTATTTACATCGACATGGAAATTCTATCATTGATCAACGAGAAGTAGGATTTGACACAAACAATTATGCAAGTGGTTTAAAGGCTGCGCTTCGCCAGGACCCTGATGTTATTCTTGTGGGAGAGATGAGGGATCTAGAGACGATGTCCATTGCCATTACAGCAGCAGAAACCGGACATCTTGTACTTGGAACACTCCATACATCAAGTGCACCAACAACGATTAATAGGATTATTGACGTTTTTCCATCCGCACAACAGCCACAAATACGTATACAGCTTGCTTCAGTGCTAGTTGGTGTTATCTCTCAACGTTTATTTCCCACTGTGGATAAACAAGGCAGAAAAGCTGCAACAGAAATACTAGTGAATAATGCGGCAATCGCTAACTTAATTCGAAATGAGAAAATACACCAAATACAAAGTACGATGCAAACGTCCCGAGCCCAGGGAATGCATACTCTTGAAATGAGTATTAGAGATTTAATTGACCGGAGTGTGATCCAAAAGGATGCAGCGTCACAATACCTACAAGAAAAGATGTTGTTAAATGGCTAGGTTTAAATATGAAGGGCGTGATCGAAGAGGTAAGCGACAGGGCACCGTTACTGCGAGTTCTAAGCGCGAAGCGATGATGAAATTAAAGGATGAGGGAATCCGAGTTATTGAAATGACGGAGGTTCCAGAGACCTTGCTGACAAAGGATATTTCTTTTGGAGATCCTGTGAAACTTCAACATTTTGTGATCTATCTTAGGCAATTCTCTACATTAATTAAGGCGGGAGTAACCGTTGTTGAAGCAACAGTTATACTCTCTGCTCAAACAGAGAGTAAAGCGCTTAAAAAGGCACTACTTAGCGTAGAAGAAGACTTACGAGAAGGGAATCCACTTTCGGAAGCGGTGTCTAAGCACAAAAAAATATATACCCCAATGTTTATTAATATGGTCAAAGCAGGGGAAGTGAGCGGGAACTTAGATGAGACGCTAGACCGCTTGGCTGAGCATTTTGAGAAGCAACATTATACCAGGCAAAAGATAAAATCTGCGCTTGCATATCCAGTCGTTGTCGGAATTATTGCCATTGCAGTTGTTATTTTTTTGCTCGTAGCTGTTGTCCCAACCTTTGTAACAATGTTTGCAGATTTGGGTGGTCAGTTGCCAGCAATTACTAGATTTGTTCTTTCTGCAAGTGAATTTATGCAATCATTTTGGTGGATATTAGCTATATTGATTTTTGCTATTATTTTTCTATTTACCTATTTAAATAGTAATAGTAATACCAAATATTACTTAGATTATATGAAATTAAGGATGCCGATTTTTGGGAACTTAATGCAAAAAGCTGCTTTGGCAAGGATGATGCGGACACTTAGTTCATTGTTTTCAAGTTCTGTGCCAATTCTTCAAGCAATGTCAATCGTTGAAAAGGTTGTAGAAAATGAAGTCCTTGCTATGGTTATTCGTGATTCAAGAGAATCTCTCGAGAAAGGGCGATCAATGACAGAGCCGATGTATAAGCACTGGGCTTTTCCACCACTTGTCACACAAATGATTGCAATAGGGGAGGAAACTGGAGCATTAGATGCGATGCTATCTAAAATTGCTGAGTTCTACGAGAAAGAGGTTGAAACTGGTACAGATCAGCTAAAATCACTAATTGAGCCTTTAATGATTGTTATACTAGCGGCCTTAGTTGGGACAATCGTTACATCAATTATGGTTCCAATGTTTGACATGTTTAATCAAATTCATTAACATATATTGATAATTTATTAATAAATTTGATAAGAAGTGACATAATACCAAATAATTCTCTTTTCATATCTTTGTAAAATAATGTATACTACAAGAGACAATATTACTAGGTTCATAGAACCATAAAGGAGATGAAATTATGTTTCAAAAATTAAAAAATAAGTTAAAAGATCAACGTGGACTAACATTAATAGAACTACTTGCGGTAATAGTAATCCTAGGTATCATTGCGGCTATTGCAATTCCAACAATTAGTGGTGTGATTGATAGAAGTAAGGACGATGCAAAGGTTGCTGAAGCTTTGCAAATCCTTGATGCAGCACGATTAGCACATACAGATGATAGTACAAAAACATCATGGGTATATAATTCAAGTGCGGGTGCCGGAGTTGATAAAGAACCTTTATCAAAATATATCTCAAAAGTAAAAGACAAAGATTTTACTGTAAACTATAATGCAACTACTAACACTTTCACTATTACAGGTCACGAATCTGCAAGTGTTGTGAAATCTACTTATAATGATTCCAGTGTAGTAACAGAAGATGAATTAGCAACAGCAGCAAGATAATGTTTTATCTATTTTTGGTACTATATGGTTTAGTTTTAGGCTCTTTCTTCAACGTTGTTGGTCTCCGGGTTCCATTGAAAAAATCAATTGTCGCTCCACGTTCTGCCTGTCCAACATGCGGCCATCAGTTAAGAGCCTATGAATTAATACCTGTAATATCTTATATGCTTCAAAAAGGGAAATGCCGCGGCTGTCAGTCGCGGATTTCTCCTATATATCCTACTATGGAACTATTAACAGGAATTTTGTTCGTAACTGCTCCATTTGTAGTTGGATGGTCTAGTGAATTAGTTGTTGCCTTATCATTAATTTCAATGTTTATTATTATCATCGTTTCGGATATTCACTATATGATCATCCCTGATAAAATTCTCATCTGGTTTGCAGGGATTTTTTTATTGGAACGAATAATCTGGCCATTAACACCATGGTGGGACAGCCTGTTTGGAGCTATTGTAGGTTTTACTCTTCTTTTAGTTATCGCACTTGTCAGCAAAGGCGGCATGGGTTTTGGAGATGTAAAACTGTATGCATTATTAGGATTTATCCTTGGATTTAAATTGGTTCTTTTATCGTTTTTTCTTTCGACCTTGTACGGTGCTGTTCTCGGAGGATTAGCAATGTTATTTAGAATCGTCAAAAGGCGACAACCTATACCTTTTGGCCCGTTTATCGCTGCGGGAACCTTGTCCGCATATTATTGGGGATCGGAAATGATCGACTTTTATTTACGTTTTCTTAATCAAGGATTTTAACTAAGGGGTTTTTTACATGGCTTTTTCCCTCTTCTCATCTAAAAACCGAATAATTAATCTAGTACTAAATGACCACTCCATTCGCTATGTGGAATTGAAGCAAGCCAATCCTCCTGCACCCCAAAAATGGGGAGAGCGCTTCTTACCTCCTGGCATCATTTCGGATGGAAAAATTGTCGATATTGATTCTTTAGCGAACATTTTAGAAGAGTGTATTGATGAATGGAAAATTCAGCGTCGTTCTATTCGATTTATCGTACCTGACCAACTAGTCATCATTCGTAAAGTATCTGTTCCTGTAGAAATTCAAGATGATGAAATGAAGGGTTATTTGTATCTGGAACTTGGCTCAAGTATTCATTTACCTTTTGAAGAGCCTGTATTCGATTTTTATCCGCTTACAAGCAATGACAAAACAAAAGACCTTCTTTTATTTGCAGCTCCAGAACAACATGTTATGGAATATGCTGATTTATTTTCAAGTTTAAAACTAACACCAGTTGCTGCGGATATTTCTCCACTAGCCTTATATCGCTTATACCATCAGATTGGTCACCAACGTGAAAATGAAAACCTTTTTACTATTCAACTTGATTTAACAAGTGTGAATTTTTGTATTTTTGAGCGGACAGTTCCTGTTGTTATGCGTCCTTTCGCCTTACCTTTCAACTTAGAACAATGGGAAATTAAAAGAGACGATATGGGATTATTAAACTTGAAATACACAGGTGAAGCAGATGAACTAGTCATTGAGTTTGAAGATATTTTTAAAGAGATCAGTAAATTAATAGATTTTTATCGGTATGCTCTTAACAATGAGAAAAATGAAATTTCTAAGTTTCTGATAGCAGGAGATCATCCTATGCTTCAAGCAGTAACGGATGAAATGAAAGAAAGATTTGAAGTTCCAGTTGAGAGGCTACTTGTTGATTCTACTAATAAAGGAAAAAAAGGAAACGTGCCGGCAAATCTATTACTATCACTAGGTCTCGCTTTAAAAGAGGTGAATTAATGCAATGCTAGTCGAAATTAACCTGCTTCCACAGAAGGAACCGAAAAAATTTAGCTTTATCATAATGATTGCAGGACTACTTGTGTTATTCATTCTCATTGGTGGATATTATTTTTGGCAAACCCAATCCATAAGCGACGAGATCGCATCCTTAGACAAACAAATAACGATGACCAAAAAGATAGCTGATAAAGAACAGCAAAACAGTGATACAGTGGCATCTACTAGTTCTGTAAGTCAATTGAAAAGTGCCATTGAATGGGCAAGTGACTATCCTCTTCAAACCGTACCAGTCATGCAGCACTTAACATCGTTATTGCCAGAACGGGGATTTATCCAATCCTTTGCCTACACAGAAGCGGGAACAGTTACACTTACTGTTCAATTTGATAGTGCCAGGGAGGCAGCTTACTTTTTAGATAGTTTACACGAGTCTAAATGGATTGATGATGCTAGTCTTAGCTCACTATCAACGACACAATCTGAATCAGAAACTACTGCTTCTAGTGCTAATGCAGCTTCAAATAGCACAACAACATCAACGAATGCGACAACAAGTGCTTATCAGACAACCACAACTACAACAACCGCTGATGGGCAGAACACGACAGTTGGGGCAACTGACCAAACTACACAAAGCAACACAGCAGCTACAACCAATCAGACAAATGTTACTACTGCAACAACTAGTTCAACAATAAAGAAGTCTACCAACTACCTTCCACGTTATACAGGACAGTTTGAAATCAAGTTCAACAAGGAAGAAATCATGAAAAGTACGAAGAATAGCAACAAGGATGGGGAAGGAGTGAAGGGCTCATGAAGCTTTATCTCTCTAAAACACACAAATTGATTGTAGCAGTCGGAGTTCTTTTGCTAGTGTTACTCATCGTCATTGCACAATTCTTTTCGTTAACACCATTAAAGTCTGATTTAGGTATTAAACAGCAGGAATTAAAGTCAGAGCAAAAGCTGTTGGATATTGTCAGTCAAAAAAAGGCGGCTTCCTCCAAAACAACAACGGTTGACACAAAGGAGCTCCAGAAAAAACTTCCTGTTGGTCCACTTCAGGAACAGTTTATTTTAGACCTTGAAAAAGCAGAGAATGTATCGAACAGTCAGATTACTTCTATGGGATTTAGTAAGGATGCAGATGTTGCGGTTACTAGTGACCAAGCAGCTGCCGATCCAAATGCTGCCCAAGCTACAACGACAAATACTGCGCAAACAACTGCTGCAGATCCAAATGCAGCGCAATCTCAACAGCCAGCTACTCCTGTACCTGCAGGATTAAAAAAAATGACTGTCCAGTTGAGCGTGGAATCACCGAAATATGAGGATTTAGAAAAATTTATCGAAACGTTGGAATCCTTACAACGATTAGTGGTAGTTGAGGCTATTACCTATTCAGGTGGACAAGAAATTACCAGTCTGAACCAAGAAGACGCACCGATTAGCTATAGTCTAACAGTTTCAGCTTTTTATTTGCCAACTCTAGCTGATTTAGCTGCAGAACAACCAACCATTGATGCACCTGCACCTGCAGGCAAGGATAACCCATTAACTCAGTTTCCATCGACAGCAAATTCTCAGCCGTAATTAACAACACTGCGAACTTACAAATAATTTGACGAAAGTCTACGATAACAAGACGACAAAAGTCTTGTTATTTTTTTTTGCCTGTATGTTAGGATGAAACCAATGAGCTAGCGGAAGAGAGGAGTACGAATAGTGGACAAGCCTAACAAAGGCAATACAATTAAGATTAAATTAAATGGAGAACATACAAAGTTTGAAGAAGAAGCTCCAAAAAAGGAGCCAGAAGTCAGCACGAACTCAACGACAAGAATAATCAAAATAAACCCAGCCCCAACAGAATCGGATGGTCATTTAGAGACTGCTGCTGCACAGGAGTCTGTCGATGAGAGCTTTGACTGGATCATTCCTGAATCTTCTGACACTGATCTTGTGGAATATAAAATTGCCACTACTATTAATACGAAGAAAAAGGGTCCTAAAAAGAACACATCCTTTTCTTCGAACAACATTAAGAAGAATGATAGGCCGCTGGGCTCTATCTTTGTTTCAGCGACCTTTGCCATCCTCATTGGTCTAACGATTGGCATTTTCATGCTGAAGATGGTTACAGAACCAAGTAAGAAGGTGGCAACTGTACCCACTGTGGTCGAAGAAACAGGTGGAACGGAAACGACAACAACTACTGGGAAAACAACTACAGCTGTTCTCGAGCAATTAACAACCAATGTTATTCAAGGAGGTGTTTTTTCTTCGAAGGATGGAGCCAAGTCGACAGCTGAACAAATCACAACCAAGGGAATTCCCTCTCAATTAGTGGAAATGGACGGTAAGCAATTTTTATTTTTGGGTGTAGCAGATAGCATTACTACGGCAAAAACACTAGGTAACCAGTATAAAGAAAATGGGGTCAAAGAGGTTTTTGCGAAGCCATTATTAGTAGATGAAAAGAAGGTGGCTGACGTATCTGAGAAGGAAAAGGCCTTTTTAGAAGGGGCACCTACCATCTATCAGGCGTTGTCTATTGTAACTTCGAACGCCATGGTTACGAAGTCAATTCCTGAGGAATCCACCAAGACATTAACAGCTTTAGGCGAGCAGTTAAATGTAAGTGGATTGAAAAATGAGAATGTAAAAAAGCTACATGCGGAATTAACTGATGCAGACGCTAAAATTAAGGAATTTCAAAAATCAAAAGACGAGAAAAGCTTAAGTGCAGCCCAACAGCACTTATTAAACTTTTTATCAGTCTACTATTCCATGTAATCGACAAAAAAACATATTTTCCGGGAAATGAATAATAACATAAAGCCTGTCCAAATAGGGCAGGCTTTTCGTCGTCATAAACAGTGATAGAATTCAAATTCAAATGCATAATTTGACAGATTTCTTCAAAATTTAATTATATAAAAATTGTTTGCTTCTACAATTTCTGATAGGATTGAATTGTATCTCCCTAATGAAGCAAAAAAGGTAAGGTGATTGAATGCAGAACCTCATTTTAGCCTCTTCTTCTCCACGGCGAAAAGAACTTCTAGAAAATCTCCGCTTAACATTCGCAGTCTCAAGCAGTGAAGTAGACGAAAGCTTTGACCCCACTCTCTCCCCAGAGGAGGTAGTAATGGAGTTAGCCGAGCGAAAGGCACAGGCTGTTTTTAAGGACAATCAAGAAGCCTTTGTCCTCGGTTCGGACACGATTGTGGTTGCGAATAATCAAATTTTAGGAAAGCCAGCTGATGAAGCAGAAGCCGTTCGTATGCTGAAGACTCTTTCAGGTAGTCAGCATGAAGTATTTACTGGTGTTTCAATCGTGTCTCCAACGAGCAAGACCCGTTTCTACGAAAAAACAGAAGTATGGTTTTGGGAGTTAACGGAGGACGAAATCCGTTCATATGTGAAAAGTGGTGAACCGCTTGATAAAGCAGGTGCCTATGGAATTCAACAGCTCGGAAGTATGCTTGTCAAAAAAATAAATGGAGATTATTTTGCGGTTGTCGGTCTGCCAGTAGCAAGGACGATCAGAGAACTACGAAAGGCAGGCTACCAGTTACCGTATTAACCTTTTTGTGCCTTAACTCCCGAATACAGGGAGGAAAAAGATGTCGACCGAAACATTGATGATTCGTGATTTTCCACAAGACGAAAGGCCAAGGGAACGGTTTATTCAACATGGACCACAAAGTTTATCCAATCATGAACTAATTGCGATTTTACTGCGGACAGGAACAAAGGATGAATCCGTTCTGCAATTATCGAATCGCCTGCTGAACCATTTTGAAGGCTTACGGCTATTAAAAGGGGCTACGTTAGAAGAAATAACAGAAATTAAAGGAATAGGCTCAGCAAAGGCCATTCAAATTTTAGCAGCGGTAGAAATTGGCAGACGGATTTCCAACCTATCCTTCAATGACCGCTATGTGATCCGCTCCCCAGAGGATGGAGCAAAGTATGTCATGAATGATATGCGCTTTCTTTCGCAGGAACATTTTGTTTGTTTATATTTAAATACAAAAAATCAGGTCATTCATAAACAAACAATTTTTATCGGTAGCTTAAATGCCTCGATTGTTCATCCACGCGAGGTGTTTCGGGAGGCATTAAAACGCTCCGCTGCGAGCATCATAGCCCTTCATAATCATCCATCGGGAGATCCCACACCAAGCCGCGAGGATATTGAAGTAACAAAGAGATTGGTCGAGTGTGGAAAAATTATTGGGATTGACCTTCTTGACCATTTAATCATCGGTGAAAATAAGTTTGTGAGTTTAAAGGAAAAAGGGTATTTATAACACTATTGTTTTATTTGACGATACGATATAATATTAGTTATGATTTTTTAGGACTGCCTGTAAAAGGCCCAATAATTAATTAGGAAATAGACATGATAAGTAAGGCGATTACCTGCCTATTGCTATTTTGCATTTTGTATGTGTAGAAAGGGAGATACAACACTATGTTTGGAATTAGATCTAGAGACCTTGGAATTGACTTGGGTACAGCCAACACCCTCGTATATGTAAAAGGAAAAGGCATTGTTTTGCGTGAGCCATCAGTAGTTGCCATGCAGACAGATACGAAAAATATCGTCGCCGTTGGTAATGATGCGAAAAATATGATCGGACGGACACCGGGGAATGTGGTTGCTCTAAGACCGATGAAGGATGGGGTAATTGCCGATTTTGAAACAACGGCATCAATGATGAAGCACCATATTCGTCAGGCCCAAAAAAGTAATAATCCTTTTTCAGGAAAGCCATATGTTATGGTTTGTGTGCCTTCAGGTATAACTGCGGTTGAGGAGCGGGCAGTGATTGACGCGACAAGACAAGCTGGTGCGAAGGATGCTTACACCATTGAAGAACCATTTGCAGCTGCGATTGGTGCGAACCTACCTGTTTGGGAGCCAACTGGTAGTATGGTCGTTGATATTGGTGGAGGTACCACTGAAGTGGCGATTATTTCTTTAGGAGGAATTGTGACAAGCCAATCGATTCGCGTGGCTGGAGACGAAATGGATGATAGCGTTATTTCGTATATCCGCAAGAATTATAATTTAATGATTGGGGAGCGTACAGCGGAATCCATCAAAATGGAAATTGGTTCTGCGGGTATACCGGAAGGAATCGACAACATGGAAATTCGCGGACGTGATTTATTAACAGGTCTGCCGAAAACCATTGAAATCACGGCAAAAGAAATTGCCACCGCATTAAATGATACGGTCTACGCGATTGTTGAGGCTGTAAAGAATACATTAGAAAAAACACCACCTGAGCTTGCAGCGGATATTATGGACCGCGGTATTGTATTAACGGGTGGAGGTGCGCTTCTGCGTAATTTGGACAGGGTTATTAGTGAAGAGACAAAAATGCCGGTCCTAATTGCTGAAAATCCACTCGATTGCGTTGCGATTGGGACTGGGAAAGCGTTAGATCATATTCATTTATTTAAAAACAGAGCGAAAGACTCAAGATAAAAGAGGAAGCTTTTATAGGCGACGTAATTTTATCTAGAAAAAATAGAGGTGTATAATCATGCCACAGTTCTTCTTGAATAAACGACTGATTATTTTGCTTGTCAGCATTATTGTTCTCGTGGCATTGATTGGGTTTTCTTTAAGGGAGAGAGAGAAGCTTACCTGGCCGGAACAATTTATTAAAGATACAGCCGGCTGGGTTCAATCCCTGGTTTCAAAGCCTACCAACTATGTTGCCGGCTTTTTTGAAAATCTCCAGGACTTAACCAATACATATGAAGAGAATAAAGAATTAAAATCACGGATTGAAAATCTTGTCAGCCTTGAAGCAGAAGTTCAAGAACTGAAAAAAGACAACAAAGAATTGCGTGACGTTCTCGGTGAAAAAGAGACCCTGAGAGATTTGAAACCACTTCCAGCTACAGTTATTGGTAGAAATCCTGATCGTTGGCATGAAATGATTATTATCGACAAAGGTAATCTACAAGGAGTTAAGAAAAATATGGCTGTTGTTACGGCAAGCGGGTTGATCGGAAAGGTTAAGAGTGTAACCCAATTCAGTTCAACCGTACAGCTGTTAAGTGCAATGGACCCTAAGAATCGGATTTCCGCAATTGTTCAAGGAACTACCGATGTGTATGGACTTGTTGAAGGCTATGACAAAGAGAAAAAACTACTCAAGGTGAAGGCAATACCTTCTGGCGAGAAAATTGAAAAAGGCCAGATTGTTATTACTTCTGGTTTAGGTGGGATTTTCCCTAAAGGATTAATGATAGGGAAAGTAGTAGAAGTAAAACCGGATCAGTATGGACTAAACCAAACCGCACTTGTTAAACCAGGTGCCGATTTCTATGACATTAAGTCAGTGATGGTTACGAAAAGGCTCATGGCTGAGCCAGAGCAAAATGATTTAACCGGTGGGAAGGAGGAAGGATCGTGAAAAAATTCCTTCTTCCTCTTTTGTTTCTATTTTTGTTGATCTTTGAAAGTATCTTTGTTCAGTATTTACCTGATGGCATCTTGGGTAAGGATCGAATCCTTGTACCGCACTTTCTTTTTGTAGCACTGTTGTTTTTAACGATTTTTGTAGGGAAAAAGAAAGGTGTTATTTATGCAGCTATTTTTGGGCTGTTGTTTGATGTTGTTTACGTAGAAATCATTGGAATTTATTTATTTCTGTATCCATTCATTTCGTATCTTGTTTCTAAAATCATGAACATCATGCAGGCGAATTTTATCATTGCCTTCCTCGTTTCCCTTTTCGCTGTTGCATTATTAGAGGTGGGTGTCTATGAAATGGATTATTTAATCCATGTCACAAACCTTGATTTTATGAGTTTTCTTAATTTGCGTTTTTATCCGACACTTATATTAAATGCGGCTTTTATTATTTTAGCGGGCTATCCTTTAAAGAGATTGTTTGAAAAGCATTTGGATTCATTACGAGATGAATAATGAGTTTTTGCTTTCCACTTTTAGGTTCCTTGCTACGTAAGTTTTCATTTAAAAAAAGAGGAGAATGGACGCATCATGTCGAATTATTATCAGATAGTCTGTACTTTCGATTCAGAACTAGCGTAAGGACGTGCAAAATTCCTTGGTATTTACGGAAATTGCACGTTTCTAGACGGCTTTCTTAATTATGAGGTGAAAATTCTCCATGAAAAAACGGCAAAATGTTACAATAAAAGGAACGAAGGAAGGTCTTGTCCTTCATCTTGATGATAAGTGTTCTTACGACGATTTAAAAAAAGAACTGGATCAGAAGCTTTCGGCAAATTTAAGAACACAGGATGACCGACACTTAATTTCTGTAAAAGTTGAAATTGGTAATCGGTATATAACCGAAGAACAACGAGAAGAGCTAAAGTACTTAATTCGCCAGAAAAAGAATCTGGTAGTGGATGATATTGTCTCAAATGTCATCACGAAAGTGGAAGCAGAACGATTAAAGGCAGAATCGGGAATTATGACCGTATCTAGAATCATCCGTTCGGGCCAAGTTCTAGAAACCTCAGGTGATTTGCTGTTGATTGGTGATGTGAATCCTGGTGGGACCGTGATTGCGGGCGGAAACATCTTCATTATGGGCACCTTAAAAGGGGTTGCTCACGCCGGCTGTTTCGGTAATGAACAAGCCGTGATTGCGGCATCTAGCATGAAACCCTCACAGCTTAGAATTAGCGATTGCATCAATCGTTCGCCTGATTCCGCCAAAACTAGCGAAAATCGCGAAATGGAATGTGCTTACATAGATGATGATCGACAAATTATCGTTGATAGATTACAAGCTTTAATTCATTTAAGGCCAAATTTAACTAGATTAGAAGGGGGACATTAAAGTGGGAGAAGCAATAGTAATTACTTCTGGCAAGGGCGGCGTTGGTAAAACAACGACATCCGCAAATATTGGGACGTCTTTGGCCCTTCAAGGAAAAAAAGTATGCTTAGTAGATACAGACATCGGTCTTCGAAACTTAGATGTCGTAATGGGGCTTGAAAACAGAATCATTTATGATCTAGTCGATGTAGTTGAAAAAAGATGTAAAATTCATCAGGCATTAGTGAAAGACAAGCGATTTGATGGATTATTATATCTGCTTCCAGCTGCGCAAACCGTTGATAAATCGGCGGTTACACCAGAACAAATGAAAGAGCTTATTACCGAATTAAAGCAGGACTATGATTATATCATTATTGATTGCCCTGCTGGTATCGAACAAGGATTCCAAAATGCAGTGGCAGGTGCAGATAAGGCAATTGTTGTTACCACACCAGAGGTATCTGCGGTACGTGACGCGGACCGTATTATTGGTTTGCTTGAAAAGCAAAGAAATATGGAGCCTCCAAAATTAGTGGTCAACCGAATCCGTAATCATATGATGAAGAGCGGGGACATGCTGGAGATTGATGAAATCACCCAGCATTTATCTATTGAGTTGATTGGGATTGTTGCGGATGATGAAGAGGTAATTAAAGCATCAAACCACGGTGAACCGATTGCCCTGAATCCAAACAGCAAAGCATCGATTGCCTATCGAAATATTGCTAGAAGAATTTTAGGTGAATCGATTCCATTGCAGCCACTAGAAGATGTAAACAAAGGCGTCTTCACCAAACTTAAGAAGTTCTTCGGAGTAAGATAAATAGTAGCCTGTTCACAATCCACCGTGGACAGGCTTTTTTTATGAAAATTTAAATCAGTCATACTCTCATAAATTCTCTCATAGACTTGTACAAAAAAGTGGGAAAAGGGTTGATGGGAATGGCGCGGTCTACTCCGGAGGAAATACGGCGACGAATCGCTAAAAGAAAGAAAGAAATGGGCACAACAACAGCAACAAAAGGTCCAGAACGTCCAGAACGTCAAATCGCTTGGCCTGGTGACGATGATGACAAATACGGCTTTAATAATATGAGCAGCTCCAATAATGGTGGAGGGGACGACGGACATCCGTTATTTAAAAAAGAAGTGTTCTTCTTCAAAATATTGGCTTCCATCCTCCTTTTTCTAGTGGTTGCCATTCTGTTTCGCAACCAGACAACGACCTTTGATCCAGTAAGAGATTATGTGACCAGTGCAATGGACAAGGACTTTAAATTTGCCACTGTTTCAAATTGGTACGAAGATAAGTTCGGCAGACCCTTGGCGCTTCTGCCATTCTCAGAGGGAGATAAAACAGACAAAAAAGAAGAAGTGGTCCAAACAGAATTTTCTGTCCCGGCCATGGGGAAAATCCTCGAAAACTTTGAAAAAAATGGCCAAGGCATCATGATTGAAACTGGTAAAGGAGCCCCAGTCCAATCCATTAACGGTGGTGTAGTCACCTTTGCAGGAGTAAAAGAGGGAATTGGAAAAACCGTCATCATCCAGCATTCTGACGAAACGGAAACATGGTATGGAAACTTAGACGAAATTAAAGTAAACCTTTACGAATATATCGAAAAGAGAACAGTTGTTGGAACAGTTTCTACTTCAACGGGTGAAGATAAAACCAAAGGGAAATATTACTTTGCCATTAAAAAAGGCGATGATTTTATCGACCCGATCCAGGTGATCCGTTTTGAATAGAGCCATTTCATTACTCAGACATGTTCATATCCACCCCTTACTGTGGATTATCATTGCTATATCTATTGCGACCGCACATTTCTTGGAAGTGTGCTTGCTGCTAGGGATCATTTTTATACATGAAATGGGGCATGCAGCGGCAGCTTCTTTTTTTTCATGGAGAATCAAAAAAATTTCCCTCCTTCCCTTTGGCGGGGTTGCAGAGATGGATGAGCACGGGAATCGCCCATTAAAGGAAGAATTAATTGTGGTGGTGGCTGGACCGCTTCAGCATCTTTGGATGATGGGAGCAGCTTACATCTTACTTTCATTCTCGTTGATTTCTGAAGACTTATTTCAGCTTTTTATCAACTACAACTTAATGATTTTTATCTTTAATCTTTTTCCAGTTTGGCCGCTTGATGGGGGTAAGCTGGTATTTTTACTGCTCTCATTAAAACACTCCTTTCCGAGTGCCCACAGGCTGACACTTATCCTTTCATTTTTAAGTTTGGGTCTTTTTTCATTCCTAATTCTATTAATTGCTCCATCACATATAAACGTATGGGTTATTATCGCATTCCTCGCTTTTTCCCTTTACCATGAATGGAAGCAGCGGCGCTTTATTTTTATGAGATTTTTATTAGAACGCTATTATGGGAAAAAATCCAATCCAAGTGCTTTAAAGCCTATACAGGCGAATGAGCATGATTTATTGATTCACGTTTTAGAAAAATTTCAACGAGGCTGCAAACATCCAATTATAGTGGAAGCAGCGGGGAAAGAAAAAGGAATTTTAGATGAAAATGAACTTTTACATGCTTATTTTACAGAAAAACGATTAACTGATAAGATCAGTGACCTTCTTTTTTTATATTGATTATGTTTATAATGGAAGCATCTATGAAAAAAGTGAGGAAGCTGGATTGGAAACTTTACTTGTCAACTACACAACGCGGGAAAAGAGGTTGGCGTATCTCAGAAATAACCGTGTTGAAAATATCGTTATTGACCGACCAGGCAATCAATCGCTGGTCGGTAATATTTATTTTGGGACCGTTACGAAGGTACTTCCGGGCATGAATGCAGTGTTCATCGAAATAGGTGAGGAGAAAAATGCCTATTTGCACCGGGATCAGCTGCCTTCGTATGTACTGTCCGCTGAAAAACAACAGAACGTCACCTCATTTGTTCACCAGGGAGAGAAAATGCTCGTTCAGGTGGATAAGGATGCAACAGGCACAAAAGGTCCTAAAGTAACGGGGATTATTGAAATACACGGAAACCATCTGATTTATATGCCTACAGGACGCTATGTGGCAGTCAGTAAAAAAATTGCAGATGAAAAGCAAAATAGTACCCTCCGGAAAATAGGCAGTAGCCTTAAAACAGAGGACGAGGGGATTATTTTTCGGACGTCCAGCATGACCTGTACAAAAGTGGAGATTGAAGAGGAATTGATGGTACTTCGTCAACAACACCAGGAATTGCTTCAGCAAGCATCACACCTCAAGAAGCCAGGCCTCCTATCCCAAAAAGATACCTTTATGGAAATGGTACTAGACCGAGTGTCTGCCATGGAGATGGGTGATGTGATGGTGGATGATTTGGCTGTTAAGAAGATGCTCGAACAGAACAACCCGCACCTTAAAATTACTTTTTACAATGGAAAAGAAAATATTTTCTCAGTAAATAAGGTAGAGCATGAAATTGACAAAGCACTCAAACGGATTGTCTGGCTGGATCATGGTTCCTATCTTATATTTGACGAAACTGAAGCTCTAACCATTATTGATGTGAACACAGGGAAGTTTTCTGGAAAAACGGATTATCAAGATACTGTGTTAAAAACGAATCAGCTCGCAGCTAAAGAAATTGTCAGACAGCTGCGGCTTCGTGATATCGGTGGAATTGTTCTCATTGATTTTATTGATATGAAGCGTGAAAAGGACAAGCAATCCATTCTTACCCTAATGGAATCAGAGTTGTCGAGGGATGAAAAAAGAACAAAGATAATTGGATTTACTCCACTTGGCATTCTTCAAATCACTAGGAAGAAGACGAAGGTAAGCATTTCAGAGGCGTTACAAGTGAAATGTCCGGTTTGTGAAGGGACGGGGCGGATCCTAAGCGCTGAAACGGTCGCTTTCCGATTAGAAAGAGAGCTGTTAGAGCATCGTCATGCTGACTTCGAAGCCATTCTAGTTGAGACAACACAAGAGGTTAGGGACGCACTGTTAGGCGAAAATGAGGCGCATAGAGAAGTAATAGAAGACCTGTTACAGGTTAGATTATATTTTTCTATACAGCCCTATGAACGGCATTATTATCAATTAAAGCAGTTCGGTACAATTCAGGAGATTTCCCAACGAGCAATGGATTATTCGTAAGGTTCCTAAATAATAGGTTGACACTTTCGATTAAATTATGTATGATTTTAATGTTATGTTTGTAGCGCACCCGTGCTACAACCGCACAGAACAGGTACTAAGATTTCTGCAGATTTGCAGAGCGCCTGTACATGGCGAGTCTGAGTTTATAAGGAGGTGCAGTTCATGTACGCAATTATCGAAACTGGCGGTAAGCAAATGAAAGTCGAAGAAGGCCAAGCTATCTACATCGAAAAATTAGATGTTGAAGCTGGTGAGACTGTTACTTTTGACAAAGTTCTTTTCGTTGGCGGTGAAACTGTAAAAGTTGGAAGTCCTGTTGTTGCAGGCGCTACTGTTACAGCTAAAGTTGAAAAACAAGGCCGTGCGAAGAAAATCATTGTTTTCAAGTACAAAGCGAAGAAAAACAACCGTAAGAAGCAAGGTCATCGTCAACCTTACACTAAAGTAATCATCGAAAAAATCAACGCGTAAGGTGTTGAAAAAAGATGATAGGTATTACCATTTATCGTACTGAATCCGGAAAAATTCAATCATTCGAACTAAGTGGTCATGCCTTGTTCGCGGATCGTGGAAAAGATATCGTCTGTGCAGGCGTATCTGCCGTGTCCGTTGGTGCTATCAATGCGGTGCACGAACTGACTGGTGTTACCCCCGACCTTGAACATCGGGCAGATGGGTTTCTCCGCTGCGTTGTCCCGGAAGAACTTCCGGAGGACGTATATGAGAAAATCCAGATTCTTCTCGAAGGAATGGCTGTCTCATTACGATCGATTGAAGAAACGTACGGAGAGCACATAAAAATTACCTTCAAAAAGCAGGAGGTGGAATAAATGTTATTAAAATTAGATCTTCAGTTGTTTGCATCTAAAAAGGGTGTAGGTTCTACAAAGAACGGACGTGACTCTATCGCAAAGCGCCTTGGTGCTAAGCGTGCAGACGGACAATTTGTTACTGGTGGTTCAATTCTTTACCGTCAACGCGGTACAAAGATTTACCCAGGTGAAAACGTTGGCCGTGGAGGTGACGACACTCTTTTTGCAAAAGTTGACGGCGTTGTGAAATTTGAACGTTTCGGTCGTGATCGCAAAAAAGTGAGCGTTTATCCAGTAGCTCAAGAAGCTTAAGGATTACTTTGAAAACTCTAACCTGTTTGGTTAGAGTTTTCTTTTTGCTGCGAAAGTACACCTTCCATCAAAACTCTTCAAGGAAACTACTTCGTCAAGCTCATTTTTTACCACAAACCAAATCATTCAGATAAAAATGCTTACTCTTGGAAATTTTTTTGATATACTAACAGCAAACAATGTTCCGCATTTATGTAGGAGTGTGTGTATGGAGAGAGAATGGGATATCGTTGAGGTGCTGCGGCACTCACGACACGATTGGTTAAACAAACTGCAATTAATTAAGGGAAACTTGGATTTAAATCGAATGGACCGGGCAAAAGCAGTAATTGATGAAATTGTGATTGAGGCACAGCATGAGACAAAGCTTTCAAATTTACATATGCCTTTGTTTGCTTCCTTACTATTAAAATCCAATTGGGTGAACCCTTCATTTAAACTGGAATATGAGGTCTTTCAAGACTCAGAGTCAACAAAAATTGACGATGTAATGATTACAAGTTGGACAAACTCCTTTTTTTCATGTTTAAATAAGGCAATTGAAGCATTCCAGGAAAATCATTTATCAATAACAATTGAACCGCAATCAGATGGAGTTCGTTTCTTTTTTGATTTTAGCGGGATAATACTAAAAAGGGAACTGATTGAAGAATGCCTTTCTGACCAGAAGAAGCCATTAGAGCTAGAAGTGAAGGAATTCACTGAAAACGAACTCTCTGTAGAAATATTTATGCCTGCTTTATAAGGGCTTGAAGGCGTTTTCGTAAGACATCAGTTTGTTTAAAAGTGCAAGTCGGGAGGAATAAGATGTTTGTCGATCAAACGAAGATATATGTAAAAGGTGGAGACGGTGGCAACGGGATTGTCGCTTATCGCCGTGAAAAATATGTACCAAAAGGAGGTCCAGCTGGCGGTGATGGCGGTAAAGGGGCAGATGTGATCTTTGAAGTAAATGAAGGACTCCGTACCTTAATGGATTTCCGCTACCAACGTCATTTCAAGGCGCCACGCGGTGAACATGGAATGTCAAAAAATCAGCATGGTAGAAACGCGAAGGATATGGTTGTTAAAGTTCCACCGGGTACGGTAATCATTGACAATGATACAAAAGAAGTTCTAGCTGATCTTGTTGAACACGGTCAGCGTGCAATTATCGCTAAGGGTGGTCGCGGAGGTAGAGGGAATTCTCGATTCGCTACTCCGTCAAATCCGGCTCCAGAGATAGCTGAAAATGGTGAACCTGGACAGGAGCGCGAAGTAATATTAGAACTTAAGCTTCTTGCTGATGTGGGTCTTGTAGGCTATCCAAGTGTAGGGAAATCCACTTTATTATCAGTGGTTTCATCCGCAAGACCAAAAATTGCTGAATATCATTTTACAACGATTGTTCCTAACCTAGGTATGGTTGAAACAGAAGATAATCGAAGCTTTGTTATGGCAGACCTTCCAGGCTTAATTGAAGGTGCACATCAAGGTGTAGGTCTAGGACATCAATTTTTACGACATATTGAACGGACAAGAGTCATTGTTCATGTCATCGATATGGCCGCAACAGAAGGTCGGGATCCGTTTGAAGATTATTTGAGTATTAATAAAGAGTTAGAAGAATATAATCTCCGCCTAACAGAGCGTCCGCAAATTATTGTTGCGAATAAAATGGACATTCCGGAAGCGGAAGAAAATTTACAAAAATTCAAAGAACGTCTCGAAGAGGATTATCCAATATTCCCAATCTCGGCTATTACTAGAAAGGGACTAAGGGAACTTTTATTCTCTATTGCAGATAAGATTGAGGAAACTCCAGAGTTCCCGCTTGACCATGAAGAAGAGGATACAGGCGTACATCGTGTTCTCTATAAGCACGAAGCAGACCCAGAGGCTTTTTATATTACGAGAGAGCCAGATGGTTCGTTTGTCATTTCTGGTGAAAAGATTGAAAAAATGTTTAAAATGACTAATTTTCAAACAGAAGAATCTGTTCGCCGTTTCTCACGCCAGCTTCGTACTCTTGGGGTTGATGAGGCGTTAAGACAAAGAGGAGCCAAAGACGGGGATATCGTTAAGTTGATGGAATTTGAATTTGAGTTTATTGATTAGTTTCTGTAAGAGATCGAGGTAGAGAGATGAAGATGGATAACGTTGATAAAAAATTTTACCTGGTCCGTGAAGATGTGTTGCCTGAAGCGATGAAAAAAACCATAGATGTGAAGGATATGCTTGAACGTGGCAAAGCCGAATCGGTGGCAGATGCCGTTCAAAAGGTGGATTTAAGCAGAAGCGCCTATTATAAATACAGAGATACGGTCTTTCCTTTTTCCACGATTACAAAGGAAAAGCTTATCACCCTATTTTTCCATTTAGAGGATCGCTCCGGCACTCTCTCCAAACTTTTAGGAGTAGTTGCATCGTCTGGCTGTAATGTCTTAACCATTCATCAAACGATTCCACTTCAGGGCAGAGCGAACGTGACGTTGTCGTTAAACACATCGAACTTGACTTTGGGATTCGATGAAGTGCTTTCTGAGTTAAGAAAGCTTGAATTTGTAGAGAAAGTAGAAGTGCTGGGAACAGGTGCATAAATGAACCGATTGTTCATTATGCTTGGCTGTTTTCAGCCTTCTTTTTATATTCTTGGGGGTGGAGAAGAATGAAGGTTGGTTTTTTAGGACCAAAAGCTACGTTTACAGAACTCGCAGTTAAAAAGGTTTTTCCAGGATTTGATCTTATGCCGTATCGAACCATTCCTGAAAGCATGGATGCCTTAGTAGCAAAGGAAGTAGACCTTGCTGTGGTGCCGATTGAAAATGCCCTTGAAGGGTCCGTTAATATTACACTTGATTATTTAACACATGTGGTTCAGGTTCCGATTGTCGGAGAAATTACTTTACCTATTAAGCAGCATCTTATGGTCCATCCATCTAATGCAGAAAATTGGATGGAGGTCTCCAAAATCTACAGCCATTCTCACGCGATTGCTCAATGCCATAAATTCTTACATAATCAATTCAAAGGTATCCCGTACGAGGCTGTATCTTCAACTGCTGCGGCTGCTCAGTTTGTCAGGGAACGACCTGAATTAAAATCTGCTGCGATTGCGAATGAACTGGCTGCAAACGAATATGGGCTGTCCATTGTCAAAAGAAACATTCATGATTTTGATTACAATCATACTCGTTTTGTGGTTTTAACCGAAGCGGATTTTGATTTTACAGCCTTAAGTGGTTCTACTCATTATAAAACAACGTTGATGGTGACGCTTCCTGCAGATGACCAAGCTGGAGCACTTCATCAGGTGTTATCTGCGTTTGCGTGGAGAAAATTAAACCTATCAAAAATTGAATCAAGACCGATGAAGACAGGGATTGGCAATTACTTTTTCATTATTGACATTGAAATGAAACTTGATGAGGTTTTGATCCCGGGTGCTATGGCAGAGTTAGAAGCATTAGGCTGCGGAGTATCATTATTAGGCAGTTATCCATCAGTAATGGTAAAACTAGATTAAAATAAAGGACCCGCTGCTGGTAGCGAGTCCTTTTATGATTCAATTAAGTATCCTTCTTCTTTTAATGCGGCTTCGGCTTTATCTAAGACATCAATACTTGAGGCTGAAATCGTATGAAGATGGATTCCATCTGTTAATTGAGATAATAATGAAGCACCAGTATTCTGGATGTTTTGCATAAACTGTTTAACCTCTTGACGATTTGAAACCATAATCGATGCAGTTAAATCTCCGTAAACTGTGTGTTCGATTTTGACATCTTTCACTAATACACCATGGTCAACGAGTAAATTAAGCTCATTTTCAGTGTCTTCTGGTGAATGTCTGCACGCAATCGTCCTTTCAAATGTACTTTTATTGGAGTTTTGCTGTAAATAAATATAACCTTGACTGGTTGCAATAATAGGTTCATTTTTTGCCTTAAGCAGTGTTATATCTCCAACAATCACCTGTCTGCTAACATTTGTTCTACTTGCTAGCTCACTGCCTGTCAACGGTATGGGGCTGTCCTTTAGCTGTTGAAGAATGAGTGACCTCCTTTCCTCTCCCAATATTTTCTTTTGCTCTACCATATAATTCCTCCTATATCTAATTCTGTTTTACCATTCTAGCACAGTTTAGTTTAATTTAATAAAGGAACAACTTAAAATGTCTTTACAATAGTAACAATCGTTTCCCCAAGACGGACAACATCCTCAAGGGAGGTGCTTTGACCAAAAGAGACACGTATAAACTCCTTTGCTTCTTCCGTATTTAGCCCGAGTGCCTGAGTTACCTTTGCTGGATGTTGCATCCCAATCTGACAGGCGCTTCCTGTTGATATAGCAAAGCCTAATCGATTACACTCAAGCATCAACCATTGTCCCTGGATTCCACTAATTCCAAGTCCAATGATAGAAGGAAGCTGAGATTCCTCGTCAGCTTGGTAAAGCTTAATTTTGTCTTTTATTGGACAAAGGGCCTCGATAAAATTCCTCCTCAACAACTGAAAGTGAATGGTATCCTCACTCAGCCTTGCGTGAATTTTCTGTGCGGCTACTGACATTGCAGCTATGGCTGGGATATTTAACGTTCCAGGGCGGAATCCCTTTTCATGAGAGGCACCAGGAAAAAATGGTTCCCATTTAATTTTGGGATCGACGTATGCTCCCCCAATCCCTTTTGGTCCATAAATTTTATGACCAGAAAAAGATAAACTACTTACAAAAGGTGCGATGGGTTTAACAGCTATTTTACCAAAGGATTGAACAATATCGCAGTGTAGATGGATATTGTTAGCGTTACCTACTTTTGCTATTTCTTCAATCGGCTGGATTGTTCCAATCTCTGAATTCACATGTTGCAGGATGATCAAAATTGTATCAGAATTTATTGCTTGCAATAGCTGTTCTTGATCAATCAGTCCCACTGAATTAAACGGTACCAGAGTGATTTCATATCCAGCCTTTTTTAACCTGTTAAGCGTTCCATGGACAGATGAATGCTCTGCTATTCCAGCAATAATATGTTTCCCTTCTTTTTTAGGGGAGGACACCAATGCCTCAATCGCTAAAAAATTCGCTTCCGATCCACCACTGGTAAAAAAAAGGCCATTTTTATCAATCCCGATTAGATGGGCTAATTCTTCTCGACAATTTTCAAGTAATGAATGTGAAAGACCACCGATATCATGGAGACTGCTTGAATTGCCATAGTATTCTGTTGCAACTTTTGTATATACCTGTGCTACTTCTGGATCCAAAGGCGTTGTGGCAGCAAAATCACAATATATCATGAAAATTCTCCTATACTCATTTTTTGGTTAAAGCCTTAGAAACTAAAGCTCTAGTTAACTGTCCTTCTATTTTTCTATTAAAGTACTTGTTTTTAGTTTAATTGTATGTAAATATATATGTCAAGACACCTGTTATGTCAGGAGGGTCAGAACATGACAAAAGATGATGTATTAATCATTGGAAGTGGAGTTGCCGCATTGCAGCTTGCCAATCAATTAAAGCTGGATTTAAATGTGAGGATACTCACAAAAGAAAAGATAAGAACCGCAAATTCCTATCTTGCCCAGGGTGGGATTGCAGCAGCGTTGGGTGCAAACGACCACCCAACAAAACATATGGTCGATACACTGGAGGCAGGCAGATTTCACAACAATTCAGATGTGGTTCAACAAGTCATTCATGCGGCACCTACGCTTATAAAGAAGATGGCACAACAAGGCGAGATTTTTGATAAAAATCAACTGGGTGAGCTATTTCTTGGCATGGAAGGGGCGCATAGCGAAAAGAGAATTGTTCATGGCGGCGGTGATGCTACTGGTAAAAATGTCATGGAGCATCTGATCAGTCAGCTTTCGGGCAATGTCATTGTAGAAGAGAATGTTTTCGCCTATGAATTACTCCTAAATACTAAAAAGAATCGCTGTATTGGGGTTAAAGCGAAAGCCTTAGATGGGTCAATAAGAAGATTCTATGGCAACTATGTCATTATCGCTTCAGGAGGCTGCGGTCAACTATATAGCTACACATCAAACGCCAAAACGGTAAGTGGTGATGGGATTGCGATGGCCTATTTAGCAGGAGCGGAAATCGTGGATATGGAATTTATTCAATTCCACCCTACACTCTTATATGTAAACGGTGAAACAAAAGGATTAATATCGGAAGCTGTTAGAGGGGAAGGAGCAACCCTGATCACGGAGGACGGGACACCTATTATGGAGGGCGTTCATCCACTAAAGGACCTAGGCCCAAGACACATTGTCTCACAAAGAATATATGAATTTCTAAAAAAAGGGAACCAGGTTTATTTAGATATCAGTAAAATTGCGGAATTTGAAAAGAGATTTCCTTCGGTTACAACGATTTGCGAGGAAAATGGAATCCGTATTTCGAATGGAATAATCCCTGTTGCTCCAGGAAGCCATTTTTTAATGGGAGGAATTAAAACAGATTTAATTGGTAGGTCATCCATTAAGGGACTTTATGCGATTGGAGAAGCCTCCTGCACGGGATTGCACGGTGCCAATCGGTTAGCCAGCAACTCCCTTTTAGAAGGATTATATCAAGGTGACCAATTATCAAAATGGATCAATGAAGGCAGAAAAGAAGCTCAATCTTTAGATTCAATGCCATTGTATCCTTCTTCTAAAAAAGAGATCTTTAGTCTACCAGATGTCCAACAGATTAGGGATTTAATGATGGAGCGAGTTGGAATTGTTAGAAATGAAGTGAATCTTATGAAGCAATTAGCCTGGATCGACCAATACAATCCAGAAGAAATCAATTTAGATGCTTGTTCTTTAGCAGAAATGACAAAGTTTTTTATGCTGATTATTTCCAAGTTGATTACTGAGTCCGCATTAAAGAGGACAGAAAGTAGGGGTGGTCATTTTAGAAGTGATTATCCGATGGAAGATGACAAAATGTGGTTAAGGAAATCAATTATTCACAATTATAAACATGGAGTGGAGAAAACCAATGAACACACTAAAACTGCGCTCGCTACTTGAGCAATATTTTATTGAAGACATCGGCGAACAAGATATTACCACAGATTTAATTTTTACTGATGATACAAATGGGGAAATTGTTTTTCTAGCAAAAGAAGCTGGAATTTTTTGCGGTGAAGAGATTATTAAGACGGGGTTCCAGCTATTAAATACTACTATTTCAGTACAGGTATTTGTAAAAGATGGCCAGTCATTCGAAATTGGACAAGAGCTTGCACACGTTTCAGGGAAAATTGCTGATTTACTAAAGGGAGAGAGAGTCATCTTAAATCTTGTTCAACGGATGAGCGGGATTGCAACATTAACTCGAAAAACAGTTAATACCCTTGACAGTGGTCATACGAAAATTTGTGACACACGGAAGACGACGCCAGGCCTGCGTATGCTTGAAAAATATGCTGTACGCTGTGGAGGTGGTTTTAATCATCGTTTCGGATTATACGATGGAGTCATGATTAAAGACAATCACATTTCCTTTGCTGGTTCTATTACAAAGGCAGTAGAAGCTATCAGAAAAAATGCTGGTCATATGGTAAAGGTGGAAGTCGAAGTTGAGTCGGAAGAACAAGTGCTTGAAGCTGTAAATGCAGGCGCAGATGTCATTATGTTTGATAACCGTTCACCTGATGAAATTAAGGAATTAATTAAGTTAGTCCCGCCTTCTATCATTACCGAAGCCTCAGGTGGAATCCAATTAACAAATATCGCAGATTACCGGGAAACCGGTGTGGATTTTATATCGCTTGGCTACTTAACTCATTCTTATAAGGCATTAGACATTAGTGTAAAAGTTCGTTGGAACAAAGGAGAGGAGTAAAGTGAACTTTTTAGCGGCGTTAGAAAAAAATAATATGATTCCTGAAAAATATAAGCAGATGACGCGTGAAGAACTCGAAAGTCGGGTAATGGAGATAAAGAAACAGCTAGGGTCCCGTTTGTTTATTCCAGGGCATCATTATCAAAAAGATGAAGTCGTTCAGTTTGCTGATGCGACTGGTGACTCTCTGCAGCTTGCACAATTATCAGCGAAAAATGTCGAGGCAGAATTTATTGTTTTTTGCGGCGTTCATTTTATGGCAGAAACAGCTGATATTTTAACAGCTGAAAAGCAAAAGGTAATCTTGCCAGATATGCGCGCAGGATGTTCAATGGCTGATATGGCGGATATCCAGCAAACAGAACGAGCCTGGGAACGGCTTCAGGAACTTTTTGACGACACAATTCTTCCTTTAACCTATGTGAATTCAACAGCAGCCATCAAAGGGTTTGTAGGTGCACACGGAGGAGCAACGGTAACTTCTTCGAATGCTGAGAAAATGGTAAAATGGGCATTTGAGAAAAAAGAACGAATTCTTTTCCTACCTGATCAGCATTTGGGCAGAAATACTGCGGCTGATTTAGGTATAGGCTTAGACGAGATGGCCATTTGGAATCCAATAACCAATGAGTTGGAGTTCGATGGTGATATTTCTGCAATAAAAGTCATTCTATGGAAAGGGCATTGCTCGGTTCATGAAAATTTTACTGTTCAAAATGTGATTGATACAAGATACCAATACCCCAATATGAATATCATTGTTCATCCAGAATGCCGCCGAGAGGTAGTCGAGCTAGCGGATATGGCAGGCTCGACTAGTTATATAATACATGCTATTGAAAATGCTGGGTCAGGAACAGCTTGGGCGATTGGAACAGAAATGAATTTGGTTAATCGACTAATAAAAAATCATCCGGATAAAAAAATCATTTCATTGAATCCGCATATGTGCCCGTGCCTGACTATGAACCGAATCGATCTGCCCCATTTAGTTTGGAGCCTGGATACCTTGGAAGAAACACAAAATATTATTAAAGTTAGTCCGGAAATTTCCAAAAATGCAAAACTGGCACTAGAAAGAATGCTGCAAAATTCATAATAAATAAACAAAAAAAGATGCCATTTTAGCAAAGGCATCTTTTTTATATGCCTGTTTAAAGCCTTATACTGAATTGAAACACCTGTTGATTGGAGCGGAAGGAGCGTAGACTCCTGTGGGAGTA
>NZ_JBCNAC010000020.1:0-67205 GCF_050477885.1 Neobacillus rhizosphaerae
AGCGCTGGGGGACTGTCCCTTCTCTACTTATTTATTTACAGCAGGAAGGGTAACGACAAAAACGGTTCCTTTTCCTACTGTACTTTTAATTTTTATAGTACCTTTTAGCTCCCGAATAATACTAAATGAGACCATAAGTCCAAGACCTGTTCCTTTTTGTCCTTTTGTAGAAAAATAGGGCTCACCTAATCGATTAATCTGTTCTTGTGTCATACCGATACCAGAATCAGTAATCTGAATTTTCACTTCGTCCGTTAAAGCTTCAGTATCAATACATAACCTTCCGCCATTTGGCATAGCCTCTATACAATTCTTCAATATATTTAGGAAGCATTGACGAAATCGATTTTTATCACCGTGGATGAGACAAGGATGAATGGTCTCAATGTTCAGCTCAACTGAATTCATATTTGCCATTGGTTGTAAGGATTTAATCATCTTTCTCAGTTCTTCATTGGAATCAAACCTCTCAATGGTCTGCAAAGAGGGTTGTCCAACTGTTAAATAATCCTTTATCACTTGTTCAGCAGCATGAAGTTCTGTCAAAGCGATATCAATATAACCCCTTGTAGTGTCTTCCATTTTCGGATCTTCTAAAGCAAGCTGTAAAAAACCATTAACAGCTGTTAGTGGATTCCGAACCTCATGAGAGATAGCTGCACTCATGTGACTGACCAATTCAATTTTTTGTGACTTCACCATTTGATCGATAAGAAACTTATTTTGTTTCATTTCCTCAATTAAGTAGGAAATCATACAGGTACCGATACACTGAATGATAGTGGTGATCGTAACAGCCTTAAGTCCATTAGCCGAATGTCCAGTAATCAATAGACCAATAAATATTAGTATGTTCATGATCACTGCAGTGGTAAGCACGACGCAAAGTCTCTTTTTTGCGTTTTGCTTAAGGAACCACGGGTGAGCATACTTTAAATAAATGGCTAAAAGGATATAGAGCGGTAGAACGGTCCAAAAAGCACTGTCAACTCCAAAAAACACCCCTCTAAAAAGGAGCGAAAAGAAAGTTAATAGTGGACCAAATCCAAAATAAAACCCACCTATAAGAATAGGGATTTGCCTTAAATCTACCATAACTCCATAATGTCTTGTTGAAAATATTAGACAAATCATGATCGATAAGAGAAACCCAAAAATACCCAAAACCTTTGGAAGGGAATTCTTATAGTACCGTTCAACCCAAAGATTAAAAATAAATAATAGAAGCATGATGATTGCAAGATTGAAGGACAGCTCCCTAACCAGTTCCACATAGCCACCGCCTAAAAACGTTTTTATCCCTTTATTTTAAGACTTTACTATCCTTTCAACAATCAAAATCAATAAGGATTTTAGTGAAATTTTTAATATAAAAAGACCGCAGCTACATGTCTGATCATACAGGCTACAAGCAGTAAAAATAGATAATCCTAACAGCAATGGTTCCAACCCACAGCTTGGAACACAATTTAAGAGCCCCTCCTATGGAAAAATAATCAACTAAAACTGTTCATTTCCACCTACATTCCAGCCAAACTGAGTAGCTGCAAACTAGTCATTCAGTTGCATCTACATTCTATCTCTATTAACCACATAAAGGCCTATCACTCTTCGACAAAATCCAGGCGGTGCTTGCCACCAAAATCCCACAAATCCATATAAAATCTTCTCAAAATCACAAAAAACAGCCCCAAATTTGTTTTTTGAGGCCAAAAGAGACTCTTTTCCTTCCCTTTTCCCTTTCAAAAATGAAAAAGCTTCGTTCGATTAAATCCATTATTCTCGTTATCTTTAAGCTACCTAGGAATAAATCGGAAGCATGCTGTCCCGAAAGGATCCAGCAATGGATAGCTTTAATCAGTTAGTCGAGCAGTATAACCCTATGATTCATAAAATCATGCACTCCCTTCATCTTTACCGCAACCAGGAGGAATTCTATCAAACAGCATTAATTGCCCTCTGGGAGGCAGACAATCGCTTTAACCCAGAAAAAGGAAGTTTCACCAACTATGCGTACACCTATATAAAAGGGAAACTCCTAATGGAGCTGACCCAAAAAAATAAGGATGAGACAATGGTCAGTTATCCAAAAGAAGAGTATTGGGAAACCGTACAGGACCAAAATCCTGATATTCCTCTTGATGCTGAGATATTGCTTTCTTATTGCCATGGACTGACAGAAAAAGAAACAAAATGGGTGATGGGTGTCATTCTCCAAGATCAAACCATGAAGGATCTGGCGGTTCAAGAAAACGTGTCTGTTTCAGCCGTGAAGCAATGGAAGATAGGGGCATTACAGAAATTAAGAAATATGCCTCTGAACTAAACCATTCTTTCTTAGGTGTTTACGAGCCTAAATTTTACCTCGGGAAACTATTTTTATCAGCGCCAAATAATGTAACCGTGACAAGGTGTCTATCTAATCTTATAAACTATTAACTAATGGAGAAAAACAACAACTATAATCTATCCAAGATGTAGCTTTAACCGAAAACAATGATAAAGAGCTCTGTGCAGACAGAGCTCTTTCCTGTTAGTATTAGTTCTTTAACCTTCTTTTGTTAACCTCTTTCTCGGTTGATTCCCCAATTTGATCCAATAACTATTATCATTGTTATCAATAAAAAATCGAATGTTAAAAAGCCTCAAAGGTGTCCAAACTTCTCGAAATGAATAATACGGCATACATATTACCTACTCTTCATTAAATTTAATAAGACTTTTTACCTACTAATATTATAAATAATTTTCATAGAATAATATATTCATTTTCCTTAAATGTCCATATTTTTTAACATTTTCAAAGTTCAAAGGGATCTAATCCACAATATAATGGCAAATACTCTATTCATTCCCCTCTTAATCGATACTAATCAAACGATTGGTTAATAGAAGAGGAAACCAACCTAAATCATCCTCTTGGTTTAAAAAAATAACAAAAACACTTCTTTATGTCACTTTAGTGGGCAAAATGGGCACATAAACGACGAAAATGTCCTCAAAATGGAAATAACGTGATTCGATTCTTCTTTCCAAACTCGATATTGTTGGAGTTGCCAACAGGCCCACAATATATCGACGAAGGGTTGTTAACGGGATGAAGAATCTAAAATCTAGTTCTATGAATCAGTATGAACAGTATTCACAGTTTGAGAGTGTAAAGGAATTTAATCATCACATAGAGATGTGGCTCTTAGAAACGAAACAGAAATTTTCTAAAGGGGAGCTTATCGGTCTGAAACGATTGATCCGTTTTTCTGCGAAAGTTCCTGGCGTCTGTCACGCGAAAATCGGAACCGTTTTAAAAGCAATCCATGAGGAATACCACGATCATGGGATTTCCCGCTCTACCTTTAAACGCATGATTCAAAAAGCCATCCACTTAGGCATCTTTACGGTCTATGAAACCGAGCGAAAAAACGGTTCTCAGTCCAGCAACCTATACGTGTTCAATCGTTATCCTTCAAACGAACCACCTAAACCCCAACACTTGAACCACCATAAAGAAACTAGTAATCTTTCTGAAACTAATAATAAAGAGATAAAAGAACGTACACATGAAAAACAACTGTCACTCGAACATACTTTCACCAGTGACCGTGTTCCACAGCCATTTACGCAGCTGGTCCAATACTTTTTTCCAGAGGCTAGAACCATTGAGGAGTACTGGAAAATGACCTCCCTTTGTGCCTATCGATTGTATGAGAAAACAGACCATGAAACAGTACTTCAAACAGCCATTCATGCCTTTAAGCAGCTGATTCGGAAACTTAAAACACAAAAATCAATTAAAAACCCGATTGCTTACTACTATGGAATCTTGAAGAATAAATTTTTTGAGGAATTTTTTGAATTAGCACCGGATCAATCGCCAGAAAAGCACTGGTCAGTGATTGAATGGGAAAACTTCATGAATCGATAAGCCAATTAACAAACTTCTACTAAAAAAGTAAATAATTCATTATTTTGTCAAAAATTGTTGAAAAAAAGCTATTTTTGAATACTATTGTCCTTTTCCTATTTTTCAAAAATAGTGTTCAATAAGGACATGAGGGATAATTCTGAAATTTCACTTTAACAGACAATTATTATATTGAAGGGCAAACTTAAGCGAAAGGAGACTTTTTGTCTACCATAGATGAAACAAAGAGTTTATACCTCCGATAACAAAGAGAAATAAGGGGCGAAATGGATGTCGATAAAAACGTTTTATCTTATTGATCGCAATATTAGTATGATGGTAGGAGAATATAACCAATACGGCAGGCTATGTTCCCGCGTGATGATTGGCAGTGGGTCTCTCTTGGTGGAAAGAACCCCACTCCAATTAATGGATGATACATTAAAATACATCAGTTTTAATTTGAACGGTGCCTATAAAGGAGCCAAATACATTCTTGGTGACCGCAGAATGTGTCCCGTCATCGTGAATCCGTATCAAGATGTTTGCATATTTCCAATTAAATCAACCCAAAATGATGATTGTATATGGTTTAACCCCCAGCATATTGTCAAAACGAAAAGTATCGGCTACAAGACGGAAGTAGAGTTAAGCAACGGTATTTCTATCATTGTCGATTCAAAGCTAGCATCCTTTAATAACAAAATGCAGATCGCCCTACAACTATGGAAACTATCAAAAGATAGAGGAACCACCCTTAACCCCATGACCTCTCACTTCGAACCAAAAAAACGCCGTCAATTAACCAAACTGAAAAACGGCAAATACAACTTTGATGCTTTCAATAAAAAGCAAGGATGACTCTTCAGCATTACAAATTCACCTAGGTTTTCACTATATCAATAAAGTAATCTGTTGGACATTTCACTAGATTAATAAGGGGTAAATGAAATGAAGAAAAAAAGAGGAAAATATATTGGGAAGTTACTAAAAAGGTATCGCAAAGCACTGAACATCACACAGCAAGACCTGGCATTTGATTGTGCGCTCGGTGTGTCATATATGAGTAAACTCGAACGAAACATACAAGAACCAAGTCTGGGAACTATCTTTATTATCTCCTCCCAGTTAGGAATCAAAGCCTCCGAATTTATCGAAGCACTGGAGAATTGGGAAGAATAACGTTGTTTTTTGGGACAGTCCTCCGCTGCGCTAAAGTGCCGAGGGACTGTCCCCTTTTTTGCACTTTGTTTGCTATAGCCCATAGAACACCACAGGGACGGTTCTCCTGGCACTAACCAAAGCCAGTAAAATCGCCCTTTTCGTCCTATCTTTCGTCATTTTTACACCATTTCCCCTATAAGCTATACTAATTAATCGTTTGGTTAAAAAGGTCGTAAACCGCACCATCATGCACATTCTATCCGAATAAGCATAAAAAGAATTTCGCCCATATACCCGCAAATTTCTCCTCGATTCCACAAAACACTAGTCTCTTTTCTTAAAACGACATTCTTCTCTCTTCTTCCCTTTTATTCGAAACTAAACAAACGTTTGGTTAATAGTAGGTATAGCCCATGACAGCATTGAATTCTTGCTGCAAAACCAGCCAAAAAATTGTTGAGAACCGGCGCCGATCCTTATGAAAAAAACCATCAGAACCGTCCCTATGGTTCCTTCCCCAAACGGAAAGAAGCGAACACCCAACCACCCCAACAATGTTCATGCGGTCAGCATTACAGAAATGGCTTTTAATAATAATACCTTTTACAGAGATAATGATTTATAATAGGAAAGTCCTTAATTGAAAAAAATTGTCAAATACTTTTGGACCATATATAATTGATAAATTAATATACTTCTTGGAGGATTTGCCCAAATGAAAACTGAAAAAAAGAAGAGAAAATGGCTTAAAGTAACAGGCATTATATTACTAGTTCTCTTTATAGGTCTGGGAGTTTACGCTTATTCTGTCTATCACTCTCTTAAAAATGCGGTAGAGACCATGCACCAACCAATTGACCGGAAGCAATCAGAAAAACGCCAGGAGCCTGTTGAATTTACGAAGAAGGATCCTTTCTCTGTCTTAATGTTAGGAGTAGATGAACGAAAAGGTGACCGCGGCCGTTCAGACTCCATGATTGTGTTAACTGTTAACCCCAACAATCACTCTGTAAAGATGCTAAGTATTCCTCGTGATACTAGAACAGAGATCGTGGGAAAAGGGAAAGAGGATAAGATTAACCATGCGTATGCCTTTGGAGGCGTTCCAATGGCCATGGATACAGTAGAAAACTTCCTTGATATCCCGATCGATTATTATGTAAAAATTAACATGGAAGGCTTTAAAGATATTGTTGATGCGGTCGGAGGAGTAACCGTACAAAATGATTTACAATTTACTGAGGGCGGATATGAGTTTCCTGAAGGTAAATTAAAATTAAATGGTGCCAAAGCATTGAGCTTCTCAAGAATGAGACACGAAGATCCAAGAGGAGACTTCGGCCGACAAATGCGGCAACGTCAAATTATTCAAGGCGTTATTAAGGAAGGCGCAAGCTTGTCGAGCTTAACTAATTACTCAAATATATTCAAAGCACTTGGTAGCAATGTGAAAACGAATCTCACATTTGAACAGATGAAGGACATCCAAAAGAATTATAAAGACGCAGCAAACGACATTCAGCAAATGGAAATAAAGGAACAAGGAACAAAAGTCGATAAAATTTATTATGGAATTGTATCTCCAGAGGAGAAACAGCGAGTACAGAGTGTTTTGAAGGAACAATTAGAGATAGAATAATAAATAATAAAAACAAGTGTTCAGTTTCTCGCTGCAGTAAAGTAGCGAGTGCTGAACCCTCCATGGCCGTTTTCTCAAATGCCCCAGCCCTAATGAAGCAAGTGAACCCATATTAAATGCAGTGCCATGGATATTGGCAGATAACTTCCCATGAGCATTTACAAGAGACAGCGCGACCGAGTAAATGTTCTAGGTAGGCCAACCTCGAAGATCCTATCCCTACACTTTATTTGATTATTCCCCCATCTTAGCTTATTCGCTATACTGGAATCATTTAAGAATACATGCCCTACTATTGTCATATTCCCTATAAACCTACATATTTCTTCTATTCTCCTATCAGTTATACTAACTTAACGATTAATTAAAAGAAACATGAACCGCTATCTATACATGCTCCTGTACAAACCTACTAAAAAAGTATGTCGATGATTATTCCTCTTATTCCCCTACCATTTCACAAAATCATTGTCTTTTCTCTTCAAGCGCCTCCATTCGATTACATTCGCTCTTTTCCGATACTAATCAAACGATTGATTAGTAAAAGGATAAGCCCTCATAAACATTGGATTCTTGCACTAAAATCATCAAAAAGAATGTCGGCTATTGGCGGTTTTTTAAGGTGTTAACTGCAAAGAAATCTTATACAAAGATTTAGAATAGGGTTTCAGCATAGAGCGGTGACTATCAACATTAATATCCCTTCTTATACAAAAAAAAAAAAACGGATTAACCGGTCTCCAAAGAGCTTTTATTTAAAAGGATTTACATCTTCATCATCTTCGTGAAAACCAATATTTCTAAGAACCTGCTTATTGGCAGCTCGAATCTGTTCTCTTAGTAGCGGCTGCTTAAATTCACCCCTCACTTCGATTCGTTCCGATTCTTCTCCCGTCACTGAATCTTTAACCTTTACAATTTTATAAAATTCTCTTAATGAGAAAAGTTAATGATGCTTCCCCTCTAAGTTGTAATTCGTCTCGATTTGCTTTCTCAATATTGCACCTTTTAAAACGATAGTATATTGTTGTATTCGGTGATATGGTTCATCAACTTAAACCATTAAACTGATCGTTGGAGGTATTTTACTGAATGAATAAACAAGACCAACTAAATATAATCAAAGAATTTGATTAATTGTCAAAAAGGACTATTGGAAATTGGTGATGAAACACGTCAATCGATCTTGTTTGTTCTAATTGGGACGGATTGTCAAACAGGATTACGTGTGGGTGAAATCACTGAACAAACACATCTTTCTCGACCAGCTGTGTCCCATCATCTGAAGGTTTTACGCGATGCCGGTGTTATTTTAATACGTAAAGAAGAGACAAAAAACTTTTATTATATTAATATACGTACAGAATTAGGTTTACTACGAATGCTTGTGTCGAATATTGATCAGTTCATGCAGAACTTTTATAGAAATGATGGAAACTAAACTCCCATTATTTGGAGGTATAGGCTATGAGAGCAATGTTTATTGAAAGGTATGGGAAAGTTCCAATGCGTTTGGCAGACATGCCCACACCTGAAATTGGCGAATATGAGGTACTCACAGAAATTCATGCAGCTAGTATTAATCCTGTTGATTTTAAGATACGCGACGGGAAAGTGAAATTGTTAGTTAAATATAAAATGCCTCTTATATTAGGAAATGACTTTTCTGGTGTCGTTGCAAAGGTTGGCGCAAAAGTGACTCGTTTTAAAGTTGGTGACGAAATATTTGCACGTCCACGTAAGAGTAAAATCGGTACTTTTGCGGAATATATCGCTATTCATGAAGATGACATCGCCCTAAAACCTAAAAATTTAAGCTTTGAAGAAGCAGCATCGATCCCGCTGGTTGGGTTAACCTCCTATCAAGCCCTAACAGACATTTTGCAATTACAAAAGGGACAAAAAATTTTAATTCATGCTGGGGCTGGTGGTGTCGGTACCTTTGCTATTCAACTGGCCAAATTAATGGGTGCCACTGTTGCAACAACTGCCAGTGAAGCTGGTGCGAATTTAGTAAAGTCTCTCGGTGCAGATGAAATGATTAATTACAAGACAGAAAAATTTGAAGAGATACTGAAAAACTATGATGCCGTATTTGATACACTTGGGGGCGAGATCCTCGAAAAATCATTCGAAGTGATCAAAAGCGGAGGAAAAATTGTTTCCGTTTCGGGATTACCGAATGCTCGTATTGGTAAAGAATATGGTTCCGGATTTTTAAAAACGTTGTTGTTTTCAGCAGCAAGTCATAAACTTACTGCACTTGAAAAAAAGCATAATGTACAATATACGTTTTTGTTTATGAAGCCAAGTGGAGAGCAATTACGTATCATCGCAAACTTTATTGAGACTGGTAAAATCAAACCTATAATTGATAGAGTTTTTCCTTTTGAAGATGCTCAAAAAGCGATGGAATATGCGGAGTCAGGAAGGGCGAAAGGGAAAATAATAGTAAAGATCAGATAGTTGTTAAACGAAGCAAAAATATATCCTAACTTTCTATTTTTTCTTTTTAATGATTCTATAAAAGTCACTCCTTTTACGGAACTATTAACCAATTTAATATAAAGTAATTAAAATGAAAAATCCTCGGGCAAATTACCCGAGGAAGGGAAGGAAACATACATTGGGTTGAAGCGTCTTTCCCTAACTCAAAGATTATCAGTATACGAAGATAATGTAAATATATGTCACAAAATACACATAATTGGAGGTAGTTATAGGATACCTACATCTACTATTGCTTTGAAAAATGGTACCGTCTACGAAGTTCTATTCACAATAACCATAGCCTTACTTCCCCTCTACCTTCGACAAAATTCGGGCGGTGACAGGCACCATAGCCTACAAGCGAATTTTTCGACAATAGCTGGAATTTTGTCTACCCTTGTGATTTCTATTTTGATGCTAAACTATATTCTAAAAAAGTGCATACTTTAATAAGCCTACAAAACCAGGCTTTTTTTCAATATATATTTTCACAAAATCGTTAAAGCAACTTTTTTATTGTTTTGTTCGAATACGCCGAGAAGGATCTCAAAAGGGGTTCCTTTCTTCAATCGTTTCGCTTTTTGTCCATTTTTTTCTACCTGTTCAAACATAACCTCAATATTGGCTAAAAGAGCATCACCTCCTTCCATTAAGGCCTGGTAAACTGTGGCAAGGAATTGCTTTATGATGGAGAAGGCCTTATATTGCTTATTTCTTTCTCCTTTTTTAAGTAAAGAAGTTCTCGAATTTTAAACGCTAACGTAGATGCGATAAGTAGTGAAATAAGGGTTCCATAAAGATGGCATTCAAATCGTTCTACTTTCATTTTCTTTACTTTATTGATATCGTATATCGATTTCCATGCCTTAAATAAAATTTCAATTTGCCATCTGAGAGAATATAGCGGTTGTATTTCTTTCTTAGAAATTACATTATATGGTATATTAGTTATGAACATGTTCAATCTTGAGAGCTTTTTGGTTTGGTGTGAAAATTTCACACCATTTTTTCTTTCCTTTTTGTCCCGTCTTTTCAACCTCTTTTCCGTCTGTTCATTCTTTAATTTACACAAAATAAGGCGTGGAATTTTTAACTTTCCCTTCCCCGCATAGATATCTTCTATTTCTCTTGTCTCACCAATCTCCATCTCTTCCATTATTTTTTCTATGTCTAATCTGACTAAATTTCCCATTTCATCCTTGACAAAAGCAAGTATTTTCGTTTTCGCCCTGAAATATAATAGGCTTCTGTAAAATCTTTAGGTTCGAATTTGCTGGACCTCTGAAGAAATAAATTTTTTCTTGCCAAATCATTGAGGAAATAGGGCTAAAAATCTTGATCAAATCGTCAGAAATTAGTCAAAAATCCTCTTCCACACTCAGCTTACGATTTAGCATAAAAAGGACCTACCTTTCTTTAGGTTTCAAAGAAAGAATTGGTCCTTTTTGCGAAATTAGGAAATTATTTGCTTAGCTTGATAGCATGGTGACAGGAACCGGTATTCGTAGGCTTGCTGTTTACGACAAACCGATTACTAAATATTCCATAGTAATGGATATGCGTGTTTTAGCCGAGCAATATATTCAATTTAAACCCATACATTTAAACATAGAGACAAGTATCATTATTTTACGGGGTACTGAGTATGAAGAATTGTATTTCTAGGAAAAATTAAACAACACAAATAAGCCCGTCAAGCCATTAAGCCCAGCGGGAAATTTTATTTAATCAAAAAACATATTACTCTTTATATTCTTCTCAAACTGCCAAGCATCACGGCACATAGTTACAATGTCACGTTTGGCAGCCCAGCCCAGTTCGCTCTTTACTTTAGAAGCATCGGACGTGTATTTGGCATTTAATTTTTGTATGAAATGGCAATCGGTAATATCCGTATGGCAGTATATTCATACCCAAGGTAACTTGACATGGAGCCTTTGTGGTAAAGGTGAAAGGCAATAGGGCATGGGTTGTTCTTGCTTGGCAAACTATCCTGCCATCACCACTTCTCCATGTAAAGTTGGATTTATGCAGGATCTATTGCATACCCCCGATTGCCATAAGGTACATTTATTAATTGCCATAAACATCGGAGTAACAAAAAGTTTTATTTATTTTATTTTACAAACTCTAGGTGGGACTATAAGCTTATTGATACTCTTACTATTACTCATTTCCTACTATAAATACATAATTTGTAGTAGCACTTCCTCCAATATTTAGCATCATCCCATTATCAGTTTTCTTTAACTGATAATCTCCTGCTTTTCCAGAAACTTGTTTATATAAATCCAAGAACATTCTTGCTCCACTGGCTCCTACGGGATGACCACAGCCAATTAGTCCACCGCTTGGATTAATGGGTTTGGATCCATCAAAAGTATTTATTCCTTGTTCTATCGCTTCAAACTCTCTTCCTGGTTCAGTAATCCCAAAAGATGAAATTGCAGCATATTCACTTGAAGTGAAGCAGTCATGAGTTTCAAAGAAATCTATATCATCTACTGTCAAGCCAGAACGATTATATGCATCTACAACTGCTTGTCTTGTCCAAGGAAGTATATATGAAGAATTGCTATTATCCATCATTTTATTTTCGAATAACATAGGTGCAACTCTATGACCGTATCCTTTTACTATCGGAACTTTTTTATCATAATTTTCCTTAACAAATTTCTCGGATGCTAGAACAATTACGGCAGCACCATCGGTTACCTGTGAACAATCAGATACTGCTAATCTTCCACCCACTAGTGGGTTCGTATCTGTACCTCTCATTTGAGCTTGTGTTAAATTCATAAACCAATTACGAGTTTGTGCCATTGAGTTTCTCTTCGCATTACTGTAATTTTTATTTGAAATCATAGCAAGGCTATCCATAAAACGTTGTTCCTCTAACTGATATTTATTGACTAATTCATCTGCTAGCTTACCAAACAACTTAGGAAATGGAAAATCAATTCCTCTTCCTTCCTTTTCATAGTACGCAGCTCTTCCTAAGATGTCACCACCGGTTTTTGAATCAACAGTTTTCATTAATTCCCAACCAACAACAACCGCCACATCATAATCTCCAGATTTTATCTTATTGCTCGCAGCATCAAGTGCTACAGAACTAGATGCACAAGCTGCTTCATACCTTGCTGAAGGTACACCGTAGAAAGCCGGGTGAACTTCAGTAAGTAATGCACCTAAGTGACCTTGTTTGATATATTCTTCTGCAATAAAATTCCCAACAAAGCTAGCTACTCTATTCTCTTTATTTAATTGTTGGATGTCTTCGAAGGAAATACCTGCATCTTCAAAGCCATCGGTAATTGCTTCTTTTAATAATGCTATAACGTTTTTACCTTCTTTTGTCCAATTTCGCTCGAAATCTGTTTGTGCTCCACCTAGTACATACACTTTTTCCATAATACACCTCTTCATTGTTGTAGTAATTTAATCACCGTTTAGCTTTAAAATATCTACGATAGTCGTATTTTGAAACCTCAACTTTGCTCAGAAGCATATCTAAGTCAATTTGATTCAATAGATCATTACTCAATCTTTCCTCTGCTAAACTCTTAAAACTTTCTATACCAAACAAAGCTTGTATTACAGCAAGAGGTGGGCACCAATTAAAACCAGTAGCCATTACATCATCTGCCGAATGTATACTCTTACCAACAATATTATTTGTATTTAAAGAATAGATAACATATTTTAATAAAAACTCAATGCAAATTTCTGCTTCAGTGGAGTGATTGTTAATTAATGTTTTGAAAGCAGTATTATAATCGCCTACTTTAAAAGCATTTACCATACCATCAGCAAATGGAAAACTATAGTTTATTACATCTCTATAACTGTTTGAAGCGATATCGTAAACCATTTTCTTTTTAGCTCCACTATTAGACACTTCAAGTTTATATAATCCACCTTTTGTTTTTCTACCCAATACGCCATTATTGACCATATTAATTACAAATTCAGGCATGATGAAAGTATCTCGAGCATAGTCATTGGTATTATCATAGAGATTATCTACAATTGCTTTATGGACATCCAATCCAACAAAATCAGATGTTACTAATGGGGCCATACTTCTTCCAGTAAATTGTCCAAGAATGCTATCTATATAATCAATACCTCCATTATCCTTATACCTTTCAGCATATTGAAGGGCCTCATTAATAAATTGAAATCCTATTCTATTGCCAAGGAATGCTGGGGCATCATTCACTTCTACTGCTGTTCTATATAAGGTGTTTGTTACATATTCTCTTATATTACAAAAAAGATTTCTGTCTGTATATTCAGATGGAATCAACTCACATAGTGTTAAATTATATGGTGGATTAAAAAAATGAACACCTAAATAATTTTGTCTAATTGACTCTGGAAATGCTTCGGCAAGTTCTTTAATTGACAAACCAGAGGAACCAGTACAAATTATTGTATTTTTATCAACATATTTTGCTATTTTATGATTTACCGATAATTTTATATTCAAATCTTCTGCAACACTTTCAAACACCAAATCAGAATCCTTAATGCAGTTTTCTAGCATTGAATAATCTGCTGGTATAAGGTTTTCCTTAATAGCATCTGCTCTTACTGACATAGCTGCTTTTTCTACAGCATTTTTTGCTTTTTCCATTGAGCGACTTACCATATAAACTTTTACCTCACCAAAGGAAGCAAAAATACCAGAAACATTGCACCCCATTGTGCCATTTGCACCAATTACCGTCACTGTTTGAATCATGATGTACCCCTCTCTACACACCTGCTATTTATTTAAGCACTTCACTTTTCATTCAATTAAAACTAACAACCAAAGATAAATATTCAAAAATCAGGCATTTACAAAACATTTAAAATCTTCTACTTAATTCAAATTTAAAGCAGTTATAATTTATGATTTTTCATTTTTCTTTAGTAATAGATAATAATTTTATAAGTCTTGGCTATTCGTGGTATTTAATTGGTTTAGCTGGGATACCAACGGCCGTACAATTTTCTGGAAGATCTTTTACTACTACTGACCCAGCCCCAACAATTGTCCATGAACCGATTCTTTTATGTGGAATGATAGAAGAACTAGTACCAAGGTCCACCCCTTCTTCAATCACAACATTACCTGAAACAGAAGAACTCGGAAGAATAGTTGCGAAATCTTGAATTTCAACATCATGACCGATAGTACAGTTAAGATTAATTGTAACAAAATTACCCACAGTAATATTGGTGGTCAATATGCTTCCTTCACAAATGACATTACCTATTCCTAATTGATTAAACCTTGACATTTTTAGGCTAGGATGAAATAGGTTGGGGAACTTTAGATCCGAAAAAGCTTGAAGTCGATTCACTATTAATTGTTTCCCCTTAGGACTACCTGTGGCAAGCACCACGTTAGCATTAGGGTTATCATTAAACCACTCAAAAGTACCCAGAATAGGCCAATCGTTTACCATAATACCAGTTTTATTCGGGTCATCATCTATAAACCCTAATATATTCCACTTTTGATCCACTGCATTTATCTGTTCTATTAGATGCGCCACTTCACGAGCAAAACCACCAGCACCATAAATAACAATATTCTCCATTTTTATTCCTCCCTGTTAATTTCCATATCAGAATTAATTACTTAATATTTAATTTTAGCTATACATTAATCGTTACTACAGCTGCTAAAACTATAACTTTTTCGAACTTAACTCTTTAGTATTTAATAAAGTTTTTAAATATAGGTTTGTCATTAGAATTATTAATAGGTTAAAGCAGTAGTTTTATGCAGTTCCTATTACATCTCCTAGTCTCTGCTAAATAAATCTCTGGTATACACTTTATCCTCTACTTCTAGTAAGTCGTCTGATAGACGATTGGCTACAATTATATCTGAAACTTTTTTAAATTCCTCAAAGTTTTTTATTACTCTAGAATTATAAAAAGTATCCTCATGAAGAGCTGGCTCATAAACTATAACTTCGATACCTTTTGCTTTTATACGTTTCATAACTCCTTGGATAGCAGATTGTCTAAAATTATCTGAATCCATCTTCATCGTAAGTCTATAAATCCCTACAACCTTTGGATTCCTTTTAATAATCATTTCAGCAATATGATCTTTTCTTGTTCTATTCGCATCTACTATTGCTACCATGATATTATTTGGTACGTCCTCATAATTAGCTAGCAGTTGCTTCGTATCTTTAGGGAGACAGTATCCTCCGTAACCAAATGAAGGATTATTATAATGACTACCTATTCGTGGATCTAGACATACTCCATCAATAATTTGTTTAGTATTTAACCCTCTGATCTCTGCATATGAGTCTAGCTCATTGAAAAATGAAACTCTCATTGCAAGATAAGTATTTGCAAATAGTTTAATAGCTTCAGCTTCTGTTGAATTAGTAAATAAGACGTCAATATCCTCCTTAACTGAGCCCTCCACTAACAAATCAGCGAAAACCTTAGCTCTTTCAGACTGCTCACCCACAACAATTCTTGAAGGATACAAGTTATCATATAATGCTTTACCTTCCCTTAAAAATTCCGGTGAAAAGATAATATTTTCTGTCTTAAATTTTTCTCGAACTGTTTCTGTATAACCTACGGGGACTGTAGACTTAATGACCATAACTGCATCTGGATTAATAGATAAAACGTTAGCAATAACAGCTTCAACTGTCCTCGTATTAAAGTAATTCTTTTCAGGATCATAATTGGTAGGTGTAGAGATGATTACAAATTCAGCATCCTTAAATGCTTTATAATTGTCAGTTGTTGCTGTTAAGTTTAATTTTTTTGTTGCTAGGAATTCTTCAATCTCACTATCTATTATAGGAGACCTTTTATTATTAATCATATCTACTTTCTCTTGGATAATATCTAATGCAATTACGTCGTTGTGTTGTGCTAGTAAAATTGCATTTGATAATCCCACATAACCTGTTCCAGCGATTGTAATTTTCATATGAACATTACCTCTTCCAAGTTTCAATAGCTTTTAAATAACTTAAGTCTTTACACCTTATTGATGTAAAGACTTTTTATTCACGCTATATTGTTTCTCAAAATACTTCTGATAATCACCATTAATAATTTGTGCCCACCATTCTTTGTTATCAAGATACCATTCAATAGTTTGTGCAATTCCCGTGTCAAAAGTATATGTTGGTTGCCAACCTAAATTTTCTAACTTAGTAGGATTAATAGCATAACGCTTATCGTGACCTAATCGATCTTTAACGAATTCAATTAACTCCTCTGATTTACCTAGAGTTTTAATAATTGTTTTAACAACCTCTAAATTTGTTCGTTCATTATGACCACCAACATTGTATACTTCTCCATTTACACCTTCATGCATAACTATATCAATCGCAGCACAATGGTCAATTACATGTAACCAGTCACGAATGTTTTTCCCATCACCATAAACTGGTACCTTTTGGTTGTTTAACACTCGAGAAATAGTCAATGGAATTAATTTTTCAGGAAAGTGGTATGGTCCATAATTATTAGAACAACGAGTGATGTTTACAGGTAACCCATATGTTTCGTGATAGGCTCGTACCAATAAATCAGATGATGCCTTGCTTGCACTATAAGGACTATTCGGATTTAAAGGTGTATCTTCTGTGAAAAATGTAGTTGGATCAAAATCTAATTCTCCATACACTTCATCTGTCGATACGTGTACAAATTTTGTTACCTCTACTGCTCTAGAAGCATCTAACAATACTTGTGTTCCAAGTACATTCGTTCGAACAAATATTCCTGGATCAGTAATGGACCGATCAACATGGCTTTCTGCTGCAAAATGAACAACGTAGTGAAATTTTTCCTTTTCAAAGAGCCCGAATATCGTTTCACGGTCAGCAATGTCCGCTTTTATAAAATAATAATTATCTTTTGTTTGTATATTCTTATGTTTTGTTAAATCACCTGCATAAGTTAACAAGTCTAAATTATAAATGTCATATTGAGGAAATTTGTCCACCATATATTGAACAAAGTTCCCACCGATAAATCCGGCGCCACCTGTAACAAGAATTTTATTCCGTGCCACTTTTTCACCTCTACTAATTCTCAAATGATTCTTCATCATTTATTTTTTATGAAATAATATTTGAATTACAAATTAATAAATTTCCTTTGTATATCTAAATCATTGGATTAAAATTTAATTCCTCAACATCTAAATTGTCTGGATCTCTATTCATGATTTAAAATTTGCTCCATAATCTATTTAATTAATTGGGGAATTTCTATACTTTTACTCACCATCGCAACTTCTTGTAAGTATTTTCCGTATTCAGTTTTTAATAGTGGTTCAGCTAAGTCTAGTAATTGCTCTTTTGTGATATACCCCCTACGAAAAGCTATTTCTTCTATACATGCAATATATAATCCTTGACGCTTTTGAACAGCTTCAACAAAATTGGATGCTTCCAATAAAGATTCATGAGTACCCGTATCTAACCATGCAAGCCCCCGTCCAGTGAGCTCCACTTTTAATTTTCCTCTCTTAAGGTAATTATCAATAACTGAAGTTATTTCCTTCTCACCTCTACTAGATGGTTTAACCTTTTTTGCTATATTAACTACTTCATTATCAAAGAAATACAATCCTGGTACTGCAAAAGAGGATTTTGGATTCTCTGGCTTTTCTTCAATAGATATAGCATTTCTTTCTTCATCGACTTCAACTACGCCATATGCACGTGGATCTTTTACAAAACACCCGAAAATAATTCCGCCACTTTTTAATTCTGCCGCCTGTTGTAATATATTACTAAAATTAGATCCATAAAAAATGTTATCTCCTAGGACTAAAGCGACTGAAGAATTACATATAAACTCTTCACCAATTACAAAAGCTTCTGCCAAACCATTAGGTTCATTTTGTACTGCATATTTAATATTAATACCTAGTTGTCCACCATCTCCTAAAAGTTCTTGAAAACCACCCACATCTCTTGGCGTAGAAATAATAAGAATTTCTTTAATGCCTGCAAGCATTAGCACAGATAATGGGTAATAAATCATTGGCTTATCGTATATAGGTAACATTTGTTTAGAAATTGCTTTTGTTAATGGGTATAAGCGTGTACCAGATCCTCCAGCTAATATAATTCCTTTCAACTATAATCACCTCTTTAATTATATGTTCGTACGCTAATAATAAAAGTAATCTCTCGCTTTGAAAAGATAGACCACTTATGTCAGTAAAATTCTCTACTATAGTAACAAATGCTTGATTAATAAATGATAAATGACTTTATCAACAGGTTTTTCTGCTCTGCTACAGCAACATTCATAGGTAGAAAAGTAATGCTATACATTTGAGTTGTTAGGCTATTAACTTGTAAATTTTTTAGAGAAATATCTTTTATCAACTAATACCACTTTTCCTCATACTCAAAATAATATCGCATACCCGATCTACATCTGATAAAGAAAGATCCGCATAGAGTGGAAGCGTTAACGCTGTTTCAGAAATACTTAATGCAATCGGTGTTTGCTTTGGATCAAATTGACCGTGAAAACAATCAAATGTATTAGTCAGTGGATAAAAGTATTTTCTTGAGAATATATCATGGTTCTTTAATTCATCACTAATTTCATCTCTATTTGCACCGAATAAATTTTTATCAATTATTATCGGAAAATATGCATAATTCGAAATAACATCTTTTTGTATAGGTGAAAGTTGTATTCCGTTAATATCATCAAGATGTTTGCGATACCGTTCTACGACAGTTTTTCTTTTTGCGATTTCATTATTAACATTGCGAAGATTGCACAGACCCATCGCAGCCTGAAATTCATTCATTTTTGCGTTTGTACCTACTTCATTAATTTCAACCTCGTTTTTTATCCCGAAGTTTTTCAATCGATTCATTTTTTCCCCTAAATCAGGATTACTAAAACAAACCGCTCCGCCCTCTATTGTATTGAAAACCTTTGTAGCATGAAAGCTAAACATTGAAGCATCTCCAAAAGATCCAATTCCACTACCTTTATACTTTACTCCAAAAGTATGTGCTGCATCATAAATCACCTTTAAATCATACTTTTTAGCAATCCGATCAATCTCTTCGACATCACAAATATTCCCATAAACATGGACCGGAATAATAGCGGATGTTCTCTCTGTGACAAGTGATTCAATTTTTTTAACATCAATCGTATAATCTTGCGGGTCTATATCACAAAAAACAGGTTTTAATCCACTTCTTATAATTGCATGAGTAGTGGATGCAAAGGTAAAGGGAGTGGTAATTACTTCACCACTCAAATCCATAGCTTGAATTGCAATTTCAAGAGCTAGATGACCGTTAGAGAACAAACTGGTATTTTCCACTCCTAGATATTTGGAAAGGTTTTTTTCAAGTTCTTTGTGTTTAACTCCCATGTTTGTAAGCCAACCACTATCCCAAATATCTTTAATTTCCATTACATATTCTTCGAAACTTGGCATAGAAGACCTTGTTACTAAGATTTTTTGATCCATGTCCATTTCTCCTTCGAGGATATCTTACAAAACTTTTTTTGGAATGAGCTTCTCACTAGCTCATTCCTCTTTATACTTCAAAAATTTGTACCCATTTCAAATGAAATTAATTCCTTATTCGTATATTAGGCTTTTTAATAATATTTATAATCATTCTCTGGACATAATAGTAACTTTCAATTCGAAAAAATTTGGATAATGTTATATATATAATAATTCCTGCTATGACTTGGATAACCAATTTGAGGAAACTTTCAAAGTGCAAGAATTGAATAGAATACACCGCTACACCCATTAGCCCTGCTAGTCCTATAGAAGGCAGTATATCTGCCAATTGTTCCTTATAAGAGTATCCCAGTAATTTTACGTTCGGTGTAATATTAATGAATACGCTTATTGGTGTGGTAATTGCAAAAGCCATAGCAATTGCCATTACCCCATATCTCATTGATACAAACAACGATATTAATCCAATAGCCTTTTTTAAAATCTCAAGTTTTAAAAAAATATCACTTCTACCGAGGGCCTTTATTGCATTTAGATTTGCGGTATGAATAGGCCAAAATCCATAAACAAAACAGAATATTTGAAGATATGGAACACTAGGTAACCATTTATCAGTCATTAAGAGACTTATTAATGGCTCAGCTATAACTCCAAGTCCTATCATAATTGGCCAAATAATATAACTGCTTATTCTAATTGCACGTCTGGTCATTGATTTTACTTTTGCTGAATCATTTTGCACATTAGATATTGCGGGAAAAAGTACGCTATCAATCGATGCATTTACATTAGTAATTGCAAGACTTGGAAATTGCCTACCGCTGTTATAATACGCTAAATCAGATGTTGAATATAGTTTACCTATTACTAATTGTTGCATATTGTTGTATAATACTTCAAGAAGACTGGATGCCAATAATTTCCATCCGTAAGAATATAAAGTTACCATTCTCTTGAATGAAAACATTATCTTAGGACGCCACTTAACTGTTATCCATAAAATCAATGTATCAACCAGTGTTAAGAATAAGTGTTGTACAACTAATGCCCAAACTCCTAAACCCATAAAAGCTAGCCCAATTCCTATAACAGCTGCACCAATTGTGCCTCCTAATGTAGCAAAGAAAAACCTCTTAAATAGCATATGTTTAGAAACATATGCCTGTTGAATATTCCTAACCCCTGAAATTATGAGTGTTAAACTCAGTACTCTTATCAAAAGAATTAATTGATCATTCCCATAAAATTTTGCTATAAATGGGGCTCCTATAAACATGACAATATATAATATCAGGCATATTAATAAATTCAAATAAAAAACAGTTGAAAAATCCAAATCGTCTGCATCTTTCTTTTGTATTAAGGCATTTCCCATACCACTATCAACAAATACCTGTAATATGGCTATAATAATAGTAATTAAAGCTAAGGTACCAAAATCCTGTGGTGCCAATAATCTAGCAAGTATAATTGTAACAACAAAACTAACCCCTTGCGCTCCACTTCTTTCAGCAAATCTCCATAAAAAACCAGAAAATACATTTGACTGAACATTATAATTATCCATCGTAATATCCTACAATCTAATCTCTATTTTAATAACGCTTTAACTATGAGTTTTACTTTCGTATTTACTGATAGTCTTTTAAAATGGTTATGAAAACGTTTTTCCTTAAATACAAGTCTAGGATTTGCAAATTGTGCTCTCCAAAACTCATACAACTCAATTTTTTCCGATAAAATATCTTTGTATTTATAGTTTGTTTCTTTATTAAATGCTTCCAGCATTAAAATCATTTTATTACAATATTCATTTGAATATTTTTTACTACTACCTATTCTTTGTGACCATGACCCTTGAGATGCTAGTCTATATGCAGACATGATTTTTTTATCATAATAAATTGTTCCACATAATGAGATTTTGATAGCTAGTGGAATATCTCCAACTGGTGACATGTAATAATAATCAGGTAACTCTTTTAAACACTCCGAACGTACCATCAAAGTATTAAGTGCATAATTACTAGCAATGCATTGCAATATATCTTCTATTTTTAAATAATCATGTTTTATAAATGGTTTCCTAATACCAAGTTTTCTTTTACCGTTTTCACTAATCTTTACAGCATCATGTACATATGCAACACATTCCAAATTAGCCTCAAGAAAATCATACTGTTTTTGAAGTTTTTCATTATCTGTAAAATAATCATCACATTCACAAAAAGCTATATATTTTCCTTTTGCCTTCTTAATCAATTGAGAAATAATATCTATTCCTTGTGAATATTGATTAGTTGTAAAATATTCAGGCTTTATTAATTCAGGATAAGCCTCCTCATACTCATTTATTATTTGTGCTGTACTGTCATTGGAAGCATCGTCACTGATAATTATTTCAAATGGGAAAGCTGTCTTTTGTGTAACAATACTATCTAGAGCCTCTCTAATGTATTTTTCATGATTATAAGCGAGACAAATGATGCTTACTTTTGGTTTCACTTTAATAATTCCCTTCTTTATTGCCAAAGTGTTAAGCTTAATTTAATATTATGATTTACATGTCTTAAGTCTCGATATTTCGTTTCAACACTCTACCAATCTTATTACGAATACTAGAAAAGTCTCCATAAAAAAGATTCCTCATTGCACTTGAAATCTTACGGTGTAATTGAACAAATGGATGATTCCATCCAAGTATTCTATTAACATACTTTTCATAATAAAGGTCTCTAACAACAAATTGTGGATGTTTTAATGGGAATTGATATTCATATATTGGCATATTAAAAAGTCTCTGGACTCCCTTTGGAAGTTTACGCATACTGTCTGCAGAATGCGTAGCACCATTCCCTACTCCAATATTACTTACCATATTCTTTGTTGGAACAATATACACTTGATTTTGTGAAAAGCGTAATGAGTTTTTAAAAAACTCAGGCCCTGGAATATGTCCTTCATAATGTGGATTATTTACATACCCTCTGATTTTCTTTTCATAACGTGGCTTAAGTTGTTTTGCTGCAAGACACATTCTATCAATAACATATGGGCTATTGGCATATTTCATATTTTGGCTTTCGTAGGTTCTTTTCCATATTGCGTATCCCCAAATAGAACCTTCTCCGCAAAAGAAATAATCTGCATCTGGATCATCATATTCCCCAAAATAATTTAGCCCAGTAACATAATGTACTCTAAGATCATCCTTATATCTTTCCAGCATTTCTTCACAAAACCTAAAGAAGGATTGAGATACCAATACGTCATCTTCAAGAAAAATACATCTATCAACAATATTAAATATATAATCCTGTGCATCAAAATACGTTCTATACATTCCCTTATTTTTATCTGAATAGATTCTGTAGACTTGACAATCCCAGTCAATATCTTCTACTATTTTTCTACATTGTTTAATGTTTGCTTCATCTGTTGGAGAATCTTCTCTTGGACCATCTCCTATTAAAAAAAGTATATTTGGCCTAGCTTTTTTTACTGCATCAAAAACAATCTGTAATTCACTTGGTCTGACAAATACATTCAATGCCACTGGAACATTAACTTTTGAAGGATGCATAATACTTCCTCTCCTAATTTTTAATAATAATTATAAATCTTTCCTTTCTGATAGTGGGATGATTTTTTTGTATATCCATGAGAGGATAAAAATAGTAAATGGATACGATAGCATTAAAAAATGATTACTAAAAAACATTTGTAAAACAGCACATGCTGTTAAAGCATAAACTGCCGTATCCAAAGATGAGTTTGTATTTATATATCTTAAATATACCTTTTTAACAAACCAGCCTAGAAACATAGTGCCAAAGATTGAGCCGTAGAATCCAAAATCCTTGTACACTACACTTACAAAAGTAAATGTGTTAAAACTTGAATAAGAGAATAAAGAATAATATGAATCAAAAAATTTATCCATACTAAAATATCCTAGCAAAGGCTTTAATAACCATAATCCAAAGGTACTTGTATCCTGAGTCAACATAACATATTGAACATTAGTCCAAGATGAAACAAGGTACATGTATGGTAGCATTAATGATGGATGTTCAGTCCAATTAATTTTTCCCTCATAATATTGCATCCCTGTGTTATTTCTATCATTAAAGAATGAAAACAATGAACCACCAGTAGACATATAATCCTTTAAAGGAAAGGCAACAAAAATGCCGAGAATAGCAGTAACAGTTATAATTCCAATTAGCCTTAATTTGCTCTTATTATTCTGAAAATAGTATTTTTCTAATGAAATTACTATTGTCATTCCCAAAAATAAAAATGCTGTTTTGTTGAAACCACCAGTAAAAGATAATAATGTTAAAAATAAAACACCTGTTATTAGTAATCTATTTTTGGTTCTAAACGCACAAACTATTGCAAAAAATGAAAACAACGATAGAGTTGATGCATATGGCATAGTTCCACCAAATACTGTACTATATACTGTCGGAATATGTCCTATGATGAAAAATAAAATGCAATGCTTAGTCAGAACATATCGTTTACTCTTAGCCATTGCTTCAAGATTTATATTTGATGAATCTATAACCTTTCTTCCTTTAGTTAAGCTTAACGCAATTAAAAAGGCGATCATATTTATTATGGCCAAGACCCAGGTGTCTGTATTTAACTTCACCAAATAGGTTGGACTTATTTTATCTGAATACATCAATAATGAAAAAGGTGTGATTGAAAACAATAGATATGGGTTAATTAATTTACTATCATGTACACCTCTATATATGCAGTAAACAAATATAATCCCCACAATTATTCTAAAGATAAAATTCTCTGTGCCTTCAGAAAATCCTGTAATTAACTGGATGCTATAAATACCAAATACTGTTATAACTAGAAATAGAAGTATTTTGTTGACTTTAAATCTATACAATTATTATTCACCCCATTTCTTTAATTTATTTTTTTAAAATTCCTTTATCCACGATTGATTTTTTCAAGTAAATATTGAGCTCTTTTTTTCCAAGTAAATAATTCTTTATTCTTTATAACTTTTTGTTCCATACTAGAGTATGCCTCTTTATCAATTACAATATTATTTATCCTTTTAATGACCAGTTGGGGATTATTATTTTCCACCAAAAAATTAGCATCGAAAAATTCGTTAACTATATCTTCTATTTGAGCCACCCTTGTACCAACAAACGGAAGTCCAGCTCCAATCATATCAAACATTTTCAGAGGTGAAAAATAAAAATTTTCCTGTTTATTGTATGGCATCAAACCAAGATCAGAAGCATATAAATATTGTTTCATTCTCTGGTAGTCTAACTTTCCCATAAAAGTCATATTATCGTGAGACTGGACATAATTCACAATTTCTTTTCTCATTTCACCATCCCCGATAATAAGGAAATGAACTTTTGAGTCTTTTTGAAATTTTTCAGCTATCTCACAAAACATCTGAATACCATGCCATACTTTAAGGCTTCCGACAAAGGTAATAACAAATTTATCTATTATATTTTCTTTCTTTCGAATTGCATCTCTAATTACCTGACGTTCTTCATCATTTTCCGTGTACAAATCTTCCATATAACCGTTTGGCACAACAATAAACTTATCTGTATTTATGTTATAATGTTCACACAACATATCCCGGCAAACCTTAGAAACTACATAAACATAGACTGATTCTTCAATGATTTTTCTCTCCCAAACTTCCATTTGTCTTTCCATTGGCACTTTTCGAATTTCCCCGGCCTCATAATACATAGGAGTATTAATTTCATATATTAGCTTTGCATTAAAATACTTAGCTACATAATTCGCGGTAACATCGAATACTGTGGAACGAGCCAACACATGCGTTGGAATGAAACCATTACTTTCCATTTCTGCAATATAGGCTTTACTTCTCTTAATAGAATTTATTTTCTTCCTAAAGTATCTAACAAATTGAAGAACTACTTTTAGTTTTTGCCTTATTACTACATTCCTTATATTTGCAGCGTCCTTTGAACCGTCTTTCGGCAATGGGAATGAATATACATTGCTTTCACCCAGGAGCTCCTTGAAAGCACTCAACATACCCAAAGCATGAGCGTTGCTGCCATCACCAGTAGCAAGCTCATCATTTATATAAACTAATTTCATTTTTATCTCCACCTATCAAAACATCAATAGTTTTCGCGTCTACACAATCACATTGATATATATTAACTCTCCCATACGGTCCATCAATTGCACCAACCCGTTTCAAATCTATATTAGATTTTCTATCACTAACAATCTTCACTTCACTTTGTAAACCATACAAAGGTAAGTTGAACATCAGATTTTTATAAGTTTTCTTAAGCGAAAACCTAATTAAGAGCTTTCCATTTTCTAAACCGACTGTGATATTCTCTGGGAATATTGGTTTTATAGAAAGAGACCCGAACTTAGATACCTTTTTGGAAATAGGACCGAAATAATTGTGCAATATAGTAACAGGGGAAGAATATAAATTACCAAATTTGCCTGGATACGGACCAAAGGCTCCTTTGAAAACATAACCATGTTCTTTATGGCAAATATTTGCTACTTGCTTTCCTCTCTCAGCAAGGTAATGTTTTCTTCCATCAAATGTGCATACGAAATATCCCCCTTTTTTAAGGATATGTACGCCACTATCCGAAATAGCCAACGAACTTCTTTCCCAATTAGTTTTCCTTTTTTCAATCAATGCCAATACTAGCCATAGAGCAAAGTGGGCATGGTAAACGGAAGCATAATGATAATCCCACCACCATGTCTTTTGTTCCCCTAGAAAATCATTCAACATGAGATTATTCTTCTCAACCGCGTCAGGGGCTACTGACTCTAAATACTGCAGTGCACGGCTAATTGCAGGACTCTCTGTAACATCCAAGAGATAAATAAGTGGCCCCCAAGCAAATATTTGATTAATTCCTCTACCAAGATAATTAGCATCTCCCAAAGGGTCAATCAGATTCTCAACTTGCTGAACAGCTATATCAAAATCGGCAATTTTGATTCCCCTAAGATTTAGGAACGCTAGCATTGCCGTAGTAAAGATGTGATATTGGAAATTGAAGCTTGTCCCTTTCGGAAGTAAATCTTCAAAGTACCCATCTTGATATTGAGCCTTAGCGATTATTTTTTTAAGTTTATCAATTATGTCTTTATATTTCCTTTCATTTGTCCACTCATACTTACAGGAATTAACAAATATGCGCATTGGAATCCAGTTAATTGTTGGGTTATTACTATCCTTCTGATTTAGCACGAAAATCTTCAGTTCCTTTTGAAGGTTCAAATTCTGGTTATGTTTTTTCAAATATTCATATAAAACACAGAGGGCAAAATTATTAAAATCCCAATGATATGCAGGCTCTTGGTTGTATTCGTTGATATTTTTCATAAAACCAGAAAGTACAGCAATGCCTTTCTGTATTAATGTCCTATCAGAACTTTCATAACCATAGATAATCATTGCTGCAGCAAAATGTGTTTCTCCATAGTGGAAACCAATAACCTTCTTATCATTTGGGTCAATTAATTTTGCTTCCTCAACACATTCCATTTCAATGTATGGAATATAATGATCAAATACATTTTTTATTAAGGTTTCATACTTTCTTCCATACATTACCTATCCTCCTAACTTTTGGATCATCTAGCTTTATACCAAAGATCATCGACCAATTCCAAGGTAATCAAAGACTTTTCAAGAGGTACAAGAGAACTTTCTACTTTCCCTTCACGTAGGCACTTGTGGACTTCCTGAATTTCATATTCAAAACCATCGTATAGATAATTTGTCTTAAAGGACTCTACCATTTCCCCTTTTTGATCAAAACGATTGATACAATTGGTTCGATTAAACTGGGCAGTCCACTCAATAGTCCCTTTATCACCAATAACAACAGCTTTTCTATCCCCTTGATACCCGGAGGATATACTTACAAACGCTTTTTTGTCTTCACTCTCAATAACAAAGAACCAATCCCTATCTATGCCCGATTCCCGGAGATTTTTGTAACACTGGGATATCTCAACTGTTTTCCCAAGAAAGTCAATTGGAAACGCGGTAGCATAAATTCCATAGTCTAATAAGACTCCTCCTCCCTCTTCTTTTATAAAGGTAGTTTTGTCCTTATTTACCACTTCATTTTTAGACAAGTCAACACGTATCCATTGAACATTCCCAATTTTACCTTCTTGAGCCCATTGTAATCCTTTTTGGTACGTAGGAAGGCATTTCATCCACATTCCTTCCATAAGAAATAGCTTTTTCTCACGAGCTATACTCATCAGATCTGACAGTTCTTTTGCGTTAGTAGTTATGGGTTTTTCACATAGGACACTGTAGCCATTTTCAAGGCACATCTTAATATGCTCATAATGGTATTTAGTTGGAGTTGCAATATAAATAACGTCTAATTTAATATCAGTTGCACTTAACATTTCTTCATAGTTTCCGTAAGAATTTGGTATATTATGTTTTCCAGCAAAGGACTTTGCTTTCTCTTTGGTCCTTGAAGCGACTGCAATTATAGAAGCATCAGGCACAAGCTCTAATGCGTTGGAAAAACTGTGTGCCATTGTTCCTAATCCGATAATACCCCAGTGAATAGGATTCTGTTGTTTTGTTCTCTGTAATTTTACTTTTGTTCTCTTAGCTACTATATTTATTTTATTAATCCCTTTTCCTAATTTTGATAACATAAAGCCCCCCAACAATTTTCTATCTTACGCCATATTTTCTAAATTTTCATTGGTCACTTCAAATGGGCATGGATCCCCTGCAATACACATTTGATATGCCTCAAGCATATATTCCGCCATCCTCTGTTCCTCATTTTTTATACTACCTGCAATGTGAGGGGTAATAAAGACATTTTTCAGCCTGTAAAAAGGACTATGCGGCCACAATGGTTCATGTACAGTTACATCCAATAGAGCACATGTATAAGGTCTTTCCTTTAGTATCCTCGCAAGATCTTTCTCTACCACCTGCGCGCCCCTACCTGTATTAATAAAGGTTGCATTCTCTTTCATTTTGGAAAATAACCTATAACTTAACATAGCTTTTGTCTCCGGATTATCAGGTAGGTGATTAGAAATTACATCACACTGACTAAAAAGTGTTTCTAGAGAAACGTTCGTACATCCCATCTCCTCTGCCCTTTCATGAGAAAGGTATGGATCATATACCAACACCCTTATGTTGTAAGGTTTTAAAAGTTCTATCACATTAGCCCCTACATTTCCCGCTCCAATTAAGCCAATAGTACAATTATAATTTCCCGTCTTTTTATTAGAAAATGAGAAAGCTTTTTTGAATTTTCTTTTCTTATACAATGCCTGCGCCTGAAAATATCCTTTATTTGCAAGTATTATCTGCGCAGTTACAAATTCCGCAACAGGAATCGCATTGGCAATGTTTGCGCTAAAAATACGAACATTTCTTTTTAGGTAAGGTTCTGCAAAATATTTAACCGTACCTGCTGCATAAAAAACTCCCTTCAAATTTGGGAAAAATTCTTTTATCTTCTCTTCTGAAAGTTTAGGCATGTACCATGTTGAAAAAATATATTTTACATTAATAAGTTCATGTTTATGAGAAGTCAGTGAGTCTTCTGTATAAAATTTTTGAATATCTATATCGGTAAGGCTTTTTAGTTTTTTTAAAATCGAATTTGAATAAACTTCATACAGCTTAGTAGCATCTTTCACTAGAAAAATACTCTCCAATATAATCACCTCTTTGCCTCAAAAAAAATCTATATCTCTTCAAGCATATGCTTTACTTCCAACGCATAAGAGCTTGCATACACAAAAGCTGTGTTTGTATACATGTGATGCACTACCGCCCCCTCGATTGTATAAGAAAAAATACCACCCTTTGATTCTCCTGATGAATCGGTATGGTTCACACACCAGTTTAGTGCCTTTTCAGCTGACTTATACAAGTTATGTTGGTCCGGATTTATGAAATACCACTCCATTATGCTTCGCGCAATGACTGGTGTTCCTTTACAATCAGTCCCCATAAGTGGCTTCACTAAATTGTATGACCACCCTCCATTTTTATCTTGCTTATCCAATAGGGTTTGGATAGTACTCTGTATAACATTTTTTATATGGGCATCACCAGTAACTTGATAAGTGGGGATAAGTCCCTCTAAAGCCCATGCCTGTCCTCGTCCGAAAGCACCGCCAATCTGAAGATTATTTTCATCAATAGACGTTGCAAAGCATCTATTTTCCTCCATATAAAATAGTTCAATATATTTTTCAACAAAACGTTCAAGGAATCTTAAGTATGGTTTTTTTTCTGTTATTTCGTATAATTTTGCAAATAGCGCGGCTGTAAAACCAATATCAACAATATTTCTATCCTTTATCCATGACTTTCTTTTATCATCAAAACCAAAATAGACGAAACCGTCTGATCTTGCTGTTTCCATAATCCATTTAGCACATCTCTCAGCAGCGACAAGATAGGCTTCATCTTTTGTAACTAAATAATAGGAAAGGCAACAGTTATTGGCTAGATAAGCCGAGTCATTGGGCGCCAATACAGGAACTATTCCCTCTGAACTATAATCGTTGCGTACAATCCAACCACCACAATCATGCTGTAGATCAAGGATAATGTCTGCCATATCTTTTGCCTTTTCGATCTCGCCTAAAGTGCAGTAATATCGTACTAAAGCCCCATTTGTCCACACCCAGCTTGGCAGGCACCAATTTTCATATTCTCTAATATAACCAGCATAATGAAGTCCGGCATTCCTATATCCATATGGAATTCTAGAATTATTTATAAAACTTTCCCAAGCTATACTTGATTCAGCCAAGCTATTGTATCTTCTAATCTTTTTCTTCCTTTTTTTATCACTAAAGGAATCTTGCAATTCTAGGTATGATTCTACTGGGACCAGATTCTCAACAGGATACACATTACTTTTTAGAACTGTTAATTGTTTTACATCGTATTCATATTCGTTTATAAAAGACTTTTTACTATTATTCCTAATTGTCACACACCCATTGGTATCAAAATCTCTATCTGTAAAATTAACCATTCGATATTGATTTAAATTAAAATTAGACCTTCCCAACACCTTTTTGGCAAACTTATGGAGGACTCCATATAATTCACACAGCATCTATATCACCATCTACATTCTTAATATGTTAACCCATTTTTCCAAATATTTTAAATCGGCAGGAGCTTTGATCTTATTGCTCGTTATTACGATATTTGCAAAAACTATCACATCTTCCCTCTCCCTAATAGCTTTGGCACAACACTTTGGAGTCAAGCCTTCTCTGATTTCCCTTCCAATTCAAGCCACTAGATCAATAGTTATAACTCCCGATTAACCAATTATTATTACCAACATTACGGATGATTTTTAAAACAATAGACTGGCTATTCTTAATTCAGATACTAAATTTTTTTTTATTATAACTGTATATTCAGCTAAAAAAATCCTCATATAAAAGAATATAGTCACGATACTTACTTTCTTTTTCATAATGATCTAATACTCTTTTAACACAATCAGTTTTATAATTATTTCTTTCATTCTTTACTTGATTAATTCTTTTGACTAATGCTGCAATATCTCCCTTTTCTACTACAAACCCAGTATTATTTTCAATAGGCTCTCCACTACCTCCAGTATCAAAAGTAATAACTGGTGTTCCGCATGCTAGTGCTTCCAAATTAGTTGTTGGAAAATTATCTTCCAAAGTAGGATTCACATAAACATCAGCAGCTGAATAAATGTCTACTAATTCTTTAATATTATTTGTTCTTGTAATTCCAATTATTTTTTTAGGGAGTTGTTCTTTTTGTTTTTCAGATAAACCTACTAATACTATTACTTCATTATCATTTAGCTTGCTAGATAACTCTATAAAATATTTAAGCCCTTTTCGTCGATCCCACATACTTGCAACACCTAAAATTATATATTCTTTTTCAATATTATATTTTTTTCTAATATTACTTTTAGTTGGTTGAAATATATTCACGTCAATCCCATTATTTATTACTTCAACAGGATATTTACTCAAAAATGACTCTTTCACCAATCCAGACAGCCATTTTGAAGGTGTCACTATTTTCAAGTTTTCTACACCATTAAAAATATCCTTTTTGTTTATATAGTTATCTCGTGAATTATCTATAAAACTGCTAGAAGGATAGGACGACTTTTCTGGGCAGTTATTACAACCAACCTTCCACTTATCACAACCAACATAATCAAAATATGCACAGTGTCCTGTAAAAGCCCAACAATCATGCAATGTCCAAACAACTGGTTTATTAGCTGTTTTCAGATAATCAAATAGTAATTTAATATTGATATAATATCCATGAATATTATGCAAATGAATTACATCGGGATCTAACTCTTCAATTTTTTTTATAAACTGTTTTGTAACGTTCTTTGAGGCGAATCCATGCTTGTCAGTAGTCCTTGTTATTAACGCATGTGCATAATTATCGTACTTATTTCCTATCTTAATAGCTGTTTCACAATTATGAGCTTCACCACGACCATATCCAATATAACTTTCATGCCCTTGTTCAATCAGTAACTGATGAATATCAGTTGCTATCCTACCAGTGCTCCCTACTCCACACACAGAATTAATTTGTAATATTCTCACTAGTTGTTCCTCCAAACAACTCTATTTACATAATCTGTGTAAGATATTATAATTCTAAGCACTTTATCTGATACATTAGGCATACTATAATCAGAAACATGCCTTAATGTATTATTATCTTGAGTTTCTAAAATCTCTAATCCTTGCAATACTCTCTCTTTTTTCAAACCTACCATCATAACCGATGCTTCTTCCATAGCCTCTGGTCTCTCGTGAGCTTGTCTTATATTAAGAGCTCTAAAGCCAAGAATTGAAGACTCTTCACTTATCGTTCCACTATCACTTAGAACTGTCTTAGCTTTTATTTGAAGTTTTACATAATCATTAAATCCAAGAGGCTTTAACGTCTTAACTAAAGGGTTAAACTTTACTCCTTTGGCATTAATCATATTTCTAGTTCTAGGATGTGTACTTACAATAACAGGTAAGTTATATTTCTGTGCAATTGCATTTAAACTATCAACTAAATCTTGAAAATTAGTCTCCGAACTAATATTTTCTTCTCTATGAGTCGAAACCACAAAATAATTTCCAGCTTCTAATTCCAATCTTTCTAATACATCAGATTTCTCAATATCGTTTTTTCTTGAGTTGAGAACTTCAAACATAGGGCTCCCAGTTTTAATGATTCTATCTGCAGGTAACCCTTCTCTTAAAAGATACTCTCTTGCAATATCACTATATGTTAAATTAATATCTGCAGTATGATCCACAATTTTTCTGTTTGTTTCTTCTGGCACCCTTTGATCAAAACATCTATTTCCAGCTTCCATATGGAATATTGGTATATGTCTTCTCTTTGCAGCGATTGCACATAAGCAACTATTTGTATCACCTAGTACTAATAAAGCCTCTGGTTGAATTTCTTCCATAATTGGATCAATTTTCACAAGAATATTACCGATTGTTTCAACAGCAGTGCCGTTAGCTGCATTCAAAAAATAGTCGGGTTTCTTTAAATTAAAATCTTTAAAGAACACTTCATTTAATTCATAATCATAGTTTTGCCCTGTATGAACAAGTGTATGTTCTATGGCGTTTGATTCTTCTAATTTATTAATCACAGCTGACAGCCTGATGATCTCTGGCCTAGTACCAACGACTGTCATAACTTTTAATTTTTTCATATGGTTAAACCTCCAGGTAGTAAGTATCTGGTTTCTCTGGGTCAAATAGCTCATTTGCCCACATAATAGTGACCATATCCGTATCACCAAGATTCTCAATGTTGTGTGTATACCCAGTAGGTATATCAACTACTTGCATTTTGTCACCACTGACATAATATTCAATAACTTCATTAGAATTAATTTTTCTAAAACGAATAACTCCATGGCCGCTAACAACCAGAAACTTCTCATTCTTTGTATGGTGCCAATGATTACCTTTTGTAATTCCAGGTTTTGAAATGTTAACAGAAACTTGCCCTCTTTCTGGAGTCTTAATAAACTCTGTGAAAGAACCTCTGTGATCTACATTCATTTTGAGATCATAACTGAACTGGTCTTCTGGCAAATAACTCAAATACGTACTATATAATTTTTTAGTAAATGAATTAGACATATCGGGAACTAAACGTCTTTCTCGACTCTCCTTAAAAGAATAAATCAGATAAACAATTTCACCTAGAGAAATAGTGTGTACTACTGGAACCACACAAAAATCATCAATATTATTTTCATTACCATTTAAAGCATTAATGAGTTCTTCAACAACATCATCAATATAAACTAAATTCATTTTAACGTTTGGATCGTTTACATTGATTGGTAGCCCATAAGCAATATTATTACAAAAGGTAGCAACTGCACTATTATAATTAGGTTTACACCATTTCCCAAAAACATTAGGGAAACGATATACTAGCGCTTTTGCTCCTGTTTGATTACTGTATTGAAAAAGTAAATCTTCACCTGCTCTTTTACTAATACCATAAGGGTTTTCTAAATTTGCTTGAATTGAAGATGAAATCATAACTGGACAGTTGTTTTGGTACTTTTTTAGAGTTTCTAATAATATAGATGTAAAACCATAGTTTCCATCCATAAATTCAGATTGATCCTTAGGGCGATTTACTCCAGCAAGATGAAATACAAAATCGGCATCTCTACAGTACTCATCAAGTAGAACTGGATCTGTTTCCCTGCTAAATTCATAGATATCAGTATAATTTCGGTTTCTTAATTCTGCTATGAGATTTTTACCAATAAAACCTTTTGATCCAGTTACTAATATCTTCATCATTTATTCCAACCTTTCAATTCTTCATGAACATAATCAAGCATTAAGAGTTTATCTTTAACAGCTTCAATTCTTAGCCGCTCTGTGTTATGAGAATTATATTCCTCTTCAGAAGATAATTTTTGGTCCCCTTCTTCAAAATACTTTTCATAGTTAAGGTCTCTTTTATCTGCAGGAACTCGATAAAACCCACCTAAATCTTTTGCAACGACATGCTCTTCCCTTGTAAGCAATGTTTCGTATAACTTTTCACCATGACGAGTACCAATAACTTTTATTTCATTATCAACATTAAATAATTCTTTGAGTGCCTGCGCTAAATCACCAATAGTTGAAGCTGATGATTTTTGCACCATTATGTCACCCGCTTCAGCATTTTCAAAAGCAAATACTACGAGCTCTACAGCTTCCTCCAAACTCATAAGGAATCTTGTCATATTAGGATCAGTAACTGTCAAAGGTTGTCCACTTTTAATCTGTTCAATAAACAATGGAATTACAGACCCTCTAGAAGCCATTACATTTCCATAACGAGTTCCACAAATTAATGTCCTCTCTGGATCTACAGCTTTTGCTTTGGCTACAAATACCTTTTCCATCATTGCTTTAGAAATCCCCATTGCATTTATAGGATAAGCAGCTTTATCAGTAGAAAGGCATATAACTTTCTTTACATTACTCTCAATAGCAGCGTTAAGGACGTTCTCTGTTCCAAGCACATTAGTCTTAACAGCTTCGAGTGGAAAGAATTCACAAGAAGGCACCTGTTTTAATGCAGCAGCATGGAAAATATAATCGACACCATACATAGCATTTTTTACACTTGCCAAATCTCTTACATCACCAATATAGAATTTAAGCTTTTCATTTTTATAAAGTTTTCTCATATCATCTTGTTTTTTTTCATCACGAGAGAATATTCTAATTTCCTTAATGTCTGTATCTAAAAATCTATTCATGACAGCATTACCAAAGGAACCAGTTCCTCCAGTTATTAATAATGTTTTATCTTTAAACATCTATTTGCCCTCCAAGTTAATTAAGGTTTCTTCTAGGATTGATATAAAATTTTCCTTGCTATAATTTTTAACGTAATAATCGTAGGATTTTTTCGCCATTTCTTCTTTTTTATCACTATTACAAAACTCTATAATTAAATTTGCTAACCCTTTATAATTTTCAGCGGTACATGCTAACCCGCATTTTGCTTTCTTTATCACTTGGCTAGTTTCACCATTAATGGCTCCAATTATTGGTTTGCTAGCAGCCATATAAGATTGAACCTTTCCAGGTAACGTGTATGAAATGTTCTTATTATCCTTTAAGGTAATTAACATCGCATCTGCTAATCCGTAATACTTCGGCATCTCACTCACAGGCCGCCTCCCATAATATACAATGTTTGCAAGACCTAATTCCTTACCTAACAATTTACATTCTTCTAATTTCGACCCGTCTCCAACAATATGAAAAGTTATATCAGAACGATTTCTCAATTCGTTAGCAGCTTTTATAATTGTTTCGACACTTTGCATATCACCAATGTTTCCGGCAAAAACAAAATTATATTTATTTTTTTTAGTAACTTCAACGCTTTCGGAAAATAAATCTTCAGCATACTGTGGTAAATGAATAACATTGTCTATGTTAATCCCAAGAGTGTATTTATAATATTCTTTAAACATACTAGATGTCACCGCGATGGAATCAGCTGAACTATAAATCCATTTAGAGAGCTTTTTAAACACTTTATAAATTATAGAGGTTTCTTTTATACCGCCTGCAGCCAAACTATCTGGCCATAAATCAAGACAATAAATCAACATTTTTCTCTTATGCTTCTTCTTATATAAGATTGCAGGTATCCCCATCATTACTGGAGAAAGCTGATTAACAAATATAACATCAAACTTTTCTTTTAATAACAGCGCCTTATACGATGCTGATACTGAAAAACTAAGATAATTCAAAAAAAGTCTCAAATTACTGTTCCCTCGACCAATTTCAAAACACCTAATAACTTTTACACCGTTTATTACTTCATTTCTTTTCTTACCGTAACGATAATCGTCAAGTATTCTACCCTCTGGGTAATTAGGAAGACCTGTTAATACCGTAACTTCGTGGCCCTTTTTAACAAGAGTTTCACATATATCTGAAATCCTAAAAGGTTCAGGATAGTAATATTGGCAAACAACTAGTATTTTCATATGCGAATATGCCCCCGAGCTTTTATTAACAATTACTTTATGTTTTATCTTTAATTTTCTTTAATTTTCTTTAGTTTCTACAACTTCTTTCTTGTTTCCTGTTCCACCTTCAACAACTCCATCACTCTTAACAACACTAACAATAGTCCCAAAGAAACACCTAACATCCATCCAAAGACTAATTTTCTCAACATACTCACCATCTAATTTAGCCTTAATTTCAATAGGAAGTTCATCTCTACCATTAATTTGCGCCCATCCAGTCAATCCAGGTGGGACATCATTAGCACCATACTTATCTCGTTCAGCAATAAGATCATATTGGTTCCACAATGCCGGTCTTGGCCCAATAATACTCATTTGCCCAACAAAGATATTCCATATCTGTGGTAACTCATCTAGTGAAGAACTTCTCAAAAACTTACCCATTTTGGTAATATACTGTTCTGGGTTTTCTAACAAATGTGTAGGCCTATCCTTAGGCGTATCTATTTTCATAGTACGGAACTTCAAGATATTGAAATGCGTTTTGTGGTTTCCAACGCGCCTTTGCTTAAACAAAACCGGACCTTTTGAGTCGACCTTAATAGCAATAATTAGAATTAAATAAATCGGTGATAGTACTATGAGTCCAATTAATGAAAGAATAATATCTATCAATCTTTTAATTTTCATATACATGTCTGTAACACTCCTTGAACCTTATTTAGTAAGTTAGGACTTAATTGGAAATACCTATCCACTCCAAATAACTACTAAACCACTAAAACTAAACTATCCAACCAAGACCTATTCTTATTACATCAACCAAAGAATAGGCTTGATTAGAAAAATCCCAAATTATTTCACCTTCACTTGGTTCATAACCTCATCAAGATAGGTAAGCAACTCAGATCTCAACTCTTGGTTTTGTAAAGCAAACTCAATAGTAGTCTTCACAAACCCAATCTTCTCCCCAACATCATACCTTTTCCCCTCAAAATCATAAGCAAATACCCTTTGAATCTGATTCAACTTCTGAATCGCATCCGTCAACTGAATCTCTCCACCAGCCCCAGTTTCCTGCTGATCTAAAAACATAAAAACCTCAGGTGTAAGAATATACCGCCCCATAATCGCAAGATTAGAAGGAGCAGTTCCAGGAGCAGGCTTCTCAACGAAATTCTGAACCTGATATCTCCTACCAACCTGAACCGAAGGTTCAACAATTCCATAACGATGAGTCTCATTATCTGGAACTGTCTGCACACCAATCACAGAAGAAAGGGTTTCTTCATATTGATTAATTAGCTGCTTAAGACAAGGAGTTTCACTCTGTACAATATCATCACCTAAAAGAACTGCAAAAGGTTCATCCCCAATAAAGTTCCTAGCACACCAAACTGCATGTCCAAGCCCCTTAGGTTCCTTCTGTCGAATATAATGAATATCAGCAAGATTAGTAGCATAACGCACTTTATCTAACAATTCTGTTTTACCTTTCTCTGAAAGGTTTTGTTCTAGTTCATGCGCATAATCAAAATGATCCTCAATGGCGCGCTTTCCTTTCCCTGTGACAATGATAATATCCTCAATACCAGATGCAATTGCTTCCTCAAGAATATATTGAATCGTTGGTTTATCAACAATCGGCAACATTTCCTTAGGCATAGCCTTAGTAGCAGGTAGAAATCTCGTTCCAAGTCCTGCAGCTGGTATAATAGCCTTCCGTACTCTTTTCATACCAATTCCCCTTTTTACATGTTAAATCAAACCGTAAGGCTTGGCTCTTTTAATCAATCCATCTAGTTAACAGCTGACAAACTAGAAAAGCCCTCAAACTTATTATTAGCAACATCAATCAAAGTATCATGCATTTCCAATTCAGACATATCTAATAAACTACCAATCAATCGTGCTAATTCATCAGAATGAATAACCTTCGCCTTCCCAATATGAATCTTCGGAAACACACTCTCAGGATGCACTTCATTCTCATTAAGAAGTTCTTCATACATCTTCTCACCAGGACGAAGCCCCGTAAACTGAATACCAATTTCTTCTACTGAGTATCCAGAAAGATTAATCACATTTTTCGCTAAATCAACAATCTTTACCGGCTCACCCATATCCAGAACAAACACCTCACCGCCACGAGCTAATGTCCCAGCTTGAATAACAAGACGTGATGCTTCTGGAATCGTCATGAAATAACGTGTCATATCTTCATGCGTAACTGTAACTGGCCCACCCGCTTGAATTTGTTTTTTAAATAAAGGAATAACACTTCCACGGCTACCCAAAACATTTCCAAAACGCACAGCAACAAATTTAGTATTACTATTTACAGCCAAACTCTGAATAATCATCTCCGCAAATCGCTTAGTAGCACCCATAACATTCGGAGGATTCACCGCTTTATCTGAAGAAATTAAAACAAAAGTATTCACTCCAAAGGTATCCGCAGCCTCAGCAACATTTTTCGTTCCAAAGATATTATTCTTAACTGCTTCTCTTGGGTTGTATTCCATTAATGGAACATGCTTATGCGCAGCAGCATGATAAACCACGTATGGTCTATGTTGCTCCATCACTTCAAACATTCTATTCCGGTCTTGTATATCCCCAATTACCGGTACAATTTCAATATGGTGTTGGTACTTTTTCCGAAGCTCCATATCAATTAAATAGATACTGTTCTCCCCATGACCAACTAAAACAATTTTACTTGGGTTAAACTTGTAAATTTGACGACAAATTTCCGATCCAATAGAACCACCCGCACCTGTTACTAAAACGGTCCTTCCAGAAACAACTTCCGAGATACTATTAATATCCAACTCAACTGGCTCTCTTCCAAGTAAATCCTCTACTTGAACTTCTCGGAATTGATTAACAGAAACCTTCCCTGTCATCAAATCTTCAAGCTTAGGAATCATTTGCGTTTTTGCCGATGTTTTTGCACATTCATCGAAAATCCGATTCAACTCCTTTTGACTTAAAGAGGGAATTGCAATAACGATATTTTCAATTTCGTATTTCTCCACTGTGGCAAAAATACGGCTTGAATCACCTACGATAGGGATTCCTAGAATATCTAATTTCAGTTTTTTTGGATCATCATCAATAAACGCAACTGGTTTTAATTCTGAATCCTGGCTATAAAACAGCTGTCGTGCAACCATTCGGCCAGCTGCCCCTGCACCAATAATTAACGTTCGTTTCACGTCTTCTTGTTTTGTCATATAATTGTCTCGGAATATTCGCCAAGAAAACCTTGCACCACCGAGGAACAACACAGACAACATCCACCTTAGCATCATGCCTCTAAAGTAAATATCTTGAACTAGTATAAAATTCACTATTGCCGTTACCGCGACCGATAATGTAACGGTTTTTAAAATGACAATGAGCTCCCCTACACTCGCATATTGCCACACCTTGTTATAGAGCTTAAACATAATAGCAAAGACATGGTGGCATAATACTAGTGTTAGTGTCGTTACTAAAAACATTGGAGCTTGAAAGATCTGCATTTCTGGAGTTAACGTAATAAAACGTATGTAGCTTGCAACTAAAATGATGGCCGTATCGATTAGTGCCAATGTGAATATTCTTCTTCTATAAGTCACTCACTGCTCCCCCTTTTTCTTTTATTTATCTCTGCATTCACTTTCACCCACTAAAGCAAGTGGGCAAAAAAATAAATATCTAATGGAAACTCAAGTGTCTTGACACTAGCTCTTTCATTAGATATTTATTGTTTTTTATTATTTTCGGCATTTAACCCTTCCTCACACCATGCTTTTGACGACCTGCGTCTAAGGTTAGGAAGTTCAAGCTTCCTCCCACAGCATGATCGAGTGCCCCCATGGATAACGGACAGGGAAGCCTCGCCGCTCAGGCGCTGCAGCCTGAATTAGATGTATAATACAACCATTTTGTTCGTTTCAGCTAAAAAATATTAAAGAATCGTTTCTTTTTAATTCGTTCTGGTACTTCTTTATAGACCTGATTTCCTTCTACTAATAACTCCGCATTTTCTTCAAACAAATAGACCATGTCATTGCCATATTTCGCTTGGATTAGGTTATATGCTTCTCGCATGTTGAACGTCCGACTACTTGTGTTATGCGCATCAGACGCGATGAAATGTGTTAGATTGGCTTCAACTAATTGAAAGGAAAATTTCTGAATCTTTTTCCCGAAGTTCCCTATTAAACTTCCAGCTGTCACCTGTGATAACGCACCCTTTTGCACCAAGTTATACAGAATCTCTGGATTCTCGATAATCTCCTGATTTCTTTCGGGATGAACAATCACTGGAATAAGACCTTTATTCTGTAAATCATAAAATAACGTCTCCGTGTATCTCGGCACATGGCTGGATGAGAATTCTACAAGGACATACTGCGTGTGGTTGACTGGAAGGATTTCTCCTAAGTCGTACCCTTCAACTAATTCACCACAAATCCTCACTTCCTGTCCTGGAAGCACCTTTATATTTATCTTTTCTTCTTGTAATACTCGGTTTAATTCTTCTACTCTAGCAAGAATACTTTGCTTATCATTCTCGTAGCGATTGTTCTTATGGTGAGGAGTGGCCACAATGGTTCGTATTCCCTGTTGCGCAGCAACCTTTGCCATTTCGATACTTTCCGACAAATTCTGAGCACCGTCGTCTATGCCAGGTAATATATGACAGTGAAAATCAACCATTTTCCCACACCCTTCCCGGTATTTTCGAACTATTACAATGGTAACACTGTCGAAGCAAATGAGAAAGGGTGGGATTTTGTCGAATACTGTCGTATGTCGAAAAAATAGGGTGGTAATTCGTACCACCCTATTCTCTTTTTACTTCGCACCGTAGTAATAGTAATAGTCGCTATTTTTTAGTTCTTTATGATTTAACACGACACCAAGCAACTTTCCTTTGGCATTTTCCAGTAACTCTTTACTCTTCTTTGCTGCTTCAATTTCCGTTCTTTCACTGTATACCACAAGAATCGAACCGTCACATTGATTCGCTAAGATTTGCGGATCTGCAACCGCTAATAATGGCGGCGTGTCGAAGATGACATAATCAAATTGCGCCTTCACTTCTTCAACAAACTGCTCCATTGATTTCGAGCCTAACAGCTCGGCTGGATTCGGAGGAATCGGTCCGCTTGTTAAGACGTACAAATCCTTTTCTTCTGTTTCTACTACTGCTTGACCAAGTGAAGCTTGCTTCGTTAATACATTGGTAAAACCAACCTGATTTTTCAACGCGAACGTATGATGAACCGTTGGTTTACGAAGGTCCGCGTCCACTAGTAGTACTTTTTTTCCAAGTTGAGCAAAAGTAACCGCTAAGTTTGCTGCTGTGGTGGACTTTCCTTCTCCAGGACCGGAAGAGGTAACCATCATCACTCGCATGTCTCCATCAATGGATGAAAATTGGATATTCGTACGAACTGTACGATATTGCTCAGAGATCGGTGACTTTGGCGCAACCGAAGTGATCAGCTTACGTCCAGTGTTTAGGCTTGTTAGATTCATTTTCTTCTTAAGAGCCAACAGTCTCACCTCTTACTTTTGAATTTCTTGCTGCTCTCTTGTTCTTTAATTCTTCAAGCTTTTGGTCTTCAATGGTTGCAATAACCCCCAAGATGGGAAGTCCAAGTATTTTTTCGATATCTTGTTCATTCTTAATCGTGTTATTGAAGTATTCTAGTAAGAATGCAAGTCCGACACCCGCCATTAAGCCAACCACAATTGCAATGGCAACGTTTAATAATGGCCTTGGTTTAATCGGTGATGGATTTTCAGTCACATCCGCTTTTGCTAAGATGCTGACGTTATCTATCTTCATGATTTTAGAGATTTCGTTTTTAAATACTTCTGCTGTTTTGTTAGCAATTTGCGCTGCTACTTTCGCATCTGGGTCTTGAACAGATAGGTTGACTACTTGGGAATCCTTTTCACTACCTACCGTAATCTTTTCTTTTAATTGAGAAGCTGTCATATCTAAATCAAGTTCTTTTGAAACGATATCTAGAATCGCTGGGCTTGTGATTATTACATTATAGGTATTGATTAATTGAAGGTTGGTCTGTACTTCACCTGGATTGTACATGCTTTGGTCGCCTTTTGCTTGGTTTACGAGAATCTGTGTAGAAGCTTGGTAAATGGGGGTTAATACGTAAAAACTGATTATTCCACTGACTAATCCTGCAATGACTGTTATAGAAACGATGAGGAGCAATCGTTTTTTCAAAGTCTCAAGTAACTCTTTTAAACTAATAGTCTCTTCCATTTCGTCCTCCTAAATTTCCTAAATACAAAACATTGAATATTATATCATAATTTGTCATCTTTTGACTATTTTTTGTCAAAATTATTTCAAAACCATTTCGAACTGATGTCGAATTGTCGTGAATCACAATATCTATTAAACACCCATTTGTAAGAAATTTGAAGCAGTTTTTTTAAATTGGAAAGTATTGCACAATGCATTTACTGAGAAATCGATGACAACTCAAAAAAAAGAGGCTCTTGAAATAGACCTCTCTTACGTTCCCATTAGCCGATGCACTTCATTGATTTTCAACTTTGATATATAGGCCTTTTTTTCTGATTGTGGAAAGGTCGCTGCATATGTTTCACCCAGCGATTCTATTTTAGCTACCCTTTGGAGGTTCACCAAATACGAGCGGTGCGTTTTAAAAAACGTATCAGGTAATCTTTCCTCCATTTCTAGCAGCGATTCCATCGTTTCAAACTGGTCAGTTTCTGTATGAACGACCGATTTTCTACCTTCTTTTTCGATATAAAGGATTTCATTAGGGGCCAGGTAGACAAATGTCTGATTTGATTTAAACAACAGCTTATTGATGCCTTTATGACTCTTTTTGGCTTCCAAGCTTTTGACCATTTGAATCGACTTTTTGGCTTTTTCGAGTGCAATAAATAGACGAACCCGCTCAATAGGTTTGACTAGATAGTCGACTGCTGCAAGGTCGAAGGCATCGATTGCATATTCATCATGACCTGTTGTAAAGATAACCTGTAAGGATGGATGAACTTCTTTACAGATTTTCATCGTTTCCACACCATTTAGATCGGGCATCCCGATATCGACTAAGGCAATGTCTGGTTTTTCTTGCTTGACTAATTCGATGCACTCTTTACTGCTAGCAGCTTCGCCCAATACATGATAATCAGGAACTAATTGAGTAAAATGTGATAAAAGAGTTCTTGAAGAAGCATCATCATCTACAATGATAACTTTCATTTCTCCCATAAGCATCCTCCTCCCATTAGCTGTAAGTCTCTTTTATCTTACGCAGAAAAATCGCGAATAAAGCTCTGGGTGGTAATTTTTTGCGGTCTGCCTAATAAATACCCCTGAGCAACGGGAACATGCAGTTTTTTTGCTTGTTCTAAATCTAGCCCCTGTTCAATTCCTTCAAGTATGACTCCCATTTTCCCTTTTGAGTATTGGATGAAGAGGGCAATCATCTCTTGTTTTTCCTTTGAAACCGCTAGTTCATTTGCGAAATAGCGGTCTAATTTAATGTAATCCGGGGTAAACTCAATCATTTTTTGAAGCTCAGCCGCACCCTTGCCGATATCATCTAGAGCAATGGAAAATCCCTTTTCTTTTAGGAGCCATACCCGTTCTTTTAGTTCTTTCACTTCCCAAATATCGTCTTCAAATTTTGTTTCACTTAATTCAAAGACTATTTTTCCATAGGCTTGTGGATAGGTGAGCAAAAACTGATCTATAAACGCTTCGAATTGAGGATGAAGCAGTGTCGATGGGTAAATATTAATAAACAGCCGCTCCTCGTTCAGTTGATGAAGGGGAAAGCTGCTCGCTGCACCCTCAATTGATCTTGTATCTAGTTCATATAATATTCCTACTTCTCTTGCCTGTTCGAAGCATGTTTCGATATTCCCTTGGAAGAATCCGTCTGGAAATCGTAACAGGGCTTCATATCCAAATAGACTCATGTTGGTTACATTCCACAAGGGCTGATACACATGTTCCATTTTGACCAATCGAAGCTGATCCAGTTCTCCTCTGCTCATCATCAACGCTCCCTTCCACTCTACCTATATACCCTATTTCCTGTATTGTTAGTATCAACTGTAACTTTTATCACAGGTTCTGTCTATTCAGAAATCGACACGAGAGGCACCGATTTCTGCCAATGACCGGTGAGGAAGGACAGCATGCGACAAAAAACGGACATTTCACGACATTCTGACAGCACTTTTCCTCATAGGAGAATGGACGGAGGACCTTTCTATCATTCGTTTGACATGTGCTCTGAAATGGCTTCAATGAACGCGGGAATATCGATCGGCTTGGTGATATAATCGGTAAAGCCGGCTTCCAATGCCCGATGAATGTCTTCCTTAAGTGCATTGGCACTTAAAGCAATGACAGGGATATGCTCGGTTAGCGGATTCGACTGCAATCGTTCGAGTACTTCAAACCCATGCAGATCAGGCAAATGAATATCACATAAGATTAAATCTAGTGACTGTTGTGCCGCTATCTTTAATCCCTCTTTTCCAGTCATCGCAGATAGTAACGTCACCCCAGTGACCGTACCAAGTATTTCTCTTACCAAATGCATATTGGACGGGTTGTCTTCAATATAGAGAATAATATACGTATTTTGTTTCAGGAGGTTTGCGTTCTTCCTCTCATTCGGTGTATTTATGGCGTCTTTGCAACAGGCCGCACGCGGCAGACTGACCCAAAACTCACTGCCTAAACCGACTTGGCTCTTGACCCCTACCTCGCCTTCCATTAATGACACGAGCTGTTTCACGAGAGAGAGGCCAATTCCCGTTCCTTCTATATAGGCATGATTAATTCGGTAAAACGGCGCGAAAATCATTTCCTGTTCTTCTGGCCGGATGCCGATTCCTGTGTCACGGATATGGATGGATAGATGTTCCTCCTGGTACGTATAGCAGACCGTTACTTCCCCGTTTAACCGATTATACTTAATCGCGTTATTCAGTAAATTTAAGATTATTTGCCGCAAGCGAATCGGATCGGCATACACATAGCCCTCCTCCACGTTTTCCGTTTCATGAATGATTTGGACACTCTTTTGATCTGCAGCCGAACCAATTAGATTGATACATTCGTTGACCACCGTATCGACTCTGATGCTGTCGGTTGAAATGGTTAATTTCCCCTCTTCAATTTTAGATAAGTCAAATATTTCGTTAATCAAATTTAATAAATGTCTGCCGCCTTTGTTGATTTCATGAACGAACATCCGCTGCTGATTCGTTAGTGTATCATCTAATTCCAACAATTGCGCAAAGCCTAAAATGCCATTTAACGGCGTGCGTAGCTCATGGCTCATATTCGACAAGAACCGAGATTTCGCCAAGTTCGCCTTCTCCGCCGCTTCCCGCGCTTGCTGGTTGGCTTGTTCGATTTGTTTGCGCTCTGTGATTTCTTCAAAGGTCCATAAATGCCCTCTGAATTCTTTACCCACAAAGAATGGAAAATAGCTTCGCTTAATAATTCTTCCACTGTGCAGTTCGATTTCATCTATTACCGGCTGCTTATTCTCAATAATCCCTTTCACCTTGGCCTCTTCCTCGTTAATGTTCTTGTAATAGTTCGGACGATACTGAACGACGTTCTTTCCGATGATTTCTTTGATGGGAACATCGATGTTAAATAGATGACAATGAGGTTTATTGACCGAGATGATATTGAGATTGGTATCGAGAACTAAGATGGCAATCGGTAAGCTGTCGATGAGCGTTCTGCGTAAGGCATGTGATTCTCTTAGTTTTTTTTCACTCTCTAATAGAATTCGTTCCGCACGCATCCGTTCCGTAATATCAATCCCCGAGCCGATGACTTCAATTACTTTCCCATTTTCGATTACAGGGCTTAGGCTCATGTAATAATCCGTCCCGTTCAACTGTTCTTCATAGTTGACGACCTCACCCTCCCAGGCTTTTATATAGGACTGAAGCTTATGCTCCGCATAGTCCTGAGGCAAAAAGTCTCTCAAGTCCTTGCCCACGACAATGTCAGGTGTGAGTCCAAGCTTGGCCAGTAGCTCTCCCTCAGCCAAGGTATGAACATAACGTTCCCCGATTTTAACATATTTCAAGGTTACGCCTTGCTGTCTTTGGATCGTGTTAATTAAGTCCTGCTGTGCCTTGTTTGTTTGTTCGGCCAACTCCCTTTCCAACAGGAGTCGCTGCTGTTCCGCTTTTATTTTATCTGAATAGGTTAAAACTATAATCGACAGAATAATGACTATGGTTGCAAGTCCCACCACATAGGCCAGTCGATCGGTTGAGAAGACCAGACTGCTAATCATGGTCATCCGTTCTACATTAAAAGACAAAGGTCCTTCCGTTAATTGAACTGCTTCCATTGCCGTGTAGTGGACAGCTGAAACACCAATGCCGATGAAAAAAGAGCTAATCAGTTTTTTTAACGTAATATGCGTTGTTGTATTTTTTATATATAAAAACAGAAGAAAGATGCCTGCCCCTATTGTAAGAGACAGGAACAACGTAATGAGTGTAAGAAGCAAATGATAATGGACCACTCCCATTGGCTGTACAGAAAGTATCCCAATGACGTGGGTCCCAATAATGGAAACCCCCATGACGGTTATTCCAATCAATTTGGAGAGATAGGGAATGGTGGATCTAGCTGTAATGACATAGATACAGGCCGAGCCAATGAATATGAAAAGAAAGGACAGAAAGGTGAGACTGGTATTGAACGTCATAGGACTGTGTAAGTGGTGTCCAAGCATGCCAATAAAATGCATGGTCCAAATGCCTAATGCCATGATGGTTGCTCCTGCTAGAATCCAGAATTGCCTTTCGATTTCCTTGGTTACGGCTAGTCTCGTCATGATTTTTAACGAGGCGAATGAAGAGAAGATAGCAATAATGACGGATAAAATGACGAGCTTCATATCGTAAGATCCTGCATGGACCATAACTATCACACCTTTAGTCTGAGTATCCCCCTCATCATAATCCATTATTTAGTAACAAACAAACCCTATTTTTTCGCTTGAAACGGTCTCGAGTCTCTTGAAACCGAGATTTCCGCATTTCAATCCGCATTTGGTCCATTCCACTCCCTCACTATCATATTTTGTCAGTTCCGTGCTACGATTATTTTTACAAATCACTGGGATTTTTTGCATAGGGAGCAGATTGCATATGACCTATTTGATTATCTTGATTGAGCAATATAAGAAGGAGCTGGCTGAGCGTGTGGCTAAGTACGGGATTACGTCCGATGAAGCGGTTGAGTGCAGCCAAAAGTTAGATGAATACCTGAATCTGTTAGCCCATGTGGCAGAGAAAAAGGAGTAACCGTATGTGTGTTTCAGTTCACATATGGTTACTCCTTTTTTATTAGGAGGGGATTCGCCTAATTGGGCCTGGATTCCTCCAAACACTCTATTGGCCGTTGTTTTTATTGAAGCATTCTTTCTCTGACTTCATTGATTTTGAGTTTGGACAGGCTGGCTGGCTTGTCGTAGTCCTTGAAATGAACCATATAGGTTTCGTTCTGCGGGATGATTTGCGAGATTTTTTTCAAATTAATAATGTTCGACCGGTGCGCTTGGAAAAAGGAATCATCGAGCCGGGACATAATCTTACTGATGGACTCGCTTGTTTCATAAATCTGCGCTTTTGTATACACCAAGCATTTCTTCCCTGCTTTTTCAATAAAGTAGATGTCCGATAGCGGGATATACTGCGTGCAGTTTTGCTCCTTTAACGGAAGCATGTGTAGCCGGTGATTGCGGGTATCCCCATCGCCGTGTTCAAACTGGAGAATGTTCCTCGCTTTTTCCATGGCAACCATTAACCGCGTCCGCTCAATCGGTTTCACCAAATAATCGACGGTGTTAATCTCAAATGCCTCAATCGCAAATTCATCATTGCCCGTTAGAAAAATGAACTTGAGAGTCGGGTGAAAGGAAAGGCATTCTTTTATCGCCAGGATCCCATTTTTCTTCGGCATATTGATATCTGTGATCACGAGGTCCGGCTTCATGACCATCACCATCTCCACAAGCTCTTCCCCGTTTGTGCAGCTTGCGACTAACTGGAAATCTGGCAGTTCACCGATGAAATATTTTATGATTTCCATTGAGTCAGGATGATCCTCTGCCAGGATCCATTTAATCGGCTTCATTTGTCTCTCCCCTTTGTTTACCTCTGATTTGGAATCGTGAACCAGAACTGACTTCCCTCCCCTGGTCGACTATCGACTCCCACTTCCCCTTGTAGCTCCTCCACCAATTGCTTCACAATGGTTAAGCCAATTCCGGCCCCTTCGATGTTCATATCCTTATTAAAAATCCGATAAAACGGAGTAAAGATTTTTTCGTGCTCTTGTTGTAAAATTCCAATGCCGGTATCGCTCACTGTAATTTTGATGCCATCGCCCTGTGGCTCACCTGTGACTGCGATTTGCCCGTTGGCCGGCGTATATTTTACGGCATTCGATAATAGATTCAGTAACACTTGTGTGATTCGCTTGGAATCGGTTTGAATGGTTCCCGTGTGACAAATACTAGTGATGGAAATTCCCTTATGGTCCGCAATAGAGCGGATCATTTTTATACAATCCTCAACAACAGATTCGAGGTGGACGGATTCCACCTGTAGGGTCCGTTGGCCCGTTTGGTTACGAGTAATTTCAATCATGTCATTGATCAGCTCCAATAAATGCCGGCTCGCTTTCAGAAGCTTCTGCACCCTGTCCTTCTGTCCAGCAGTTAGTGGATCCCTTTGGTCCGCTTCTAATATTTGCGCAAAGCCCATGATTGAATTGAGCGGCGTTCGTAGCTCATGGCTGATCATCGATAAGAAATCTGACTTGGCTTGATTGGCTTTTTCCGCCTCTTCCTTCTTCTGTGTTAGTTCAGCAATTAAGAAGGTCCGCTCTAAGGTAGTGGCCACCTGCTGACAGATCGTGAAGATAAGGTCAAGCTCCTCTTCCGTGAAATGTGATCGCTTACTCGACCCAAATGATAGGGTTCCAATTAGTTTACCGTACGACATTAACGGATGACAAGCATAAGCCTTGATGCCCCAGCCTTTGACGAGTTGAACCCGGATGTCATCTGATGTATCAATTTTTTCTGCGACAATCCTCTTGCGGTCACGAGCGACACAGCCGCAGACTGCCTCTCCTAATTCCAGCCACTCGATTTCTTTGGCCGTTGCCTCAGGTATTCCAGTATAGTTCATTAAGCGGATTTTGCTTTTTGCCGGGTCGTATAAGTAATTAAAATAGACATCCAAGTCCAGGTATTCGGCTAAATCCTGAAACAGTGCGTCTAGCAACGCTTTGGGTTCTTTTTTATAAAATAAATGGTTAGCCGCTTCCGTTAATAACAACAATTTCTCATTCTGGACTTGGATGGTTTCCTCAATTTGCTTCTGTGGGGTGATATCCCTCAGGAGGATGGTGGCCCCATCAGCAGATGGATATATATGAACTTCAATCCATTTTGAAGCATGGACCTGGAGCTCAAAATGGGCATCGCTTTGTTGGCTGATGGCGTGGTTGATTTTTCTTTCTAGTCCCACAGCGATTGCGTTTCGTACGACTTTGCTAATTGGTTCCCCCGTTTGTGTCGCATGAGCAATTTCTAATAATTGGGCTGCTGGTTGGTTGATATATGTGATTTGTCCTTCCAAATCAATACTAAGTACCCCATCAGATATGCGCTCTAACGCCGATAGGGCATGGTGAACGATGACCCCCATTTCATCACCTGCTATCTCGTTTAGTTGATTTCTATGTTTGTTTGGTACGTAGTTTTTAAATGGTAATTATTCTCCTAAAATAATGGTAAACTATTCTTTCACAAATTTTAACATGTAAATGTTAGTAATTTTTTTGGTGAAAAAAGGACAGATGAGTACTTTATACCTACTCCTTAATCGTCCTTTCGTCCATTTCACGGCCAACGGATTGTCGAAAGTTCCTACGATATCTAAAATTAATCTATTAATCTTTTTTATATGGAGGTGCAATTTACATGATGAATTTATTTAATCCATATTTAGTCTTTTTGTTTTGCATCTTATTGGTTTTACTCGTGATTATTGCTCAAGTTCTATTTCTGAATTATCGCCGTGCGATGTTGAATTTTAATATACCTTTATTTAAAGCACTCATTCAAGAAAATCCGAATGCCATTCTTAGCTTGGATGAGAATGGACGGATTACAAGAGTAAATGCTGCGACGGAACAATTATTTGGTCTTTCCTTTCTCGAGATGGCTGGGGGATTTTTCACCGATTTTGTGGACTCGAGTCATATGCTTACAGTTTTAACACAGTTACACTCTGCCTTAAAAGGGAAGGCTGCCGAATGTAAGGTCATTTCCACACGTCAAAATGGGAGGTTCTTAGTGTTACAGCTGAAATTCATTCCAATGGTCGATCGGAGGCTATATGGTGTGTACGTTGTGGTTGAGGATTACTCAGAAAGGGAGCAGGTTTTTGCCTCTTTACAAGAAACAAACGAGCGGTTGGAGTCCTTTTTTAACAGTACGGTGGATGCGATTAATATCACCACTGTAGATAGCGAGGTGGTTTATGTGAATTCCGCCTTTGAGAAGATGTACGGTTGGACAAAGGATGAGCTAATTGGTGCTAAGTTGCCGATTATTCCCGCTCGGTTGCAGGAGGAAGAGGATCGGATGAGAATCTTACTGCGGCAAGGAAAGGTAGTTCGTAACTGGGAAACGAAGTTCGTTCGCAAGGATGGTTCCTTCGTTGATGTGAATGTGTCTGTTTCACCCTTAAGGAATTTTGACGGACAGATCACTGGTTTTGCAGCGATTACTAGGGATGAGACGGAGCGAAAAAGCATGGAGAATCGGTTTAAGATTATTGCGGAGCATTCTTCAGATATGATTCGTTTGGTGTCTACGGACGGGTTGGTGCAGTATGCATCGCCTGCCCACCATTCCTTGCTCGGCTACGACCCGGATGATTTGATAGGAAAGCCGTTTTTTATCAATATTCATCCTGAAGATGTGGCAGCGGTGCGTGCGTCGTTTGAGGAGATGGTGGCTGAGCCGCGGACCTATATGTTGGAGTACCGAAAGTTGCAGAAGGATGGTGGCGAACCGATTTATATTGAGGCGCACTGTGATCCGTTTTTTGATGAGGATGGACGGTTGCTCCAGTATGTTGTGGTTTCACGAGATGTTTCCGAGCGCAAGAAGTATGAGCAGAAGCTAGAGGAGCTCGCCTATGTGGATTCGCTGACGGGGGTTGCTAACCGAAGGGCGTTTTATCGATTGCTGGGTAAAGCGTTTAATGTAGCTCGGGTGGCGGATGGTGTTGAGTCTGAGACCCTACCGATTCATTTAAAGGTATCGGTAGCTGTGGGTGCGAATCAGCAGTTTGCTTTACTTTTTCTAGATTTAGACCGTTTTAAATGGGTCAATGATACAATGGGCCACCATGTAGGGGACGAGCTCTTGAAGCAATTCATTGGCAGGATTCAGGCGGTTCTACCAGAGGAGGCTTCGCTTTGTCGACTTGGCGGTGATGAGTTTGCGGTTATTTATTCTTGGGCTGATTCAAAGGAGATGACGTCTGCTTGGAATGTGGAGCGGCTCGATTCCAAAGGTCCTGCTCGTAGATTAGCTCAGAAGAACAACCTCGATGATTTAGCTAGTGGGATTATTCAATCATTGCAGGAGCAATGGTCCATCGATCGCCATTCCTTTACAACGACTTGTTCCATTGGAATCAGCCTCTTTCCTGAGGACGGAGAGGACCAAAAAACGTTAATGACGCATGCCGATTATGCCCTTTACCAAGCCAAGGCCGACGGACGAAATTTATTTCGCTATTATCATGACGTGCGTGGGTTGTGTAAAGGAAAATCTGCGTTTTAAACACTAATATATTAATATGTAGAAACTCGGTTATTGAAGGGCATACCTTCTTCCTTGTGAAGGTGGTAGGTCCTTTTTATTGTGAGGTCAGGTATGGAGAGGGCGGGCTGGGTTTTTGTCTTTCATCGGCGGGATGAAAGACAATTTTTGCCGGGCGGAACCTCATTTTTTCCTTCATAGACAAAAAAAGATCCAGCTCCATGAGAGAAGCCGGACGCGCAATACAAATATTTTAAGGGGGTCTTAGAAAAGTAAGATATGCATCTCGTTTTCATGTACTTACTATACCCCGATTGTATGAACAAACTATGAATAAACTTTTAAAGATGTTTAAAGTTTTCAATAAAGGAGATGCTTTGGAGGCAGCTCCCCGCTTTCTATTGTTCTTTGTTGTTCGCTTGGACCGCCTTGATTAAGGCATCTAGCTTGTCGTTTCTCTCTTGGTCTAATCTGGTTTTGTCGTTCATGAACCGCAGTGCCCGGACGATGAAATAGATCGTGAATCCGAGAATGATCAAATACAATACAATCGGAAAAAGTGCAAATAGGCCAAACCGTAAGTCTCCCATAGGGCCTCCTCCATCATTATGGATTTATACCATAATTATACAGCAAACTACTCTTTGTGTATTCCACTTTCATCCATCTCTTTTTCAATTCCCTTGATAAACCACACACAAAGCCACCGAGTGAGCGCAAAGGTGAGGAACAGCGTAATCCACGTCCAGTACCAGGCCCAGTTCAGGTAGTGGATTAAATCGGTATATTTTTCGAGAAAAATCTCCGGTACGGTCATGGCGGTACAGAACGCACAGTAGTATAGGAACTGGATGAGCTTGCTCCTCGTGTACGGGTAGAATACATTGAAGATCGCACAAACGGCTGGATAGACGTAAAACTCATAGGTAAAGCTTGAGCGATTGACGTCTGCAAATAGCCTGATTGGGTATGATAGGAGACCATATTCAACTACCACTAAACCAAAGATCCACGTGATTCCTTGTTTGAATAAGAAGGCGGTCACGGCTAAGCAGATTTTCTTTTTGGGGATGAAGAAAAGCATCCCGGTCGTTAGAATCCAAACAGCGAGTAAAATCCACCATTCTAGTCTCATTTGACCGCCTCCTTTTCCACCTGAAAATGGGCCTTGTCTCTAAAAAACCATTGGTAGATGAGGTTTGTGACGGCAAATATACAAAAGAAATTGATCCAGGTTAGGTACCAGGAATAATGTACGTACTCAATGAGGTTCGTATATTTTACCAGCATGACGTCCATTAGGGTCAGGCCCGAGATCCAAAGCGACAAATAGAGTAAGCGAATGGCGAGTGATCGTTTTGGTTCAAAGATGATATAAAACCCTGATAGAAGTGGGTAAAAGAAATACTCGGTTGTGACGAGCACATCTGTGGCTTTCGGAAATTCACGGACCGGGAAGGCCAGCAGATGATATTTGACATGTAACAGCGAGCTCACCCATACAAAGGCCTGGCAGAGAATTAAGGCGAACAAGACTTTTCTGTATCGGTTTTTTGGCGTAAGGAATAGGTATGCGCTTATACCTATAACCCATATTAGAATGATAATTATGTAATCTCTAGACATTGAATGTGACCTCTCTTGGTTTTCCAGGATCTATTTAACGGGAATGTTAAAGTATTGAAGCAGCAATACAATAATGACAGCCGTGATTCCGTATGTAAGAAGCGGCTTTGTGAAATACAGGCGAATCATGGTGTACATCGCTATGTAGAAGATGGGCTCCATCCAGAAGTGGTACCCATGCTGGAGGAGGAGTCTGTGCATTTTATAAAAAGGGTATTCGACGACGAGTGAGCCCAGGATCCACCACAGGATGTACTGCACTTGTTTCCCGTTGGATGTTTTAAATGGATAATGAGTAAGATAGATCAATGTCACCGCAGGGAGATTGATAAAGGTATAAATGAGATCAACGATTGCATGGGATTCCGGTAATAGATCCGGGTTCTGTTTCCAGAGCAAATGGTCTCTGCACAGAACGTTGTAGAGTAGGTTACAGATAATAATATATTGAATGGTGTGATGATATTTACGCCAATGTCGCCAATCCCCCTTCCAGAACGCCGCAAGGAGAAGGATCGCGGTAAGGATTATATGCATGGATGGGTTTCCTCCGATAAAGCGTAAGGTTTGCTCTAAATTAGGCTTAAAACGTTCGAAAGTTGGTTGGGCTTCCTTTTCTTTGAATAGGCTGGTTTTTGCGATTCGCCGATAGACTGGGCGGATTCGCCGATTGGTGCGGAGATTCGCCAATAGACTAGGCAATCGCTCTTAAATTGATTGCTTTTAAGTTACCTCTTTTTAGATTCGCTCATAAATGGGTTTCATTCGCTCATATGGAGCGGTAATTCGCTCATTTAATGTGAATATTCGCTCATAAATGAGGAAAATTCGCTCATAAATCGGTTGGGTTGACCCGTAGACTTGATGAGTCCGAGGATTCGCGAATAAAGATGGTACATTCGCGAATAAGTTATGCAGATTCGCGAATAAAAGTTGGAAATCCGCGAATAACTATCTACAATTCGCGAATACAAATCATTTCCAGCTCTATCTTTGGCGGTTAAATATTAAAAAAGGTCAATTTTAACGACTTCGATGACCATTCTGTTGATGCTAAAGGCAATTTCTCCGCTTTCATGCGTTTTTCTTTATTTTTCCCACGAGAGTGAAATATAACCAATTTCCCCACAGAAAAAGGCTGCGGAGATTTCTCTCCCACAGCCTTTTGTATCTATAATATATATTAGCAAACAACTAATTGTTTTAAATCCGCTTTTAGTTCTTCCATTAGTTTTTCAAGGGTGATTTCGTTCTCGTTTACGCCTTTGTCATAAGCCTTTTTCACAATCTCAGAAAAATCGACGGTGTTCGCACTCTTTCCAGCTTTCCTTTCCAACTTCTTATTCTCCCTCCCTTTTATTCTTCTAATTTTGAATTCTACAACAATATACATTAATTGTAAATGGTTTACCCCATTGAACATGCGGATAAACCATGAATTTTGTCGAACTATTGAAGGATTTATTTTTCGAAAAGGCAGAATTCCCAGTATTTATATCCGATAAATTTGGTAGGTAATACCTGTTTTTCGACATAACTATGATACTATTAAACTATTCGTGAATTTTTTTAAAAGAAAGAGAGTGAGATAGAGTTGAAAAGAGTCATATCCCTATTTATGGCGGTGTTATTGTTCATTAGCACAGTGCCTATCAGCAATGTGATGGCGGCGGCTGATGTGACGAAGCCTGTTTTTGAAAGTATTAGCGTGGATAAGAAGGAGGTAGGTCCTGGGGATACGGTAAAGATTAGTGTTAATGTCACAGATGATGTTGGAATCCAATCTGTCTATCTTTACTACACGGTACCTGGTACTGATACGACTTTTAACGTTCCTGTCAGCTATCATCCTGAAACGGATACTTATGAAGGTTCTATTTCCATTCCTTCTAATTTTGCTACAGGAGTATATCAGGTATCCTACATTAATATTCGGGATACTTCGAATAATCAAACCCTGATTTTTCAATCCGATGATTATGAACATAAGTTTGATAATGGCTCCTTTACAGTTACCGGTACAAGTGGCGCAGATACTACCAAGCCCGTTTTTGAGAGTATCAGTGTAGATAAATGGGAAGCAGGTCCTGGGGATACGGTTAATGTTAGTGTGAAGACCTCTGATGATTTTGGAATTAAATCTGTCTATCTATACTACACGGTGCCTGGTACTGATACGACTTTTAACGTTCCTGTCAGCTATCATCCTGAAACAGATACCTATGAAGGGTCTATTTCCATTCCTTCTAATTTTGCTGCAGGAGTTTACAAGGTATCCTACATCAATATTCGGGATACTTCGAATAATCAAACCCTTATTTTTCAATCAGATGATTACCAAAATAAGTTTGATAATGGATCTTTTACGGTTTCCGGCACAAGTGGCGCGGATATTACTAAACCAACCTTCGAGAGCATGACTGTCGATAAGAAAGAAGCAACCTTCGGAGATCAAGTAAAAGTTAGCCTTAAGATTACTGATGATTTTGGAATCAAATCAGTCTATCTCTATTATCAGGTACCTGGCACTGATACGACTTTTAACGTTCCTGTGAACTATAATTCGGAAACAGATAGCTATGAAGGGATCATCCCTATTTCCTCTACATCTGCAGCGGGAGTTTACAGTGTATCCTACGTTAATATAAGAGATACATCTAATAATCAAACCCTTATTTTTCAATCAGATGATTACCTAAATAAATTTGATAATGGTGAATTTAGAGTGTTTAATGAATCAAACCCTCCTACGTTTTCTAAGCTATCTATAGATAAGAATTTAGTGGAGTCAGGTGATTCTGTCCATATAACTGTAGATGCTAAGGATGACACCAACTTACAGGAAGGTGTAGTCACTTACATTTCACCAATAAATCAATCTACAGTGACAGTCCCCCTATCCTATAGTGGATCTCAATTTATTGGAAGCTTCTCAATTGACAATACTACTGAGGTTGGTAATTGGAAAGTAAAATCTATTGAATTAAAAGATAGTAATTTGAATAGCACCGTAGTAAAAGCGGATGAGACCGATTTAAGTGTTGGCGATTTTACCGTGCTTAAGGGTGTGGAGCCGTTGAGCAGCTATGTCGTTACCTCGTATGAAACTTGGTCCAACAAGACGGTCAACTCGGATGTGTATATCACTCCTGGTGCGCGGTTAACGATTAATAGCAATGTAACGATTAACGGGAATGTCTATGTGCTGGGCGGATTGCGTAGTTATGGCGGGCTGACGGTGAACGGTACTGTGAGTGCGAGCTTTGTCACTTTTGGTTATTACACACCAACTGATGGACAAGCGATTTTTTCAGGATCTAACACGATTTCATCGCTGCGAGCATCCAATCGAGTGATGGAGAGTGTCCCTTTCAACCTTTATGATACACCGCTTGTTAGCTCGGGCGGCCGGGTGAATTTGACTGGTGCTACCCTTCCATTTGTTGCAGTTGAGGTGAACGGACAAAGTGTTTCTTTGAAGGAGAACGGAACATTTCGTTTGAACGATTTTTACATTGGAAACAGTACTTCTATTTCTGTAAAATTAACGGATTTGTCTGGGTATACCTACTATCATTCTTATGATGTGTCAGATCTTTATGTAGATGATTTTACAAAGGATTCTACGGCTCTTTCTGGTAAGACGCTTGCGAATGCGGTTGTGAAGGTGTTTGAAGATGGCCGAGAGCTGGCAAGTGGTCAAACCGATGGGAATGGATATTTTTCCATTCCAGTGGACGGATTAGTAGAGAATACGACGTTGAAGTTTGAGGTTTGGAATGCGGCCAATGAGCTGACGACGTCGAAAGAGATTTTTGTAAAAGATTTGACGGCACCTGGGAAGCCCGTTTTGAATGGATTGACTGATCGTGATACGGCGGTTACTGGTCAAGCGGAACCTAAAGCGGCTGTGGAGGTTCGCAGTGGTGAGTCCGTGATTGGTACTGGTACGGTTGCGGAAGACGGCACGTTTGCTGTGGAGATCCCTAAACAAAGGGCTGGTTCGTGGTTGTCAGTAACTGTTAAGGATACGGCTGGGAATGTTAGTGAAGCGGCTACGGTTCTAGTGTTAGATGTGACTGATCCTCCACAACCTGTTGTTTTTGAGGTGACGGATGCGGATTCTTCTGTAAAAGGACAAGCGGAAGCGAAGTCCACGATCATGGTAAGTGCAAATGGGACAGCGATTAGTTGGGGTGTGGCAGCTGCGGATGGAACGTTTGAGGTGGAAATTCCTGTGCAACCGGCTGGAACAGAGATTGTCGTGAAGGCTACCGACAATGCCGGAAACGTGAGTGAAGCCGCTTCGGTTGTGGTCACGGATGGGACGGCACCTGGAAAGCCAGTTGTTGGCGATGTGACGGATCAGGATACGGAGGTTAGCGGTAGGGCTGAAGCCGGCTCTAAAGTAGAGGTTACAGTGGACGGCTCGGTCATTGGTTCGGTTGTTGCTACTATGTTTGATCTGTTTACTGTGGCCATACCTGCGCAAAAAGAAGGAACGGAAATAGTGGTTACGGCTACTGACAAGGCTGGGAATGTTAGTGAAGCTGCTACGGTGGTCGTGAAGGATGGGACGGCACCTCGGAAGCCCGTTGTTAGCGATGTAACGGATCAGGATACGGGGGTTACCGGTACAGCTGAAGCAGGATCTAAAGTGGCGGTCAGGGGTAACGGTTCGGTGATTGGTTCGGATACGGTTTCTGAAGATGGAACATTTACTGTAGCCATTCCTGTGCAAAAAGAAGGAACAGAGATTTCTGTGACTGCGACTGACAAGGTTGGAAATGTGAGTGAAACAGCTACGGTTGTTGTAAAGGATGGGACGGCACCTCGGAAGCCAGTTATTGGCGATGTGACGGATCAAGACACGGCGGTCCGTGGTACGGCTGAGGCAGGTTCGAGTGTGAAGGTTACGGCCGACGGTACGGTGATTGGTTCTGATTCTGCGGATGACCATGGTTATTTTTCCATAAAGATCCCTGTGCAAAAGGCTGGGACGGCATTGAAGGTTACTGCAGAGGATTTGGCTGGTAACGTGAGCGATGTGGCGGTTGTCGTGGTTAGTGACGTGACTAAGCCTGAAAAGCCGGTTGTCCATGAGGTAACGGATAAAGACACAGCTGTCTCTGGTCAGGGTGAAGCTGGGGCAGCGATTGTCGTGACTGTCGGTGGTTCGGAGATTGGCAGTGGAACGATTGGTGAGAATGGCGCGTTTACTGTGGCGATTCCTGTACAGACGGCTGGGACTGAATTAACTGTTGTAGCAACGGACAAGGCTGGAAATGTGAGTGAAGCTACAGTTGTGGTGGTAAAAGATGGAACGAATCCTGAGAAACCGATTGTGGACCAAGTACTGGATAAGGATGAGGTTGTGACTGGTAAATCTGAGCCTGGTGCGAAGATGATCGTGACTGGCGGTGTTGACGGCACGGTGATTGGTTCTGTTGTTGCTGGAAGTGAAGGTTATTTTACAATAAAAATACCTAAGCAAAAAGCTGGAACGGAGTTAGCGATTACTGCTACGGACAAGGGCGGTAATGTAAGTGAAGCAACGTTTGTCGTGGTGAAGGATGGCACGGCGCCTGTTAAGCCGGTTATCGATGGGCAAGTGACGGATCAAACGACGACGGTGAAGGGGTCGACGGAAGCGGGCTCGAAAGTGGACGTGTTTGCTGATGATCGGTTGATTGGATCAGGGGTTGCTGGTGATGACGGACGTTTTGCTGTGGGGATTCCTAAGCAAAAAGGCGGAGTCGATCTTTTTGTAACTGCAACTGATGCGGTTGGGAATGTTAGCTATAGTGCGGTGATGACGCTTATCGATGTGACGGCTCCTGAGAAGCCGATTGTCAATGAAGTGAACGACCGTGCGACGGTGATGACGGGTCAGGCTGAAGCGGGTACGTATGTGGAAGTGAGCTTGAATAATTTTAATGTCATTGGTAACGGGCTGGTTGGTGAGGATGGCCGTTTTTCCGTGAAGATTGCTACGCAGCCTGTTGGCACGGAGATCACTGTTACGGTGAGCGACGGTTATGGTAATTTGAGCCCAGCGGCGAAGGTGACGGTTGTTAAAGCGAAGTCTGGTTGGGTGTGGTCGAACGGTAAGTGGTATTATTACGATCCCGCGACTTTCGTGAAAAAGGTTGGCTGGTATAAGGTTGGTTCGAGTTGGTATTATTCGGACAGTATGGGCGCGATGAAGACTGGTTGGGTGAAGGCTGGCTCGAGCTGGTATTTCATGAACAGTAATGGCGCCATGGTAACTGGCTGGTTGAAGGTTGGGACGGTGTGGTATTTCTTTAAAGGCAGTGGCGTGATGGCCACTGGTTGGATGAAATCTGGGTCGGTGTGGTATTTCTTCGCGGATAATGGAGCGATGAAGACGGGCTGGTTGAAGAGTGGTACGACTTGGTATTACTTGAAGAGTAGTGGTGCGATGCAGGTCGGATGGCTGAAGGTGGGCACGGTCTGGTATTACTTTAATAGCGGCGGCGCCATGGTGACAGGCACCGTACGCATCGGCGGAAAAACCTATTACTTTGATGGGAATGGGGTTTGGATTAGGTAGTTCTTGGCTGGGGGACTGTCCCCCGAAGTGGAAAAGAATAATGAGTTGAGCCAGTCCCCAAAGTGCGGGGACTGGCTTTTTTATGTGGGATTGGGCTGGATTTTGGGTGAGTGGCCGATATTGGGTGGAAAGTGGTTGATATGTGGGGAAAAGCGACCGATAAATCTCAAATAGTGGTTGATATCTTCGTTCAAGTGGTCGATCTCTTTCCAAAAGTGGTCAATATGTGGGGTTTCCTATAAAAAGGTAATTGAAAATAGTAGCTAATTTCGGGGGACTGCCCCCCGGCACGGCAGCGCGTTACCTGGGTGGGGGACTGTCCCCCGAAAAAGACAAAAAAATGTCCGGCAAATATGCCGGACGCAATACAAATATATTTTTAAGGGGTCAGAAAAAGGTGCTTATGCCTTTTCGCTGCATGAATTTATCTTAGCTTACAATTATGAACAAACTATGAATAAAGGTGGAAAAATTATAATTTTTTAAGGTCGGGCCTGACAAGACAGTTTTTGGATACTTTTCATCATACAAGTAAACGATAGGTAGTAATGTCTTACTTTTTATAAGGTGAGTGGGTCATGGTCATTATTTTCTTATTGCTCCTTGTTTTGTCAATTCTATCACTGTTAAGTTTATGGTCCCTGAAGAAACGGTTCGATCCGTTTGAAGCCTTTATTCTATTTATGTTTTCATCCTACTGGTGTCAAAACTTTTTCTATTTGCTCTCCTCCCCCTACCAGCGACTAAGGGTGGTTGAAATGCATCTGCCTTTTTGGTCAGCTAGACTACAATATGGAATTATTTTTCCTGTTCTTTTGATGTGGGTTCTGTACGTATTGCGCGGCAACCATCGATTATCTGTTAAAATCGTCGCTTGTTTCTCCTGGGTGGCAGGTGGAGTTTTTATAGAGAAACTTTTGCTTGTAGTTGGTGTATTGGTATCGAAAAGTAAGAGCTGGTATCCTTCCATTGATTTTATTCTCGCAATGATTGTTCTCTATACATGCATTTTTTTCATGGAAAAGCTGCCTCCGATCCTGCGAAGGGAAATGGTATTACGAGATGAAGGAGATTTATGAGAAGGCCTTTAAGCCGCTGCTCCCGAAACAGTTTGATGGGAATGAGTGGTTTGTTATCGGGATTTCGATTATCGTTGCTATGGTAGTCTATTATATTACTGTGAGGAATAGGAAGTTGACTTGGTCAGAAATTATCTGTATTTCGCTTCTGAATTTACAGTTGACTACGTTAGGGGATTATTTTTTTGCGATGCCTCCCTACGATTTTTACGATACGGTCGATAGAAATAGTGGCGAAATCACCGATATTTTTCTGCAAAATTTGGTGTACCCGGGGACGATTTTATTTTTCATGCATTTTTATAAGGGTAAGAAGCCGCGAAAATGGTTCTTTATTTTGCTATGTATGATTATTTTAGGTACGCTAGAAGGCATTTCGGTATATTTCTTTCAGTTGTTTACCTATAAGACCTGGAAAATTTACTATTCGCTGATTTTCTATTTTCTCGTGATGGTTGTTAATGTGGTTTTTTATAATCGGTTGAGGATGTATTTAGATAAAAGGGCGAAGGAATAATAGTAGGGACAGTCCCCCGTTGCGCTAAAGCGCCGGGGGACTGTCCCCATTTTTATGGTGCCTTCATTCGAATAATAGACCCGCAATAAACCCACCCGTTGATCCAAGTGCTCCTCCGACTGCAGCTCCTGCACCGGTTCCAACTACTGCACCGAAGAATGTACCAACTGGGCCAACGACCGTACCACCTACGGCAGTAACTGCACCTACCACACTACCTCCAATAGCAGCCCCACTCGCGCCTCCCATTGAGGCACAGGTTAATGCGTTAGAAAAACGTTGTTTGATTGACATAATTACTCCTCCTATATTCATATCAAAATTGATTTTTTCTAAAGGTTTTCGATTATTTCTTCTACCACTTCAAAGATAAAGTCTAGGATCTCATCCATTTGCGCACCTCCTACTTTTTTCTAGCCGTTTATTAATAGACTTTGATTAAATCACTTAATCTAGGTTTTTTCCCGCCTGGCCTTAGAGGAGGCGCTACGATATTTCTGAGCATTTACCCATCACCTCACTTGATTTTGATCTCTTCTATCCCCTATTAGCTTTTAATGATTTCCTTTGCTCCTTTTGAAGCTAGACCAGTACCTACGGCAACCGTTGTTCCTTCTGCCACCGCCATTGCTGTAAGTCCAGTGGCTACAGCACTACTTGTGGTGGCGACGCCTGCTGTGACGGCAATCGCTCCCGCCGTAGCTGCTGCGGTAGCTGCGGCTCCTACTACTAGTGGCGCAGCGGCAACCGCACCGATTCCTGCAACAAAGTAACCTAATCCTTTTAATAAACCCATTTTCAACATCTCCTTTTGTTTTGATAGTGTAATAGTCCTTGGTTTTCTAAAAATCGGTGAAGCTTTTTATTTTTTTGAATTCATTTCTTTAAGATTTTCTTCTAATGTTTTTTGTACATCAGGAGTTACTATAACCTGTGGTGAGATGATAATTGGTAACATCTTATTTCCTCCTTTTTTATGGTGTTGCTACTAAAGTCCTTCGTTCGAGACTTTTATGTTCGTGGAACGCCCGTATCACTCCTTTTTTTCCTCCATTGTCCATTTTGATTTCGAGATCGCTCTTGTCCTTGTGTTGGTCCTGTTTTAACAAGAGGTACCTTTCCTTTCCCACCATGGGAACCGTCTTGATACGCTGACTTACTTTGAGATCCTGTGTGAAATATGTTTTTGAACATGCTCATTACCTCCAAGTTAATTTGTACTCAGCCAAATAGGCTGAATACACGGGCATTAGTCGCCACACTTTAATCGACAATCAATTCCTTCGCAGCGTAAAGGGTGCCAACATTTCCTGCTGTAGTTGTTGATCCAGCAACAATTGTCCCGATGGTTGCAGCTTGAGGTAGCCCTGCTGTAATGACTGCAGTTGCAGCAGCTGCTACTAATGTAGTTGGGATTGGGATTAGAAATAACATGTTAAATCTCTCCTTTTTTGTTTTGATAGTGTAATAGTCCTTCGCTTTCTAAAAATCGGTGAAGCTTTCTATTATTTTTTTCGGACAGAGGAGAATAGCAACAGGGTTTGACTGCCATTCTCCTCGATCCGAAATCAATTGGGGTCCAAATCTCAGTCCATAATGATATCAATCAGCCATTCAACTACTTCCAGCAAGTCGAAATCCGGTTCTCTAAACATAGTGGTCACCTCACTTTCCTTCTATTAGCTATTAATCTAGAACTTTATCAATAACTTTTTTGGCTGCATATGTGCCAGCAGCAATGGCTACAGCCTCAATGACAACTGGTGCAAATATAATTGGTAGCATTTCGTTTTCCCTCCTTTGTATTCGATTTATGGATATAGTCCTGCACTTTTTGGAAATCGGTGAACCATTTTACAAACTTTTTAAAACTCTGTTGGTGGGATTAAAATAAATACTGGATATTTTTCTGTTATTTCACGTCTCATTTCCATCGCCTCCTTGTTATTCTTATAAGTCCCTTCATTTCAAAAAAACGGTGAAATTTTTTAAAAAAAGTTGCCCGCCGTATGGGAGGCAACCTAACTCCCTTTGGACTACATAATCTGTTGCTTCAAGCTTTCAAATTCATCTCTAGTAATAAACCTTTGTTTGGTTGTAATCTCCATCCCTTATAAGCGGATAAGTCATCCCAGCAAATGGGACCAACGTTCGTAGGGAAGTCAATATTCGGCATACTCCCTAACAACTTGCATAACCAACCAATATTCCGAGGATTGCCACCAATAGCATTAATTTCGTTTGTACCTGCATGTTCAACACTCCTTTTGATTTGATACTAGTAAAGTCCCTTCTACTTATAAAAATCGGTGACACCCTTTTAAATTTTTTTATAAAAATAAAAAAAACGACTAAAAAAATTAGTCGTTTAAAAAAAATTCTTCTTTATTTTATCGGCCAGGTTTTTAATTTCCTTTGGAGGTATCTCTGTCTCGTCCTCTTCCTCCCAATCCCATTCATCCATTTCTACAGATTCCTTACTACTGTCGAATAAGGATTTACAAGGCCTACACTTCGTTAGATGCTCATCGGCCCATTGATGATATTCAGAAAAGGTTAGACATGCACTTTCATTCACATGCTGATAGTTGTCCTCATCCTTCTCCAACATAATCTCTATCAAAAAGGAGTCCAAATGCTTGGGATACTTCTTTAGGATATTTAATAATTGAGCCGGAATATGCCTGAAGGCTCGAATGATTTTTTGCAGTTCATGATAATTTGGTATTACCGTCCCCTTTTCAATTTGTATCAGACGATTAAGATTGATGTCTGCCAACGTCGCCAGCTTTCCCTGCGTCCAGCCTTTTCTAAAACGGGTTTGTATGATAAGTGAAATAATCAGTTTTAATCCTCTCATTTGATTCATTTTCCACGCTCCTTGATGCTCTCTTTTTGAAAAATTAATTCTTCTATATGTTAGCACCCTCTATGTAATATGCTTGGAAACTTTGCTTCATTTTGCGGAAACGGCTCTTAATAGTTTCCCTTGACATGTTTATTTCTGCTTCCGTTTGGACAAACGTCTTACCGTTTAATTGATCCTTAAAAATTTTTTTATTTGTTTCCGTGTAATCATTAAGGAAATCCTCCACCACTATACGAATGATGGTATTTTCTTCTTCATTTCCATGATTATTTTTATATGCAATCTTCTCGTATAGAGAATAAGAATCGGCTTCTTCCTCTTTCACTTCTATTTCTCCAGATTGAACCTGGGCGTCACGATCTTTTTGTTCTTTGTTGAATGCTTTGTTTGTTGCGGCAAACACACGTTTTTTCCAAACACTTGCTGCAAAGTGGACCAGGTTTTCAATAGCACCTTCATTCTTTTTTAAAGCTTTAAAAAATTCAACGATGGCATTTTGTAAAATATCCTCTGCATCTTCGTTGGTAACATCGTAACGTTTCATTGATCTTTTCACATCTTTTAAGCCTTGCTTTGTTACTTGATACCATGCCTCGTCCGAACCTTCTAATAACCCTTTTAGAACTCTTTCATCTTGCGTAAAGTGACTACTGAAACTGTCCATTTTAAATGTTGCTCTCCTTTATTATTATAATTTTCATCTCAGTTTTCAAACAAGTTCACTTTATATGTATTTTTTGATTATTCTTATGTAAGTTCATTTGACCTTGTTTATGATTTTATTATATGAACTTTATTCTGAATAATCAAATATAGTTATAGTTAAATTTAGGCAAAAATAGGCAATTTTTCAATAAAATATATGTTTTTCTTTAATTTTCTAACTATTTCATCATATTGCTCACTTTTTTAAAAAAATACTCATTTGACAACAAAAGTGAATATTCATATGATTTAATCAAAAGAACTTAAAAAAGGAGTTTTTTCTGTGGAAACCTTTAAATTAACGCGGAAAGAAATGGCCAACTTGTTGTTAGCCTTAAGGGATGAGGAAAACCCGGTTCAGATTTTAAAAGAGGCTTGGAATAAGAGGCATCCAAACCTTACTGAACAAGAAGCGGTGAATGCGTTCCTGTCCACCCAGCTATCTCCTATCTTTGAGAAGATTATTAAATCAGGGAAAGTACAAGGGACGTTCTCAATTAACGAAATTGTTGCTTTAGGGTCACAAATTGAGCATTCGGAATTTAAATTGACGGCGGTTCAGAATTGGGCCAAGCGAGATGCGAAGGAAATAATTGGCGCACCAGACGGGGGAAAGAAATACTCTGTTTATCAAGCTGCTATGCTATTTATTATTGATGATTTAAAAACTGTCTTGGATTTCACAGCCATTAAAAACTTACTGTTGAAGCTCTTTAAGCAAAACGGAGACTATTCCGATGATGTTATTAATCCACTGGACTTGTATTTCGCGTATTCTTCTATATTTGAAGACTTAGATCCGGATGGAGACCAATTGATGGAGGCCGAAGATGTCGACCCAAGCTTAGCTAAAATCCAGAAGGAACGAACTTTAGAGGCGTTAATTGAAAAAAGAGCCAGGGAATATGTCGACACCCACATTGAAGGATTGAATGAGGCACAAAAAAAGCTAGTACAAAACACGATTGCAGTTACGGTACTCACTATTCAAATCTCATTCTTGCAATCTGTTGCGAAACGGTACACCAACCTGGCGTTATTTTTCTAAAAAAAAAAGAATGGGGACAGTCCCCCGTTGC
>NZ_JBCNAC010000022.1:0-2942 GCF_050477885.1 Neobacillus rhizosphaerae
GTTAAGTTAGAAAGGGCGCACGGTGAATGCCTTGGCACTAGGAGCCGATGAAGGACGGGACTAACACCGATATGCTTCGGGGAGCTGTAAGTAAGCTTTGATCCGGAGATTTCCGAATGGGGGAACCCACTGTTCGTAATGGAACAGTATCTTTACCTGAATACATAGGGTATTGAAGGCATACCCGGGGAACTGAAACATCTAAGTACCCGGAGGAAGAGAAAGCAAACGCGATTCCCTGAGTAGCGGCGAGCGAAACGGGACATAGCCCAAACCAAGAGGCTTGCCTCTTGGGGTTGTAGGACACTCAACATGGAGTTACAAAGGAACGGGGTAGATGAAGCGGCCTGGAAAGGCCCGTCAGAGAAGGTAAAAACCCTGTAGTCGAAACTTCGTTCCCTCCTGAGTGGATCCTGAGTACGGCCGGACACGTGAAATCCGGTCGGAAGCAGGGAGGACCATCTCCCAAGGCTAAATACTCCCTAGTGACCGATAGTGAACCAGTACCGTGAGGGAAAGGTGAAAAGCACCCCGGAAGGGGAGTGAAATAGTTCCTGAAACCGTGTGCCTACAAGTAGTTAGAGCCCGTTAATGGGTGATAGCGTGCCTTTTGTAGAATGAACCGGCGAGTTACGATCCCATGCAAGGTTAAGTTGAAGAGACGGAGCCGCAGCGAAAGCGAGTCTGAATAGGGCGATTGAGTATGTGGTCGTAGACCCGAAACCAGGTGATCTACCCATGTCCAGGGTGAAGTCCAGGTAACACTGGATGGAGGCCCGAACCCACGCACGTTGAAAAGTGCGGGGATGAGGTGTGGGTAGCGGAGAAATTCCAATCGAACTTGGAGATAGCTGGTTCTCTCCGAAATAGCTTTAGGGCTAGCCTCACGTAGTTAGAGTCTTGGAGGTAGAGCACTGTTTGGACTAGGGGCCCTCATCGGGTTACCGAATTCAGACAAACTCCGAATGCCAAAGACTTATCCGTGGGAGTCAGACTGCGAGTGATAAGATCCGTAGTCAAAAGGGAAACAGCCCAGACCACCAGCTAAGGTCCCAAAGTTTACGTTAAGTGGAAAAGGATGTGGAGTTGCTTAGACAACCAGGATGTTGGCTTAGAAGCAGCCACCATTTAAAGAGTGCGTAATAGCTCACTGGTCGAGTGACTCTGCGCCGAAAATGTACCGGGGCTAAACGTAACACCGAAGCTGTGGATTGACATCTTAGATGTCAGTGGTAGGAGAGCGTTCTAAGGGCGTTGAAGCTAGACCGTAAGGACTGGTGGAGCGCTTAGAAGTGAGAATGCCGGTATGAGTAGCGAAAGATGAGTGAGAATCTCATCCACCGTATGCCTAAGGTTTCCTGAGGAAGGCTCGTCCGCTCAGGGTTAGTCGGGACCTAAGCCGAGGCCGAAAGGCGTAGGCGATGGACAACAGGTTGATATTCCTGTACCACCTCTTTATCGTTTGAGTGATGGGGGGACGCAGGAGGATAGGGTAAGCGCGCTGTTGGATATGCGCGTCTAAGCAGTTAGGCTGGAAAGTAGGAAAATCCGCTTTCCGTAAAGGCTGAGCTGTGATAGCGAGGGAAATTTAGTACCGAAGTTCCTGATTCCACACTGCCAAGAAAAGCCTCTAGCGAGATAAAAGGTGCCCGTACCGCAAACCGACACAGGTAGGCGAGGAGAGAATCCTAAGGTGAGCGAGAGAACTCTCGTTAAGGAACTCGGCAAAATGACCCCGTAACTTCGGGAGAAGGGGTGCTTTTTGAGGTGAATAGCCTCGAAGAGCCGCAGTGAATAGGCCCAGGCGACTGTTTAGCAAAAACACAGGTCTCTGCGAAGCCGCAAGGCGAAGTATAGGGGCTGACGCCTGCCCGGTGCTGGAAGGTTAAGAGGAGGGGTTAGCGCAAGCGAAGCTCTGAATCGAAGCCCCAGTAAACGGCGGCCGTAACTATAACGGTCCTAAGGTAGCGAAATTCCTTGTCGGGTAAGTTCCGACCCGCACGAAAGGCGTAACGATCTGGGCACTGTCTCAACGAGAGACTCGGTGAAATTATAGTACCTGTGAAGATGCAGGTTACCCGCGACAGGACGGAAAGACCCCGTGGAGCTTTACTGTAGCCTGATATTGAATTTTGGTACAGCTTGTACAGGATAGGTAGGAGCCGTAGAAACCGGAGCGCTAGCTTCGGTGGAGGCGTCGGTGGGATACTACCCTGGCTGTATTGAAATTCTAACCCGCACCCCTTATCGGGGTGGGAGACAGTGTCAGGTGGGCAGTTTGACTGGGGCGGTCGCCTCCTAAAGAGTAACGGAGGCGCCCAAAGGTTCCCTCAGAATGGTTGGAAATCATTCGTAGAGTGTAAAGGCACAAGGGAGCTTGACTGCGAGACCTACAAGTCGAGCAGGGACGAAAGTCGGGCTTAGTGATCCGGTGGTTCCGCATGGAAGGGCCATCGCTCAACGGATAAAAGCTACCCCGGGGATAACAGGCTTATCTCCCCCAAGAGTCCACATCGACGGGGAGGTTTGGCACCTCGATGTCGGCTCATCGCATCCTGGGGCTGTAGTCGGTCCCAAGGGTTGGGCTGTTCGCCCATTAAAGCGGTACGCGAGCTGGGTTCAGAACGTCGTGAGACAGTTCGGTCCCTATCCGTCGTGGGCGCAGGAAATTTGAGAGGAGCTGTCCTTAGTACGAGAGGACCGGGATGGACGCACCGCTGGTGTACCAGTTGTCTTGCCAAAGGCATCGCTGGGTAGCTATGTGCGGACGGGATAAGTGCTGAAAGCATCTAAGCATGAAGCCCCCCTCAAGATGAGATTTCCCATAGCGTCAAGCTAGTAAGAACCCTGAAAGATGATCAGGTTGATAGGTCAGAGGTGGAAGCGTGGTAACATGTGGAGCTGACTGATACTAATCGTTCGAGGACTTAACCAAGTTTTAA
>NZ_JBCNAC010000023.1:0-22328 GCF_050477885.1 Neobacillus rhizosphaerae
CATTATCTAGTTTTGAGGGAATGAAAAAAATGAATTTTCCTCTTGAAAAAATCAAAAAAGACATTATAATAAAATAGTGTCAATAATAGTCTGGTAATTATGGCGAGAAGGTCACACCCGTTCCCATACCGAACACGGAAGTTAAGCTTCTCAGCGCCGATGGTAGTTGGGACGAAAGTCCCTGTGAGAGTAGGACGTTGCCAGGCTGTTATCTTACTGTTCCGCAGTAGCTCAGTGGTAGAGCTATCGGCTGTTAACCGATCGGTCGTAGGTTCGAGTCCTACCTGCGGAGCCATTTTTATGTCATCAAGAAAATTCAGCTATGCTTCCATAGCTCAGTAGGTAGAGCACTTCCATGGTAAGGAAGAGGTCAGCGGTTCGAGCCCGCTTGGAAGCTTACCTATTTTTATGAATATCGGCCCCTTGGTCAAGCGGTTAAGACACCGCCCTTTCACGGCGGTAACACGGGTTCGAATCCCGTAGGGGTCACCATTTTGGAGGATTAGCTCAGCTGGGAGAGCATCTGCCTTACAAGCAGAGGGTCGGCGGTTCGATCCCGTCATCCTCCACCATTTAAATATTACTAATTTTAAACTTACGCCGGGGTAGCTCAATTGGTAGAGCAACTGACTTGTAATCAGTAGGTTGGGGGTTCAAGTCCTCTCGCCGGCACCATTTTTTTAAAAATAAATATGGAGGGGTAGCGAAGTGGCTAAACGCGGCGGACTGTAAATCCGCTCCCTCCGGGTTCGGCGGTTCGAATCCGTCCCCCTCCACCATTTATATTTTTTAAAAAGTTGGACAAACTAGAAATACCATTCAATATTGGGCTATAGCCAAGCGGTAAGGCATCGCACTTTGACTGCGACATGCGTTGGTTCAAATCCAGCTAGCCCAGCCAAGAGCCATTAGCTCAGTTGGTAGAGCATCTGACTTTTAATCAGAGGGTCGAAGGTTCGAGTCCTTCATGGCTCATTAATTTAAGATAAAACCCTGGGATATGTATCCTCGGGTTTTATCTTCGAATATGCGGAAGTAGTTCAGTGGTAGAACATCACCTTGCCAAGGTGGGGGTCGCGGGTTCGAATCCCGTCTTCCGCTCCAAACATGGGGCCTTAGCTCAGCTGGGAGAGCGCCTGCTTTGCACGCAGGAGGTCAGCGGTTCGATCCCGCTAGGCTCCACCATCACACTACATAATTTGCCTTAAATCAGCCAATGATTTAAGGCTTTTTTTATGAGCTTGAATTCTTGCTAATAATAATAGAAAGGTCGCATAGAGTGGCCCTAAGAGCCTGTAATCAGGATTAATAAGAAAAAAAGGTCGCATAGAGAGGTTCTAAGAGCCTGTAATTAGGATTAATAAGAAAAAAAGGTCACATAGAGAGGTTCTATGAGCCCGTAATCATGATTATTAAGTAAAAAACAGCCCCTACCCAGCCCACATAAGAGCCCATCTCATCAATATCAGAACCAGCACAGTCAAATAGAATACCATATTCCCAACCCCACATCTCCCCACCGCATATATATACAAAATTTTGTTGAGTTGAGTCATATGTATGAAAGCGGTTAAAATAGTATTGATAAAGGGTTAGGGAGGAATTGCTTTGACTAAGAAACTATCGATTATTGGGATGCCTATGGACTTAGGCCAAATGCGGCGTGGAGTGGATATGGGGCCTAGTGCCATCCGCTATGCAGGAATCTACGAAAGGTTAAAACCGCTATTCGACGAAATTCACGATTTAGGTGATATCCCAGTTGGAAGACCTGAAGTTGTCGTAGATAAAGAATCAAACTTACGAAATCTAGACCTAGTGGCAGAAAAAAGTACGTTGCTAGCTGAAAAAGTAGACGAAGTCATTCAATCAGGGGCATTTCCACTTGTATTGGGTGGAGACCATAGCATTGCAATTGGTACGTTAGCTGGCGTTTCCAAGCATTATAAAAACCTAGGTGTCATCTGGTACGATGCGCACGGTGACTTGAATACAGCTGAGACAAGCCCTACAGGAAACATCCATGGGATGCCTTTAGCAGTCAGCCTTGGATGGGGTCACTCTTTATTAACCCAAATCTTAAACTACTCCCCAAAGGTCAAGCCTGAGAATGTTGTCATTATTGGAGCAAGGGCACTTGATGATGGCGAAAAAGAATTAATTAATGAAAAAGGTATAAAAGTCTATACTATGCATGAAATTGACCGTTTAGGTATGACGAAAGTAATGGAAGAAACGATTGCCTATCTAAAGGAAAAAACGGATGGTGTTCACTTATCACTTGATTTAGATGGTCTAGACCCTAGCGATGCGCCAGGAGTAGGTACACCAGTTATGGGTGGAATAAGCTACCGAGAAAGTCATCTTGCTATGGAAATGCTAGAAGAGGCAAAAATAATTACTTCTGTGGAATTTGTAGAAGTGAACCCCATTCTAGATGAAAAAAATAAAACTGCAGTATGCGCAGTTGAGTTGATGGGTTCATTATTTGGTGAAAAACTTCTATAAATAAAGAAAGCAGCTGGATAACCACAGCTGCTTTTTTTATTGTTTAGGTAATTATAAAAAGGTCCGAGTGTGGATAACTGAACTAGTTGTCTAAATCTAGCTCCAGCGCCAAGCCCCTCGGGTCAAATAACCTTTGGCAAGAAAAGTCAAAAGGCGGACTTTTCTTGCCGAAGAACATTTGCCCGTCGGGGCTGAACGAGGCGCTTCCGCCTTTTGTTCTTTAGGAATCCAATGTATGATACTGATAGAGCAACACATCAAGCTTTTTACTTACTGCAATGACATGGGGATGTAACAAAGAAGTCTGGGATGCAAGTCGTACCATTTCATCGCGGCATATTTCTATTTCCTTCATTAACTTAGGACGTTGAAGACCCACTTTGCACATGACCTCTCTTCTTTTCAATCGTTATTATCTTTTTACCCCATGGAAAAAACTTTAAACTATTTCCTTAACGGTATTAGTAAATTTTGTTAATATTATAGGTATTGAAAGTTATTTCGTTTTAAACGAAACTTTTTTGCTAGCGATTCGTATTATCGTATAGCAACATTGGAGCTGAGGTATTTTAATGGAAGCTATAATTAAAAAAAGAATAAAACAAGTCATTAAAGGCGACCAGGATGCTTTTGGTGAAATCGTCGAGATATATAAAAATAGTGTCTACCAGCTTTGTTTTAGAATGCTGGGAAACCGACATGAAGCGGAAGACGTGGCACAGGAAGCTTTTATCCGAGCATATGTAAATATTAAATCGTTTAATCAAGATTTAAAATTTTCTACTTGGCTTTTTCGGATAGCCACGAATTTATGTATTGACCGCATGAGGAAAAAGAAACCTGATTATTATTTAGATGCGGAAGTGGCGGGAACGGAAGGATTAACTATGTATGCACAGGTCCCATCCAATACTCCGCTGCCTGAAAATGAGGTCGAAAGTTTGGAGTTGCATGAGACCGTACAACAGGAAATCTTAAAACTACCTGAAAAATATCGATCTGCTATTGTTCTAAAATACATTGAAGAGCTTTCATTAAATGAAATTAGTGAAATTCTTGATTTGCCGCTTGGAACGGTTAAAACAAGAATCCACCGAGGACGAGAAGCGTTAAGACAACAATTAAGATATGTGTGATAAGAGGTGAAACGTTAAATGTGTCCAGAACATATCATTGAACTAATGCACGAATATTTAGATGAAGAAATAGAACCAGAAAAAGAACAAATACTACGAGAGCATCTCAAAAGCTGTTCAGAATGCGATGCAATATTTAATGAACTGAAAAGGACCATTGCTTTTGTACAAGGCATTTCTCATATGCAGGCTCCAGAAGATTTTACAGCAAATGTGTTAGCTCGTCTTCCTAAAGAAAAGAAAAAGATAGGGATGCAACGGTGGTTGAAAAATCATCCTATACTTGCTGCAGCATCCGTATTCGTTGTCTTAATGTTAGGAAGCCTATTTTCCACTTGGAATCAGGACAAGGAATTTGCCGTATCCAAGCAAAAAAACTTAGTGGTGAAAAATAATACTGTCATAGTTCCTGAAGGAGAAGTAGTAAAGGGCGATGTGGTGGTTCGTAACGGAAAACTTAAAATAGAAGGTGAAGTCCAAGGAAACGTTACTGTTATCCATGGAGAAAAGTATCTTGCTTCAGCGGGACATGTAACCGGACAAATTGAAGAGGTTAATGAGGTCTTCGACTGGATATGGTATCATATGAAAAAGGCAGGACAAGATGCTGTCCAACTTTTTGAACAGCCTGGAACCGAATAACAACAAATCACTCTATACATGAGTGATTTGTTTTTTTAACCAAAGAGATTTCACTTGAAATATCCGTATAGTCGATGGTTGAGGGGAGTTAAGGTATATAGATATACATATAATAAGTATATGTTGAATTTATGGTATAATAATTAAGTTGTGATGAATAAGGTCTTTATAAAATTACGGAGGAAAAACAATGCAGTTTGCTGATTTCACTGTATGGAAGTATTTAGCTAGTATTGTTGATATTGTCCTCGTATGGTATGTCATTTATAAACTGATTAATGTGATAAAAGGAACAAAAGCTGTTCAGTTATTAAAAGGGATTCTGGTGATTCTCTTAGTCAGAGTGGTCAGTGAGTTCCTTGGCTTAGTCACATTAAGCTGGATGATGCAACAAGCCATAAATTGGGGATTTCTTGCTATAATCATTATTTTTCAGCCAGAACTAAGAAGAGCTCTTGAGCAATTAGGAAGAGGACGTTTTTTTTCACGGAGCAGTAATCCGGATGATGATGACCAGGAAAAAACAGTTGAGGCGATCATTAAGGCAACAGATTATATGGCCAAACGCCGTATCGGTGCTTTGGTATCGATTGAGAGAGAAACAGGTATGGGTGATTACATAGAAACAGGTATTCCATTAAATTCCACGATTTCTTCGGAATTGCTCATTAATATTTTTATTCCAAACACCCCCCTCCATGACGGGGCTGTGATTATTCAAAAGAATAGTGTGGCAGCGGCCGCCTGCTATCTTCCTTTGTCTGAGAGTCCGTTTATCTCAAAGGAACTAGGCACAAGGCATCGGGCAGCACTAGGAATTAGTGAAGTTACAGATAGTATTACCGTCGTTGTGTCTGAAGAGACAGGTAGTATCTCTCTTACAAGGAATGGAGAACTACATCGTGATTTAAAATCAGAGGGATTAAAAGAATTACTTACGAGTGAATTAGTCATTCATAACAAGGCGAAACAAGCTTCTTCCGCTCGCTGGAACTGGAGGGGGAAGAATAATGGATAAATTGATGGATAACCCTTGGTTTATAAAAATTCTTGCGTTGTTATTGGCAGTTCTTTTGTATAACTCTATCCCACCACATACAGGAAAAGAAATTACGGATGTGAATGTACCGAGCGTGCAATCATCCGTTACCATTAAGGATTTTCCTGTAAAAGTGTATTATGATACCGAAAATTTAGTGGTATCTGGCATTCCAGATACGGTGGATATTACACTAAAAGGTCCAACTACACATGTCCAATCAGCCAATGCTTTAAGAAACTTTGAAGTATTCGTAGATTTAACGAATGTGAAAATTGGAAAGCAAAAAGTGAAACTTGAGGTAAAAGATCTTTCGGATAAACTAAAGGCAACCTTGAAGCCAGATACTGTCACTGTCACGGTACAAGAGAAAATTACTAAAGAATTCAAAGTAGAAGCTGAATTTAATAAGAACCAGATTGAGGATGGGTATTCTGCCGGACAACCTGTTGTAGAACCAAATAAGGTAAAGATAACAGGGGCGAAAAGTGATATTGATCGGATTACCTATGTAAAAGCCACTTTGGAAGAAAAAGAGAAAATGAAAGAGACAGTAACAAAAGAAGCAACTGTCCAGGTGTTGGACAAAGAATTAAATAAATTGGATGTGAAGGTGGAGCCAAGTACGGTGAAGGTCACGATTCCAATTAAGGATAATAGCAAAACAGTACCGATTTCCATCATTAAAAAAGGAACACCGCCAGCTGGAGTAACGATTGAATCCATCGATTTAGATATAAAAGAGGCGACCATTATCGGTCCGGAGGATATTCTTAAGGAAACGGAAAATGTACGTGTGGAAGTTGACGTAAGCAAAATAACGGGTAACACTACACTGGATTTACCTGTCATTATTTCGAATGGAATTATCAAGGTGACCCCGCAAATGGTAAAGGCGACGGTCGTTGTGAAAAAGATGGAAGAAAAAACAGTATCGGACATTCCTTTAAAAATTCGAGGATTACCCGAAAACTATAATGCGGAGATTAACGACCCGGTAAATCAGATGATCAGCTTATTGGTTACTGGTCCTAGTGCAGCTGTAAATGGGTTAAAGCCTGAGGATTTTTCCGTGTATGTTGACCTCTCCAGCCTTTCTGAAGGGGATTACGATGTTAATATCCGTATAGAAGGCCCTAAAGATCTCAATTGGAAACCGGATAAAGCAAAGGCGAAAATTACAATCACTAATAACAATGCATAAGATCCAGCCTATATATTGAAGGAGCGATTTTTGAAATGGGAAAATATTTTGGTACCGATGGGGTACGCGGAGTAGCAAATAGTGAATTAACACCTGAATTAGCATTTAAATTAGGCCGATTTGGCGGTTATGTTTTAACAAAGGATAAAGATCGTCCAAAGGTACTCATTGGGCGTGATACACGTATATCTGGACATATGCTTGAAGGTGCTCTCGTAGCAGGGTTACTATCTACTGGTGCTGAGGTTATGCGTTTAGGTGTCATTTCTACACCAGGTGTTTCTTATTTAACAAAAGCATTAGGAGCTCAGGCGGGGGTAATGATTTCTGCCTCACATAACCCTGTAGCGGATAATGGGATTAAATTCTTTGGTCCAGACGGGTTTAAACTTTCAGATGAGCAGGAAAATGAAATTGAAGAACTAATGGACTTACTTGAAGATCAACTGCCACGACCAACAGGTGGCGACCTTGGACAAGTCATGGATTATTTTGAAGGCGGACAAAAGTATCTGCAATACTTAAAAAATAGTGTAGACGAAGATTTCGCCGGTATTCATATTGCCTTGGATTGTGCGCACGGGGCAACATCTTCATTAGCATCTCACCTATTTGCCGATTTGGATGCCGACCTTTCAACGATGGGGGCATCACCAAACGGGTTAAATATCAACGCAGGTGTGGGTTCCACACACCCTGAAGCACTTGCTGCTTTAGTAAAAGAAAAAGGTGCAGATGTCGGTCTATCGTTCGACGGGGATGGAGACCGTTTGATTGCCATCGATGAAAAAGGGAATATTGTTGATGGAGATCAAATTCTTTATATTTGCGGCAAGTATATGAAGGAACATGGCCGTTTAAAGCATGGAACGATTGTTTCTACAGTCATGAGTAACCTTGGTTTTTATAAAGCCTTAGAAAGTCACGGAATTAACAGTGTACCGACTGCAGTTGGAGACCGCTATGTGGTGGAAGAAATGAAGAAAAACGGATTTAATTTAGGTGGAGAACAATCCGGTCATATTATTTTCTTAGATTACAACACAACAGGTGACGGTTTATTAACAGGATTACAATTAGTAAACATTATGAAGGCAACACAAAAGCCATTATCAGAGCTAGCAGGAGAAATGAAAAAATTCCCTCAAAAGCTTGTGAATGTTCGCGTGACGGATAAGCACCATGTAACTGATAATGCTAGCGTGAAGGAAGTCATTGAACAGGTAGAGGCTGAAATGGCTGGAGATGGAAGAATTCTAGTTCGTCCTTCCGGAACTGAACCTCTTGTTCGTGTAATGGCAGAAGCACCAACACAGGAACTATGCGATGCTTATGTTGATCGTATTGTTGCTGTTGTGAAAGAAGAAATGGAATTAAAAGAATAAATGAAACAGGGCTCCAGCATAAAAGCTGGAGCTTTTCCAATTTAGGGGAACGGGAAGAATCCCCGTTGCATACTTTATTATGTATTATCGGTTATATATGGAAAATATTTATAATTTTAGGTTATTAGTTGACGGACTCTGCCAATCATAGTACTATTAACATGCTTTATTTTTTAAAGCAGGTTGACCATTCTAATATAGAAAGGTGGATAGGTGTTAGGTACTAATAATAAAAGCGCCTGAACTAATCTTCAGTGGGTAGATTAGTTGACGAGGAGGAGGTTTATCGAATGATCGGCGGATACCTCCCGGTTGCAACGCACAACCGAAAAAATTCTTCTTTAAAACATAGGGGCAACTCTGTGCACAAAGAGAAGAATATGCGCATACTAATTGTAATGTTTAAAACGGTATAGACAGATACCTAAAAAACAGAGATAAGGGGGCAAGTACGCCTCCAAAGAGCCTTGCCCCCTGTATCAGGGAGGAAACAGAAAATGTGTGGAATTGTTGGATATATTGGATATAACGACTCGAAAGAAATTTTATTAAAAGGGTTAGAAAAACTTGAATATAGAGGATACGACTCAGCAGGTATTGCTGTAAAAAACGAAAACGGCATCCATGTGTTTAAGGAAAAGGGCCGTATTGCGGATTTACGTAACATTGTAGATCAGGACGTTATGGCTAACATCGGGATTGGTCATACTCGCTGGGCAACACACGGTGTTCCAAGCAAAGTGAACTCTCATCCGCACCAAAGTGCATCTAGCCGTTTTACGTTAGTTCATAATGGCGTTATTGAGAACTATGACCTGTTAAAGAACGAATACCTAACAGACGTAACATTTGTTAGTGAAACAGACACAGAAGTTATCGTTCAGATGATTGAACTTTTTGTTAACGAAGGATTAGACGTTTTAGAAGCTTTCCGTAAAACACTAACATTGTTACACGGTTCTTATGCGCTTGCTCTTTTAGATGCTGAGGACAATGATACCATCTATGTTGCGAAAAACAAAAGTCCACTTCTTGTCGGTCTTGGAAATGGCTTTAATGTAGTTGCTAGTGACGCCATGGCTATGCTTCAAGTAACTGATCAGTACGTAGAATTAATGGACAAAGAAATTGTTATCGTAACAAAGGATGAAGTGACAATTCAAAACCTTAATGGTGAGATCATTAGCCGTGCTCCATATAAAGCCGAACTGGATGCAAGTGATATTGAAAAGGGTACGTACCCACACTATATGCTAAAAGAAATTGATGAGCAGCCATTAGTGATGCGTCGAATCATCCAAAAGTACCAAAGCGAGCAAGGTGAATTAACGATTGATCGTGAAATCATCGATGCTGTCAATGCTGCAGACCGAATCTACATTATTGCTGCTGGTACTTCTTATCATGCAGGTCTTGTTGGAAAGCAATTTATCGAGAAAATGGCAAAAATTCCAGTTGAGGTTCATATCTCAAGTGAATTTGGCTATAACATGCCATTGCTTTCTGAAAAGCCATTGTTTATCTTCATTTCACAAAGTGGAGAAACAGCGGATAGCCGTGCCGTTCTTGTAAATGTGAAAGAAATGGGTCATCCTGCCTTAACGATTACGAACGCTCCAGGTTCTACGCTTTCTCGTGAAGCAGACTATACGCTTTTATTACATGCTGGTCCAGAAATTGCTGTTGCCTCTACAAAGGCTTACACTGCTCAGTTAGCTGTTCTTGTAATTTTAGCGGAAGTGGCAGCGAAAACTCGAAACCTAACGGTTGATTTTGATCTTGTAAAAGAGCTAGGTATTGTGGCGAACGCGATGGAAGTTCTTTGTGATTCAAAAGAAATCATCGAACAGATCGCAAGAGAATTTTTATCCGTTACACGCAATTGTTTCTTCATCGGCCGTGGAATTGACTTCTATGTTGGCTTAGAAGGTGCCTTAAAGCTGAAAGAGATTTCTTATATTCAAGCAGAAGGCTTTGCTGGCGGTGAATTAAAGCACGGAACCATCGCTTTAATCGAAGAAGGTACACCAGTAATCGCTCTTGCAACGCAAGAAAGTGTAAACCTAAGTATTCGTGGAAATGTAAAAGAAGTTGTTGCTCGTGGTGCAAACCCATGTATCATCTCGATGAAGGGTCTAAACCGTGACGAAGACAGCTTCGTGATTCCAGAAGTAAATGATTTATTAACACCACTTATCTCTGTCATTCCATTACAATTACTTTCATACTACGCAGCTCTACACCGCGATTGCGACGTAGACAAACCGCGTAACCTTGCTAAATCAGTAACGGTTGAGTAATTGTCATTAGGATAACTTAGCCTCGTTCCAATTTTTATTGGAACGAGGCTTTTTATTTTTTGACTATGTAATAAAGCAGATAACTTCCCCCCTATTAAAAAATAGTAAAAGAATACCGGCATTTCATATAAATATCGGAATATATAATTAAAGGACTGTTTCTAATTTTAATAGATTAGTTGGTTAATAATGGGGAGGTTATTTATGAAAAGAGTAGTGAGTTTGTTGACGACTTTTATCTTAGTTTTTGGGGTGTATCAATCAGCTTATGCTGCAAGGGGAAACACCACAACGCCATCTGTTGATCCCGTTATTTTTGTCCATGGATATACCGGTTCCACATCGAGTTTCGATACGATGAAGCAGTGGCTGATTAGTGCAGGCTGGCCGGAGAGTCACTTATTTGCCCTTCAATTTTCAAATACAACAGGAAGCAATGTACAAAATGCGAATGAGTTATCACAATTTGTTAGCCAAGTATTGAAAAAAACGAAGGCTACTAAGGTGGATATTATTGCACACAGTATGGGTGGCCTGAGCACTCGATTTTATATTAAAAATTTGGATGGGGCAAGCAAGGTTAACGATGTGATTACACTTGGTTCACCGCATCATGGCACAAACAGCGCCTTCTACGGCTTCTTTACTGCAGGTGCAAGAGAAATGATGCCAGATAGCCAGTTCCTTCAGGATTTAAATAGTGGGGATGAGACTCCAGGTGCTTTTGTTAAATATACCTCTATTTACAGTACAACTGATGAAGTGATAAATCCTTATACTAGTTCGATACTAACTGGGGCTAAAAATGTTGAGGTAAGTGGTGTTAGCCATAGTGGGTTACTGAGCAGTGAGGCGCCAAAACCAGCAATATTGGATGGCTTAAATGGTAAGGGCGAAAATAACAACTAGCTTAAAGGCAGGAGTTTAAATACCTGCCTTTTTAATAAAGGATATTTGTAGATTATTGGAGAATTATGTAAAGTGGGAGGCGGTAGGATGAATATTTCATATCATTTTTCTCTTAATCTAATAGAGTTGATTTTTGATCTTATATCGTGGGCCATAATTGGGTTGATTGCCTACCGGCTATATAAACATAACCCAGACAAATCAAAGGTTTGGAAGATTATTGTTTGTATTTATATTGGACTCTTTTCATTTTCTATCAATTGGAATGTGGCGGATACTCCGATAAAGGTTGCTATTTTACCATTAGGTGTTTGGATTTTATATTGGTTTTTAAAGAGCAAGGAAGGAAGATGGGAGAGATACCGCTCGTTTGCTTGGCTAGGCTTTTGGGCAAATTTCATCTTTTTAACAGCTACGTTACTTTCTATACCAATTCATCAGTTTTTTTACTCGGAAGATGAACTTTCGACCTATATCTCTCATGTGGAGGGTGCTTCCGTCATCACTACACATCCTTCGGCGAATGAGCAAACTTTAGATAAGGGAAGTTTGCAAAAACAATTACCTAATATGAAGCCCGTAGTGAACCATGGAATCGAATGGTATAACGAAATTGAATCAGTCGGTGGAGAAGATACTAAAAGAAATGAAAAATTTCCATATCAAATTACAGGTTTTACTCCTAAATGGGGAAGTAATCTTCATGCCGTTATTTACATAGAAGCCGATGGGAAAGGATTGTTAATATCTACGCCGAAAAAGCAGCTTTATTTCCGCTCAAAAGAGTCACTGTTTATGGGAGGGAAGCAGCAATGAAAGCAAGAAAGATGGTATCTCCCTTATTAGCTGTTGTTATTGTTGTTTCCAGCGTATTGGTTTATTGGTTTTACTATTCGAAGCCGACTGCATTCCCCAAAAGAGATCAATTAATCGAGAAGATTCATCGTGTTTTTCCCGATGCTTCTCCAAGCGTCATTCAGGATACCATCCCTATTGATGAGCGGCATAGGTTTGTCCCCTTTACTTCGAAGGATGGCAAATATGGAGTTAGTTTTTGGCAATGGGAATATCATCAATGGAAAGTAGTTTCCATAGAAACTACAGGAGATGTGCATGTGTGGAAAATTGACAATAATGACCCATCGACGTATTACTTTTTGTGGAATTTTCATCCAAGTGACCAAGTGAGCCAATTGAAATTCTATTTGATTCGGGATAGAACCTATCATGGTGCGAATAGAGAACTATGGTATGAACCTGGGATTCAAATGGAAAAGATAGTTGAACAAAAAAGATCCTATGGATTGTTGAAAATGCCTGCTGATTGGGCTTCGTCTATGAATGCCTTTTCACATGTTGGTACTACGGAACAAACTGAACTCTTATTTAACGTAAATATACCACCTAATGGGGGATTGCATTTCGGTTATATTCCCTACGATAAGTCGAAACATGTTGCAAAAACAATGAATTCTGTAAATGGAAGTAGCTATCAAACGGGAAATATTGATCAAGAGTATGTCCAGCAGTTAAGCGAATCAGAAATTGAATAGTCATAAAACAAAAATATTGACAAAAAAATTTATTTATGCTATAATTTATATTTATTGTAAATGTTTTTTTGATGTCATATAATAAACTCCTGGCAGAATTCTGCTAGGAGTTTTTTTGTTTTTATAGGAAGGGGGAGTTTCTTTGGAAAAGAACAAGGAAAGTTTAACGGCATTAGTCAGCTGCTATGCTAGGGGATATCATGCCTTACAAAGCAATCAACCCGTTTTTAAAGATTTTATAGCCAGTACCCTGTTAAAGGAGGAAGAAAAGCAGTTAATCAGCACAAATTGGGCGAATGCAATTGCTTTTTTTGCGCCAGAAAAGAGTGAAACCTTGAAGACTTTTGAAGAAAAATTGCAGTGGGTGATGAATAACCAAACCGTTCCTCAATTAGTCAGCCGCTCTCGTTATGCAGAGGATGGATTGTTATCAGCGATTGTACGAGGCGTCAGACAGTATGTGATTTTGGGTGCGGGCTTTGATACCTTTGCGTTGAGACAAGAAAACCTCCCAGATGATTTTATCGTTTATGAAGTTGATCATCCCGCAACTCAAGCTTTTAAAATTAATCGCCTCCAAGAAATGGGGATTGAAATTCCGAAGAACGTAAAATTTGTCCCTGTTGATTTTAAAAAAGACTCGCTTCAGGATGAGTTAATAAAGGTCGGCTATAATGAACAAAACTTAACCTACTTCAGCTTACTTGGAGTGGTGATGTACCTAGAGAAAAAGGATTTCTATCAACTTCTTTCTACTGTTTCTGATCTGTCTGTGAATGGTAGTTCTTTCATCTTTGATTACCTCGACGATACTGCATTTAATGACGAACTAGCCTCCAAGAAATTAATCCAAATGCGACAAATTACGGCCCACACTGGTGAACCGATGATAACTAGCTTTGACCCATTTACGCTAGATCTGGAACTCCAAGATTGTAATATGTTAGTCTATGAAAATCTATCCCCTGCTAATATTGAAGAATGGTACTTCGCGGATAGAGAGGATGACCTGCACGCCTTCGATCATTTTCACTTTGCACATTTAGTGGTACGGAAATAGGAAGAAGTCTGGAAACACCGTTCAATTTAAGGGAACGGTGTTTTTTGTGTGTTTTTTAAAAGGAAAAGTATGGTAAAATTTTCAAAGGAAGGCGTATGTTTAGGAGGGGATAGATTGAGTAAGTATTCGATTAATGAATTTATTGATAAAACAGAGCAGGTAGATAAAGGTGAGGGGTTCTTTGAATTGGAGACTCCTAGAATGCTAGAGGTGAATCTGGACGGTCAGGTTTGGGCGAAAGCGGGTTCGATGGTTGCGTATCATGGGAAAATCAAGTTTGAGCGTGAAGGGATTTTGGAGCATGGACTGGGAACAGCTTTCAAAAAGGCAATCACCGGTGAGGGTGCCTCGTTAATGAAAGCCGGCGGCCAAGGAAAATTGTATTTGGCGGATGAGGGCAAAAAAATTATTATTCTTCACTTGAACAATGAATCCATCTACGTGAATGGTAATGATTTGCTCGCATTTGAACCGAGCATTAAGTGGGAGATCAAGTTAATGAAAAAGGTTGCCGGGCTAATGGCTGGCGGTTTATTTAATGTTCGTTGTGAAGGAACGGGGATGATTGCCATCACGACTCATTATGAACCGCTCACCCTAAGGGTTACGCCAGGACAGCCTGTTATTACGGATCCAAATGCAACGGTTGCATGGTCAGGTAACCTTAGTCCGGAGTTTCAAACGGATATTAGTTTGAAGACCTTCTTTGGAAGAGGAAGCGGCGAGTCCATTCAAATGAGATTTGCAGGTGAAGGATTTGTTGTAGTGCAGCCATACGAAGAGGTTCGGAGGATTGAGAACAAGAGCTAGAGAATTATTTGGGAGGACGCCGTTTAGGGAATGAGCTAAGCGGCGTTTTTTCTTTGAGTTGTGAGGCTATTTGACTGTGTGGAATGCAAAAAGAAGAGGATGGTTCCGCAGAGAGGTGGTTCTATGCGACCGAAACCAAAGGAAAAAACAGCAAAAGGTCGCGTAGAGGAGTTCTATGCGACCGAAACCAAAGGGGAAACAAGTAAAAGGGTTCGTAGAGGGGTGCTATGCGACTGAAGCCAAGGGTGAAAATGGCAAAAGGGTTCATAGAGGGGTTCTATGAGACCGAAGCCAAGGGTGAAAATGGCAAAAGGTCGCGTAGAGGGGTTCTATGCGACCGAAGCCAAAGGGGAAAAACAGCAAAAGGGTTCATAGAGGGGTGCTATGAGACCGAAACCAAAGGGAAAAAAAGCAAAAGGGTTCATAGAGGGGTTCTATGAGACCGAAGCCAAGGGTGAAAATGGCAAAAGGTCGCGTAGAGGGGTTCTATGCGACCGAAGCCAAAGGGGAAAAACAGCAAAAGGGTTCATAGAGGGGTTCTATGAGACCGAAGCCAAAGGAAAAAACAGCAAAAGGTCGCGTAGAAGAGTTCTATGCGACCGAAGTCAAAAGGGAAAATAGAAAAGCGGTCTCGTACAGTGTATTTACGAGACCACGGACAAAGCAAATGGCACAAAACAGTCGCTTACAAAAGTTTTACTTGTTTAAAAATGAGGTATTTCAAACTTTTCTCACTCATAGTAAATCCATCTACCGTACCCTTTTGCACAAAGGTTTTTTCTTAAAATCCTAACAAACCTCTTTCGTGAACCACTCTCACCACACCACTCGTAAACAAGAGTAGTAGTAATCTTCCTATCCGGAAAAAGCAGCCTTAACTCCGCCACAGCTCGAAGGACTGCGGCTTCTATAGTCTCTTCATGGCCGCAAACATTACACACCAAACGTCTATCTCTTTGGAAAGTAGAAAGGGAGTGGCACATCGCACATATTTTCCCCTTTTTCAATTGGTCAAAATGATAGGGAGGATATTTGCTAAAGGGATACACATTTTGGTGGGCAGACATTAATTGGTCAGCGAGATCTTTATGTCTTTTTGACAGCTTCGAAGGAATAGTGTTTAATCGCTGGACAAGTTGATTTAACTGCGTAGGGAAAATAATTGGCTTGTCATGGGGAGCTTGATATAAGGTGAACTCAGGGTTAATGAAGACAATGTGACCATCAATAGGTAACTGACAGCCGAGTTTTTTCAAAAATTGGCGAAGTAATGTTTCGCATCGCTCCAATTGGTGCAATGGATTTTTTAAATGGTTGCTACCCTGAAGTCTCCGAAACTTTTCAGCTTCGTACAAATAGTCGCCTTCTGAATTTTTCACATCATACACGAGGATTTTTTGTGGAGCAATTAATAAGGTGTCGATTTGGAAATAAGAGTTGTTAATTTCAAGGAGTAGACCGTTCAAAATGTAAACATCACATTGAGGCCCCTTTGTCAGTTTATCGAACATCAACTCTCCTTCATATCCCTTTTCAAGGGTGAGATAGTAATGTTTTTCATCTGATGTTAATTCACTTCGTGCATGTAAACTCCTCCAGACTAATAATTCCTTTGATTCGGTACGAGGTTTTAAAACATCCATAGGCCACTTCCTTTCTTAAAAAAACACTCATGTCTATTTTATAAAAATTCACTTATAAACACGTGCTACACAAGTGAACATTTAGTTAACTTTTACTATTCAGAATATTATTGACAAAAATCGCCACTGAATGTTATTATTTTCCTCTGTGACTCAAAAGGAGTGAGACGGTATTGATTAAATTAGAAGGTATCTCGAAATCCTATAAGGTTGCCCAGCGCACATCCGGAGTCAGGGAAGCGGCAAAATCCCTATTCTACCGAAAACATACGATAGTAGAAGCACTGAAGGGTATCTCTTTTTCTATTAATCCAGGAGAAATTGTCGGTTACATCGGACCAAACGGGGCAGGAAAATCTACCACCATTAAAATTATGAGCGGAATCCTGGTGCCTGACACCGGGAGCTGTAGCATTATGGGTTACACCCCTTGGAAGGATCGAGTGCAATATGTAAAAAACATCGGGGTGGTTTTTGGCCAGCGTTCCCAGCTCTGGTGGGATGTACCCGTACTCGATTCATTTGAACTGTTAAAAGATATTTACAAGATTCCGCAGCAAGAATATAAAACCACCATTGATCTGCTTATTGAAACACTTGAACTGCAAAGTATCGTCCAATCACCCGTCCGTCAATTAAGCTTAGGGCAGCGGATGCGCTGTGAAATTGCAGCTTCCCTCATTCATAATCCCAAGATTTTATTTTTAGATGAACCGACCATAGGCCTTGATGCGGTCTCAAAAATTGCCGTCCGTCAGTTTGTTAAAACAATTAACAAGGAAAAGGGTGTCACGGTCATTCTCACTACACATGATATGAACGATATTGAAGCATTGGCTGAACGGGTCATTCTGATCGGAAAAGGAAGCTTATTATATGATGGCAATTTAGATGAATTAAGAAGACAGTTCGGTACCAATAAAACCATTACGGCAGATTATGAAATAAATCTAAAGCAACCTCATATACCAGGTACAACAACTCTTACTTGGTCACCTGAACGAGTTGTTTTAAGCGTAGATACTGAGGAGATCAAGACATCCGATGTGATTACCCAGCTGTCCAATCAGGTTGAGCTTCAAGATGTAACCATCGAGGCTCAGCCGATCGAAGATATTATTGTCCAGCTCTATAAGGAGTACCAAATATGAGACCATATGTATCCTTTTTGAAGCTGAGGCTTAACATGGGGATGCAGTATCGGACGGCTGCATTTGCGGGAGTGGCCACACAATTCTTCTGGGGTATGATTATTATTATGGTGTTCGAAGCCTTCTATGAACATGCGACCAAAACACCGCCCATATCCTTACCACAAATAATTACATATGTCTGGCTTCAGCAGGCATTTCTTGTCTTTGTCACGATGTGGTTCCGCGATAATGAACTGTTTGAACTGATTACAAGTGGAAACATTGCTTATGAGCTTTGCAGGCCTTGGGAACTCTATGGATTTTGGTATGCGAAGCTGTTGGCCCAACGGCTGTCGAGTGCAATGCTACGCTGCTTTCCTATATTGATCATTGCTTTCATTCTGCCTGCCCCATATAGACTACCGATACCGCCAAGTGGCACTACACTTATCCTATTTATCATCACCTTATTGTTAGGCTTGCTTCTGCTAATTGCTATTTCTATGTTCTTATACATATCCGTATTTGTGACCATGTCACCGGTGGGCTCGCTTCTAGTATTTAGTGTACTCGGAGAGTTTTTTGCAGGTTTAATCATCCCAGTTCCGCTCATGCCGTCATGGCTTCAGACTATTGCCAATATCCTTCCGTTCCGCTGGACAGCTGATTTTCCGTTCAGAGTCTATTCGGGGCATATCTCCGAGCAGGCTGCCATCAACGGGATCCTTATTCAACTTGTCTATCTGTCTGTGCTTGTTGTATTAGGAAGGTTCTCACTTAACCGGATATTAAAGAAAGTCGTTGTTCAGGGAGGTTGATGTAGGTTGCGCCTTTATTTTAAATATTTGCAGATTCTCTTTAAATCTCAAATGCAGTATCGGACGTCCTTCCTGCTGTTGTCGTTAGGGCAGTTTTTTATTCCGTTTGCCGTTTTTGCAGGCGTGTACTTATTGTTTGAGCGATTTGGTCAAATAAAGGGGTGGGAGTTTTTCGAGGTAGCCCTTTGCTTTGGGATTATTCATATGGCCTTTGCCTTGAGTGAATGCTTTGCACGGGGATTTGATTCCTTCTCAAGTCTCATCATTAAGGGAGACTTTGATCGGGTGCTGGTAAGGCCGAGAAGTACCTTTGTCCAAGTATTGGGCTCTCAATTTGAGTTTACGAGATTTGGCAGGCTGCTTCAAAGTTTGTTTGTATTAATTTGGGCAGTAATGAATTTATCGATCGATTGGACGCTCTTAAAAATGTTGACGCTTCTGTTCATGATTATCAGCGGGGTGCTTATCTTTACGGGGATTTATATGCTTGCGGCTACCATGTGTTTTTGGACTGTACAAGGACTAGAGGTGGCAAATATTTTTACTGATGGCGGAAGGGAGATGGCCCAGTATCCTCTTAATATTTATCAGAAATGGGTTTCTCGTCTCTTCACCTATGTGATTCCTTTTGGCACCGTCAATTATTTGCCATTACTTTATATTCTCGGGAAGAGTGAGGGGAATGGCGTTCTTTACATGCTCACACCAGTAGCCGGAAGTCTTTTTATTCTACCGTGTTTTCTAGTCTGGCAATTTGGGGTAAGACATTATCGGTCAACAGGGTCCTAAGTTTTTTCCTGTTTAAGGTAGTTGTAGATACAAACGAGATGAGTATTCGTTTATAATTATTTTTACAAATCTAGTTTCGCTGAAAGCAGGCCAATAATGTATGAATGAATATAGACAATTTCGACAGCAATTGTTAAAAAATTATTTAATAGGGTCATCGCTAGCGGTTGGAGTGGTCGGCGGTGTCTTTATTTTCTTCACTTTAACTCTTACCCAAACTGAATATTTGTATATGTTAGGGATTTTAGGAGCTTCTTTTATCATTATGATGATTTTAGAATATCTTCAGTTCTCTAAGGACATGAAGCCTATTTCTGATGTATTTACGAAAGAAATACACGAGTTTGCAGATTTTCAACGTGTGTTTGATTATTTGCATGAATTTCCGCTAGTGACATTTAAGCGAATTATGGGGCCGCACTTATTAGGCTTATCCGCTCCTGCTATTGTTTTAACGGTTCTTGCTATAAAACTTCAGCTTCTACATATTTCATACTATTATATTTTGCTAGCCATGGCCGGGGCTACGCTTGTAGCAGGAATGCACGGAATTATTGAATTTTTCCTAGCTATAAAAGCCGTTCAGCCACTATTAAAAAAAGTAGAGCAGATGGCAATCAAGCAATTCGGAGAAATGCATGCGCTAAAAGGAAAAATGGTTCTTTCAATTAAGCGTAAGTTTCAGTTCAGCTTTCTTTACATTTCGGTGTTTCCGATTCTTTTATTCGGGTTAGCTACCCAAGTAAAACTGGACATTGGAGAAAATTCGGGCCAAGGTTTCTGGAGTTGGGCCGCAGTTATAATTGTGCTTGGTCTCATCTTTGCCTACTATGGTGCCAAGCTGCTATTTCTAGATGTCCATCAGCCGATTGACCAGCTTAGGCAATCCATGAAAGAGGTCCAGGAAGGCTCTTTGGTAAAAACCGATGCCTTGTATTCGGATGAATTCGCAGGACTAGTAAATGGATTTAACCATATGGTGGGCGCGATTCAGGCTCGGGATGAAAAAAACAAGGCCATGTTTGCAAGTTTTTTAGAGAGTATGACAGCGGCATTAGATGCAAGGGACCAATATACTTTTGGTCATTCTACCCGAGTGGCTGCCTATTCCCTTGAAATTGGAGTGAAAGCGGGCTTGAATGAGGAAGAGCTGCTGCTGTTAAAAACCTCGGCCCTATTACACGATATCGGAAAGATTGGTGTAGCTGATCGAATCCTCTTAAAGGATGGTAAATTAACGGATGAAGAATATGCTGCGATTAAGAAGCATCCCGAAATAGGTAGAAGTATTATCAAACAGGTGCAGGGATTTTCTGAGCTTCAACCAGTAGTGGAAGGGGTGCTATACCATCATGAGCGGTATGATGGAAGGGGCTATCCGGAAGGCTTGAGTGGTGAGGATATTCCTCTCTTTGGTAGAATCATTGCTGTTGCGGATGCTTTTGATGCGATGACCTCCAATCGTCCTTACCGAAGCGGCATGCCGGTTGACAAAGCGCTAGCGATTATTCATGAGGGCAAAGGTACCCAATGGGATCCTGAGTTCGCAGAAATCTTTGTTGAATTAAAAAGGGGAATGGCCCGAAGCCTAGCATAAAAAATTGACAAAACATGACCAGGATTAGGTCATGTTTTTTGTCCATTTTCCAAACAAATTCCCAGAGGTTTGAAACCATTATGGAGCTGTGCTATAGTGAAATTATTAATATGACCGTAGAACTAAAATAGTCAAAAGGGAGGGAAGTCTGAATGGCACCCGATAGAAGAAAGATGATTGTTAAGGCTGCAACTAAGTCTTTTTCGCTGTTTGGCTACAAAGCGACAACTATGGACCAGGTTGCGAAGCTTGCCAATGTGGGAAAGGGAACGATCTATACCTTTTTTAAAAATAAAGAAGAACTATTTGAAGAAATCATTTCCTCGCTGGTAAAAGAAATGATAGCAGAAGCTGAGGCGGTCATTCAACCGGATCTGCCGTTTACGGAAAAAGTCCATCGAGCTCTCTATCGTTTATTAGAATTCCGTTCACAGCACCAGCTTATGATCAAGTTAGTCCAAGAGGAAGCGGAAATGGGAACAATCGCCGTATCCGAAATGCTGCAGCATGTGGAAAATGAGATTATCACCTATTTAAAGGGGAAAATTGAAGTTGCCATTGCTAAAGGATCCATACCTGCAACAAACCTCGAGTTAACGAGCTTCCTTCTGTTAAAAATGTACATCGCGCTTGTTTCTGACTGGGAGAGACATCACGAACCGCTAAGCTCCGAGCAAATAGCGGAAGTGATTAAGGTATTCTTTTTAAAAGGACTAATCATATAGAAAAAAGACTTGTGCAATCAACCTGCACAAGTCTTTTTTATCATTGTATTTTATTAGGTGCCACCTTGCTGTTGGCAATGTATTCTTCCATTAAACTTAAAAAGGTTCCAAACAGGTAATTGACCACAGAGCCTAAGAGGATACCAAATCCAAGCGCAGTTAAAAGATAAGCATTATTGGAACCGTTTACAAATTGTCCGAACAAAATAAGAATAATGCCTAACATACTCCCGAAAATAGCGGTCCTTTTAAAAGTAAAAATGCTTTTTAAATGTATTTCACGCATCATTATCAACTCCTTGTTAAGAATATTCTATCAATTGTCACAAAATTGTCAAACTTTTTTTAAAAAATAAGGAGGTCAGACCGAAAATGGGGTCTGACCCCCTTAGACACATTTACTGTTTTTTCGTTAGGTTTTCCTGTGCCATTTTGACAAGTTCGCGGACCATACTGCCGCCAAGTCTGCCTCCCACTTTTCCTGCCTGTTCTGAGGTGAGCTTGCCGTTGTAGCCTCTTTGTAAAGGTACCCCCACCTCTTCAGCAGCTTCAAACTTTGCCTCCTCCGGGCTTGGTGATTGAACCACCTTTGCCTTAAGGGCATCTAAACCGCTACGCGCTTCAGGAACGAGTATTTTATTTCTTCTTCTAGCCAAGTGAATCCCTCCTTTAGATTTAGAATTTCCTTATTAAAAAAAATAATCAATATTCAGTGGATAAATCCTTTTCCTTCCAGTATAATAACTGGTAATAAAGTCGGAAAAGTCAATGAAAAAGAGAGTAATTACCTAGGATGTTGCAGCGAGTCAGGGGTGGTGGAAGCCTGATACGGAATAGATAATGAAGCGCACTTTTGAGATGTGGACCTGAACTTAGTAGGGTGCACCGGAGAATCCTCCGTTATAAAAGGGAAAGCCGGTTCATTGTGAACAATTAGAGTGGTACCGCGGGAATAACAAACTCTCGTCTCTTTATTAGAGGCGGGAGTTTTTCTATTTTCTAGGTTGTGTTAAAGAACATTGTTGATTCTTATCACCTGTTTATTGGAGCGGAAGGCACGAAGACTCCTGTGGGAGT
>NZ_JBCNAC010000024.1:0-2506 GCF_050477885.1 Neobacillus rhizosphaerae
CCCACGGAAAGCGAAGTGCCTGAAGCGGAAATCAACAGACATGGTAACAGAGCTATTTAAAGATAATAAGGAGGTCTTCAGAATGAATTTTAAAAAAGAGCTTGCAGTAATTCTTTATGAACTTCTTGAGCAGGAAATGGCCGAAAATGAATTGGAACTCTTGATCGAAAAGCCTAAAAATGCATCACATGGAGATTTAGCCTTTCCATGCTTCACACTAGCCAAGCTAAAGCGTAAGGCACCAAATCTCATTGCGCAGGAATTAAGTGAAAAAATCAACTCAGCCACATTTGAGAAAGTAGAAGTGGTAGGAGCCTATCTTAATATCTTTTTAAATAAAAAACTCGTCTCGGAAAAAGTGGTCACCGAAGTACTCGCGCAACGCGAACAATTTGGAGCACAGGATTATGGCGGCGGCAATATCACCATTGATATGTCATCACCGAATATCGCCAAGCCGTTTTCCATGGGGCACTTACGCTCCACTGTCATCGGTAATGCTATAGCACACATTGTTGAGAAATGCGGATACCAACCGATTAAGATTAACCACCTTGGTGACTGGGGCACACAATTTGGAAAGTTAATTACAGCCTATCAGCTTTGGGGAAATGCCGAAAAGGTCAAACAAAACCCGATTAAAGAACTGCTACAGCTATATATTCACTTCCATGAAGAAGCAGAAAACAACCCAGCATTAGAAGACCAGGGACGCCGCTGGTTCAAGCGGCTGGAGGACGGGGACGAAGAAGCGTTAATGCTTTGGCAATGGTTCCGTGACGAGTCACTGAAGGAATTCTCAAGAATTTATGAGCTGATGAACGTCCAGTTTGACTCATTTGCTGGAGAAGCTTTTTATAATGATAAAATGGAGCGGATTGTCCGTCTCCTAGAAGAGAAACACTTACTGGTAGAATCTGACCAGGCACAGGTGGTAGAGCTATCAGAGGAGCAGCTGCCGCCATGTCTCATTAAAAAATCTGATGGGGCTACGCTCTATGCAACGCGGGATTTAGCGGCAGCCCTCTACCGTAAGGGAAATTATGACTTTGTTCAGTCCCTTTATGTAGTAGGCCATGAGCAAAGCCTTCATTTTAAACAACTAATCGCTGTGTTAGGGAAAATGGGATATGACTGGGCGGAAAAAATGGTTCATGTTCCTTTTGGAATGATGTTGAAAGACGGGAAGAAGATGTCGACTCGTAAAGGGAAGGTCGTTTTATTAGAGGAAGTATTAAAAGAATCAATCGCGATGGCTAGACATAATATTGAGGAGAAAAATCCAAACCTCCCAAACAAAGATGAAGTAGCCAAGCAAGTGGGTGTAGGTGCGGTGATTTTCCACGATTTAAAAAACAACCGCATGAATGATATCGAGTTTTCGCTAGAGGAAATGCTTCGTTTTGAAGGGGAAACGGGACCTTATTTACAATACACGTATGCTCGGGCAAGTTCTATTTTAAGAAAAGGAAATGGCTATTCTAATTTAGATTCCCTATCATATGATTATTCTTGGGAGAAGGAATGGAAGGTGACAAGCCTGTTAATGGAGTTTGGACCGGCGATTAAACGAGCCTGTGAAAACTTTGATCCATCGCAAGTGGCGAAATATATTGTGGACCTAGCCCAGGCTTTCAATAAGTATTATGCCGAGGTAAAAATCTTGGAAGAAAATGCAGCGAAACAGTCTCGTTTAGCGCTTGTCTTGGCAGTCACCGTCGTTCTAAAGGAAGGCCTGCGTTTATTAGGAATAGAAGCTCCTGAGGAAATGTAGAGCTTTTTATTTAGAGGATTTTTCATCCTGTTATAAAATAGAACTATGTTAAAAAAGGGAGGCAATGAAATGAGTGAATTGTTATTTAAGAGCTATGAGGTAGCAAGAGGTCAATTTATAAAAATGGCTGAATCGCTAGAAGAAAATATGGTAGATGCCCAACCAGAAGGCTTTAACAATACCCTTCACTGGCATGTCGGTCATGTGCTAACAGTGGCAGAGCAATTTATGTTTGGCTTCCCAAAGAAATCCACTCACTTACCAGCTAACTACTTAGAGCTATTTGGAAATGGCACCAAGCCGGCTGATTGGGAGGGTGAAGTTCCGTCTGTACAGGTATTGGCAGCTCAGCTGAAAGAACAACTGGGCAGAATTAAAGAAATTCCAGTGGAAAGCTTTAGTGCCAAGCTAAAAACACCATTCCTTGGTCAAGAGACTTTTGGCGAGTTAACCAGCTTTGCCATTTTCCATGAATCCCTTCATCTAGGACAGATGCAAGCGATGAAGCGAATGATTAAGGCTGTCGAGGTTAAGTAAATAAGGAAAATAAGGGGGCTCGCCAATTGGCGGGCTTTCTTTAAATGATAAGAATGTTTAAGATTTGATACAGCCAAAGTCCTTGTTAGTGTGACATGTTATGTCCCAATCCAATGGAAAGAAGCCCGCCGGTAAATAGGGGAGATTTCTAATGCCCGTGGTAAGAGAAAAAGAGCGCGGCCGGTAAATAGGGGA
>NZ_JBCNAC010000025.1:0-3120 GCF_050477885.1 Neobacillus rhizosphaerae
AAGTTTTAAAGCGAACTCGTATTTTACACACACTTCTTCTACATTATCTAGTTTTGAGGGAATGAAAAAAATGAATTTTCCTCTTGCAAAATATGAAAAAGACATTATAATAAAATAGTGTCGAATAAATGGTCTGGTAATTATGGCGAGAAGGTCACACCCGTTCCCATACCGAACACGGAAGTTAAGCTTCTCAGCGCCGATGGTAGTTGGGACGAAAGTCCCTGTGAGAGTAGGACATTGCCAGGCTGTTATCATATTATTCCGCAGTAGCTCAGTGGTAGAGCTATCGGCTGTTAACCGATCGGTCGTAGGTTCGAGTCCTACCTGCGGAGCCATTTTCTTCTGGAGAGCTGTCCGAGTGGCCGAAGGAGCACGATTGGAAATCGTGTAGGCGGGTAACCCTGTCTCAAGGGTTCAAATCCCTTGCTCTCCGCCATTAAGATTTTTATTATATGGCCCCTTGGTCAAGCGGTTAAGACACCGCCCTTTCACGGCGGTAACACGGGTTCGAATCCCGTAGGGGTCACCATTTATGGAGGATTAGCTCAGCTGGGAGAGCATCTGCCTTACAAGCAGAGGGTCGGCGGTTCGATCCCGTCATCCTCCACCATAAATATATTTGTGAGTTGTATCAATCGAGCTGTTTTATGAATATGCTATTTGAGATTGATACAGTCCATACAATCTATGGGCATGAACAAATTAGATAATTATTACCGTCGCGGGGTGGAGCAGTCTGGTAGCTCGTCGGGCTCATAACCCGAAGGTCGCAGGTTCAAATCCTGTCCCCGCAATATGGTCTGGTAGTTCAGTTGGTTAGAATGCCTGCCTGTCACGCAGGAGGTCGCGGGTTCGAGTCCCGTCCAGACCGCCATAAAATGTTGGCTCAGTAGCTCAGTCGGTAGAGCAAAGGACTGAAAATCCTTGTGTCGGCGGTTCGATTCCGTCCTGAGCCACCATTTATTTCTATGAAATACTTTATATGTGGAGGGGTAGCGAAGTGGCTAAACGCGGCGGACTGTAAATCCGCTCCCTCCGGGTTCGGCGGTTCGAATCCGTCCCCCTCCACCATATACAGGGGTATAGTTTAAAGGTAGAACGAAGGTCTCCAAAACCTTTGGTGTGGGTTCGATTCCTACTACCCCTGCCAATTATATATTGTGGCGATTGTGGCGAAGTGGTTAACGCACCTGATTGTGGTTCAGGCATTCGTGGGTTCGATTCCCATCAGTCGCCCCATAATATTTTAAATTATTTGAGCATTGGGCTATAGCCAAGCGGTAAGGCATCGCACTTTGACTGCGACATGCGTTGGTTCAAATCCAGCTAGCCCAGCCATTTTGCGGAAGTAGTTCAGTGGTAGAACACCACCTTGCCAAGGTGGGGGTCGCGGGTTCGAATCCCGTCTTCCGCTCCATAATATACGGCGGCATAGCCAAGTGGTAAGGCAGAGGTCTGCAAAACCTTTACCACCGGTTCGAATCCGGTTGCCGCCTCCATAAAATTTATACAGTGCATAATCTACTTTTTATATACGCCGGGGTGGCGGAACTGGCAGACGCACAGGACTTAAAATCCTGCGGTAGGTGACTACCGTACCGGTTCGATTCCGGTCCTCGGCACTGATTTACTAAAACAATTTAATATGCCGGTGTGGCGGAATTGGCAGACGCGCACGACTCAAAATCGTGTTCCTCTGGAGTGCCGGTTCGACCCCGGCCACCGGTATCATTGAAAAACACTTCTTATTTCATTATAAGAGGTGTTTTTTATTTTATTGATTAAAGTAACTTATCTACGTGCCAAAACTGGGTAACTATCAGACAAATGGGTAACGTAGAAGTGTTCTACGAGCTCCAAATGAGTGAAAAACAGAGAAAAGGGTAACGTAGAAGCGTTCTACGAGCCCCAAATGAGTGAAAAACAGAGAAAAGGGTAACGTAGAAGTGTTCTACGAGCCCCAAATGGGTGAAAAACAGAGAAAAGGGTAACGTAGAAACAGTCTACGTTACCAATACGAGCAATAAACAGAGTGAAAGGTAACGTAAACACACTCCAAAGCACTTCAATAGGCTAAGTACAACATCGTCGGCAAAAATGTATCTTAAAATCACCAAATAATACTAACAAAAAAACGAGCATGGCTCGTTAGTTGTTTTCTCCATATTTGGTTACGCCAAAATAATCACTTGTTGCATAATTATTGTATTTAACATCTAAATCATGAAACATCCGGTGTACATCAATTAAATAAGAAATATCCTTTGTCTCTTCTGCCTGTTCCAATAAATCTTGTGTTAGCATAAAATCCGATTTTAAATCTGGATTATCAACTGATTCAATCATTTTATCTAAATTCCCTATGTAGTCCTTATATTTTTTTTGAAAGAGAGTAAAATCAAAATCTTTACTTCTTCCCCAGCATAACTCTTCATTCCAATAATTATGATTGATTGTAATGTATTCTCCAATATCCGCTTTGTTTACATGCGCTTGTTCTAGCTGCTGAACTGGCAATTCATTTGAGGCCGCTCGGTAAGACTTTAAATAAATCGTAACCGCGGAACCAATCACAATAGCTATGAATAAGATTGTAGAGAAAATGATCGGTTTTCTTCGAATAAAACTCACCCCACTAGAATAGTAGTTAAAGATTTTAATATAGAGTAGCAAATATTTCTAATGATGTCATTTATAAAGGGGAAAAATCAGTCATATGTTTTTTGATGTTATTCGACAAAATTTGCATTATCCTCTTGACGAGCCAAAAAAAAGTGTGTAATATTGTAAGGGTCAACTTGTTTAATGAGTTGTCACAGAATATATGCGGGTGTAGTTTACTGGTAAAACCTCAGCCTTCCAAGCTGATGTAGTGGGTTCGATTCCCATCACCCGCTCCATACATATTAACTAACGCAGTGTATCGTTACATAGAGAACGATGCATTGCGTTTTTTCTATTTACAGAAAGGCTTTGTTAAACTTGTCTGTTGATTTCCGCTCCAGGCACTTCGCTTTCCGTGGGCGTTTCGGCGAGCCTCCTCGGCGCTTGCGCCTGCGGGGTCTCCCCTGAACCGTACTCCCACAGGAGTCTTCGCGCCTTCCACTCCAATCAACA
>NZ_JBCNAC010000026.1:0-22081 GCF_050477885.1 Neobacillus rhizosphaerae
GTCGGTCCTGTTGGTCCTGTTGGTCCTGTCGGTCCTGTTGGTCCTGTCGGTCCTGTTGGTCCTGTTGGTCCTGTCGGTCCTGTTGGTCCTGTCGGTCCTGTTGGTCCTGTTGGTCCTGTTGGTCCTGTTGGTCCTGTTGGTCCTGTTGGTCCTCTTTTACCTCTCTTTTTCTTGCAGCACCTTAAACAATTAATATCGCCACAATTACAACTAGAACCACGATTGCAATCACAATCATCATCAAATCCTCTGCATTTTCTGCACGTCAATAATATACACCTCACTTTCTTTTTCTATATCAAAATATTAATTTCAGATTTATCGGCAACGGCATTTGCGTATTTTCTAAAAAATAGACTTCTAAACAACTATTCCAGCCAACAGTTAGCAAACTGGGAATCTAGTAGTGATACAAATTTCGCCTTCACAATTATCACATTCACAATCCGCATTTCCATTCATCACACCTGGTACTGCTTGACAAGTTACAGTGATTCTGTCAAATTTTGTGAAAGTAAATGTTACGCAGCTATCTTGGAATACATTAATTGGCATACCAACTGGCGTATTGCCTAAATAGAACTGAACAGTAACAAAGTCATTTCCTGGACCACAGTCAAAGCTGATAAAGCCAGAGCCAAAGATTTGTTCAAATCCACCAGTTTGAAAAACTGTTTGTGTTTGGCCTTCAGGTACAGACCATTCACAACAAACACAGTCTTTTACTAGCTGAATATCGCATTTGCAATCATTGTCCTTACAATCGTTTTTGCATTTGTTGTGGCGGAGACATTGAAAACAATCATCATGGCAAACTTTCTTATGGCATTTATTACAGTCATGACAGTCATCATGGCATTTTTTTCCACACCTACTCATTCATTTCAACTCCTTTTTTTATTTTGGTTACAGAATATATGTATTAAAAAGAGATAAGCTGTGAAACGGCCTTTGTCCATTTTTTGAATTTTTGTCAGAACAAGCTCGTTACATAATAAAAAAACAGAAAAAAAAGACTACCTCCAACATTAAGGAAGTAGTCTTTTTTTCTGTTTTTTATCGTTCTTATTATTCTCCTACTATCTTCGCGTTCTTTAACATCTCGTCTGTTAAGGTGATTCCTTCCTCCTGAGCTGCTTTTTTGTTGATGAACAGCTCTAGCTTTTCCGGGAACCCCACAGGAATCTCGCTTGGTTTCTTCCCTTTAAGAATTTCCACTGCCATTTTACCGGTAGTGTAGCCAAGATCGTGGTAGTCAAAGCCATAGGATGCGAAGGTTCCACGTTTAACTGAATCCCCTTCACCAACGAAAGTTGGAATATTCTTAGCATTGGCCACAGTGATCACCGATTCTAGGGCAGCCACAACCGTGTTGTCCTTTGGAATGTACAATACATCTGCACGCCCTACCATGGACTCGGCTGCCTGCTTTACTTCTGAACTAGTTGTAATAGTAGTTTCTACTGCTTCCAGCCCGGCTGCCTCTAACGCTTTCTTAGCGTTCTTCACATTTACAACAGAGTTAGGTTCACCGTTGTTATAGATGATGCCTACTTTCTTAGCCTTAGGAATGAACGTTTTAATGGCGTCAATCGTATTCTTGATTGCATCTGGATGCGTATCAGATGTGCCTGTTGCATTGCCTCCTGGCTTATCAAGACTTTGGACAAGTTGAGCTCCGACCGGATCTGTAATGGCAGTAAACAAGATTGGAATATCCTTTGTCGACTTAACCACCGCCTGCGCGCTAGCAGTAGCAATGGCTAAAATAAGATCATTTTTGTCCGCGACCAGGTTTTGGGCAATGGACATGTTATTGTTCATGTCTCCCTGGGCGTTTTGGTAATTAAGCTTCAAGTTCTTTCCTTCTACATAGCCGGCATCTTTGAGGGCCGCGATAAACCCTTCTCGTGCAGCATCAAGTGACGGGTGCTCGACAATTTGTGTAATACCTATTTTTACAACTTTCTCTTTTTTCTCTCCACCTGCCTCTTTACTACCCGCTCCGCAGGCAGAAAGCAACAATAGCATGGCAGATAATAATAGAACTAGACTCTTCTTCATCCCCTTTTTCCCCCTTTAAAAATTTCAACTCTTTATGTACTCTTTTGCTGTATTCATATTATTTGGATTTTAACACAGCAAAGCGTTGTTTCACAACAGTATTTTCTGAATATACAAACATATTAAAAAATTTAACATTCCTCTAAAAATCTTCCATTATTTTTGAAAACGGTTTCAACTATAATGAAACATGTATTTTTGGAGAAAGGAGGTTATGGATGTTACTTGCTTCACAAAAGACAGTTGAAAGGTGGTAATAATAGTTGAAGAGATTTAAAGAAAGTATTTCGATTTTCCTAGTACTTCTACTTGTATTTGGCCAAACAGGTGTGATTACCTATGCAGAAACGCAATCTACTGCACCAGCATCTCCAGAAAACTTACAGATACCAACCCTTGCTTTTGACGAAGACAGCATTACCCTTGTGTGGGAAAAACCTGAGGATTACAGTGATATTGTAGACTTCAATGTGTATATGAATGACAAGAAAATAGGAAGCGCCCTAAAGGATAACAGTGGAACAGCAAAAGCCTACATTGATAATTTCTATAAAAATATTGATAAAGATGATTTCCACGTTGATATTCTTATTCATAACTTTACAGTTGAAAATCTTAAACCAAATAAATCCTATGAATTTTATGTAACATCAGTCAATAAGGATGGCGTGGAATCAGCCCCGTCAAATAAAATTACCGGTAAAACAACTAGAGTGCCTGACGTATTTAATATCGTTGATTATGGTGCTACACCAAATGATGATACAAAGGATACCAAGGCTATTCAGGCGGCGATCGATGCAGCGACACCAGGGGCAAAAGTGTTAATTCCAGAAGGAAAATTTATCTCTGGAGAAATATGGCTTAAGTCGGATATGACGTTACAGGTCGATGGCTATTTTCTTGGTTCTCCGGATCCTGAAGACTACAGTAGGAATTTCTGGGTCTACGATTACTCTACGGATGAGCGTTCTTACTCCCTAATCAATGCCCATACATATGATTACGGCAGCCTAAAGAACATCCGCATTGTAGGAAAAGGAACGATTGATGGGAATGGGTGGAAGTCTGATCCTAATAACCCGACAATAGATGAAGCCGGGAATGAGCTTCCGCGCTTGCTAGCCGGAAGCAATTCGAAAGTCACAGGCAATGTAAAAGTGCAAAATGGACAAATGAGTCCGTTAGACCTTTCTTCCGATGGTACCTACGGAATTTTAGCAGCCGCTCAATCTTATGCGTCTCAAGCCGAGGGGATGAATGCGAAGTCTGCCTATTCTACCCGTTCCAACTTGATTACTGTTCGTGGTGTGGACGGGATGTATTATGAAGGCATTACTCAACTGAATCCTTCCTTCCATGGAATCGTTAACCTTCATAGCAAAAATATTGTGGTAAATGGTACGACAGCAAAGACCTACGATGCTAATAATGCTGACGGGTTTGAATTTGGTGACTCTCAAAACATCATGGTCTTCAATAACTTTGTTGATACTGGTGATGACGCCATTAACTTTGCTGCAGGCATGGGGCAAGCGGCTGCAGGAGAAGAACCTACTGGTGAAGCATGGATCTTCAATAACTATATTCGCGAAGGTCACGGTGGAGTGGTAACAGGCAGTCATACCGGTGGATGGATTCAAGATTTTCTAGTAGAAGACAACATCATGTATAAAACCGATGTCGGTCTGCGTGCCAAAACGAACACACCAATGGGTGGTGGAGCAAGAGATATTCTTTTTAAAGACAATGCGTTAGAAGGCATTGATGGGGATGGTCCTTTTGTATTTACTTCCTCTTATGAAGATTCAAATGCTTCGATTCTTTATGAGCCTGCACAGAAAATTTCTCAATTTAGGGATATTAGGGTTGAGAATACGACGGTTCGCAACCAAGGGGGCAGTAAAAAACAAGCTATCCTTGTGAATGGTAATAGTGATGTTGGCGAGGTCTATCATGAGAATATCACTTTTAATAATGTAAAATTTGATAAGGTCTTTTCAGCCAACTTGAATTACGCAAAGGATATTAAGTTTAATAATGTAACCTTTACGAACGTTCTTGATAACGGTGGAAATCCATGGAGAATTAAAAATTCTACGGGGATTGTCTTTGAAAATACTACAGCCGCTCCTGTAGATGCAGCTGAAAAACCTAAATGGACTGAATCTGCAAATGTCCAAGCTGTATCATCCGAAGATGGTAAGAGCGTTACATTAACTTGGACTGGTGCTTCCGATAATGCAGTGGTATCTGGCTATACGGTATATAAAGATGGAGAAAAAGTTGGAGCTGATTATACGACAACGAAACAAACCAGCTTTACTGTGACCGGATTGTCTCCCGCTAAGGAATACAGTTTTAAAGTAGAAGCAGCGGATGCAACCGGAAACCGTACTTCTGATGGGCCGAAAATTAGAGTAAAAACGGCTGGAGTGGTTGATAAAACTAACCCAGTGCTTCCAGAAAATACTCAGATCAAAGAGCCAACAACTACCATACCTGCAAATGATACTTTTAGCGGCGGCAAAGAAATAGAAGTGGTGTACCCTGGATTTACTTGGGCATCTGTTGAGTGGGAGGCTGCAAGTGATGATACGGGGATTGCCGGCTATAAAGTCTATGCAAATGGAGAATTCCATGGATTTGCGACATCGAATAAGTATACACTATTGGATCTTCAACCTAGTACTAAGTACGATGTTACGGTAGAAGCTGTCGATCTAGCCGGTAATACTACACCTTATGACAGTTCACTTAAGATAGAAACTGCTACTCCATATGCCATTGGTGCTCCATCCTTTGATGGCGGCTTAAAGGCTGCGATTGGTAAGGACGGAAAAAGTGTATCACTCTCTTGGAACCCGGCAACCGCCATCAATCAAGAGGTGATCGGATACCGTGTTTATGTAAATGGCCAGCCAATTCAGCCTGCAGGGGCGTCATTCACCCCAATTAATGCAGAAATGACAACGGCAAATACCAATTATACGGTAATAGGGCTTAAACAAGGGAAAACCTATACATTTAGTGTAGAGGCCGTTGGACGAGGAATGAAATATTCCAAAAGAGAAAGACTCTCAGATGTAATTCCTAATGGTCTTGCTCCAGTTTTTGGGTACCGATGGAGCGGCTTTGGACCAAGCGAAACTGTTCATCTTATTCCTGGGAAAGCGATTAGTGAAGAAGCTAAATCGAAGTAAAAATTGAAATTAATTAGTTCGAAAATCCTTGATTTGCTGAATAGAAGCTCCTAAAATGTCTGGGAGTTTCTATTCTAATAAAATTTGGACAGCCCCTTTTTCTTTTTCTTGTTATATATGCTTATAACTTCTATCTTTTATTTCATAGTATGAATGGTGTAAGAGGCCTCTTATAAAACTAGTGAAAGAAAGAGGTGAAGTTAAATGGCTATTTCTGTTCAACAAACTCCTAGTGATACTCTTGGTACTCTTCTTTGTCTACTTGGAAGATTTTTAGTCTATCTCCTTCTCATTGTTGTAGCTCTTCTTGCAGACCTATTAATCAATACAGCTACTGGAGATATGATTAGAGCGCTTGCTACTGATATTGCTAGTCAGGGTTGTTAACGAAAAACCTATATAACACTGATCAGTTTTTAAGTTCCTAATCTGAGTGTTAAGCCTAGAAGATGAGCAACTGGTCTTCTAGGTTTTTTTTCAAATATAGGTTGTTTAGTACTAATTGTTTTAATCTAAATGGGGGTTAAATAATGAATGAAAATAACGAGGAAAAAAGCGTCCTAAATAATGGTATTTCTGCAGACAACGAGGCTTACAAAAACCTAGCCGGCAATTTGTTGAAAAATGAAAAATCTCTTGGTTCTATTATGCAGCTGGCAACAACTCTTCTAAAAAATGATTCTCTCCTAAATTCTATTACGGAACGGGCTGTAGCCAATCAGAATTCTAAAAATCCAGTTTCTATAGAAGCTGAAACACAAGGAAGTACATTACCATCTATCACCCAAAGTCAAGAGGATGTCACAACGGATATTTCACAAGAACTTTCTTCTTTTTCTCAGAAACTAGATCAAATCATTAATGATATTTCTGACATAAAAATAGAATTGCAAGAGTTAAAAGAACAAAATATGAAATTATTCAAAAAAAGTAAAAAATAACAGCAAAAAGGGTTGGAGACTTCTCTCCAACCCTTAATATTTCGCTATTCTTTTGGTGAAATGATTACATCATGCCGCCCATTCCACCCATACCGCCCATGTCAGGCATACCCATGCCTGCACCAGCTGGCTCTGGCTTGTCAGCAACAACTGCTTCAGTTGTTAAGAACATAGCCGCTACAGATGCAGCGTTTTGAAGAGCTGAACGTGTCACCTTAGTTGGGTCAACGATACCAGCTTGAATCATATTTACCCATTCGCCGTTAGCAGCGTTGAAGCCTGTGCCAACTTCTTCGCGCTTTAAGCGGTCAACGATAACAGATCCTTCAAGACCCGCGTTGTGAGCGATTGTGCGAACAGGCTCTTCCATCGCACGTAATACGATGTTGATACCAGTTTGAATGTCGCCTTCAGCTTGAATTTCAGCTACTTTGCTGTATACGTTTAGAAGGGCTACACCACCACCGGATACGATACCCTCTTCAACTGCAGCACGAGTTGAGTTCAATGCGTCTTCGATACGAAGCTTACGCTCTTTTAATTCAGTTTCAGTTGCAGCACCAACTTTGATGACTGCTACACCGCCAGCTAACTTAGCTAAGCGCTCTTGTAATTTTTCACGGTCAAATTCAGAAGTTGTTTCTTCTAATTGAACACGGATTTGGTTTACACGAGCTTCGATTGAAGCTGTTTCACCAGCACCTTCAACGATTGTAGTGTTTTCTTTTGTTACAACCACTTTAGAAGCGCGTCCTAAAGATGCGATTGTAGCAGTTTTAAGGTCACGGCCAAGCTCTTCAGTGATTACTTCACCGCCAGTTAATGCAGCGATATCTTCAAGCATAGCTTTGCGACGGTCACCGAAGCCAGGAGCTTTAACAGCTACTGCATTGAACGTTCCGCGAAGCTTATTCACTACTAATGTAGATAATGCTTCACCTTCGATATCTTCAGCAACAAGTAATAATGGCTTTCCTTGTTGTACCACTTGCTCTAGTACTGGAAGGATTTCTTGAATGCTAGAAATCTTCTTGTCAGTGATTAAGATATATGGATTTTCTAAAACAGCTTCCATTTTGTCCGTGTTTGTTACCATGTAAGCTGATACATATCCACGATCAAATTGCATACCTTCAACAACATCTAATTCAGTTGTGAAGCCTTTAGATTCTTCAATTGTGATAACGCCGTCGTTACCAACGCGCTCCATTGCTTCAGCAATCAATTGACCAACTTCTTCGTCAGCCGCAGAGATGGCAGCAACTTGTGCGATAGAAGCTTTGTTTTCAATTGGTTTAGAAATAGCTTTTAATTCTTCAACAGCAGTTGCAACCGCTTTTTCGATCCCTTTACGGATACCCATTGGGTTCGCACCTGCAGTCACGTTCTTTAAGCCTTCGCGAATCATCGCTTGTGCAAGAACAGTTGCAGTTGTTGTACCGTCACCGGCAACATCGTTTGTTTTGCTAGCTACTTCAGCAACAAGCTTTGCACCCATGTTTTCGAATGCATCTTCTAATTCGATTTCTTTTGCAATTGTTACACCATCATTTGTGATAAGTGGTGAACCGAATTTTTTCTCAAGAACCACGTTGCGTCCTTTAGGTCCAAGAGTAACTTTAACAGCATTTGCTAGGGCATCAACACCACGTAGCATTGCGCGGCGTGCTTCTTCACTAAACATAATCTCTTTAGCCATTGTTCAAAAAGCCTCCTCATAAGTTTTCAATTTTTATATTTTTGTATGAACCTTACTCAACAATAGCAAGGATATCGCTTTCACGTAAAATTAAGTATTCAACACCCTGGTATTTCACTTCTGTACCAGCGTATTTTGAGAAGATAATGCGATTGCCTTCAGTAACATCAAGTGCTACACGCTCTCCGCTTTCAAGTACGCGGCCAGTACCAACGGCAACAACTTTTCCTTCCTGAGGCTTTTCTTTCGCTGAATCTGGTAATACGATACCGCTTGCAGTTTTTTCTTCTGATTCAACAAGCTCAATGATAATGCGATCACCTAATGGTCTTAACAAATCAAACAACCTCCTCAAATATATATGTAATTCTGTCATTATTAGCACTCTCGATTAATGAGTGCTAACACAATTATTATAATAATGAATCTGATAATCTTTTGCAAGTATGAAGCACAAAATTTTTTGGTAAAAAAATCATTTTTGACAACCTTATAAAGTATGTGAAGAAGAGGACATTCTATACCTGACTTATTAAAATAGTTCATCTAAATTGAAACAAGACTCATTTTAAGAGTAAAATATATAATAGTGTTGTAAAGACAAGCATAAGAATGAGTAAAATAGATAGTTGTGCGAAAAGGAGATTAGCATTTGAAAAAAGAATATTGGTGGATCATCATTGTATATATTGCTATGCAGTTTTCCAGTTTGGTTGGAATGCCATTATTGCTATTCGGTTTTAAACATGCAGGAATTAGCCAAAGGCTTGCGGTGCCGATTTGGTTGATTGCCAGCTTTTCTATAGCCCTCATCATCATTCTTTTCCTCTTAAGGAAAGAATTTAACACCAAAAGACTAGAGGAAAGAAACAGTTCTATCGGCTCGTCCATCGTCTGGGCAATATTGGGTGTCTTTTTAGCGTTATTTTCTCAGTATGTTGCCGCCATCATCGAGAGTCTTTTAGGAATTAAAATGGGCTCGGAGAACACGAAGGATATTCTAACCATCATAGACACGTTACCATGGGCCATACTAGTAACAAGTATTTTTGGTCCTATCCTAGAAGAAATCGTCTTCCGCAAAATTATTTTCGGCTCCCTTTATAAGCGGTTTAACTTCTTTCTCTCTGCACTCATCAGCTCAGTCGTTTTCGCTTTAGCACATATGGAGCCTGTACACATTTTACTCTATTCAGCAATGGGCTTTACGTTCGCCTTTCTATATGTAATCACCAAGCGAATCTGGGTACCGATTTTTGCCCATGTGACCATGAACACCATGGTTGTCTTAGTCCAATCAGTCTATAAAGACGATATTGAAAGACTGCAGCGCGAGGCTGAGGCGGTTCAAAACTTTATCGGAGGATTCTTATGAGACGTTCACCTTTGTTATCCGGTTTGATTTATTTCTTTTTAGGCGGGTTATTTACTTACTTCGCCGTTGACGATGTTCAAAAAAACGGCTGGGGCTTTTTTAGCTATTTATTAGTCGTTCTCGCTACCTTCGACTTCGGTTCAGGCCTAAAAATGATCGCCTTTCATTTTCGATATAAAGATAAATTGAAAAAATAAAGCTTATATTAGCTAAAATTAAAACTTTTAGCTAATATAAGCTCTTTTTTATGTGTAAAATTACACTCAATCTGAAGAAATTGTATTTTATCTGCGAATTCGGTCTGGCCCCGTTATTTTAGACACGTTCTCATGTTTTCTTCTGTTTTCTTAGTTTTTCATTTTTTTGTTTTTTGGTTTAGACGATTGCCACTCCTTCTTCAGCTATTTTGGAGAATAGTTGGATGAAATGAAGCCGTCAAGGAATGCACTTGACCGCTTCATTTCATCCAACTACCTGGCAGCTAAGCTGAAGAAGGAGGTTAAGTGAGCGCCCCCATATTCCAGAATAGAGGTGGCTGTAATTTTTATAATCGTATTGCCTCGATGTCCAAACTTCCCTGGTTATAGATTTCATGGAACTGAGTTGGAGATAGGTAGTTTAAACTTCCATGGTATCGTCTGTCGTTGTAGAATTCTATGAATTCACTTACCTTAAAGTATGCTTCTTCAAAGAACTCAAATGCGTATCGTTGAAAGCATTCTCGCTCAATAATACTGTGAAAGGATTCAATGTACGCATTACAATTTGGTGATTTCTTTGGGATTCTTTCATGAATTACTTTCTGACTTTCACAAAATTCACCAAATACATCACTAACGAATTGAGGACCATTGTCAGTTCGGATAAATAATCTCGGGTCATCGTCTTCCTTCGGAAGTGGAACTTTTCTTTTTAAGAGAGCCTCCCGAAGCATTTCAGTAATACTTTTCGCCTTACAATTCGAGCCCATGTAAAATCCGACAATACATCGGTCAAATACATCAATCGCACTCGTTAAGAAAAAGAACCGTCCACTCTCTTCTATAGATCCATATTTAATATCTAGCTGCCACAGTTGATTCGGACCCGTTATGACATGATTTCTTGCAATTCTTCTTGGATATTTGGTCGTCTTTTCTCGCTTTGGAAGAAGGATATCCAGTTTTTCGCATAATCGATAGACTTTCTTGAAGTTAATTTCAAGCTGATGTTCATTTCGCAAGAAATGAGTTAGCTTACGGTACCCATACACAACTTCTTCTCCTTCAACTGCCTCCATCAAGAACTCTTCTATCTGTTCATCAGGGATTCTTTTCCCATTTTTATCAAGCGAGTAACCAGGAACTGGTCTTCCTCTTGTTCCTTTTTCTTCTGAAGACATATTAGCCTGATGATAATAATATAGTGATCTCTCGATCCCTAATAATTTCATTGTTTTTTTTACAGAAAAACCCTCAGATCTCCATCGTTCTGCCTCTTTTAACATATCATCCTTGGTTATTCGTTTTTTTTTATTATCTCTTTTAGCATAGCGACTTCTAGCTCTTTTTCTCCTAAAAGTTTCATTGCTTGTTCGTATCTAGCCTGCAATTCTTGTTTGGATGGATTAACGGATATAGTAGTTATTCCTTCGGATTCCATTTCATCTCTAACTACATCTTCATACTCTTTAGTCCATTTTCTTAAGGTATCGGAAGATATACCGGCCTTACGAGCTGTAGAGGTATGTTTCCCAGTTTCCAAAGCCATACGAACATACTTCTTTTTAACGTCTTCAATCACATCAATTTTTTGTTTAGGCATGACTCTTTCACCTCCTTTAATCATTTTGTATCCATTACTCAGAGTGTAAACCTAAAGCAATATGGTGTCTAAAAGATTAAGGGGGCTTAAAAGAATTTCTTACATTTATCGGCGAATTCACGGTTTTATCAGCGAATCTTGAATTTTATCAGCGAATTTAAGCCATTTATCAGCGAATCACAAAAAAGGGTGTCAGGCACCATATGAAATTTTCACAATGGTGCCTGACACCTTTTATTTTGAAGTCTCTCCCCGGTGGATGACCATTCGTTCTTTACCTAAAATAAAGATAAATAAGAACGCCAGACCTGCTGGTACCAAAGCCCATGTAAACGTGTGGACAATCGAGCTAGAAAGAGCATCCGTAATTTTATCAAGAATCTGTGGCGGAATCATTTTCCGCCCTTCCTCTGATAATAACGCACGTGAATCCCCGAATGCTCCTCCCTTCGGCATCGGTCCCATTCCAGCAAAGGCTTTTTCGAGAGCCTCTGTAAAATCATTTCGTTGGATTGTACCAAAAATGGTAATCCCAATCGTCATTCCAAGTGAACGAATAAAGTTACTTGTTGAAGTCGCTGATCCCCTCTGCTCCATGCCAAACGGATGAATCGCCGCCATGCTCAACACCGAAAAAGAGAAACCCACTCCCAGTCCGATAACAATCATGTACACCGTTAATATTGTCCGGCTGGTTTCTGGAGTAATCGTACTTAACAGCAAAAATCCACCAATCAGAATAACCGCCGACAAAAACATGATATTACGGTAGCTCATTTTGGTGTTCAAAAATCCGCCTACCTGCGCGGTTACCACCGATCCCAGCATCATCGGTAATAAAATTAATCCAGAATTCGTTGCACTGCCTCCATACACTCCTTGGACAAAAATCGGTATGTATACCGTTCCCGCCATAAAAGCTGCCCCGTAAAACAGACCGACAATCGTACTTCCAGCAAACAACCGGTTTTTAAACATCGAAAATGAAATGATGGGATCCTTTGCTTTTGTCTCCGCAAATAAAAAGACTACAAACAAAATCGCAAATCCTGAAAATAAGCTTAAAATAATCATTGAATCCCAGTCATATTTCTGTCCACCCAGCTCTAGGGCAAACATTAAGCAGACCACTGCACTGACTAATGTCACCGCTCCCCACCAGTCAATCGTTTGCTTTTGATGAATTGGTGACTCTTTGTAAGCCATCACGATAAAAATCAAGGATAAAATTCCAAGTGGCATGTTAATATAGAAAATCCAATGCCAGCTGATATGATCTGTAATATACGCCCCTAGCAACGGCCCAAAAATACTCGAAAGACCAAAGACGGCTCCAAATAATCCGCCCATCTTCCCACGTTTTTCAGGTGGAAAAAGATCAAACATGATTGTAAAGGCAATGGGCACAAGGGCGCCGCCGCCAATCCCTTGAATCGCCCGGTAAATACTTAACTGTGTAATCGTTTCGGCTGTACCGCATAAAGCGGATCCTGCCATAAACAAAATAAGTCCAAAAATAAAGAACCGCTTCCGTCCGTACATGTCAGACAATTTTCCGAAGATCGGCATCCCTGCCATCTCTGCCACCATATAGGCAGAAACAACCCAAACGAAGCTTTCCAGTCCGCCGAGGTCACCAACAATCGTCCCCATCGCGGTCACAACGATGGTATTATCCATAGATGCCATTAAAATCCCCAATAATAATCCTGCGACAACCAACCCTAATTTACTATCCTTCATTGTCATCCCATATCCCCCTTAAATCTTTGTTTTCGTCTTAATCGTGGCGCTAGGGTCATGGGTCAAATTCTCTCGATACTCAACCAAACCGATGTCGCATCCTGGTCCGATTTTCACAATATTACCCCGAACGATTGCTGCCTTTGTGTTTTCTAAGTACACCTCATCGCCTTCGATGACTTTCGCATCGAGAAAGCCCGCTCTTTTTGAGAGTGGAATATTGGTGAATGGAATAAACCAGGATCCTCTTTTTACCGAGATCTTCCCGCCGCCAATTTCCTCCGCCGTGCTCTCGCCAAAACTCAGGGAAATTTTAACAGTGTCGGCAGATAACAACCCCTTAATTTCAAATCCACCGCTCGAGTCAAATTTCTCATATTCGACATCACCTTTTACAGAGATACTTCCTTTAATAACGGCTGACTCGCCCATCAATCGGTCATCCACCTCTAACATGCCAAAAATCTTTACTTTTTTCAGCTGCGCCTTTCCGCCAACGGTCATTGTTCCCATGATGAGTACTTCCTCTGCCTCCATCGATCCTTTGACCTCTGCCTCACCCAAGATTTTAGCCGCGCGTGTTTTCACATTTTCGCACGCCTCACTTGTTCCATATACATGAAAGCTGGAGCAGTCCACATTATTGACGATGGTCCCTTCTCCTCTTATGCTGATTTTTCTATATTGGCCGCCAGGGTAACTTCCCGATCCATTGATGATCAGGTTACTGCTTTTCTCCATTGTCCTACCCCCCAATTACACTTTTATACTTTCTTTAACTACAGCATTTTTATGTTGTGAAAAATCTTCCCGGTACTCTACGACACCAATTTGGCAATTCCGGCCTATCTTTACCTGATTCCCCCGTACAACCTTAGCAATGGTATTCTCTAGTTCAATTACGTCCCCTTCAATGAACTCCGCTTCGAGCTGAGTGGAAAACAGCGGTTTAATGAGACTTTCAAAAAAGGAACCTCTATGTCTATGTTTCACCAATATGGTTTCACCGCCGATTTCCTTTGCCTTGCATGGGCCATGAAGTTGTATTGTAATTTGTTCGGCATTTAATAGCCCGCCAATAGCAAATTGAGAATCTGCTTTAAAAATCTCCGCCTCACAATCTCCTTCTACCCTTAACACCCCATTAATTTTGATTTCCTCACTTTTGATTTTTCCACCAACAGATGCCTTGCCAGAAACCTTTAATTTTTTCACATATAGATTTTCGTCAATCTTAGCCGTTCCATCTATCGCTAGGTGTTGGGATTCAATCGTTCCCTTGACCTTTGCTTTACCGTTTATTTTCGTCTGTTCGCTTGTCACATTCCCATCCACGGTCCCGAAACCATTACTTTCAAACTCCACGCATTCAACATCACTGTTAACCGTTCCGAAGCCATTCAATATGACCTGGCGAAACGTCCCGCCATTGGAAGCACCGAAACCATTGATGACTAAGTCTCCTCTTTCCTTCATATCCATGTATATTCTCCTTTATAATAATTTTGCTTTGATCTCTTCCATACACGACATCAGTGAGAGCTGCACAACCATTTTCGTCCCCAGATCCATATGCATTGCTTCCGCGTTAATGAGCAAAAGACATGATGACACCCCAAGCTTCCTTGTTATCACTAATTCACAGCTTTTTTGTTTGATTAAAGCAGCATGCTCCTTTAGCACCTGAAGCATCATCTTTCCTTCATCTTGATTAATCTCACCAGATTGCAGAAGCTTCTCAAGCACGTATACCTCAAGCATTCTAGTAATTGTAAACGTAGGGCTTCCTTTTTCATTCTCAAGGTAAAAATCCATGACAGCAGATGAAACAATGTTACGTTTTACTAACTCATCTTTTCCAAGCTGCAAGTCAGAAATATTCGGTGAAAACATGTCTGCCAGTTCATCTAGTGATAAATTTTCTTTCATTGTTTGGATTTTATTGATTCTTTCTAGGATCTTCTCTTTTGGGAAAAAGGTTTCCTGCCCAGTAAAAGTTGATTTACGTATGAACCAGTCTTCTGGAATAAGGTCCTTTCGCTTCCACCTATATAACTGTCCATAGGAAATTCCCGCAAATTCTAATAGGTCTTTTTTTGAGATTAACTCCTCACTCATGATAAAAACCCCTTTCTGTTTATTAATGTAACATAACACTGTTACGCTTGTAAAGTTACTATTTACAATTTTATGTAAAAATAAAAGGCCCTCTACGAAAGAAAATTCGTAAAAGGCCTTACCATGTACTATTCATCTAGATCCGCTGTCGGATAGTGTTTCAAAAAGTAAACCAATGATTGCAGTTCCACTGCCAAGTCAATATGGTGAACCCGAATCGAACCAGGTACATTTAACCGAGCAGGCGTAAAGTTTAAAATCCCTTTGACTTCCGCTTTTACAAGTCGGTCCGTTATCATTTGCGCAACAGGAGCAGGAACCGTTAAAATAGCCACCTGAATATCACTATTTTCTAATACCTTCTCCAAATCATCCATATGATGAACCGGAACTTCACGAATCATTGTTCCCATTTTTTCCGGATCGACATCAAATGCGACCTCGATCTTCGTGTTGTTATTTTTTAAAAAGTTATAATTTAAAAAGGCAGTCCCCAAATTACCGACCCCAATTAACGCAACCTTTGTTAATTCATCCTGATCCAGCGTTTTCCGGAAAAAGGTTAACAAATAATTAACATTATAGCCATACCCCTTCTTACCTAATGCCCCAAAATAGGAAAAGTCACGGCGAATCGTTGCCGAGTCTACCTTTACCGCTTCACTTAACTCTGCAGATGAAACTCTTTGTTTGCCGGAAGTATGCAGGTTCTTTAAAAATCGATAATAGAGGGGCAGCCGTTTCGCTGTCGCCTGTGGTATTTTCATCGTTTCGTTACTCATATTCTCCCACACCCCATGAATGGTTTTTTAACTCTTATTTAACCTGTTCATTTCTTCTAAAATCACCGTTTTTACCGCCTGTTTTTTCCACTAAATAGGTTGGTCCAATAACCATCCCTTTATCTACTGCCTTACACATATCATAAACGGTTAAAGCACATGCAGCTGCAGCTGTGAGCGCTTCCATTTCCACACCAGTATTCCCTTTTGTTTTCACCGCTGCTTCAATATGTAATTGAAAGTCCCCTGTTTGATCCTCTTCCCATGCAAAAGAAATATTCACACCAGTCAGTGGAATGGGGTGACACATAGGAATGAGATCCCATGTTTTTTTAGCCGCCATCACAGCAGCCACCTGGGCAACAGCTAATACATCGCCCTTTTTCATCTCATTATGGGTTATTTTATCAAAAATCTCTTTACTTACAGTTATGCTAGAATGAGCAAGAGCAGTACGTGCAGTCTCTGGCTTGTCGCTGACATCTACCATCTTTGCTCTGCCTTCTTCATTAAAATGCGTAAATTCGACCATATAAAAAATCCTCCTACCAAAAAATAATACACTATTTTTCCTTTTATGTGTGTGAAACTTTGAACGAAACACTATATTTTTTATAAGAACATCACCTAGAAGAGTCCGAGTTATTGCTGTCATACTGCTAATACGGTACACTAGTCCTAAGTAATAGAGGTGAATAGAATGATTTTATTGCAAGTGAATCAATTACAAAAATATTATGGTGCTGACCTTATTTTATCGAATATAAAGCTAGAATTACAAACGAGAGACCGTGTGGCCCTTGTTGGCCGTAATGGCGCCGGAAAATCGACCTTATTAAAGATTATTGCCGGACATTTGTCTCATGATGGCGGCGAAATCATCAAACCAAAAGAAGTAACCATCGGGTATTTAGCCCAAAACACAGGATTAGAATCCAAGTTGACCATTTGGGACGAAATGTTAACCGTATTTGAACCACTTCAAATCATGGAAAAATCGCTCCGCAAACTAGAAGAACAAATGGCCGATCCTTCTGTGTTTGAAGACCCAGGCAAGTACGAACGGGTGCTGAAAGAATATGATACTCTCCAGGTAAAATTCAAGGAGCAGGGCGGATACCAGTTTGAAGCTGACATTCGTTCGGTTCTGCACGGTCTAAATTTCCAGGATCATTCTCTCATGATTACTAGTTTAAGCGGTGGTCAAAAAACCCGGCTTGCCTTAGGGAAATTGCTGCTAACCAAACCTGATATTTTAATATTGGACGAGCCTACCAACCATTTGGATATTGATACCCTTTCATGGCTAGAGCAATATTTGCAGGGTTATGATGGCGCTATTTTAATTGTCTCTCATGACCGCTACTTCTTAGATAAAGTCGTGAATCAGGTCTATGAAGTATCCCGCAAGCAAATCCAAAGGTTTCCGGGTAACTATAGTTCTTACCTTGATCAAAAAGCGGCCAATTATGAGCGCAATTTGAAGCTTTATGAAAAACAACAGCAAGAGGTCGCTAATTTGCAAGATTTTATCCAAAGGAATCTAGCGAGAGCGTCCACCACCAAACAAGCGCAAAGCCGCCGGAAAAAGCTTGAGAAAATGGACATAATGGACCGACCTCTTGGTGATGAAAAGTCTGCTACCTTCTCTTTTGAAATTGAAAGACAAACCGGGAATGATGTATTAACGGTCGATTCTCTTGCGGTGGGCTACGATGGAGAGAAGGTATCTGAGGAGATTTCGTTCCGGGCCTTTAAGGGGGAAAGCATTGCTCTTGTGGGTCCAAATGGAATTGGTAAGTCTACGCTTCTAAAAACGATTATTAAGAAGCTCCCTGCCCTTGCCGGAACCATTCATTATGGGACAAACCTTTCCATTGGTTATTACGATCAGGAACAGGCGGAATTGACCTCTAATAAGCGTGTATTAAATGAGCTCTGGGATGATTATCCGCTGAAAAGTGAAAAAGAGATCCGAACCGTTCTTGGAAACTTCTTATTCTCTGGTGATGATGTGTTAAAAATAGTCTCCACCCTTAGCGGCGGGGAGAAAGCTCGGTTAGCACTTGCCAAGCTGATGCTAGAAAAGGCCAATGTTCTCATTCTTGACGAGCCTACGAACCACCTAGACCTTGATAGTAAGGAAGTTCTGGAGAATGCATTGATTGATTATCCTGGCACCATTTTGTTTGTATCCCATGACCGGTATTTTATTAACCGAATTGCCACGAAGGTATTAGAATTAAACCGACATGGCAGCATGGAGTACCTTGGGGATTATGATTATTATTTAGAAAAGAAGCTCGAGCAGGAAGAACTGGCTGCTTTAGCGCTAGCTGAATCGTCTAAAAATGCTGCTCAGGCAGAAGCACAAGAGAAAACGTCTTATCAACAAGATAAAGAAAGCAAAAAGCTGGAGCGCCAGCGCAAAAGAAAATTAGAAGAAATCGAGTTACGGATTGAAGAGCTTGAGGAACTAATTCAGGAGTGCGAACAACAGTTATGTGAACCAGAAGTATTTCAAAATCACGAAAAGGTACTGGAGATTAACATAAAAAGCGAAAAAGCGAAGGCTGAGCTTGAGCAATTAATGGAAGAGTGGGCTGAGCTAGCTGATTAATAGGAAAACCGGGTAGATGTGCCCGGTTTTTTCCTATATTTATGTCTAGATTGGAGCTGAGGGAATTTTAGTACACGTTTCTGTGATTTATCTACACAAAATTTTGTTTTATCTACACACTTTCACCATTTATCTACAATTTTTAATAAAACCGCCCTTTTTCCACAACCTTATCTACATTTTAAAGCCTACTATTTCAGTTATTCCACACACTTTTCCACATTATCCACAGTAATTACTGTATTTATCCACATTATCAACAGTTTCCCCTGACGTTATCCACAATCACCTGTTTTTTTCATCATTCAAAAAATTAATTATCCACAAAAAAACCGTTCCATCATGGAACGGTTACTCATTATTATGCATTTCAATATCCAATCCTGGATTTGCATTAAGCTCAAGGCCTGCTCTGATTCCTTTTTCAAACATGATGCTTCCTGCTGCCGCAATCATGGCTGCATTATCGGTGCACAAGGATAATGGAGGAATCACTAATTCAATTTCAGGTTGGTCAGCAAACGCCTTTTCTAATGCATGTCTTAGCCCTTTATTGGCTGCCACCCCTCCTGCTACTAATACTTGCTTCACGTCATACTGAGCAACAGCCTTTTCAGTCTTTTTCAACAGTACTTCAATGACACTCGCTTGGAAGCTTGCCGCAAGATCTTCTGGAGCAATTGTTTCACCGCGCTGTTCAGCATTGTGGACCGTATTAATAACAGCAGATTTCAAGCCGCTAAAACTAAAGTCAAACGAACCTTCTTCCAGCCATGCTCTAGGTAGGTCAATCGTAGGGCTTCCTTCCTGTGCTAAGCGATCAATATGCGGGCCGCCAGGATACGGCATATTTAACGTTCTTGCCACCTTATCGTAGGCTTCTCCAGCTGCATCATCTCTTGTTTCGCCAATTACTTCAAAGTGACCGTGCTCCTTCATGTAAACAAGCTCTGTATGGCCACCAGATACCACAAGTGACAACAAAGGAAATTTCATTTCTGTTACCAGCCGGTTTGCATAGATATGCCCAGCTATATGGTGGACCGGTACAAGTGGCTTATTATGGGCAAACGCCAAAGCTTTTGCGGCATTAACACCAATTAATAGCGCACCAACTAATCCGGGACCTTCTGTGACAGCAATAGCATCCAAATCAGCCATTGTAAGGTTTGCCTGATTCAGCGCTTCCTCCATCACGATGGTTATTTGCTCAACATGATGACGGGAGGCAATTTCAGGTACTACTCCGCCAAACCGCTTATGACTTTCTATTTGAGATGCCACGACATTAGCTGCAATCTCACGACCATTTTTAATGATGGCTACTGCCGTCTCATCACAGCTTGTTTCTATTGCTAAAATATACTGATCTTTTTTCATAAATTCACCCACATTACTAGTGCATCTTCTTGGTTATCTGAATAATAGTTTTTTCGAATCCCGCCATTTTGAAATCCTAATTTCCGATAAAGGGATTGTGCGACATGATTCGTTACCCTTACTTCAAGCGTCATACTTCTAGCTCCTAACTCCCTAGCAACAGACATTAGCTTTGTCATTAATGCCTCTCCTAGCTTTTTTCCCCGATATCCAGGCATTATGGCCACGTTCGTCACATGTGCTTCATCGATGACAACCCATGTTCCACAATAGCCAATGATTTGATTTTCTTCCTCAAGGACAATATAGACAGCGAATTTATTATTGTGTAGTTCATTATAAAATGCTTCCCTGCTCCAAGGCGTGGTAAAGGACGCATGCTCTACCTCTAGTACCTGGTCAATATCCTCTTCCCTCATATATCGAAAAACATAAGAATCTACCATATATCTCTTTCCCTATCCATTTTATATTTTTCCTTTTGCTTCAAGCCACTTAGCTTCCGCTTCTGCTAAACGTATATAATTTGGTACAAAAGAATGTAAGTCGTCTCCAGCTTGGCCCTTTCCTAATAAAGCAAGTTCAGCTGGACGTGGGTTATGTTCTGTCATACTTGCAAAAATGGCTTTAGGTCCCAAGACTTCTTCAATTTTAGCTTGATGAATCGGTAGATCATTTCCTACAAATAAGATAGGCTTATCCGATTCTGATAACCTTTCTACCCAGTCAGCAAGCATCACTAACTGATCCTGTTGCACAACAGTAAGCTTTCCGTCTACAAATTGATATAAGCCTGTATACACTTGGCCTCTTCTAGCATCAAACAACGGGGATACCATTCCATCAAAGTATCGTCCAGTTCCTGCGGCTAAAATTTCTAAACTTGAAACACCCACAAGCGGAATATTAAGAGTCCAAGCTAGTGTTTTGGCAATCGTAACACCGATTCTTACTCCTGTATAAGACCCCGGTCCTTTAGCAACCACAATCTTCGTTAAATCTGCTGGTACTCGTTCACAATCACTCATTAAAGCTTCAATAGCAGGCATAATCCGAACAGAGTGATTCTTTTTTAAATTAGTAATGTATTCTCCTACTACTTGATTCTCTTCTAAAAGCGCTACTCCTAATGCATAGTTAGAAGTATCTATCGCCAATACTGTCATTTGAAAATCTCCTTACATAGTTGCTCATATCTCTTGCCCTTTGGCACGAATACCATTTTCCTTTGATCTCCTTCTTCACGATACAAGAAAATAGTTAATCGTTCTTGTGGAAGTTGCTCTTCAATTAAATGTGCCCATTCCACTACTGTTACGCCGTCACCTTCAAAGTATTCATCAAAACCTAGATCTTCAAAAGCATCCGCTACTCTATAGACATCCATATGATACAAGGGCAGCCTGCCGTTATATTCTTTAATAATTGTAAAAGTAGGGCTGTTGACGGTTTTCTTAACTTCCAACCCTTTAGCAAGGCCTTTGGTAAAGGTCGTTTTTCCGGCTCCTAAATCACCCTCAAGGGCAATCACATCACCTGGCTGTAAAAGCTGAGCCAAGCGTTCGGCCAATGTAGAGGTCTCCTCAGAATTTGTCGTCTTCCATTCGAATTGATTCATTCAATCACCTTTTACTTTCCTAGCAATCCTTTACTCTCATTTTACCTTATTTAAGTGCAAAAAAAACCTTAGGATATCTCCTAAGGATGCTTTTCCATATGTAGTGTACATAATTATAACCCTACAGCGCAAAAAAACCTAATAAAATGGCATAAAAAAAAGCCGAAACTTGGTTTCGCACTTGATTTTAGCATATATATGGCGGTCCGGACGGGACTCGAACCCGCGACCTCCTGCGTGACAGGCAGGCATTCTAACCAACTGAACTACCGGACCATATTGCGGGGACAGGATTTGAACCTGCGACCTTCGGGTTATGAGCCCGACGAGCTACCAGACTGCTCCACCCCGCGACGGTAAAAATTATAAAATTTTGAGCATGAGCTTAGTTTAAGACCGCCCCGATTTCGGAAGGCTTATTCAAGCAGTGGCTCAATCGTTGCGCTGTAGAATATTCGAAGGAGATTATTCGAACGTGCTCCACCCCGCGACAATAGTATTTTAAAACAGCCTGGCAACGTCCTACTCTCACAGGGACTTTCGTCCCAACTACCATCGGCGCTGAGAAGCTTAACTTCCGTGTTCGGTATGGGAACGGGTGTGACCTTCTCGCCATTGTTACCAGACTATTTTGTTTGAGAGATCATTCTCTCAAAACTAGATAATGTAGAAGAAGTGTTTGTAAAAAACGAGTTCGCTTTAAAACTTGGTTAAGTCCTCGAACGATTAGTATCA